>JAJYHK010000016.1 GCA_021784815.1 bacterium | reverse complement strand
CGCATCGTAGGGCGTACGGGCGAACTCCTGAGCCAGGATTCCCTCCGCTTCCTGGTAGGCGGCGGTGAGCTTGTCGCCCGAGAGCTGCTTCGACTGTACGTCGGCGTACATCGCGTACGCTTCGTACCCATACTCGAGGTTGCCGTACGTGCCGAGCGAGAAGCCGTTACTCAGGTACGCAATCGACTTCTGCACGTCGGAGAGCTGGTAGCCGTACGCATGGGCAAGGTCGTAGGCGGCAATGGCCGGCCGCATCGAGACCGGGACAATGAGCGCGACGAGCCCGAGGCCGACTGCCCAACTTACCCCGCGCACCCAGACGGGGAACGCGAGCGCGCTCGCCTGCTCATGCTCGAGCGATGCGCCAAGCGCCACCGCGAGGAGTGCGAGCAAGAGCCAGAAGGAAGTAATCGTATCGAAGACGAAGAAGTTTTGCACCGCATACACCGTGGCAAGGAGGATAAGCGCCGACGCGGTCCAACGATCGCGCCGCTTCGAGAAGCGGCGCGCCGCCACAAAGAACGAGCCGATGAGGAGCACGTAGAGCAGGAATCCGAAGATGCCGTACTGCGCCGCATAGTCGAGGAAGGCGTTGTGCGAGCGATCGAACCACTGCTCCTGGATCTGCGAGGGGTTGTAAAATTTATTGAACAGATAGTCGATATGCTCGGCACCCACGCCGACGAGTGGTCGCTTCGCAATCTCGCCGAGCATGTGGTTCCAGATAAACAGGCGGCTCGCGATATCCGGCGACGAGAACGATGCCGTAGCGACGCGCTGCACCGGCGTAAACGGCACCTTGGCGAGCTCAGTGCGCAGCGCGAAGAAGAGCCCACCTGCCACAACAAGCCCCGCGAGGATACCGGCCGACCATGCGCGACGCTTCCCTACACCACCCACTGCCTCATGCACGAGCACGAGCAGGAAGGCGACGAGGAGCGCGAGCATGGTGCCGCGCGTCGCGGTGAGCACGATCGCCACCACCTGAAGCGCGGCACCCATGTACGCCGCACGGCGCCAGCCCTGCGAGAGACCGCGCGCGGCGGCCAAGGTCGCGAAGAGCGCGATGCCGAGGTACCCGGCAAAGAACGCGGCGTTCCCAAGCAAACTGCCGATGCGCCCGCCGGTCACGAGCCACTCGCCAATGCCGTACAGCGCGACCAGCGAGGCCACGACGGCGACCGCGCGCAGCATCTTCTTGAAGAATGCCGTGTCCGCATAGACGAGCAGCATATAGAAGTCAGCAACCACGCAGGTGAGCATAAGGAGCCCGTCGCCGCGATCGAAGATGCTCCAGAAGGAGTGGTAGAACCCGAGCCCGAGCGAGCTCGTGACGTACGCGACCGCGAGGAGCGCCGCCGGAATCCACATCTCTTTCTTCTTAAGGCGCGCCCAGTAGAACGCTTTGCCGCCGGTCACGAGCGCAAGGAATACCGCTGCCGTCGCCAAGCTCACCGCATAGAACGAGAGCGTCTTGGGTACGAGGTAGGGGTAGATGACGCCATTAAAGACGGCAAACGGGAGCAAGACCGGCGCCAACAGGAGCCACGGGAAGATGCGCTTGAGTATCGTCATGCTTTGGTCGATGAGGCCGCTGCCTGCTGTGCCTCTTTGGCCTTCAGCTGCGTAATGGCACGCTGCATGCCAGAGACGTGGCGACCCGGCGAGAGCAAGATCGCGCGCTGGTACGCCTGAATCGCGTTGCCGTACTCGCCGAGGCTCGCGAGCCATGGCGCTTCGATCTGGAGCACCTGCGAAATGTCGCCGAACTGCTTGCTCGCATCCTCGAACGCGGCGCTGACGCGCGGCGTGTCGGTGGCGAAGTAGTTCGTAAGGAAGTCGAGCTGCTCTACATGGTAGGTCAGTACCGAAGGCTGGACCGCCTCGGCGCGCGCATACGCATCGGCGGCCGTATAGCGCGCGCCGAGCTGGCTCATGAGTGCCGCCAGGTCGGTGTACGCGAGTCCCTGGTTCGGGTAGAGATCGATTGCGTGGTTGTACGCGTTGTAGGCCGCGCGGCCATTGCCCAAGAGATCGTAGTCCTCTCCCATGCCGATGTAGAGGTCGTAGTTGTCGTACTTCTTTTCTCGCATGTCGACGCGCAGCTTCGCAAGATCGGCATTCGCTTTAGCGACGAAGGTCGGATAGCCGGTATACGTGCCCTTGAAGGTCCACGAGGCAATATGGTCGCGCGGGTTTATCGGGTACGCCGCAACCCGCGACCCGCTCCCGAAGAGGATCCACGCCGCAAGAGCGGCGAGCGCCGCGAGCACCACGAGACCCCTCACCCAAACGCCTGTTTTCTTAAGTGTTTCCATGTCGCCCTGAGCATACCACCGGTCGAGAGCGAGGGCGAGACCCTGTACATAAAGCCCCGCAGGCCGGTGTAACCGGCCTGCGGGGCTTACCAAGAAAACGCAAAACCGCCTCTTTCGAGGCGGTTTTGCTGCTAGGGCCAATCCCCTAGCTGGAGCTATCGCTCAGGAATTCGCTAGCTGAGAATCAGACTACTTGGAGTAGCTGACTGCCGAGCTGCTGAAGTTCTTGAGGAGATAGCCGTTGGTCCAGTCGTGGGTCGTAATCGAGTGATTATTCGCCGAGCGGTCAGACCAGACAACGTTGTTACTTGCAGCCATGGCTGCCGCAGTATTGTTCGTGCTCGACGCCGTCGAATCAGACGCGAGGCTGATCGTGAGCGTCGAACCCGTGGTGAAGCCACTTACGTTTCCATAGAGATCGTAAGTCTTGGTTGCACCTGCGGCAACCTGCTGGTACTGCGGATGCGTTGCAGGGTTGTTGTTGAGGAGGTTAATCACCGCCGTGCCGCTTGTCGTCGTACCAACCGTCGAGTCGAGGAGGCTGTTGCCCGTCGAATCATCAGTGAGGTAGAGACCCGAGACACCCTTCATGCCCGAAGCCGAGACGTTGAAGGTCAACTGCGTCCACTCAACCGCGCCGGCAGGGTCAGCAGTGATGCTGAACTTGTAGAGCGGAGAGCCGGAAGCCGGAACCGTGAGGTTCGTCGGTACGACCGCGAAGGTTGGGATGGACTTGCGGACGTAGAACGAACTGCCAGCCGCAACGTTGCCGCTAATCGAGGTGAGCTGGTTACCAGCGCTGTTGACTGCACGGAAGTACGTGTCAGACACACCACTGTCAAGCGTCACACTAATCGGCGTACCCGAGGTTGCCCCCGAAGCGATCGTCGGGATACCGACGAAGACGTCTACGTTAGACGAGTCGTTGGCCGGGACGTACATCGTGAGACCCGAGAAGGTTGCTGTTGCGTACTTGTCGCCCGCAACAACCTGGAGCGGCTGCGAGACCGTCTGCGTTGCGCCATTCACATCCGTGTACTGGAGCGTCACGCTCGTGACCGACGTCGCCGCATTGTTCGGGACGAGGACCGCGAGGTTCTGCACCGTGTACGACGAGTTCTGGGCCGCGAAGTTGAACTCGCCGACCGGATCCATCGTCGACCCAGCGACATAGTTCGTGCTCACTGGATTATTCGCGCCCGTGGTAACCGTAAGGCTACCCGCACCGACCGTCATGGTCTGGAGCGAAACTGCCGACCCAATCGTAGCCTGAGTGCCGGTTACGTCTCCAGAACCCGTCGTCGTCGTATCGACTTCTGCCGTGATCTGGTCACCGTTAGTGGCATTCGAGAGTACGTTTGCATAGACATCAACTGTCACCGATTGCGAAGCCGGGATGTCGAGGTTCACCGCAAACGAGTTGCTCGAGGACGGCGTCGTGATGACGGTGCCAAGCAACGCACCCGTCGCGTCGTTCTTGAGCGTAAGGTTCGTGAGGTCTCCCGAATGATTCGGGATAGTGATGCCGATCGTGTTGACCGTCACCCCTTCCGTAGAACCTGCCGAGAGCGTGAAGGAACCAATCTTCGCATTCTGCGCACCCGGAACAACTGACTGATTACCGTAACCGGTGTACTTCGTCGCCAGGAGCGATGAGTTGGTTACCGTGAGCAGATTGCCGCTTGTAGCAGAACCCGGGACATTCGTCGTATTAAGCGACGACTGACCCTGGGCATTGCTGCTGCCCGCAGCCAACCAAATGCGAACGGTCGAGTTGTTGGCAAGATTGCCACCGCTCGTATCCTTTGCATCCGCGTAGACACTTACAACCGTGGTCTGCCCAGCCGGAAGGATGAGTGAGGAACCGAGCGAGAAGTCAGTGTCGCCCGATACGCTGCTACCAATGTTCTTGGTAGAGCCTACCTGGACACCATTGACCATGATCTTGCCGTTCTGAAGACCGCCGCTAGCCGTTGTAGATGCGTAAACGTAGAGGTCGCTGACCTTCACATTCTCGCCCGAGGCGAGCATGTCGAAGTTCGCCATGTCTACGTTCGTAGCACCGACCGCGATGTTCTGGTTCGGTGAAGCTGGGTCGATAGAAACCGACACACCGCTCGTACCCGAAACCGAGTTCATCGTGATAACACCAGAGCTGACCATCTTGAAGGTTCCGCCGTTGTATTCAGGCGTAACCGGCTGGTTGAGCTGGCTGTCCACGAACATTGCGTCAGACGCGCGCTGCACCGAAAACTGCACTGTACGATCCGCGCCGCCCGTGATGTTAGCGAGAACCTTCACGACATGGCTCTGCGTCGACAGCAGCACCGGATTCGCCGAAAGGTCGAAGGTGACCGTGCGGCTGTTCGACATCGACGGCACCGCCGAGCCAACCTGTACGCCGTCCACATAGAGGCGAAGATTGGTGAGGTACTGCCCGTCAATCGAGCCCAGGTTGGTGAACATGATCGAGGTCAGCTTCACCGGGTTGGTGGAAACCGAGATCGTGTTCTGCCAAACCGGGTAGTCATTCTGTGGGCTGATCGTCGTTGCGCCAGGCGTGGTGTTGCCACCATAGCTGACCGTAGCGAGCGTAGCCGACGAAATCGTCTGGTAGCCGCCCATAATCGGGAAGCTCACATTCGAAGCAAGCGTGCCGCTGGTCGCGACGGAGACGAGGCTCACGCCAATCTGCTGGCCAGCAGTACCCGTTGCCGACGAGATATCCGAGCGAACCGACACCGTGTAGGAGCCGTTTGCCGGAACCGTGAAGAGGCCCGAGGTGTTGTTCCAGGAGAACTGGCCGTTGCTCACGCCCGCCGAGTCGGCAATGCGCGTACCGTTGTTGTAGAGGTACACGTTCGTCATCGTGGAGTCATTGCTGACACCGATGCGGTTAAACGTGAGGCCCGTCACGCTGACCGGCGAGGCGCTGGAGTTCGTGAACGTGAAGTCCGCGAGATCACCAATAGCCTGACCAGCGACGAGAACCGAGTTGCTCGGGCTGGTCGCTGAGAGCGAGACCGAGAGGCCAGCACCCGTCGTCGTGCCTGTGCCGCTACCCGTGCCCGTACCGGTTCCCGTGCCGGTGGTCGAGCCACCGCCGAGGTTCCAGTGCGCGCGCGAGATGGGACCGAAGTAGCCGAACGCCGGAGAGACGCCAGCCGCCTTCTGCCAGGCGATCACCGCCTTCTTGGTCTGGCCACCGAAGTAGCCGTAGCTCGCCGTACCTGCCGTGATGGCCGGGATAGCGTAGCCGTTAGCAATGAGCGCCTTCTGGAGGCAGGTCACATCCGCGCCCGAGTCGCCAGTTGTGAGACTGCGCGTGAAGGTGCAGGATGCGGACGTCGTGCCCGAAGTAGAGCCGCCCGTGGTGGTGCCGCCCGTCGTCGGCTGGCCTGTGAGAGCAGCCTGGACGTTGGCGATCGTCGAGCTGTTCGCGCCGAAGGCGGAGAGCATCGAGAGGATCGACTGGATCTGCGAGCTGGTGAGCGTCGCGGCGTTCGCCATAGGAGCGAAGCCGATAGACGCGACCATCGCAAGACCGGTCGCCACCGCAGCGATCTTAGCGACCGCTTTGTTAGTTACCGTTTGCATACCAATTAATAAGTATTTTTAAGAGCCCGTGATAATCCGAATTTCGTATTCGCACATCGCACCGTTTCAGGTTCACACTATCCCACCCCGCGCGGTATCGACCAGCGCGGAATGGGCTAGCTGGCAAGGTTGGTGCCGAGCACCACTTTCACCGCACGACCTAACGCCACTTTCACCTCTCGTGAAAATGGCTCTTCATTAACGAAAGCATGACGACCGGCGTCCTACTCCCGCGTCGCGCCGTAAAAGTGGTGCTCGGCGCTATTCAGTTATCAAAGTGCCCCTCCGAGAATCGGAAGTCCCCGTAAGGACTGGGTAAAGTATAGCTTGCGTGAACTTCCCCTTCCCTGGCCTCCATGTGGATAACAACTAGGTTTTGGTACGAAAAAGAGACCGTTACCGGCCGCGTAGTCGCCCCTATACCCCAGTCGCTATCACACGCGGCACATTAGCAGAGACGGGCGGCCTCGTCAAAACTTACCCGCTAACGACGAGAGCGCCTCGCCTTCAGCACAAGGCGCCGCTGAATCGTCGCGCCGCCTAAAACGGCCTGCGCCTAGCGGCTGCGGCTAAGCGAGCGGGACGCTCATTTTCGAGCAAAAGACGAGCGTCGACAGTGTCTTTTACGATGAACCGAAACGGGTTTGTCTTTGTCCTTTTAAACCTCTAGGCCACGTAGTACACGCTCCAGCGACGCTCGCCGCGCTTACCAAGAACCCCCGACTGCACGAGCGCCACAAGCTCTCGCTGAATCGTCTTCTCTGATATGTCTCTGAATCGTGTCGAAATGTCTTTTATACTCGCCTCCCCCTTTTCTCGGATGACCGCAAGCACCGCATCACGTCTGTCCTTAATATGCGCTTCGAAATGTCCTTTATCAGCACTGCCGGGCACCGGGCGCGGCACGCCCACCGGAGGGACGGTGGCGGCACCTGCCGCTCCAGAGGCACGCCCCTGTAGCGCGGCGCGGGGTTCGCCATGCACGCGCTGGGGCGCATGCCGCGATGCATCGTGCGGCGCGTTCTTCGCGATGCTCGCGATCGTCGGCGCCTCATCCAAAAAAAGCCGCGGCTCTTCGTAAGCGGCGACTTCCTGGAGCAGCGTCTGCGCCTCCCGGGCAATGAGGTCGGCGTTCATTATGGAGAGCAGTCCGCTCGCCTGCGCGATCGACAACACGCTCGAAAGTGCCAAGAGCTCGCGCGACAGCGCCGTACGCGCGGCCGCGCTCGAGCGGACCGCCGCATCAATGAGACCCACCGCGATCGCGTCAATGCGGTTGCGCAACGAAGCGGAGTCGGCAAAAGCAGGCGAGACCATATGAATGGCTTTCGCAAGGCGCTCCGCCTTCTTGTATATGAATATACGCCGTATGTCCTTTTCAAAAATATTTGAAAATATGTTTTTTTCTAGGACAAAATCACTACCATTTCCTTCTCGCGTTCGTGTCTCAGACATTCGTGTATCGGACGTATTTTTGTTTGCCGACCGATCTTGTCTCATAGCCATATCGGACAGTATACGGGGTCGCGCCATGTCCGCAAGCATTGAAAAAACAGAGTAAATCACTCGGTGATACAATGAATCCGTCATGAGTCGCAAGAACGGGAAAAACGCAAAAGCGCGTAAGGAGCGAGAAGTGCGGAGCTATGACGCGCTCATCCGCTACGCCTCTGCGGTAGTGCTCCTTGCAGCGGGCGTCCTCTTCCTCCTCGCCATTTTTGGTGCGGCTGGTCCGGTCGGCACGGCCGCCTACCAGGCGAGCTATGCGGTCGTCGGCGTCGGCGCCTTTGCACTGCCGCTCGCGCTCATTGCGGTCGGAGTCTACGCGGGACTGCGCCTGACGCTCTTTGAACCGCTCGCCACCTCGGGCATCATCCTTATTGCCGCCGCGGTACTCTCCTTCGCCGGCATCTTTCCCGGTACGCGTTTCGGCGGCGAGGCGGGCACTTGGGCCGGCAGCGCGCTCGAGGGTTTCTTTGGCTTCTGGGGCGCGCTCGTATTGCTCGTCGCGATCATAGCGATCGGCCTTGCTATCGTGAGCGACATAGAGGCGGTTGGCGTATTCCTGAGCGAGCGGGCGCGCCGATTCCGAGAACAGCTCCGGGCGCGCCGCGATTACGGGGATGCAAACGAGCAGGAAGATAGAGACTTCGCCGTGCACACCAGCATAGCACCGCACACAGAGCCGGACGAAACACCTGACGAAGACGAGCCGGCACACGCACTCGTGACGGCGACGCCTGAGTGTGAACCGGTCGTCACCGTTTTTAATCGTAGCGAGGGGGTCGAACGCTCGCAGGGCATCACGAACTTCAGCGCAGAGTACGAGGCGCCGCCGCTCTCGATTCTCGGGACGGACAAAGGCAAGCCGGGCACCGGCGACATACGCGCGAACGCAAACATCATCAAGCGCACCTTCCAGAACTTCGGCATCAGTGTCGAGATGGACGAGGTCTCCGTCGGCCCGACCGTCACGCGCTACGCGGTAAAGCCCGCCGAGGGCGTCCGCCTCTCCAAGATCGTCTCGCTCGCGAGCAACCTTGAGCTCGCGCTCGCCGCGCACCCGGTACGCATCGAAGCGCCGATCCCGGGTAAGTCGCTTGTCGGTATCGAGGTGCCGAACTCGGTCAAAGCGATGGTGGGTCTCGGCGGACTCCTTGCCGCCCCCGAATGGACGAGCAGCACCAAGCCGCTCCTTGCCGCTATCGGCCGCGATATCACCGGCATGCCGCATTACGTGAATATTGCCAAGATGCCGCACGGCCTCGTCGCGGGCGCGACCGGCTCGGGTAAATCAGTCGCGATCCACGCGATCGTCGCTTCGCTTCTCTACCGCAACGATCCCAACCAGTTGCGCTTTATCATGATCGACCCGAAGCGCGTCGAGCTCACGCTCTACAACGGCATCCCCCACCTCCTCACGCCGGTCATTACCGACCCTAAGAAAGCAATCCTCTCGCTCAAGTGGGCAGCAAAGGAAATGGAGCGCCGCTACAACATTCTCGAGACGGAGCAGGTACGCGACATCGCGAGCTACCACGCAAGCGTCTATGAACCGGCTAAGAAAAAAGGCGGCGATGACCTGCCCGAAGCAATGCCATATATCGTCATCGTTATCGACGAGCTCGCGGATATCATGCAGACCTACCCGCGCGAACTCGAAGCCTCAGTCGTGCGCCTCGCCCAAATGAGCCGCGCGGTCGGCATCCACCTCCTCCTCTCGACCCAGCGCCCGAGCGTAAACGTCATCACGGGCCTTATAAAGGCAAACGTGCCGACCCGCATGGCGCTCCAGGTGGCGAGCCAGATCGACTCGCGCACCATCCTCGACAGCTCCGGGGCTGAGACCCTCCTTGGGGCCGGCGACATGCTCTACCTCAGCAGCGATATGCAAAAACCGGTGCGCCTCCAGACCGCGTTCATCTCGGAGACCGAAGTAAAGAAACTCGCGAGCTACATAAAGAACCACAACGCCGGAGACCTCTTGAGCATCGATCTCGGTGGCGGCACGAACGTGGAACCTAACGACGTCATCGGGCTCGTGAGTGGAGACCTCGATGACGATGATGTCGACGACGACCTCTACGAGGACGCGCGAGCGACGGTCGAAGAGGCCGGCCGCGCTTCGACCTCCTACCTCCAGCGCAAACTCAAGATCGGCTACAGCCGCGCCGCCCGCCTCATGGACGTACTCGAGGCTAAGAGCATCATCGGCCCCGCCGATGGCTCGAAGCCCCGCGAGGTGCTCTCGCGCGGCGACGCGGCCGTTCCTGCGGACAACGAACCGCCGGAGGACGCTTTTTGATATGCGCGCTGCCCTCGGCATCGTGCTCGCCATCGTCCTCGGCTACAGCCTCATCGAAGGCTGGCCGCTCCTGCGCGGCCCAAAACTCGTCATCACCTTCCCCACGAATGACACCGCGATCGCAACCGGCGTCCTCACCATCTCCGGCAAGGCCGCAAACACAACCGCGCTCACGATCGACGGTGCGCCGGTCATTCCCGATACGAACGGGTCCTTTTCAGAGACCATCGCCCTCCCTCAAGGGAGCTCTATACTGACCTTCACCGCCACGGATCGGTTCGGCAGGACCGTTACCGAGACCCGACAGATCTTTGTGCCGCAAACTAACTAACCACTCTCGTATGCCCGTAAAAAAGAAAATCGCAAAACCGTTGAAAGAAATCGGCGAAGCCGCCACCGATCGCGACAGCCGTCAGAAGTCGATTGAGCTCGCGCTCAAGGAAATCCGCACCAAATTCGGCGACGAAGCCATCACCACTTTCGGAGAAGGCAAGACTGAGAAAATCCCCTCGATCCCGACCGGCTCGATGGGCCTCGACAGTGCGCTCGGCGTGGGCGGTCTCCCCCGTGGACGCATCATTGAGATCTTCGGCCCCGAGTCGAGCGGCAAGACGACGCTTGCGCTCCACGTCATCGCGCAGGCGCAGGCGAAAGGCGGCATTACCGCGTTCGTCGATGCCGAGCACGCGCTCGATCCGGAGTACGCGCGGCGCATCGGCGTGAAGCTCTCGGAACTCCTCATTTCCCAGCCGGACACCGGCGAACAGGCACTCGATATTGTTGAGAGTCTCGTGCGGAGCGGCAACATGGACGTCATCGTGGTCGACTCGGTCGCGGCACTCACCCCCAAAGACGAGATCGAGGGCGAAATGGGCCAGCAGCATGTCGGCAAGCAGGCCCGGCTCATGAGCCAGGCGCTCCGCAAGCTCACCGCCATCGTCTCGCGGAGCTCGACGATCGTCATATTCATTAACCAAATCCGCATGCAGATCGGCGTCATGTTCGGCAATCCGGAGACGACCCCGGGCGGCAAAGCGCTTAAGTTCTACACCTCGGTCCGGCTCGATATCCGCCGCATCGCGCAGATCAAGAAAGGTGAGGAGGTAGTCGGCGGGCGCGTGCGTGTGAAGGTAGTGAAGAACAAGGTCGCCGCCCCGTTCAAGACGACCGAGTTCGACCTCCTGTACAACGAAGGCATTAGCCACGAGGGCGAGTTAATCGCGCTCGGCGAGAAGTACGACCTCATAACCAAGAGCGGCGCGACCTACAAAATGGGAGACGAGAAGCTTGCCGTCGGCTATGACGCGACCCGCACGTTCCTCCGCGAGCACAAAGACGTCGCCAAGGCGCTCAGTAAGCAGATCAGCGAGAAGCTTGCGCAGAGCTAGCCTCCAGCGCCCCCACTGACGACTTCCTTGTTCATGGGCGCCTCACTACGCGTGCGGCATTATGGCCGTAAACGGCCGCAGTTGGTCGAGCGGTCGGGGAATAATCAACCATATGCGTATGTGTGGAGACAGTACAGAACTCGAATGCCGCTCTCGGCAATTGAGCGGCCCGCGAGAGCCGACGCTCACCTACCGCATGATTGAAGAAGAGCTTGGGCTTGCCGAACCAGTCCCGGCCGTTCGGGGCAATCCGAGTGTTCCTGAACCGGCTGAGGAGTAGTACGGTATACGGCATGGGAGCCTCCCGAAACGCATGGCCGTCAGTGCACGCGAGGGTCATGCGTTTCGCCTGCCGTCGCTACGCGATAGCCGCCTCAAGCCCGTGCACGAGCCGGCGCGCAGCAGCGCGCGCGAGGTAGAGCCCTGCCGCGAGCACGGTAAGCGTGAGTGCCTGGACGATGACGCGCGTATGTTCGAACGCGTATGCAAGATATTCGGTGTGTCCCACCCAAGAATGGGGTCCGTTTTCAAACACGCGAGCAACCCACACCTCCCTACCAATCGCCCAAAGCGCAAGCGTAAGCACGAGCGCAGCAAACGCCGTCCCGGACAAGAATGGACGCAACGCACGCACCCTGCGCACCCGTCGCATGACGATATACTCAATGTCCGACGATTCAGTCATGGTGCTTAGTGTATGTTTTCTTAAAAAGTCTTTTTGCGCGGTGCACCCGTGTCTTCACCGCAGAAACGGACAAACCCTCTTGCTCAGCAATCTCTTCCTGGGTCTTCCCCTCGAAGAATTGCAACCGAAGGACGCGAGCGGCGGCTTCCGGAAGCTTCGCGAGTCCGGCAAGCACTTCGTTGCGGATCGAGAGACCCTCGAAGAAGTTCGCCTGGTCGTCGGGCAGCGATTCGTAGTGCTCCGGCTCAAGCGGGGCTCGCTTGGCATTCCGGCGCCGGAGCGCCTGGTAGCGGGTATAGGCGACACGATTGAGCACGGTGTACGCCCACGCCGAGAAAGAGACTCCTTCCTGCGGCTTATACCGATCGGCATACACGTAGAGTTTCGTGAAGGCGTCCTGAACCACCTCTTTTGCCTCTTCGCCATCGAAAAGAATGGCCTTCGCACGGCGTAAAAAGGGCGCCTCATAGCGGCGAACGAGCCGCGCGAAGAGCTCCGGCTCCTTGCACGAACGCGCCAACAGTTCGGCGTCCGAAAGGGCCGAAACATCCTCGATAGTTGAAAAAGCCACCACGCCTTGTATCATACGCTCATCCGCCCCATGCGGCACTTTTTATAACCGCCCTCGAGCGCTTTTAGTTTCAAGCTATGGCCGTCCTCTCGTATAACGAAATCGTCCCTAAAACCGTGATCATTTATAACGGCGAGCCCTATGAGGTACTCTCGTCCCACGTATTCCGCATGCAGATGCGTAAGCCCGTGAACCAGACCAAGCTGCGCAACCTTATTTCCGGCAAGGTCATCGAGACCTCTTTCCACCAAAATGAGACCGCGAACGAGGCCGATGTTGGCAAGATGAGCGCGAAGTACCTCTACACCAACCGCGGCGAAAGCTGGTTCTGCGAGGAAGCGGATCCGAAGAACCGCTTCTCCTTCCCCGAGGAGACCGTGCATGACAAAGTGCAGTGGCTCGCGCCGAATGCCACCACGGAAGTGACGACCTTCGAAGCTACGCCGATCACGATCAACATCCCCGTGAAGGTCGACTTAGAGGTGATCGAAGCGCCTCCGAACGTGAAAGGCGACAGCGCGACCGGCGGCAACAAGCCGGTGAAAGTCGCGACCGGTGCCACCGTGAACGTCCCTCTCTTCATTAATGCCGGCGACATTATCCGGATCAACACCGAGGACAGCACGTACACCGAACGCGTCGAAAAGGCGCGATAAGAGCGTGTAAAACAGCCCCGGCCGCGCGGCCGGGGCTGTTTTACTAGCCCACAGCTTCCTCTGCGCACTACTCTAGAAGCAGCGCGCCAAGCGCCTTGCGCGTCTGCGGGCCCACGATGCCAATCGGGTCGATGCCGTTGCGAAGCTGAAAGAGCTCGACTGCGGCCTTAGTCTTCGGACCGAAGTAGTTGGTCGTATTACCCACAAAGAGCCCCAAGCGCTTGAGTATCTGCTGGAGCACGTTCACTTGGATGCCCGTGGAGTTCAGAGAGAGGCTTTGATTGAGCGACGGGAATGACATGAGTCCGGATGCGAGCTGGACGCCGTTCTGCACCGCGTTCATCGCCGTACTCGAGCTGGGCGGCACGAGCAAGTAGAAGTCGTTGCTGATACCGGTAAACACGAGATATTCATCGAGACTCGGGATGTAGATGAGGTGCCCCGCAAGACCGCCGTAGCCGTCGTACGTCGTCGGGCCGCCGGGAATGTGCTTGGAGATGATGTTCGCCGTTTTCGTAGCGTAGTCGAGCTTAATGAAGTAGAACTTGTCCGTACCAGCCCATGCGACAAACATATCGAGCTTCGGGTTGTAGGTGAACGACGGCATGAACGCCTGTAGAATGGTCGTGTCCCCCGTAACCGTCCAGGAGGTGTCCGGCTTGAACTCAGGACCCGGGCCTCCCACTACCCCGTCGGTTCCCCCTTGCCCGTTAGTGCCGTACTTGGTCAGAGAGAGGCCATTGAGGTCGTAGAGGCCAACCGAGCCTGGCGAGCCTTGTATGAGTTGGAGCGCGTAGTGGTGCGTCGTGTCGACCGCAACCGCGCCGGTCGCGGAGAACGGCCAAGTGTTGTCGACTATGGCCTTGGTCGGCGAGGTCGACGAGAGGTCGATGAGATAGGCTCCTACCGGCGAGACGTTGCGGTTGCCGCCGCCGCTGTACGCGAGGCCAGTTACCGGATCAACAAAGAACGGCACGTTGCTCACGGTCTGGAATGCGAGATCCGGCGGCGCGACCTGTGCCCACGTCTTCGTAAACGGGTCGAAGGTCCACAGGTCGGTTGCATTGCCTCCTTGGTTCGTGCAGCCCGTCTGGCGCTGATATCCGCCCGGGCCAACGACGATCTTCTTGATGATCGGATCCCACGCGGCCTCGCCAACGACGCCGTCGACCGCGCGCGCAATAGATCCGTCCTTAAGATTCAGCGCGCGCGAACACGCAGCGAGCGTATACGGCGGCGTGTAGATGTTCGCGGAGTTGTCGAAGTACTCGGTCGTATCGGCAGGAATGGTCGGATCGGTCACCCGCTCCGGCTGCATGGTATTGAGATTGAAGGCGTAGACCTCGTTCCCGTAGTAGTGGTAGCTTTCAGAACCGCCCATGAAGTACACGCTATTCGTGTCGGGCACGTAGACGCCGGTGGTCATACCCAGGTCGCCGACGCATCCTTCCGACCCGCTAATGCCCGGGAATTTCGAGGGGTCCGGACACTGGCTCACCAATGCCGAATTCGAAATATCTTTCCAAGTATACGTGCCGAGCGCTTGTGCTTGCGCCGAGTCGTTCACCGTGATGGTTATCGGCGCTGCGCTCACCGTGCCGCTCGGGCCGGTGCATGAGAGCGCAAAGGTCGCGTTCGAGGTGAGCGCAGGGCTCGTGTAGCTCCCGCTCGTCGCCTGCGAACCCTGCCACGAGCCTTCTGCGGTGCAGTAGGTAGCGTTCGTCGTGCTCCAGGTGAGCGTCGCGGGCGTGTTGAAGGCAATGCTGGTCTGCGCCGCGGTGAAGGTGACGGTCGGTGCGGGCGTAACCGTCTGGCCCGCGACGTACTCGTAGGCGCCGGCGTCAAGCGCGCCTGAGACGGGCCGTGGTATCCCGTCGTGCGGCAGCGCAAATTCGTACTGCGGCGCGAGCGAAAAGCCGCGCGCCGTGCCCGGATCGATCCCCGCATTTACCGCCGGCGAGTTCGCAGTGAGTAGGTAGATGCGGTTTGCTTCGTCATAGAAGCCTGGCGTATCGGTGACGACGTTGTTCGACGCTTGAACCTTCGCCGCGCCCGTGCCCGTGAAGAGCTGGCTTTGCGGGATTCCGACCACGAGGTTATTAACGAACCGCGCGGCGGTAAGACCGTTGTCTGTGATGAAGAGCGCGTGGCGGTAGCTCGGGGTGCTGTCCTCATTCACGATCGTGTTGTTGACGATATAGATCTCCTGGATGGGGTTGGTGTGCGCGATCGGGGCCTCGACGGAGAAGGTGATGTTCGAGCCGTTCTGAGCCTGCGGGCTCTTTTGGATGACATTGCCGATGATGTAAGAGAGGCCGCCTTGCGGCAGGTCGATGTCGTAGCTTGCGGTGCCGCTTGATTCGTCGGCGATGCGGTTGTAGAGGATATAGTTGTTGTCAGCGCGCGACTTTACCTCGTGACCCACGACTGCATCGTGCGAGTAACTGAAGCGCAAAACGAAGCTGTGCGGTTCGAGACTGACGTATATGTTGTGGGTATACCCGGAACCGCTACCGTTATGGTTGAATTCGCTGTGGTCGATCACGAGGTTGGTCGTCGCTCCGTCGCCTGGCGTGAAGAGTAGGCCATTCTGGTTGTCGTGGAAGTAGTCGTCCGTGAGATAGACGTAGCCGCCCATATCGGAGCGGATACCGGCGTCATTGCCGCTCGGGCCGTGCGCGCCCATGAACTCAATGTTCGCGATGATATAGTTGTCGCCGCGCGGATTAAAGATGCCCTTGTCTCCCGAAAGGTCGCAGCCGGAAGCATCGAAGACCGGCCGACCGCCGACGCCCACGACCGTAATGTACTTGGCGTACCAGACGATACTTTGGTCGGTGCCGCATTTATAGGTGGCCGCGTCAATCTCTACAATATCGCCATCCTTAAGCTGACCCGCGATAGCGCCGAAGCTCTTGTACTGCTCAGTCGGGCCGACGTGCCAGATCTGTCCCGTGCCGAAACCGCTCGGGGCCTGCACGGCGTCGAGCGCCGGGTTGAAGGCCGGGATGATATGCCGGACATCGGTGATAGGGTTGTTGACGATGCCGGGCTGCGTGCTTTCGGTGGTTACTATCACAGCTGCGCGCGCCTGTGCCGAGCCGCCCGCCCCAGAGCAGGACATGGAGTAGGTTGTGTTCGCCGACGGCGACACGGACACGGAGCCCGAGGTGCCGCTCGCAGAAAAGCCGGTGCCGGTGCACGAGGTCGCGTTTGTCGAACTCCAGGCGAGCGTCGTCGACTGCCCTGCGGTAATGACTGCAGGCGAGGCGGTAAGAGTGACGGTCGGCTGTGTCGGCTGATTTTGGTTATTGTTTTGATCGCTTGGAGAAGCGCACGCCATCGCGGTGCGCGTCTGAGGTCCGACAAATCCGTACCCAGTCGTATCTGGAGACCCCGAGGAGACGATGCCGTGGCTCGATTGATACCGCTCCACCGCCTGCTCGGTCAGCGGCCCGAAGTAACCGGTCGGTATCACACCCAAGAACTGCTGTAGCTTGGAGACTTCACCTTCGGTGCTGTTATCGGTTTGTCCTGCGTACAGGTTATAACTGAGATCGAGGCACGTCTGGCCCGTTCCCCCATTTCCCGGCTGGCCATTCAGCGCCGCTTCGACATTCGCCATGACACTCTGGCTTACACCGAACGCGCGCAAGATGGACAGAATCGCTGAAATCTGGTCTTGGCTTAGGGCTGCCGAAGCAGCAAACGGCACCGAAAATGCGAGTACAGTACAGACAAGGACTATTTTTTTATACATAATTGCGAGACCAAGCTTACACCTGCGAGCGTAGCATGAAGGCACACTCGCTCGCCCCGGTCCACTGAGAACTGGGGAAAACGCGAAACGGCCGATTCCGGAGAATCGGCCGTTCGTTTTGTTCGTGTGGTTTATTTACGCTGCCACGTAGGGTAAAAAGCCCATGTAGCGCGCGCGCTTGATCGCGTTCGTGACTTCGCGCTGTTTGAGCGCCGGAATGTTCGTGCGCTTCTTTGACAGGATCTTCGCGTGCGCGTTCGTGAACTGCTTCAGGTACGCGATATCCTTGTAGTCGATATATTTCTTGATCTCGATCTCCTCACGCTCGGATTGATGGGCCATGATGCAAAGGTTACTGGCTGCTGCGGATAATTAGCTAAAATGGAATGTCTTCAGGATTAATTTCCTCATCCGGATACTGGATGTCTTGCGGCTCGTGAGCCGGTGCGCTTGCTGCCGCCGGCGCGGCCTCGCCCGCGCCGCGGGAGCCGCCCGCGCCACCGCCATCGCCGAACTGAAAGTTCTCTACGACGATCTCCGTGCGGTAATTTTTCTTACCGGAATCCTTGTCGTCCCAGCTGCGCGTCTGGATGCGGCCTTCGATGTAGATCGGGCGGCCTTTTTTCATGTACTGCGCGATAATCTCGGCCGGACGCCCAAAGGCGACAACATTATGGAACTCAGTCGCCTCCTGCTTCTGTCCATTGCGATCCTTGTAACTCCTGTTGGTCGCGAGGCCAAACGAGGCAACCTGCTGTCCCGACGGCAGCGCGCGCAACTCGGGGTCGCGCGTAAGGTTGCCATAGAGAAGCGCTTTGTTGAGATACATAAACTAGGCAGCTGCGGTCTCGAGGTTAGCCTCGACTTCGTCGTCGTCCTCCTCGCGCGCCGCGGCGGGCGCTTTGAGTGCAATTTCCCGCATCTCTGCAGCATGGCGCACGGCGTCCTTGGTCGTGAGCACGTCGATGAAGCGGAAAATGCGCTTGTCGGCGTTTGTGGCAGAGAGGATTTCATCGTGATCTGCCGCGGCCATTTCGTATGCAATCCAGGCGAAATAAGCGGAATTGAAATCGCGGCGACCAGCCGGCTCCTGGCGAGAAATCGTATACGCAAGCTGCACCACGAATGGCTCCCCTTCAGCAACCACGCTGCCCTTCCCGCTAATCGCCTTACGGATGTCCTGATAAGCCTTCTTTATCTCCTCGGCCGGAAGCTCTGGGTCAATATGAAAGCCCAGTTCGTATACGCGCAGCTCGCCCGCCCCAAGTTCGTCCTGATCGCGCGTCTCTTCGCCTTTTCTCGCCATAGTATGCGCATACTAGCACGCTTTATACGCAGCTGCAAGGCACCGTCAGGGCAGGTTTGCTACGCCGGCAGAGAGAAAAGCAGGCGCGTGTTGGCCACGAGAGCTGTCCGGACTTCTTCAGGATCTTCGCCCCTGATGTCGGCGATCTTTGCCGCTACTTCTTCGACCGCGAGCGGGTCGTTACGCGCGCTGCGGCGGCTTGCGGGCGCCACGTAGGGCGCATCGGTTTCGGCGAGAATGCTTGCGAGCGGCACGCCGCGGATCGCCGCATCGTAATCGCGCGCAAAGGTAATGACGGCGGTAAACGAAATGGTAAATCCGAGCGCCGCAAGCTCTCGCGCCTGTTCCGGCGCTCCGACGAAGAAATGAACGTCGCCGCGCACGGCTGCACCGTGCGCGGCCTGCGCTTCCCGCACAAGCGCGATGAGATCGTCATACGCATCGAACGTCCCTCTGCTTGGCCGCGCGTGGATAATAAGCGGCTTGTCGGCCTCGGCGGCGAGCGCCATCTGCGCACGAAACAGTTCCTTTTGCGCCGCCTTTACGGATTCATCCAGTTTCTCGGGCCTGAAAAAGTCAAGCCCGCATTCTCCCACCGCAACGACGTTCGGGTCTTGTACGAGCGCGCGATACCGAGCTTGATCGAATACTTCATCCGTATGATTGGGATGCAGGCCAATTGAGGCATACAGATGCTTGTGCTCGCGCGCGAGTTCTACCGCCGCAAACGAGGTCTGATAATCCACGCCCACAACAATCGCCCCGATGCCGCGCGCGCGCATCTGCTCGACAATCGCCTCACGATCTTCCTTGTACGCATCAAGCTGCAAATGGCAGTGCGCATCGAAAAAGCGGATGTCCATACGCAGGACTAGTGCGACTTTCTGAGGAGCTTTTCCAGACGAACTGCGTCCTCGGGCTGCGCCGCAATGCCGAAACCCTCGCTCTTGCCCGACACCGCAACGTTCGCAGCGTCGATCGCGCAGTAGCCCGCCGCAATCACCCGGCCCTTAAACCCGCGTGCGAGGTCTTTATGGAACACGCCGCGACCGATCGCGACCTCATCTTGATCGCTCACGACGTATTTCATCATAGCCGCGGAAACAAGTTTTCCGGTTTCTCGTTTTTGCGGACCGCCGAGAGGATGGCCGCCGCCGTGCGCGGCATGGCGGGCGTGAGGTGGGTCGCGATCGCCGCAAGCTCGTGCACGAGCGCCTCGATCTCCTTGCGCGCGGCCTCGCGCTCGACCGCATCGCCGCTCTTAATGAGCGCGTACGGCTTCTGCTCTGCCATGCGCGCATCGGCTGCCCCCACCTTTTCAAAGACGAAGTCAAGCGCGTCGTTGAAGCGGAACGCTTCGATTCTCTCGAGGAACGCCGAATCGAACACCTCGTCCGCTTCCGTAAGCGCGATCGGGTGCGGCAGATGTTCTTCCGCGAGCTTCATCACGCGCGCAACGAGATTGCCGAGACCGTTCGTAAGGTGCGCGGTGTACCACTCGCGACATTTCTCGTCGGTAATATCGAAATCCTCCGTCGAGCTGCCGTGCCGAAGCAGGAAATACCGGACCGCCTCGCTCCCATAGCGTTCGATAAGGCTTGCCGGATCGACCACGTTCCCCAACGTCTTGCTCATCTTCTGTCCGCCGCTCGTGATGTAGCCATGCACGAATACTGTCGAGGGCAGCGGCACGCCCGCAGACAGAAGCATCGCCGGCCAATAAAGCGTGTGGAAACGGTTGATACCCTTGCCGATCATGTGCACCTTCACCGCGTCGGCTGCCGCCCAATAGATTTGATACTTCTCACCCTCGTTCGCGTAATCCAATGCGGTGATGTAGTTGGCAAGCGCGTCGTACCACACATAGAGGTATTGGTCGGGATCTCCGGGTACGGGAACCCCCCACCCTTTCGCGCGCAGCGCAGAGCGCGAAACGCTGAAGTCTTCAAGTCCGCCCTTGATAAACGCAATGGTTTCGTTCTTGCGGCTTTCCGGCACGATGCGCAGCATATCGCTCTCAACAAGCCTTTGGAGCTGGTCCTGGTACGCCGAGAGGCGGAAGAAGTAGTTCTCTTCTGCAACTTCTTCAAGCGCTCGGCCAGGATGTTCCGGGCACTCGCTGTTTACGAGGTCTTTCTCCGTTTTGAATTCTTCGCAGCCGACGCAGTAGTAGCCGTGGTAATTTTTTTTGTACAGGTCTTCGCTCTTGGTTGCCTTCCAAAGCTTTTCTACGCCCGGCCGGTGGCGAGGATCGGAAGAGGTGCGGATAAAATCGTCATAGCCGACATCGAGCTTGCGATCGAGGTCGACGAAATGCTCGGCATTTTCCGCCACATACTCCGCAATCCCTTTCCCGACTTTCTCCGCCGCGAGCACGTTCTTGAGCGCGTTGTCATCGGTACCGGTGAGGAAAAACACGTCCTCGCCCGCCTGACGCAGCGCGCGCGCATATGCGTCGGCTTGCACGTATTCAAGTGCGTGGCCAAGGTGGGGTTGTGCGTTTACGTACGGAATAGCCGTAGAGATGAATCGGGGCATAGTACAGACACGCTAGGCTGCTGAGCTGTGGCGGGCGATGCGACGGCGTTTGCGCTTGTAATAATCAGAGAGGAGCTCGAGCAAGATCGCCGCCATCGGAACCGAAAGCAGCACGCCGAGGAACCCGGCGATGGTGTACCCGGCGATGAGCGCGACGATAACTAAGAGCGGCGGGACGCCGACGACCTTCTTCACGATAAGCGGATAGATGAGGTTCGATTCGAACTGATTTACGACAATGTAGAGGCCCACGACGATCGCCGCGAGCGCGAGACCGCCCTGGGTGTAACCCACGAAAGCCGCGGCGGCTCCCGAGAGGAGCGATCCGAAAATTGGAATGATTTCCGCAAGCGCAGTGAAAATCGCGAGCAAGAGCGCGTACGGCACGCCGATGATGAGCAGCCCGAGATACACGAGCACGCCGATGATGACAGAGAGCAGAATTTGCCCCTGCATCCAGAGGCCGATCTTCTTTTGCGATCGGCGCCAGAGATCGACGGCATATTCTTCATACTCTGCCGGCGTGACGAGACGGAGGAAATCATCGACGCCAGTGTCCTGGAGCGCGAAGTAGAACGAAAGGACGACAACGAGGACAAACGAGAGGATGCCGCCAAAGAAGGCCGCGACGAACTGCACCACGCCGCCGGATGCCGCCGAAAACGCTCCCTGGAGTGCGAGGAGCGTTTGAAAGAAACTCTCGTGCTGGACGTTCGCGCCGCCGATCGTCGAGAGATTGGTAAGATTGCGCAGCGACTCCGGGACATTGAGCGAACTAAGGAACTGCGGCAGTGCTGCGATGGCGCTCACCATGTCTGCGATGATCGGCGGAAAGAAAAAGTACACGAGCGCAAACACTGACCCGAATACGAACAGGTACATGGCGAGCGTCGCAAGAAAGCGTGGAAGGCCGCGACGCATGAAAAACGCGATACCCGGCTCGATCGCCGATGCAATAACGATCGCCGTGAGCACAAGGAGCGTAAGATCGCGCAAAAGCCAGAGCAGGTAGGCGCCGCCCGCGATGAGCGCAACCGCGAGTATCGTGCGCGGCGTGACGGACACGCGGATCTCTTTTTCCATGGCGGCATAGTAGCACGCGTCTCATAGGCGCCCAAAAAGAATCCTGGCCTCCCTTGCAGGAGGGTAGCCGGCAGACAACGTCCGCTTCTATTGCCGCTCGGTTCCGCAAGGGGATCGGGGCGCTTGCGTGCGCATCGAATCTCTATATCTATCGTATCGCTTCTTTCACGCGCGCAACGGCATCGGTAATGGGGAGACGTTCCTGAGCGCCGCTGTCGCGGTCGCGCAGGGTGACCGTGTCTGTAAGCCATGGCGCTGTTTGATTCTCCTGGCCGAGCGTATCGAAATCGATCGTGAGGCAAAACGGCGTGCCGATCTCGTCCTGGCGGCGGTAGCGCTTGCCGATGTTGCCGTTGTCGTCCCAAGCAACCTGCGGCACCTCCCGCTTGAGCGCCGCATACACCGCGCGCGCCTTTGCGACGAGTTCGGGCTTGTTTTTCAAGAGCGGCGACACCATCGCTTTCACCGGCGCGATGCGGGGCGAGAGCGCAAGGTATGCGCGCGTCTCTCCGCCCAGCTCGTCTTCGCGATACGCGCTTACAAGCACCGCAAGGACCGTGCGATCGACGCCGAGCGACGGCTCGATGACGTGCGGAATAAATTTCTCTTTCGTTTCGTCTTCGAGGTACTCGAGCGAAACGCCGGAGCCACGCTGGTGCGCCGAAAGGTCGAAGTCGGTGCGGTATGCGAGTCCCCAAAGCTCCTTGCGGCCGAAGGGATAATCGAATTCGAAATCGATGGTGCGTTTGCTGTAATGGGCGCGATCCTCGGCCGGCACCTCGAATTCGTGTACGGCATCTCTGGGCAATCCGAGCGCATCCGCATACGCATGCATGGTCGCGCGCCATGCATCAAATGCCGCTTCCCACTCGGGGGGCCTCACGAAGTACTCGACCTCCATTTGCGAGAGCTCGCGGAGCCGGAAAATGAAGTCGCGCGGCGCGATCTCATTGCGGAATGCCTTCCCGATCTGCGCGATGCCGAACGGCAGTTTCGGATGGATCGAATCCACAACGTTCTTGTAGTTCACGAAAATACCACCCGCCGTTTCCGGACGCAGGTACACGATCGCCGATTCGTCCTCCATCGCGCCCGCGTGCGTCTTGAACATCATATTGAACGCGCGGGGCTCCGAGAGCGTACCCCCGCACGTCGGACAGCGGCGCGGATCGTCGAGGTGATCCGCGCGGAAACGGCGCTTGCATTTCTCACACCCCACGAGCGGATCGGAAAAACCAGCGACGTGCCCCGATGATTCCCAGACCTTCGGGTTCATGAGGATGGCAGCATCGACTCCGTACATGTCATCGCGGCTATCACGAAAGAGCGCGAGCCAGAGTTGCTGGATGTTCTCCTTGAGCAATACGCCCATGGGGCCATAGTCAAAGGTCCCAGCGAGGCCGCCGTAGATCTCCGAGCCCGGAAATATGAACCCCCGCCGCTTACCGAGCGACACGATTTTCTCCATCAGTCCTGGTTCAGCCATGATGCTCTTCAGAGTGCGGCACCGGGCACGCAATTGCAAGCGGCGGACGCTCGGCTTCGTGCAAAATAGATACGGCGCAACGAAGCAGTTTGCGCTTCCCAAGGAGCTCCGCTACTGCACCTCGCCGCCCTGGTTTGCCGGCGCATAATCGACCTCAGCGGTCGTCGCCGGATTCGCCGAGGCCGAAACCTGCACGCCGGCGAAGCGGTCATACGCCGAGAAGGAACCGCTTGAGGTGAGCGCCGGCGCAGATCCCTTCTGCGAGGTCGACGGCGTAATCGCGACTTGGAAGTACGCCTGCGCGGTCGTGCCCTGCGGTATGTCGCCCGCATCCCAGGTCACCGTGCGCGATGCGCTGTTATAGGTGATCGAACCGGAGCCGCTCGTCTTCCCCGTAAACGAGACGTACACCGGGAGTGTGAGCGTCGCGGTGCCGCCGGCAATCGGCGCGCCCGAGTCCTGTGCGGATAGGCGAATCGTGTACGTGGTCTGTTGTCCTGCCGAAGGCACCACCGGCCCCGTATTGGCGACCGGGCCACTCGCGTAGAGCGTGTCCTGCGAGAGCATGACCGCCGTCGCGACCTTGAGCGTTTGCGTTTGATTCGCCGTGACCTGCTCCGGCACGTTCGACTGCCCGACGCGCGTGCCCGAAACCGAGGTCGTGAACGTCACCGAGGGCGAAGCCCCATATGAGCTCGCGGGGAGCGTGTTGAAGGTGAACGATCCTTGCCCCGAGGCGGCCGGCGCAAGCGAGCTGAGCGACGGATCGGTCGTGTTGCTGAACGTAATTGTGTGGGTCGTTGAGTCGTAGAAACCGTTTGAGGTCTGCACGCTGTTGTAGTCGATCGCGGAACCGGAGAGCGCCACGGAAATTACTGGATTCGTGACGGTCGTCGAGAGCGTGTTCGTGTAGGAGACCGACACGCTCTGAGCAGCATTCGGCGAGAGCGTTTCGGTGCCAGAGGAATCGCCATTAACCGCGATCGATGTGTTAATGAAAGGCGCCGCGATGGTGACCGTCGCGTCCTGCGTCATGTAGCTCACGGCCATGGTCGCATCTCCCGGCGTATTCGACGTCCCCACGGTAAAATGGAACGTGCTTTGGGTCTGATCCTGCCCCATGAGAGTCCCCGCAAGGGTAATCGTCTTGCTCGCCCCCGGCTGGAAGGTGCCCAAGAGGAAGCTCGAGCCGCTCATCGGCAGCGACGAGCTCGCGACCGAGAACCCGAACGGCAGCGCGGCGTTAAGAACAACATTATTGAGCGGCACGTTCGTATTCGAACGGACAGTGAGTGTGAGCGTGAGCGGCGCGCCTGCGGTGGTTTCTGAGAGTGTGTCGACCGAAACCGAGAGCGGCGTCGACGAGATGGAAACCGTGTACGAGGTCTTCTTAACGAAGGTGGCGTTCGAACCCGGGATGCCATAGGTAAGGATGACCGGAATGGAGAGGTTCTGTCCGACCGAACCGAACAGGACCGCTCGCACGCTCTCGTCGAGAGACCCGCCGCTCGCGAGGGTGCCGAGCTGGAGGACGTCGTGGGTGTACGGCTGCGTCACATCGGTTGCACTCCTCGTACCGGGCGGAAAATCGATCTCAAGCGTCGCATTCTGCAGCTCGGCGGGATTGCGGTTAGTAATGGTGAGCGAGAGCGGCAGTGTATCACCGCCCGCAATGGTGGTCGGGCCCTGCATCGCGAGGTCGATGCGGCTAATCGAAACCGTGTCGCCGCCAAAATAGAAGAAATAGCCCGCGATACCGGCAGCAACCAAAAAGAAGACGATCGACACAATGAGGAAGGCCACGGCGAGACGCACCTTGCGCCGACCTCGGTGGTGCACCACCGGAAGCGGCTCATCCTGCCATGCGTGCGGGAGCGCACGCCGTCCGGCAGGCGACAGGTCCGCATGCTCTTCCGGAATAGACACCGTGCGCGCATAGAGCTTTTGGCGCGCACGCTCAAGGAATCCAGTGTCGTCTTCGTTGCTCCGCAGCATACGACCTCTAGTATACCGTAGCGCGGCAGGCAAAGCCTGCCGCGCTACGGTATGTTCCTCCTGCTCAAAGTCCCGAGGCAGCGAGGCCGCGGTTCACGCGCGCTACGTACGCCGCGCGGCTCTGCGCAACCTGCGCGAGCGCGCGGGATGCAAAGAGCTCGTCCGGCGCGGCAGGCGCGCCCTGTTCGAACCCGAGCGACGCGAGCACGTAGAGCGCCGCAAGGATTTCCGCCGCATCGCGCTCTTCCGGGCGTCCGCCCGCGAGCGCGCCGAAGTATGCGAGCGCGATCGGCAAAAGTGCGCGATCAGGCGCTTCGCCGGGAATCAAACGGAGCGCGAGCGCGCCGATGCGCGCAGCTCTACTGCGCGCATCGGCGTCGGGCAATCGGCTAAACCAGCTCTCTTCAAGAATCGCGCCGGCGATGCGCCATCCTTCCTTCCCGCGCACGAGGACCACCGAACTCTGCGCAAACGTTGCAAGCGCGGCTGCGAGCTTGGCGCCGCGCCGGCGGGTTCCCTGCGCGCGCGCGCGTACAAGCCCGACTTCGTCGGTAAGGAGTGCAA
This sequence comes from bacterium, assembly GCA_021784815.1. Lineage (GTDB taxonomy): Bacteria > Patescibacteriota > Minisyncoccia > Phycocordibacterales > Phycocordibacteraceae > C7867-001. The sequence goes on along the minus strand of JAJYHK010000016.1, from coordinate 26,232 downwards.
GAAACTCGCTCGCCTCTCCCGCCGGCGCGCGCGAGAGCACGAGCGCTCGTACTGCATACTTATGGCGCATCCCGCACGAGCGCAAAGCGCGCCGGTCCCGTCGAAAGCTCGACCGCATACGGGCCGTCTTCGCGCATTTCGGTGCGCGCTTTTTGGCGCGGTTCAAACCCTTCTGCCTTACGCGCCTGAGCAACCGCGCGTGCGAGTTCGCGCTCATCACCCTCGCGCACGAGTTCTTCGGTGAGCTTGGTGTCAAGCTCGATGACCGCCTGTCCGGTCGAGACATGTTTTACATTCACCTCTTCCGCAAGGAGCGCGGCGAGCTCTTTCGACAGCAGATCCGGAACTGAGAGACGTGCGAGCGGCTGGCGAACCTTAATACCCGCCTTCTGTCGCATCTGGAGCGCATCGGATGCGAGCATGCGCACGCGCACCATGCCTTCAAGGAGGGCGGTGTCCTGTTTCGAGCCGAAGATCCGGACAACGAGTGTGCGGCGTGGAACCGGCCACGACGCCAGATGCACGCTTATCGGATCACGCCCGCCCTTCACCAACTGCCAGACATGCTCGGCCAAGAAGGGCGCCAAGGGCGCAAGCAGTCGGGCGGTCGTGTGGAGCGCTTCGCGCAAGCACGCAAGCGCTGCGGCATCGCCGTCGCGCGCGCGGTCGCGAATGCGCCGCACATACCACTGCGAGAGATCTTCGGCGAGCTTCGCGAATGCACGCGCGGCCTCGAATAAGCGATAGTCATCGAGTGCCTCGGTCATCGCCGCTGCTGTCTCTTTAAGCCGCATGCGCATCCAGCGATCGAGCGGCTGTTCCTTTGTTTCCCCGGTCGCTCCGTCCTTAAAGAGCTCGTAAAAATTGGCGCTGTTTTCAATCCACGAGAGCACCTTAGCCGCTTCACGCACCGTTTTCTCGTCGTAGTTCTTCGCGTCGCCCGCCTGAGAAACCGAGTACATCCAGAGGCGCAGTGCATCGACGCCCCACGTGTCCATCTCTTTCCATGGGTCGATGACATTGCCGCGCGATTTGCTCATTTTCTGCCCCTGCGCGTCGAGCAGGTGGCCGAGACTGATGACGTTCTTGTATGCTGTGCCGCGCCCCATAAGAACACCGACCGCAAGCAAGGTGTAGAACCAGCCGCGGGTTTGATCGATCGCTTCGCAGATGAAGTCAGCCGGGTACGGTACTTTCGCGAGATAGCTATCCAGGGACGCCGTGCGCTCCTGCGAGCTACGCTCATGCGCTCCCTGCGCAAACGGCATCGCTCCCGAGTCGAACCACACATCCATCACCTCGCTTACGCGCACGAGCTCTGTCCCTTTTTCGCTCACGAGCGCCACTTGGTCAACGTACGGCCGATGCAAATCGAGCTCATAATCGCGATTGTGCGGGAGCGGTACGAAATCGAGCGGCACGACGGTGCCGTTTACGGGATCCGGTTCGCCGATCCACGCAGCAGCGAGCGAAGGCTCTCCGGACACCGCAAGACGCAAGCCGCGAATCGTATCGCCATGCCCAATGATAAGGATGCGCTTGTCCTGGTACGTTTCTTCGTATTCATAGAGCGCTTCACCAGCGCGACGACGCACGTCGAGCATGTTCTCCGCGCCCTCGAGCGTCTTTGTGAAGCGATCACGGGCAGTCGAGAAATACGCGTGATATTCGGCGAGCGGCTTCCCTTCGAACTTCCCCATTGCGATTTCCCGCAAACGGTCGTCAAAAACGATTTCGCTCTCTGGCTTTCCGAGTACCTCGGCAACCGCGCGCGCGCTCTCGGCGGTGCGCACAAAGGGCGACGCAATGATGACGTCTACTCCCCCTTGGCTCTTGAGTTTCTTGGCGGCGGCGCGTACTTGCTCTTTACCCAGATCGGTGAGGTGGTTGCTTTTCTGTTTTTCCGGGTCGCCGCTGCACACGCAATCGACATTGCTCTGCGACTCCCCGTGGCGCATGGCGAAGTACGTGTTTCCGCTCCTCTTCGTGTGGCGCTTGAGCTCCTCGATGCTGCCCACGATGAGCCGCTCGGCACCGTCGGCGCTCTGCCACACCGGCAGCGGCGTGCCCCAGTAGCGCTCGCGGCTGATGGCCCAGTCCTTCACCCCCTTGAGCCACTGCCCCATGCGGCCGTCGCGGATGTACGCGGGCTCCCAATGAATGCTCCGATTCTCGGCGACGAGCACGTCGCGCAGGTCTCCCATGCGCAGATACCACGAATCGCGCGCATAGTAGATGAGCCGCGTCTTACACCGCCAGCAGAACGGATAGCTATGCTCGTACTTCTCCTTCGAGAAGAGCAAGTTGCGTTCAGCAAGGTTCTTGATGACATCGACCGCGAGCGTCTCGTCGAAAACCGAGCGGCCGGCAAGGTTGCCCGTTCCCTCGATGAACCGCCCTTCGGCATTCACGAGATGCACCTTTGGGAGGCCGACTTTCGAACCGAGGTCGAAGTCCTCCTGGCCGTACATAACCGCCGTATGCACGATGCCCGTACCGTCTTCGGTCGTAACGAAATCCGCCGGATACACCCGGTACGCCTTCTCGAACTTCGATCTCTCGCTTTCGCTTGCGAGGCCTTTCGCGTAGTCAAAGAGCGGTTCGTACGAGAGACCGACGAGTTCGCTGCCCAAGAATTCCCGTATGACGTTCGCGTCTTGGAGGCCGAGCGCTTCGAGGCGCGCGTTCGCGACGACCGCACAGCCGTCAGCCCGGCGCACGAGCGAGTACTTGATATCCGGTCCGACCGCAAGCGCGACATTGCCCGGCAGGGTCCAGGGCGTCGTCGTCCAGGCGAGTAAGTATGCGCCTTCAGCCGCGCCGAGCTTGCGCGCGCCGTCGACTACCTTAAATTTCGCCGTGACCGCGAGATCTTTCACGTCGGCATAACCTTGCGCAAGCTCGTGCGCGGAGAGCGCCGTGCCGCAGCGCGGACACCAGGGCACCACCTTGTAATCTTTTACGAGCCGGTCGCCCTGCGAGGCGCGCTTGAGCACGTGCCAGAGCGTCTCAATGTAGAACGGATCGAAGGTAAAATACGCCTTCGATTCGTCGACCCAGTAGCCGATGCGCTTCGTAAATTTCGCCCAAAGGTCGATGTGGCGGAGCACGCTCTCCTTGCACTTGCGATTGAACTCCGCGACCCCGTACTTTTCAATGTCGGGCTTGCCCGTAAACCCAAGCTCCTTCTCTACCTCAAGCTCGACCGGGAGCCCGTGCGTGTCCCACCCTGCGCGCCGCTCGACGCGATAGCCGCGCATGGTTTTGTAGCGCGGAATGGCGTCCTTAAACGAGCGCGCCTCAAGGTGATGAATGCCCGGCTTGCCGTTAGCCGTCGGCGGGCCCTCATAAAAGACGAACGAGCCCTCTGGGGCCGGCTTTTCAAGCGTTTTCTTAAAAATCTCCTTCCGCTCCCAAAACGCGAGCGTTTCCTCCTCGCGCTTGGCAGCTTCTGATTTTTGTGGCACCTCCTTCATACCTAGGTATCCTAGAGCCTGCCTCGAAAATGCACAAGAAATGTTGCGTCCCAAAGATAGCTGTTTCAAGATGACATCTTGAAACAGCTATCTTTGGGGGGCGTGGGCGGGCAAAAAGAAAAACGCCCTTACCCGGAGTTCAGACCGGTTCGGTCTGAACTCCGGACTCGGACGTTATACAAAAGCAATGCGAGGTCCTGCGTGAACATAACCCAGCTTGCGCGGGTGCCGGCGACCAGAGGAAGTCCGCACCGATGCTTTTCCGCGAAGCGCATCGCGCTCCTTTGGGTCCGCGCTGCAATACTCGACAACCCAATGCGGTATGACGATCTCGCCCGCAGACAGGCCCCTGTTGTATGCAGCGATGGCCTTACCCACAATGTCGTGGTTGTATGCACCGTCGTGCGCCCAGTTGTATGCGCGCCCGAAAATGGTTCCAGGGGCCACCTTGAGTTCAGTACACAAGGCGACTACAACGTCTCTTGTTTTCACCAAAGACCTTTCTCCCATTATCATGCCCACCCCCCATTGGGACGGACATGTCTGAAGCTAAAGCATTCGCCTGCATTATGCAAACCGTGCGCGTGCAAAACGATGCCGGTGAGTAACGCGTTGCCCGACCGCGCGCCAGCCTCAGAGAAGTTGCCGCTAGTGTCTTTTTTGTAAGTCTCTCTCCTTTCACTCCGATTCCGACCGAGAGCCACTACACGCGCCTTACCCGCGCAAGTTACATCCTTTCTGGCGCGGGAATGCCGAGGAGAGCAAGGCCGTTCGCCATCGTGTTCGCGAATGCGCGCGTTACGCGGATCTTGTACGTCTCCTCGTTCGAGCCAAGCACCTGCTCGGTGGCATAGAACGAGTTCCAGGCAGCGGCGAGTTCGAGGAGATACGTCACGAGAAGGTTCGGCGCAAGCTCGCGCGCCGCACGCGCGGCCACTTCAGGATAGTGCATGATGAGCCGCTCGATAGCGTAGGGATCTTCTGGTTCTTCAGAACCGCCCGCATCTTCAGAAGCGTACGAGAGGATCTTCGCGGCGCGCACAAGCGCGTACTGCAGGTACGGCCCTGAGTCGCCCTGGAGCGATAGCGACTTCTCCGGATCAAATACAATGTCCTGCCCCGGCGACTGCCGCAAAATCATGAACTTGATCGCGCCGACCGCGACCTGCTCGGCAATGAGCGGGTCGTCGTTCTTTTCGTTTGCTTTCTCAATCACTGAGCGCAAAAATTCTTCCGCTGTAATGACGTTGCCTTCGCGCGAGGCCATCTTCCCGGACGTAAGCCGAAGGAAGCCTGTGCCAATCTGTTTGGTCTTTGCGGCAATGGTCGGCGCGAGCTCTGCGAGCGCCGCGAAGACGGTCTTGAAGCGACCGTTTTGCTCGTTGCCGGTAATGATAATGACCTCGTCGCTCGGCCAACGCTCTTCGCGCAAAAACGCGAGCCCGATGTCTTTCGCTTCGTATGTAGGCGTCCCGTGCGAGGTGACGAAGACCATCGTGTGTACGCCTTTGGCCTCGCCGTCGTAGATGATCGCTCCTTCGCTCTCTTTAAATACGCCCTTGGCGAGCCCGTCGCGCACGAGGCGCATGCCAGCCTCGGCCGTATCGCTGTCAAAAAATTCGAAATCGAAACGCGTGCCGAGGCGTTTCCACAGCTCGCGGAAGGCGGCCATGGAAATCTCCCGACCTTTCTCCCAGAGCGACGCGTGCGCGGGATCGCGCGCGTAGACCGCCTTGTTGATTTCGTCGATTTCTTTCTTTGCCTCGTCGTCTTCTTCGTATGCCCGCGCGCCCTGTACGTAGGCGGAGCCGATGTCGCTCGCGGAAACCGGATCAACGCTGTTCTTCTTGAGCGCCCAGAGTGCCTTCGCAACGTTCGGTCCCACATCGCCGCCGAAGGTGTCGCGCGCGAGCGTCGCACCCTGGTTCTCGATGAGCCGCGACAAGGATTCCCCCACCACCGTGCCGATGAGGTGCCCCAAGTGCATTTCTTTGAAGGCATTCGGGTTGCTGTACTCGATCATGACGCGCTTCCCCTTTTCTGCGGTACCTTTCCCCCAATCTTCGCCCTGCGCGTCAGCCTCGGCAATGAGGTGCGCGAGCGCATCCTTCGAGAGCGTGAGGTTAATGAACCCGGGCCCCGCCGCTTCCACGCGCGCCGCCTTATCGCCAAGCGCACCCTTGATGCGCGATGCGAGATCTTCCGCAAACGTGTACGGACTCTTGCCAAGCGTCTTAGCCGCCACGAGCGCAGCGTTCGTTGCGTAGTCGCCGCGCGCGAGGTCAGCAGAACGCTCCACCGAGAGCATCGTCTCCGGCGCGCCAGTCTCCTCAAGCACCCGCTCGATCGCTCGGCGAATCTGTTCCTCCATTTCGCGCATGGTAACAGAAAAGCCGCCAAAACGGCGACCCTTCAAAAGACAGCGACCAGGAGTCCGCTACTCGTACGATTCCGGAATGGGATGCGCGAGCGCAAGGGTGCGGACCGCGCCGCGCGCTTCGCCGATAGCTGCGGGCGTCTTAAGCACCTGGAACATGAGCGATGCGACCTGTGCGCATTCTTCTTTTTTGAACCCGCGCGAAGTGAGCGCCGGTGTGCCGAAGCGGATGCCGGACGGATCCATCGGTTTACGCGGATCATCGGCAATCATATTTTTATTGAGCGTAATACCGACTTCGTCGAGCCTTCGCTCCGCCTCCGCGCCCGTCACCCCGAGCGAACCGAAGACGTCGGCCAAAATGAGGTGATTATCGGTGCCGCCGGCAATGAGCCGCACCCCGCCCTCTTTGAACACGTCCGCCATCGCCCGCGCGTTGTCGACGACCTGTTGCGCGTACGTTTTGAAGCTTGGCCGAAGCGCTTCACCAAAGGCGATCGCTTTGGCCGCGATCTGGTGCATATGCGGGCCGCCCTGGAGCCCCGGGAACACCGCCTTATCGACCTTCTTCGCGAGATCTTCGTCACCGCGCACGAGGATGAGGCCGCCGCGCGGCCCGCGCAGCGTCTTGTGCGTGGTCGTCGTCATGAGGTCGAAGCCGTAGTCGAACGGATTTCGCTGCGCGCCGCCGGCAATGAGCCCCGCAATGTGCGCGACGTCGGCCATGGCGACCGCGCCCACTTCGTGGGCAATGTCCGCGATCTTCTGCCAGTCGAGCTGCCGCGGATACGCCGAGAAGCCCGCGAGTACTGCCTTGGGCTTTTCCCTGCGCGCGGTCTCGGCGAGCGCGTCGTAGTCGATCTCGCCGGTCTCGATATCTTTCATGCCGTAGCGCACGAAGCGGAAGAGCTTCGCAAGATAGGTCACGGGATGGCCGTGGGTGAGATGCCCCCCGTGCGAGAGGTCCATGCCGAGCACCGTGTCGCCCGGTTCGAGGAGCGCGAAGTATGCTGCGATGTTCGCGTTGGCGCCGCCCAAGGGTTGCACGTTTGCGAAGCCAGCATTGAAGAGCTGCTTCGCGCGCTCGATCGCGAGGCGCTCGATCTGGTCGGTGAACTCCTGGCCGCCGTAGTAGCGCTTGCCCGGGTAGCCCTCCGAGTACTTGTTCGTGAGCGAGGACGCCATAGCCTCCTTCACCGCGCCACTGACGTAGTTTTCGCTCGGAATCAGCTCCAAGCCTTCTGCCTGTCGCTGCTCTTCCCCCGCGATCGCCGCAAACACTTCTGGATCTTCTTTCGGAATAAAGTCGTACATGGTGCCGAAATTATCGGTTGAGTAAAGTAAAGCGAGCATGTACGGGTCTCAGATCATAGTCCGGTTAAGCGCCGGAACTACCGAAGCCGCGCGCGCCGCGTTCTGAGTCGGCAAGCTCATCGAGCTCCACAATAGTCGGCAGCTCGATTTTCTGCACGATGAGTTGCGCGACCTTGTCGCCTGCCGCAAACGCGTGCGGCTCGTCGCTTGTGTTCGCGAGGCACACGAGCACTTCGCCGCGGTACCCTGCATCGACCACGCCGCCGAGCACCGTGAGCCCGTATTTGGTCGCAAGTCCGCTTTTGTCCCAAATGAGCCCGGCGCGTCCTTCCGGCAGCTCAAGCGCAAGGCCGGTGGGAATGATGACGCGCTCCCCTGCCGGCACCATAACCGCCTCAGCGGCGCACAGGTCATAGCCAACATCGCCCGCATACGGCTGACTCAGCAGTTTAGCCCCCTTGCGCACCTTCTTTACCCTGAGCTCCATGCGCGCATCTTCGCATAAAAGAGAAGTTCCTGCGATAGCCTTAGCCACCGCAGGAACGTTCAGTATTATTGCTGCCACTGTCGTATGCGCTGTATCGCCTGCTCAAATACTTCCTCCGGCGATTGACGCGCATCTATGGCCATACCATAGTTGGTGTCCATATAGTGTTGCAGGTACCCTGCGCGCACGCGCTCATGGAACGCTTGCTTTTCTGCATCGAAGCGCGTTTCCCCGTCATTACGTTGTTTAACGCGCCGCAGTCCGATTTCGGGCGGAACGTCGAGCAGCACGTAGTGCACCGGTGGTAGGCCAGCGGTAGCACGCTCTGAAAGCTGACGGAGAAATTCGAGCAGGTCATTGCGCTCTCGTCCATAGATCTGATATGCCAAGGTTGAAAGTGCAAAACGATTTGAGATCACCGTTTTGCCTTCAGCTAGCGCGGGGCGGATGACTTGTCGAACGAGCGCCGTGCGAGCGGCAATAAAAACGAGCAACTCTTCTTCAGCGCCCATGTCTGTTTCGGGATCGAGTAAAACCGCTCGTAACTTCTCTCCGGTTGGGGTGCCTCCCGGTTCCCTGGTAAACACCGTGGTACTCGGGTTACATACGCGTCGAAGCCTTTCGGTGAGGAGATCTTTACCGGCCCCCTCGCCACCTTCGATAGCCACAAACATAGGCGTATCCTCCTGGTTGATCCAGGGAAAATGTACCGTCTCAAGCAGGCAATGTAAAACCCTGTCGTTGATTGCCTTCCAGAGCAATTCCGCGTATCGTGCCTTCGGAGAACTTAGCTCCGAAACCAGCCAGAGGAGTGGCTCGTGACCCTTACACCCGACCAACTGGCCGAAATCGCCGCGGCGCGGAGTGAGCACAACGCGACGAAGCGGCCAACCGTTCCGGCCCTGGAAGAAATCCTGCACACCGCGCAGCCAGTCCTTGATCATGGCTTCGTCCGCGTCGTCGACTATATGGGCGACGACGACGCCATCGTGCAGGCGGCACGTGTCTCCTACGGCCGCGGCACGCAGCGCGTATCGGAGAGTGCCGGGCTGATTCGCTATCTCATGCGGCATCGCCACTCGACGCCATTCGAGATGTGCGAGATCAAGTACCACGTAAAGCTGCCTATCTTCGTGGCGCGGCAGTGGATCCGGCACCGCACGGCAAACGTGAACGAGTACTCGGCGCGGTATTCGATCCTCGACCGAGAGTTCTACATTCCGGCGTCGGAACACCTCGCGGCGCAGTCGACCACGAACCGCCAAGGTCGCGGCGCGGTGCTCGACGGCCCCGAGGCCGCTGAAGTGCTCCGGCTTCTCGCCGAAGACGCGGGGCGCAACTACGACCACTACGTCGAGATGCTCAATGAAAACCCGGACGGGTCGCCCATTGATCCCTACCGGCAGGGGCTGGCGCGCGAGCTTGCGCGCATGAACCTGACGCTCAACACCTACACGCAGTGGTACTGGAAGATCGACCTGCACAATCTGTTCCACTTCCTCTCTCTGCGTGCCGACCCGCACGCGCAGTACGAAATTCGCGCGTACGCCGACGTGCTGCTGCAGACAGTGGAGGCTTGGGTGCCATTCGCGTTTGCGGCATTCAAGGAGTATCGCCTTGGCGCTTTCACTTTCTCGGCGGCCATGCTCGGCGCCCTGCGGCGCATGCTCGCAGGCGAAGCAGTCACCCAGGAGACGAGCGGGCTCAACAAGCGCGAGTGGGAGGAGCTTCGATCGGCGCTCAAGCCCGCACACGCCTGAAACAGAACCCCCCGCGGCAAACGATTGCCGCGGGGGTTTTATTCCGGCAACTACGGTTCCTGATGCCGCAAACCGATCGGATCGTATCCATTGCGCTCGATCCAGCGCCGCAAGAACGTCGAAGAATATTTCTTAACATCGACGCCGAGTCGAGTCAGATAGTCGGTTACGAAATCCTCGCGACCGTATTCCCAGATGTAATACACCGTTTTGATGCCACGATTGACGATCTGCTTAGCGCAGCCGTAGCAGGGATGGAGCGTAACCATCATGCCCACGTTTTCATACGTCGCCGGATCCACCGGACAGTTGCCGATAGCATTCAGTTCTGCGTGTGAACCGCGACACAAGCCCTTCCCTTCCTCCAGCTTTCCGCCCACGATTCGCGCGCAGCCCTCGATGCGCGGATCCACGTCGCCTCGCGAGGCGCCATTATAACCGTCAGAGAGATGGTAGATGCCGCTCTTCATGTAGAAGAGCGTGGCGCCGACCTCGTAGAATAGACAGGTGCTGCGTTTCGATATAACGATCGCCTTCTGTGCTTCGATGTCGAGCTGGGACGGCCGCGTATACGAACGATCTAGCTTGTACTGAAACATTCTTCTGGAGACCGCTGGGTCGGTCTCGGGGAGCCAAGCGAGCGTCTCTTTCTTTTCCATCACATACCTCCAAAGGAATGGGTCCGAGGATACCGTACGTACTTGAGAGGAAAAATGCAACACCCGTGGCGTCTTTCGGCGCCGCGGGTGTTTTTATTTCAGAAACAAAAGAACCCTACTTCACGTGCACGCCCATGGAGCGCGCCGTGCCCTCGATGATGCGAGCGGCCGCCTCGGGCGTGCCGGCGTTCAAGTCCTCCATCTTCTCGGCGGCGATCTCTATAACCTGCGCCTTCGTGATCTCTCCGGCCTTCTGCTGCGGCACCTTGCTCGCGCCCTTCTCGATACCGGCTGCCTTAAGGATGAGGCGCGAGGCCGGTGGGCTCTTCATGATAAACGTGAACGAGCGGTCGTCGTACACCGAGAGCTCGACCGGGATGATCGTGCCCGCTTTATCCTTCGTCGCGTCATTGAACTGGGTCACGAACTGGCCGATGTTCACGCCCGCAGGTCCAAGTGCAGTACCTACCGGCGGCGCCGGCGTGGCCTTAGCACCCGGGATCTGAAGCTTAATCTTTTTTACGACTACTGCCATAGTGCGAGTACCTTACAAGAGATTGCTAAAAAACGCCAGGTTCAGAGCTTGCGCACCTGGAGGAAGTCGAGCTCGACCGGGGTCTCGCGGCCGAACATGCTCACCATGACCTTCACCTTGCCGCGTTCCTCGTCGATGTCGCCCACCTTCCCTTCGAGATCCTTGAACGGTCCATCCGCGATGACGACCGGGTCGTCCTTCATAAGGTCGATGTGGTGCTTGGGCGCATCGGCGATCATACGCTTCATCAAGGACGCCACTTCCGCCTGTTCCATCGGCACGGGCGTGTTGCCCGAGCCCACGAAGCCGGTCACACGCGGCGTATTGCGCACCACGAACCACGAGTCATCGTCCACGATCATGCGCACGAGGATGTAGCCCGGGTAGATCTTCTCCTTCTCGACGATGCGCTTGCCGCCCTTCACGCGGATCTTTTTTTCCGTCGGCACGATCACGTCGAAAATCTTGTTCTCCATGCCCAAAGACGCGATGCGCTGCTTCAGGTTGCGTTCGACCGCGTTCTCGTATCCGGCGTACGTGTGGATGGTGTACCAGCGCGCATCTTCGGGGTTCGTCTTGGTCTCGTCGATGACGTGCTTTACTATTCCTGGCGCAATGTCTGCCATACCCGCCTCTTCCGGAAGGCTCACTTCGTCGCGCATCTCGCTGTTGTTCTCCTCCATAATGCTGGGGACTATCCGCCGACGATATGCGAGACCGCGCTACTGAAACCGTAGTCAGCCACACCAACAACAGCGGCTATAACAACAGCGATGATGATGACAACCAGAGTGTGCGCAAGCGCCGTGCGCGGCGTCGGCCACACGATATGCACGAACTCGTTGCGGACATGCTTCAGATACGAAGTGAGTGCGTTCATAAGCGGAAAATGACGGATAAATAAAAAAGCCCGGCGGGCTTTTCGTTGCGAGCATGATACTACGAGCACCGGGAGCCGTCAACGCCGCGCTCGAGCCACTCGGGCAGGTGTATCGAAGGTACCTTGCCTAACTCGATGCAATACCGACAACCCGCCCACCCCGACGCAGCAATGGGGTCTTGCGTCGAGCCTCCGTCTTACTGAATCGCGTATGTAATCGAGACGTTTGCGGTATAGGTGTTCTGCCCGGCCGGGAGCTCCGGTTGCGGCGCTGCAGCCGCTTCGGACCCGCCCATGCCCATCGTCGAGTACACCCGGTATGGCGCAGTGTTCTCATTGAAGGACACGATGCGGCCAAGACCCACGCCAAGCTGCACGGCAAGCGTCTGCGCTTCTGCTTTTGCGTTGTCGATGGCCTTCGCACGCGCCGCATCCGTCCCCTCATTCGGGTCCGCGAGGCCGAACTCTGGACCGGATACGTTCTGCACGTTTTGCCGGCCGAGTCCCGAAAGGAGCAGACTTACTTTCGAGAGATCGCGCACGGTCACACGCACCGACTCGGAAACCTGGTAACCAGCGACCTCGTTCGACACCGGGCAGTACACCCCGATGGGACACATTGCCGTTTTGTACTGCGGCGTAATGTTGTATGAGAGCGTCGTTACGTCTTTGTCCGCAATGCCCTGCTGCTTCACGTAGGCAATCGCCGCGTTCGCCTGCTTGGTCGTCGCGTCCTGCGCCGCAGCGACATCAGCCGCGCGGTTCTGCACCGTGAAGGTAAGGTACGCAATGTCGGGCGGAAGCGCGACCGTTCCGGTTCCAGTCACGGTAATCGTATCCGCGGGCGCTCTGGTGGGCGTAGTCAGTCCCCGACCGATCGAGATCGTCTCCGCGACAAGGAAGACCGCAAGCGTGGCGAGCACGACGACAACCGCCACCCGTATCCCCGAATCGCTGAGTGTGTGCATGTGCTCTTGGTCCATGGAAGGTTAGTCAGATTCATAGCAACGCGCCGGAGGCCAGCGCCACATGAACTATAACCTTTCCGGTAAGAAAATTAGTCGCCCTGCAGCGTGGACAAGAGGTACTTGAGCCCTTGCTGCGCCGGCAACGCGGAAAGACGCAGACTCGGATCATTCCAGTTCGCGACGTTATAGTCCACCGCATCAAAGCGGAGCACGTCGCTGCCGCGGTTGAGATAATATGCAGTATCGATGGCCCCGCTGGCTCGCTCTATCGTAACGATTGTGAATCGATGGAACCCGATGACTGTCGAGGTAAAGGCGTTCGGGCTGACGAGTTGACCCGATGGGTAACCTACCGCCGTCTGCTCAATAGTCGCAAGCGCGGTCGAAGAAGCGGCGATCGAATACTTCCGAATGAAAAGGGACGCGCCAGCCCCTGTGGAGGATGCGTTCGCCAGGTCGTACTCGGCGATCACCGACGGATCAGACGAACCGGTGATGCTGTTAAAACCTGCGGGGACGGCGTAGGAAACATTCGCGCTTGAGAGCGTGACGTTCGGCGGCGGACACGCTGGAAAGGAGCACGACGGCCCGACCCGAGCGAGCGAAGCACCGTTCGGGCAGATTTCAGCATCAACCGGACAGGCTACTTTTTGGTTTGGGTGCTGAACCGCGTTGCGATAGATGAGACCGCCGACGCCCACTACCACCAGAATAAGGACTCCAAAAAACAGGCTCTTCATGGAAGTTGCTCAAGCATGGTACCACGGCGTCGGCAGCACTACGCTCGTTCCCCGTTCCGGGAGTGCAGCGCGTCGCGGATCTCGAGCAGCACCTTGAGCTCCGGACTCTCCGCTGGCTGCTGTGCCTCCTGTTTTTCCTCTTCTTTGCGGTTCGCTTGGAGACGGTTAATCACCTTTACGAGCAAGAAAAGCGCAAAGGCGATGATGAAAAAGTTGAGAACCGCTTGTAGGAATAGTCCGAAGGCGATGACCGACTTGCCGCCGAGCGAGACTTCAAGTTTGGAAAAATCGAGGCCGCCGAGCAGAAGACCGATAGGCGGCGTGAGGACGTTATTGGCCAGCGACGTGGTGATTTGATTGAATGCCGCGCCGATGACGACGCCGACCGCGAGATCGATCGCGTTGCCGCGCACCGCAAACGCGCGAAATTCCGCAAAGAAATTTTTCATGGCGGCATGCTAGCACAAAAAATAAGTGCGCGGCCGGGATTGCTCCCACCCGCGCACACCGCCGTCCTATGGTCCGACAATCATCCCTAACCCTTTGCAATCGCACGCCCGGTGCCATTTCCGCGCATCCGGGCTCGAAAGTGCCGTAAATGGAGGATCTTCCTCAACGGGTACAACCCTGCCGCATTGTGGGCAGATGCCGGTCCGGGCGAATACACCCGTCTGTCCGCTCACCGTACGCTGGGCTGCCGCTGCAGATTCTCCTGAACGGTCTGGGAAAGGCGTCGCCTTAGTGCCTTCTGGTTCGCACGACATACTCATTCTCCTCTTTAGCGCGCTTCCAAAATAAGCAGTACCACATAACGTTGTCGATCGCTATCCCCGTGCATTCACGCGCCGTTCACGCAAGCCCACGTGCTGAGTATCGAGATCGCGGCACGAACAAAACGGGTACCGGCGGCGTCTTAGAAAATCACGGACTACTTGCCTATATATCGGGTACTGTCCGAAAAAATCCTTCTTCCGCGAAAATCGGCGCCAAATTGTTCAGGCAGAATTTTCGCGTCGTCTTCGGGCGCGAGCCATCGTATCGCCTGTAATTCAAAAGCGTGGGTACGCTCACGGCCTTCCAAATGAACGAAATCTGCGCTATTGAGTACCTCAAAGAAAAACTCCGTTACGTGTTTCCGGCTGTTCTCAAGATATGTGTTTACGTACAGCAATCTCCCGAGCTCCGGTTCGACGCCGAGCTCCTCGACAACCTCTCGGCGCACGCATGCTTGCGGCGTTTCGCCCCACTCCAAGTGCCCGCCCGGAAGCGCATAGAAACTCGTATCATGCGGATGACTCACTACGAGAAGCTTCCCCTCGTGCACGATGATCGCCCGGCACTTCATGACAAACTTCTTATTCGGTTCAGTTTGCATATATGACTTGGGGCGACGTGTGGGATTCGAACCCACGACCGCTCGGACCACAACCGAGAGCTCTACCAACTGAGCTAACGCCGCCATACTCTTCCGGCGTGCGCCGCAAGTGCATGTTTTATAACACGACTTCCGTTTTACGCCACGCACCCATGGCGCGACGTCTCTTCCGGAACGTCCGCTCCGCGGTTGACAAGCCGCGCGAGCGCAAAAAGGAGCGAGGAAAGTCAATGAGGTACACTTTCGTCTCGGGACGCTCCTCGCGCAATCATTCTTCACCTCCGACTCTTTCGTTTTGTGCGCAGGAGAGGACTCGAACCTCCATCCCCTTAACGGGGGCTACCACCTCAAGGTAGTGCGTCTACCAATTTCGCCACCTGCGCAATCGAAGGCACTATAAACGAAAAGCGCCCGTTCCGCAAAGCGGAACGGGCGCTCCCCACCGAACTACGCGGCAACCGCTTCCTCGATCTTCTCTGTCGATTCCTTAGCTGCCTCCGTAGGCTCTCTCTCAGGCAGTTCTTCCTCGCTTTTCTCGTGCACCATGCGCGCATTGCGCAGCTGACGGCGGACCGCTTTAGCCGCCTTCTCGCGGATGAAATAGAGCTTCGCGCGGCGCATTTTCGAGCGCTTTACGATTTCAATCGAGTCGATCATTGGCGAGTAGAGCGGGAACGTCTTCTCGACGCCGACGCCCGAGAGAGATGCGCGCACCGTGAAGGTCGCACCCGGCTCCGTACCGTGCTTAACCGCAATCACGAGGCCCTCAAATGCCTGCTTGCGGGTGTTCTTGAGCGTCTTTTCCTTCTTATCGGCACCGCGACCCTTCTTGAGCTCGATGATGTTCTGAATGACGCGCACGGTGTCGCCCGGGCGAATCCCAAGCTTAGCGCGTCCCGCGACGTTGATGGTCGTAAGTACCTTGTCCATGACCCGCACACGGTACCACGCGCGGCTCAGAAACGCAAAACGGCGAGCGAAAAGCCCGCTGTTTTACGTTACGCCCGAGATGTGCTCGTGGGCGAATCCGGCCTTTTCGTGTGCTTTAGAACGAAGCTGCTTTTGAAAAGGCTGGCCTGAGATCGCCCGGAACGGGCGCGACGATTTCCACGCGCCCACCAGAGGGCAGCGGTAAATCAAGCTTGTGCGCGTGCAGCGCGAGGCGTGTAAGCCCGAGCACCGCCGGATGCTTCGGCGCATAGAGCGGATCGCATACGACCGAGTGGTGAATCGCTTTCAGGTGCACGCGAATCTGGTGGGTGCGACCGGTTTCCGGCGACACCTCAAGAAGCGCGAATTTCTTGCTTCCCTGCCCAATTTCGCCGAGCACTTTATAGCGCGTGAGCGCTTCTCGGAGACGACCTTTCGCTTTCGGCTGCGCGCTCCTCAAGCGAAAGTCTTTGCGCGACCGGCCGATATCGAAATCAATCACGCCCTCGCGCTCTTGGGGCGCGCCGTACACGAGCGCGAGGTAGGTCTTACGCACGTCGCGGTCGGTAAAGGCTTTGCGCAGGAATTCGTGCGCGTTTTCATTTTTTGCAAACACGAGCACGCCGCTCGTTTCCCGGTCGAGCCGATGGACATACGGTCGCTCGAGGATGACCTCCGGATATTTCTCTTTAAACCAGCTTTCTGCCGTTTCCGTTTCCAATTCCAAGCGCCCGTCGGCGTGCGTCATGAGTCCCGACGGCTTGTCGATTACGACAAGGTCGGCGTCTTCGTAGAGAATTGGCAATTCCATTGGTGCGCGGTGAGGGACTCGAACCCCCGACCTACCCGGTGTAAACGGGTTGCTCTACCAACTGAGCTAACCGCGCATCGCCTGTCTGGGCTGGTGGGCATGGGGAGACTCGAACTCCCAAGGATTGCTCCATACGCTTCTGAGACGTACGCGTATACCAATTCCGCCACATGCCCGAACGATAACGCAGCATCACAGTACCGCGCCGCCGACTTCCGAGCAACAGGCACGAAGATAAGAAACGCGTTATAAAAGAAAGATTGTTTCATATACCCAGGAACAAAATTATAGTATACTGTAGTGACAGCATGCGGGTACGCGCTGGCGGGTTCACGCTCATAGAACTTCTTGTGGTGATTGCCATCATCGGGCTCCTTTCGTCGGTCGTGCTTGCCTCTCTAAGCACCGCGCGCGCGAAAGGAGCAGACGCAGCGCGCATTTCCGACATAAAGTCTCTGGAAACCGCCATCCAGGCCTATTACACAGATCACGGCGTTTATCCGGAGTTTCCGCCACCGACCGGGAATGGCGATATCCAGCTCAATGACACGGGCCCGGATGGCACGCAACTACGCAGCGAGCTTATTCCCGAGTACATTCCTAGGATTCCTAGTCTCATTGCTGGTGATCGCTATTACCCAGCCGACGGTAAGCAATATGGGTTGTATGTCTGCCTCCAAGCAACCAACTCGTGCTGCAAGACAGGCTACTCGGTAACGGCTATGGCGACAAACGGCTGGTGGGGCAACCTTCCTGTGTGCAATTTTTAGGTTATGCGGTTAGTTTGCCGTAAATCATCGTAAACAAAAAAGCGAGTACGAGAAACGTGGCGATACCTGCGAGAATCGCCCTCCCCGAACCGATACGCGGCGCAAGGTAGTGGATGACGTACATGTAGGGCATCCATGCGAAAATCGTACCAAGCATCACGAAGAGCGCGTTGCGCGACACTGCCTCGGGGCCGGAAATGTGGCCGATAAAGAGATATGAGAGCCAGGTCGACACCGGAAAAAGAAGCGCCATGGCCGAAAGCACGGGGCGTCCGGAGAACTCGAGCCAGGTAACCGCGGCCGTTATCGTACCGCCCGCGAAGAATGCATAGATAACATCGTTCATAACGATGAACGTACTATAGCAGTGAGACGGGGGCGGTATACAGGAACTCTCTTGTGGAGAGCTTAGACTCATACAGGCGGCGCAGAAACACACGTTAGTGATGAAAGTAGATGCAACCACTTACCAGCGCACCGCCGTGCATATCCCTTCGGCGCTCAAAATGGCCCTGCGGCAGCCTGCGGAACTCGCCGCCGGTTTCTGATAACGATAAAAGCGCCCCGGCCTTGCCGGGGCGCTTTTCAAGTCCTGAGAAAACAATGGATCCCGCATTCGGTGCGGTCGGCTTTCGGCATAAGCGTCGGGTGTTTCGGCAGCTTATGCCGCTCAGAATAGAGTTGTGTATCGGCTTGCGTCCAATCAAGAATCGGGTGCACGCGGTATAGCCCGTCGAGTTTGCCGCGTTCGACCATGCGCTTGTGTAGCCGGTTTGATGTCTGATCTCGACGAATGCCGTGTATCATAGCTTCGGCACCAAACTGTTTGCAGTGGAACACAAGCGCCTTAAGCTTGTCGCCCGTGTACTCATAGACATGCAGGTTGAGTCTGAGCTCCTTGCGCAGGTGTTCCGCGTACTCCGGATTGAAAGTCGGATCCTTCAGACAAACAATTGGAATATCCGGTACGACACTTGCCGCCAAGTGCAGCATAGTTCCCGACTCAGCCTCCATGTGCGTGGTTACTATGACCCGTCTGAACTGCACGTATGCGGCACGGACGATTTGCTCCGGCAACAGTAGCGACCACCTCTCAGTAAGGAAGTGTGAAAGATCAAGATCCATGATGCCTCCTTTGCAGAAAACGTTGCTGGTGGACTGCGCGCATCATACACCTTTTTACGGCATGAGGTATCCCCTTGCCTCGCGAAACGTGCGGTTGGGATATGGGCGGATTCGATCGTCCTGAGGAAGTACGTCGCGTAACCGCGTTGGGATCAACAGCGATACAATCTCTTATCTTATATTGTCTCGTATCGCGCGCCCCAGTATGCGGACATACCGAGGACCTTCGCTCATCAAAACTATACCGGCTCTATGCTGTTATAGCTTTCCCTCACTCTGTGCCCCGGCTCGGTCTGCGACCGTGCCGTGCAAGGGACGGTACGCAAAGTACCTGCTTGAGAACGGCACCTTGCCCGAGAAGCGAGAGCTCCTCTCGCACCTCAAGGGCAGGATCGTGCTCAAGGAGCGGAAGATCGCGCTCGAGAACTAACGCAGAAAGCGCGACCGAAATCGCGCTTTCTGCCGCAAACACCCCGAACGGTACCGCACCAAATTCGAGGCCGGGCGGTCTCAAATAGGGCTGCTGACTGCTGTGCTCTTTCCAGGAATCGAACCCGCCACGGTCGCCCACCCCTGGTAGACGCGCGGAACCGAACCAAAACGAACTCCCACGGTCTAAAATAAGGCTGCTGACTGCTGTGCCCCGGCTCGGTCTCGAACCTTGTAGTGCGAGACAGTTCAAGGACCTTTTGGCGACTTTCACCATATCAGATCGACCCCGCTCGGTCGGGGGTTGAAATGCCAAACAATGCCAAAATTCCGGCTCTTTAGAAGGATTGGCGACATGCAAGCAATATCACTCCCCGCACAAAAGTATCGTGGTATATGCTGGCCACATGTCCCGAAGACATTGACTATCGGTAATTATCGTAGCGTGATTATTTTGGCATTTCAGACGTGTAGCCGCGTCAAGCGCGTTCCTCCACGGTTAAGTTATGCACACGACTATCTGAACGGGTTTGTGTTCAGATATATACTGTTGATACCTGAGAACGCAGAGCCGGCGGCGGGCTATATCGACCGAAGAGGAGGTGGGCGCGACACATGAGGGGGCGATTTCTCCGGGGCGCCAACTGAAGAGCAGGCATTAAAGTTACCAGCTTGCTTTTTCGTTATGGCAAACTCGACTGCGGCTCACGCTGAGCCGAAAGGTCGACGCGCACGGGGAAGAAACGAGGCTCGCCGAGCTTCCAGTCGCGTCGCGCCAGAGAATCTCAAGATAGAACAAGTTAGCGTCGGGGCGCTCAAACTGAGCGCCTACAATCCGCGCAAATGGGACGAGAATATTCTCGCCGACGTACGCACGAGCATTGAACGCTTCGGCTTCTGCGACCCGATCATAGTCAACGGAGCAGCGAAACGCAGGAACATCGTCATTGGTGGGCATCTTCGGCTCAAAGTCGCGGCGTCCATGGGCTTGACCAAAATTCCGGTGGTGTACGTCAACCTCCCCGACATTGAGCGTGAGAAGGAATTGAACCTTCGCCTCAACAAAAATCAGGGTCGCTGGGACGAGGAGCTCTTGAAGCTCTTTGATACCGGCATGCTTCTCGACGTGGGCTTCACGCCAGACGAGCTGAACGGGTTCTTCGACGACGTACTCACGGTCGTGGACGACGATTTCAACGTTCCTGCTGAGCTCACGAAAATCACGACGCCGGAGACGAAGCGGGGCGACATATACCAGCTCGGCGATCATCGCCTTATGTGCGAGAGCGCGCTCGATGCAGGAGAGATCGAGAAACTCATGAACGGCGCGAAAGCCCGCACGGTGTACTGCGATCCTCCGTACAACATCGGTCTCGACTACCGCACCGGCATCGGCACGAACGGCAAGTACACGCCGGACAAATACGTGCACGACAAAAAGAAAGACGCTGAATATGGCGCATTCTTGGAGGCCTCGCTTAAAAACGCACTTGCCTCCGCGCATCCCGACGCCCACGTCTTCTACTGGTCTGACGAGCGGTACGTCTGGATGCTTCAAACGCTCTATGAAAAGCTCGGCGTCACCAACCGCCGTCTCTGTCTCTGGGTGAAGAACAACTTCGACCCGACGCCCCAGGTCGCGTTCAACAAGGTCATCGAGACATGCGTGTACGGCACGCGCGGGAG
Organism: bacterium; assembly: GCA_021784815.1. Lineage (GTDB taxonomy): Bacteria > Patescibacteriota > Minisyncoccia > Phycocordibacterales > Phycocordibacteraceae > C7867-001. The sequence continues at coordinate 5,910 of JAJYHK010000016.1, read as the reverse complement.
CCCGCCGGTCAATGACGTCATCAAGAATCTGAGCGAGATCCTGAACCAGGACGTGAATTCGCAAGGCATATACGACGACCTCATGAGCATCGTGCAGCTCTGGCTAGTGAAGCGGGACAATACCCGCGAATACGAGCACCCGACGCAAAAGCCAGTGACCCTCGCCGAGAAGCCCCTGAAGCGTTGCTCCGCGCCGGGCGACGTGGTGCTCGATCTCTTTGGCGGGAGCGGCTCAACGCTCATCGCCGCCGAACAGCTGAAGCGCAAGGCGTATCTCATGGAAATCGATCCTACCTTCTGCGACGTCATCGTGAAGCGCTGGGAGCATTACACGAACGACCATGCCAAAAAACTCACCTAATCTCTGGCGGCTCGGTCGCCACCGTCTCCTCCAGGGAGATGCGACAAAGAGAGAAGACCTCGAGCGGCTCTTCGGGAGCGATAAGGCAACACTCGTTCTCACTGACCCTCCGTATGGCGTCGACTACGTCGACGGCAAGCGCGAGTTCCTCGACGCCATCAACCAGGGTGGCACGCAGAAGTTCATCCCGATCAAGGGCGACAGTGGCGCGGACGACTACCACCGCTTCTCCCAGGACTGGCTTTCCGCCGCCAAGCCCTTCCTCGCTCCCAAGAACGCCTTCTACATCTTCAACGGCGACACCAAGCTCCGCGAGCTCCTGAACGCGCTTCACGACACCGGATATACGAAGTCCGGCCTCCTCATCTGGCTCAAGGATCGCTTCGTGGTTGGCCGTAAAGACTACCACCCCCAGCATGAACTTATCGTGTACGGATGGCACGGCACCCATGCCTTCTACGGTTCCCGAGACAAGACCGCGCTCTTCTATCCGAAGCCCCGGAAGAACGCCCTCCACCCAACGATGAAGCCGCCCGCCCTCCTGCGCCGTCTCCTCTACCACAGCACGAGACCGAATGACATCGTACTCGATCCCTTCGCGGGCTCGGGCTCGACCCTTATCGCCTGCGAGCATCTCGGCCGCTCCTGCTATGCGCTTGAGCTTGAGGAGGCATACTGCGAGGCGATTATTGCTCGCTGGGAGAAGCTCACCGGAGAGAAAGCCGAGAAAGTGCTATGAACCGCCTATGGACGATGCCACCTATGAACACCCGGAGCTCTCCGTGTATAAGAAGCAAGAATATGAGGCATACCTCATGTGGCGTTCTATGCCGTCTATCCTGCGCGGCCAGCCGCGCCACGTTGTCGAGAAGTTCGGCATCGACGACGAGGTCGCAATGTCCTTGCTTGAGATTCGGACCCAGAGCGAGTTCGCCAAACGTTTCGGTATCAAAGACCTCGGCACCCTCACCGACTGGAACAAACGCATCGACGAGCAGGGCGGCCTCATGCAGGGCGTCAGCCGCTGGGCCAAGAAGCTCACGCCGAACGTGGTCGCCGCCCTCTATCGCGAGGTCACGAAGACCGGCAAGGCGGCCGAGACTCGGATGTGGATGGAGATCGTCGAAGGCATGTGACGTATGACGGACAAGAAATACATGAGTGCAGAAGAAGCCGCTCTGATCCTCTCGGACACCCTTACCGAAGTGAAAGAGCGCCGCACGACTCTGCGGCGGGCGATTGTGATGTCACGTCTCGCACTCGCCCTCGCGCGGACAATCGAGGTGGTCGATCTCAAGGAACGGATCGAGTTCCTCGAGGAAGTGCTTAAGAAACGGAAATAACCATGGACAAGAAACTAAACCATCTCATCAGCCGAAGCAACCTCACCGCTCGCGAGCGGTTTCTCCTCCTTATTAAAAACGATATCGAGGCGTACCGAACTGGCAAGGAGCCTCTTACGGCCGCGTACAAGGAAGCGCTTCAGAACTGGAAACCATCCAAGAATGACACCGAAAGCAGACGCGAGTGGAATACCTTGGTTGAAGGTGCGCGACAGGCGGGCATCATGGGGATTGAGGGCGAGATGCTCTTTAACGATGCGCAGATTGCGCATCTGCGAGCGTGTCCAGTCCTTATAGAGTTCATGAGATACCCGGCGTATTGCGACCTCTCCGTGGAGAGTCTTTCTCCGTTTGAGGAGCGGAACCACCGACTCGTCTTTAGGGACATGGAGACGGAGAAAAGATTCCAGGAATCGATCGAATGGTTCGTCGAAGCGTATGGGAAACTTCTCGCCCTCAGAGAAGCGACCATAAAGCTCTCTGCCAGGTGCGAAATCGATTTCGGCTTCCACTACGCCAAGTTCTTCTCGTCCCTCGACGGTCATATTCGGTGGCACAACGAAGCGCTCGACGCCGCGCGGAAGTGCTTCGGGCACGAGGATGTTCCATTGGCGCATTCCTCGCTCAAGATCGATCCGTCCCTCTACATCGACCGAGACGCTATCAAGCCGGACGAGGTGCTGAAAACCAAGCATCTGCAGAAGCTCAAAGAAATCTTCGAGAACTTCTGATCAAACGGTGCAATACTTACTTCTTCCCGAGCTCAGAGAGGAAATCGTCCGCGCTCGCGCTTTTTCTCGAGGACATGATCGCGCTGATCCGTACGAGCTGCCATGCGATCACGGCCAGCAGGAGAAGTAGCACGTTCATCGCGGGAGAGTTACCGTTCAGGAAGTTGGAAGCGCCGTTCCATAGGACCACCGCGAGCACCGCGCCTCCCCCGAGCGTCACGAGAACGGAAAGGACGCGGGAGGCTTGGTAGAAGTAGAAAGTGGACGCCGAATTCGTATAGGCGCGATCGCTTTCGTATACGTCCGGGTTGAGCGTACGTTTCGCTTCCTCCTCTTTCCATTTAATGGAGTCCCATTTGACCCATTTAGCCTTGAGAGCAAGGCTCCACCCCTTTTCGATTTTGGTTATCTGGCTGGCCCATACAAGTAGGACTAAGAGGATCGTCAGTAACACCCAATTGAACTGCTCGCCATCCTTGCTCACAAATACGGCCCAAAGATTAAGGACGAGGTAGTACGCGGAAACGAGTCCGATGAACATGGGGCCGGAGGCTTGCCACCCCCATGTCGTGCCGAATGAATATTTCTCGGGCGTCGGCGCTTCCGGGATTGCATCTGTCGTTAGGGTTTTCATGGACGTATCTGGGTGATCGGGTAAGCCCTGGCATGGGCCAAGGTGCCCTGCACCCTAGCTTATTCCCCGACCTTGCGAAGGGGGTTGTCGACAGGGTGACAGATACCGGAATCGTAGCATAAGTATCTAAAGTTTGGATATTGAGTTTTCGGATAGACGCTTATCGGTATGGCGAAGAGCATCCATACCAAGGAATATGCGATATTCGTCGAACGTCTTAGGAAGGCGCGCCTCGAGGCGGGACTTACCCAAACGGAAGTCGCGAAAAAGATCGGGCGGCCGCAGTCGCACATATCGAACATTGAAAGCGGGCAACAGCGCGTAGACATCGTCGAGCTGAAGCGTTTCGCGAAGCTGTACGGAAAGAAAGTCGAGTACTTCCTATAGGGTCAAGCCGAACGCCGCTCTCGGCGGCGTTCGGCGGGCGCCCTGCCCGGCCGTTGGTTAATAGGTGCTACCTAGAAGCGCACGCGATCCTCAAAGAGGACAGAAAGCTGCGCCATGATTTCGCTCCAGTTGCGGAGAGCTACGGAGCGCACATTCGAGAAGTCAGTCTGCGCGAGCCACAGAAGCTTCACGAGCGAATCATCGTGCGGGAACACGTTGGTCGTTTTGGTGACTTTCCTGAACTGGCGATTCAAGTTCTCGATCATGTTCGTCGTGTAGATCATACGGCGAACTGGTGCGGGATATTCGAAGAACGTGGCGAGCTCGGGCCACCGATCTTCCCAACTGCGGAGGTATGGCCGGTACTGCGGCCATTTCTCTTTCACCTCCTCAAGCGCTTCGCGCCCGGCATCGGCGCTCGCCGCCGTGTACACGTTCTTGAGGTCTTTGCAGAAGGCCTCGCGATGATGGAACGGTAGGAACTTCATCGTATTCCGGATCTGGTGCGCGATGCACACTTGCACGTCCGCGTTCGGATACACGGTCTTAATCGCCTCGGGGAATCCTTTGAGGCCGTCAACGCACGCAATCAGAATGTCGTCGACACCACGATTCTTTATGTCATTCAGGACGTGCATCCAATACTTCGCACCCTCAGTATCGGTCACCCAGATGCCGAGCACTTCCTTGACGCCGTACGGGTTGATGCCGAGCGCAATATACGCGACCTTTGAGGCAATTTTCCCGGCGTCGCGCACCTTGAAGTGAATGCCGTCGAGATAGAGGATCGGATACATTGCGGCGAGAGATCGGCTCTGCCATTCCTTCACGAGCGGGAACACCTTGTCCGTGGTCGCCGATACAGCGGGCTGGGAGATGTCGAGTCCGTGGTGCGCCTTCATATACCGCGAGATGTCGCGGGTGGTGAGGCCTTTGGCGTAGAGCGAGATGACCATCGCCTCGTTGTCATTCGCAACCACGTCGTACCACGGCTCGAAGGCAAGATCGTCCTTATCGATTGCGGGGATGCCGAGACGGCGCTTGTACTTCGCCTTCGGGGTCGTAGCTTCCTCCTCCGGCTCGGCCTTCGGGATGGCGGCGAGCGCGGAGGCGGTCAACTCCTCCGCAAGGGCGGCGGCGTCCTCGGGAGTGCGCACATTTTCAAGCCGAGCCTGGTACTCGGCGTAGGTAAGGGTCTTTTCCATGTGATTTCAGGGTTAAGGGCCGGGGGCGGGCGCCCGATCGGAAAACTACCCGAATCAAGCGGGAAATTGGAGTCGACAAGCCGACTCAGGCGATTGCCGCGAGCATTTTTTCTACAAACTGGTTTTCATCCTCGCTGTTATAGAATGGCACTCCGATGACGCGGTAGCCGGTTTTCGCCTCACCCGTAAATATCTTGTCCTTGAAGCGAACATGCATCTCTTCAAGGAACTGATCTTTCCAAAGATCGTGCTCGCGTAGATGCTGCCCTTTCGGCTCAATAAAAAGTTGGTAGGTGCGGTGTTCGCCCTTCTTGTCGACAAGGAAAAGAAGGTAATCCGGCTCAAATCCACGCCCGTCAGAAAAGTTATATATCTTAAGTTGCTGCTCGTTACGGACCAAGTAGACCTCACGAAATTCTTTTTCTAGGTCGCTTACATATCGACCTATCAGATCGACCAAGGCCTCTTCTTCACTAGTGCCGTATTGCGTATCAAAGACGTACCACGACTTGTCTTCGAGATAGGCCCGGCGCCCATCGTCGCGAGACTCTTCTTTCGGTATACGCACTTTGATTTTTTTATCCGTAAAAACGACGCGAATGGGTTGAGGCACGAATTGCTCGGTGCCCTCGTATTCCGTATGCAATTCTGTCATCTGTTTCTCAAGCTCTGCAAGGAGCGTGACGAGCCCAGCGAATTTCGTCCTGTTGTTTAAAGATCGGAGATCGTGTTCTGAGCCGCGGAAAGTGATACTGAGCCCAGCCATATAGCCTGGATCTGCGATGAAACTTTCCAAAGAGGAGATGGCGGGGATGTAATTCTTCAAATTGGAGAAAGAGAAGAAATCATTCCGAGCAAGGGCCGCCCGTACGACGTGCGCTTCAATATCGACAACCTTTATATCTTTGGCATCCGCAGCAATCGTCACCTTGAGCAGCTGCTTATCCGAAAAAACGCCCTCCTCCATACCTGAACCGGAAAACACGGCATGGCTCACGTTCTTGCGTTTTACGCCCAGCTGGTCGAAGGAGCGCACATGGTCATAGCTACGTTTTTTCCGATCGTTCGCAAAGACGATCCCCGTTTTATAGAATCTTGTTTCCTTAAAGGCGGCCTTCAATCGCAACTCTCGTTGCACCGCATGCTCATCGATAAGGCCGGTTTGGATTAGCGCCTGACGTATATCAGCGATATAGCGAGATTTATCGCCGGGATGGCAATGGTAGTGGAGTTCTTCGAGCACGCGAAG
>JAJYHK010000001.1 GCA_021784815.1 bacterium | reverse complement strand
TTTCCGGGCGCGCGCCGCACACAAATTTGCCTGGTGCGGACAAGGTTATCGCGTCGCCGAGCCCGGTGTAGAGGACGTACCCTTCGTCGTATATGATCGGGACGTACCCGTACTTTAGTCGGGGCTTTTTCTGTCTCGGTAATTTCGACGAGGTTTCCATTTTGTCGATATACGAAAGGCATACGCTTCCTTAACAACTATGAGGGGATATCAAGTCAGAGCCGCCCGCACCGGGCCGCGCGTCCCGCTCACGCGCCGCCGCCGCGTCCACGGTGGCGGGCGCCTTCGAGAGCGCGTCATACAGGGCAGCAAGGGAAGCAAGGAACAGATCAGCCTCCTCGTCGTTAATGTCGAGGTCGTATTCCTTGCGGAAATACTCAATCAACCGCAGTTTAAGCGGTTTGGAGAATTGGAAGTACTCCTGTTCGGTATCCACGCAACCACGATAGAACCCGGGAGGTGAACGCCGGTGAACGGTTTAGTGAATCTCGCTGCGGTATGGCTCTAGAAGCTCCACGCGGTCTGAGTAGACTTTGAAAACCTCTGCCAGAGAAGCGTACTTTGTAATGAAATGTCGAACGGCATCAGCATATCGTTTGTTTTCTTTTGCACGGTCATTGTCGTCAAAGTCAGGCAGGTCTGAATACTCCGCTACGTAGTCGATACCAGTGTTAAAGAGGGCATTGAGAATGGGGTGTACGAGTGTGGCAGTTCCACGATTCGCGGTGCTCATAACCTCGTCCTCAAAATGAAATTCATACCGCTGGGCATCGTACCAGATACCCGTGTCCTGCACTTCCTCGAAGGATAGACCGGAATTCATCTTTTCAAGCAGCCGGTCAATGCTACGAAATGGCAGCAGTACTGCTATGGCAATATCCTGATCAGAATGACGCACGAGCATCTCTCTGCTATCGTTGAGCATCTCTCTGAGTGTGCGACTCTCTTGCGCCAACGCCTCCTGCATTTCTCTGCTCATTGGAAGATTCGGTGGTGCAACCTTTGCAACATTAACTACAGCTGCTTCTTGTAGCCTTTGCGCGAGTACCTCCGCCTCAGTACTGTCGAACCTCTCAAGCAGTGCGTTGAAGTTCTTCTCAGTCACGGCATCTCGAATCTTCGCGTGGTAGGAGTCTTCGAAGACCACGACGCCGGTTAGATATCCTTTGTCGGCTAGAATATTGAGCGTATTTGAGAAGACGGGGATGGTGAGACCTGCGCTTGCAAGGTGTTCTTTTGTAACGGTGAGAGTGTGCTGCTGTTTTTCATCGAACTCCGGAGCATGCTTCCGGGCACGGAAAAGCAACACGAGGAGGTTAACCGTATCAAGCATGCCCTTGTCTCCCGGCGTCATGGCGGGATTGAACCACTGTCTCAATAATGCGTCAATCTGCGCGATTTTCCTTTGCTACTACCCCAGCAATCGCGTCTGCTATCTCGTCGAGGTGCGTGTCTATGAGCTGATTCGTGATACGAAGGGTGGAAAAGTCGTCGCCGTCTGAAAAGTGGTCGCGGCGTAGGTCCGTAAGTATCTGATCAGGGTCTACGAAATGTTGGAGGCCATCCACCTCGATATAGAGACGGGCATCCGGCACGAAAATATCTATATGCTTGTGACCATCCCAATGCTCGACCGCAATGCGGACATTCCGAGCCCGGAGGGCGTCAGCGAGCTTTGCGGTCTGCTCGGTGGGGACTTTCTTAGGCATGGTAGGGAAGTGTGATTATCCCTAGCAGCGGGTACAGAAAACCCGCCACCAGGAGCCCTTGCGGGCCTACGTAAGTTTCCCTACGCAACGTCAGACACGCCCTGATGACGGGGTTGCTATGTCTGACGATTTGCGACCATGCCAGCGGCCAAAGCCAGTGGTTTAGGTCTTTTATTCATATGTCCGAACTATTACATGATAACGCCCTCGCCCCACTAAAACCAATCTAGCCGGTTAGGCGTATAATTTATACGTTATGAAAATATGGGTTGATATTGTATCGGCTATCGCGCAAATAGGAATAGCGGCCTCGGTCGCATATGTCGCATGGCAAAACTACAAAATCAACCGGTCGGGCTACTATCTAAACAAAGACCAACTCCGTCTCAGCTTATTTGATCGCCGTTATAAAGTATTCGATGCATTTAGGACTTTACTTGTCGATTTTTCAATTACGGCAAAAGTTGATCTAACAAAGTTCTCTAAGTTTACATTTGATACTCTCGATACAGAATTCCTGTTTGGGAAAGAAGTTGTCGCTTATAGACAAAAAATTATAGACAATTTACTGCGCCTAAGATTGATTCACAATAAACTTGAAAAAGGACCTTCGAATGACGAGGAGCGAGAAAGACTTGCCAAAGAGATGGAGACGCTCGAGGAATGGCTAGCTAATCAAGACGAAAGCGTCGAAGCACTTTTTAGAAAATATCTGCGGTTCGCCATAAATGCCGATCCTGACTAAAAATGTACGGACACACAAAACGATTCGCACGTGCATTCCCAAAGCACTACAAAGTCGTGAAGGAACTCCCTCCATCAGGCGGTTCGTTAGTTGAGAAAGTCTCAGTGAAACCGGCGCTAATTTTTGAAATACTGGAAGTCGTCTTCGGTCCGTACGACGACCTGTTTAAAGACTTTAAATGGGTAGATGATAAGGTTACTTGGCATAGATTTTTTGAAACAGACCACGGGATATTGTGCGTGTATGACTTTAAGGGTGGGACCTCTATTGCAGGCACTGGCGAAATCACAGAAGCTCTCAAAACAGAGGCGCGAGAATTTAAGGATGCTTTGGAAAAGGCCTCTACTAAATATCCAAAGATCAGGGAACGAGATTTGAGGGAGGAACTTCATCAAGATCCTCTTCGCAATTTTCTCCGCACTTTCCTTGCCACGAATGTCTTGCTATTAAAAGCGAGAGAAGACGGCAGCTTACTAGAAGGCCTGGTTCTTTACGCGTCCACCATAGACGCGCATTTAAGATATGGGATCATACTCTCCAAGCAACTGCGCGATAAGAGTCCAAATTACGAAAAGAGCATGGTATTCCAGAGTGGAAAAACATACATAAGCGAGCGCGCAATTCATCAAAAAGCTCTTGATGAGAAATTTATATCAAAAAAGCAATTTGCAGAGCTATCCACCCTCTACGAATTCAGGAATAAAGCTGTACATCGGTACTTCATTTCAGACCTTCAATACAAAGACCTGCCAAAATATCTAGAACGATTTGAGCGACTTCGATCATCTACTCTCGAAAGGATCGTTAAATTGGAACACCGACAAGTGAAGAAGGGCGTTGGTATGATTAAAGCAAAAGATATTGCAACAGACAGCCTTTCAAGAAAGGTCGCATATTCACAAGAGCATCTCAAAATTGATTCAAGTCTCGATATCGCAGTAGTGCCGAAACGAAAGCACGTGTTCCCAAGGGAATACGGGCCAAGAAAAGACGTTAAGGAAATCGAGGAGTAATAGTCGTGCCATCTCCGATTATGGTTCCAACAGCGTCCCAGACGGCCAGCCAATCGTTTTCGTGTCATAATCACGATAATGCCTTTGCAAGATATTTGTGTTCTTGGCCTCCTTGCCATCCTAGGGACGTGCCTTATTTTGTACAGAAAAGAAATTGCCTATCTTCAATACCGGGCTACTGGCATGCCCTTAATTCAGAGATGGTGGCCGTGGCTTGCTAAGCAATATAGCGGTTGGTATGGAGACAAAACTAACTGGCGCGAAAGCATTGCCGTACGCCTCACAATAATTGGGAACGTGATCGCAGGAATTTTTCTGCTGGGGATGGTCATTGTCGCTCTAATGTTTGAGACAAGAGTCATCTGACGAGACTCAACTGTGAGCAGACAGCCGCTATTTAACAAACGCAAAGTAGAGAACCATAAGTGCCATAACGGCAAATCCGCCAAAAACTATTATCAGCACCCCAGAAGCCATGGAGAACTTCGGGCTGGTATCAATAATTTCATTGCCCATGAGGTCGTACTTCTTGATCGGGGTGTAAAAAAATTTCCCAATGCTCTCTCTAGATAAAGAGCCGTACCGAATCTTGATTTCTATAAGAAAACTTAATATGGAAAGCGCTGCAAAAGGAATCCCCCAATTATTGAAATCAAATAAACAGACACAAAGGATTAGGAACGGGACTAGAAGATAGGGGGTAATGGGCGGCTTCATAGACCTAAGCGTATACCGCCCAACATAGGGCTGCTAACCGAATCAAGGTTCCAACATCGTCCCAGACAGCGGAAGCTATGATAGCCTTATAAGTAACTTACCTATGTCCTACAGCAAACCGTCAGCATCGCCGAAACCGAATCCGATAAGAGAGGTATATAGGCAGAAAAAATACGGACTTTTTGTTCTATACATTGCCCTAATTGTTATGGGAGCCCAGCTAGCAGGTCTCATTGGAGCCGTGGGCGCCGTGCTCATAATCGGAGGCATTCAATATATCCAAGGAAGTGAGCATTCAAAAAGGTGGAAATGGATTTCATCAATCGCGCTCTTAATTATCGGAATACTTGCCGTCCTTTTCGTGCGCTCCCTTGTTGTCCGAACAGTCATAAAAGAATGGCCAAACGCGGCACTATCGGGTACGCTCTCGCAAATTCCGTACAATGACCAACCCTTTGTGAGTAGTTCAACTTCAGATACAACTACCTCTAGTCTCAGTGGCACTCCGTATATCGACCAGAAAGCTGGATTTAGTACGCAGTATCCGAAGGATTGGACAATAAATCACTATCCAGACGGCTCAAATGTCGACTTTGAAGATCCAGCACAAGACACCGTCGGCGCGATGACCATTTCGGCAGGTCCCGCCGGTTCCTATACACTTGAGACCTACTCCCGTGGCGTTCTCTACAACGTAGAGCACTCACCGGGCGGATCAAACCTGCGGATACTGGACTCCGGAACGACAGAACTTAATGGTAAGCCGGCGTATGAGTATGAATTTACCTACGCTTACATAGTTAACGGACAGGCATATCCATTTCATGGAATAGAACTCATTGCTCTGAGTGATGGAACTGGATATGCGATTTTTGTATCCTCCCTTGAGCAGTCCTGGGCTACTGATTTGCCGATATTCAATGCCTCAATTGCTACGTTTCGGTACTAAAATGGGTTCGGGACCCACTGTAAGAAACACAGACCCTAGCTAAGAAGGTTCCAGCATCGTCCCAGACAGCCAGCAAGCCCTCGCCAGTTAAACTAATACCGTTCTGATCTCGTTCCAGAGGGCGCACATTACTGAAATATCCACATTTTTAGGAGTGCGGGCGAGTATGTCATAGGGGCTTCTGAATAGATACTGCGCCACATTTCCGTTTTGGAGCGAGGCGTTCGAAAGAAGCAACCGGTTGGTGGCCCTGTGTGCCCATCTGAGCAAGCTGGTTCTTGATCTCAACCCGTCGGTCTGCCGCCCGACGCATCTTCTCCTGGTAGAGCTCACGGCCGAGCACTTGAGCGGCCATCTGGTCCGTGAGGAGCGATTCGGCCGTCACGAGCGCCTGGAGCTCACTTTCGAGCCGCTCACGAGCGTGAAGAGCGTACTGGTCTACGCCGACGAATCAAGCGAAAAACCTGAGAATTGTGGTATCTTTTCCCCATGACCGACAAGCCCGTTCTTGTTTCCGGCATCAAGCCGACCGGAGACCTCCATATCGGCAACTACTTTGGCGCCATGCGCCAGCAGGTCGAGCTCACGAAGGGAGGGGAGTACAAGCCTTTCATCTTTGTGGCCGACTATCACGCCCTTAACTCGGTGCAGAATGCCGAGGAGATGCACCGACGCACGCGCGAGCTCGTCACGGCGTACCTTGCGGCCGGCCTCGACCCCAAGGAGGTCGTGCTTTTCCGCCAGTCGGATGTGTCCGCACACACCGAGCTCTGCTGGATTTTCGATAGCATCACGACGATGCCCTACCTCATGCGCGCACACGCTTTCAAGGATGCCGAAGCAAAAAGCAAGGATATCAGTGTGGGTACCTTCAACTACCCGATGCTTATGGCCGCCGACATCCTCCTCTACGACACGGCAGTCGTGCCGGTGGGGCAGGATCAGAAGCAGCACGTGGAATTCGCGCGCGACACGGCCGAGAAGTTCAACCGCATCTTCAATAAAGAAGTGTTCAAGCTGCCTGAAGCATACATCACGCCCGAAGTCGCGGTCGTCCCCGGCACCGACGGCCAGAAAATGAGCAAGAGCTACGGCAACGTTATTCCGCTCTTCGGCTCGAGCGAAGAACTCAAGAAGCGCGTCATGAGCATCGTGACCGATTCATCTGGCGAGCTGCCAAAAAATGTCTATGCCATCCACAAACTCGTGAGGAGCGAAAAAGAGCTCAAGCCGCTCTACGAAGAGCACAAGAGCAGCTACAAAGAGCTCAAGGAGCTACTCTACGCCGATCTCGAGCGGTATCTCGGTCCCTTGCGCGCCAAATACGAAGAACTGGCGAGCCAGCCTAGCGTGGTTGACGAGGTGCTTGAAGCCGGAAAAAGAGAAGCCTGTGCCGTTTCTGAAGCCAAAATGGAGCAGGTGCGCAATACCATCGGCGTGCGGTAAACTGAAGCCGTATGGAGAGAACATGGATAGGAGAACTGGGCGACAGGGTAGGGCAGGATGTGAGTATTTCCGGCTGGGTCGACGTCCGCCGCGACCAGGGCAAGCTCGTCTTTTTTGATTTCCGCGATGCCTCCGGCTACGTCCAGGGCGTCGTGCTCCCGGGCTCGCCGGCCATGGAGATCGCCAAGGATATCCGCAACGAATACGTCGTACGCATTGCAGGGAAGGTGAACAAGCGCCCCGAAAAGAACGCCCAACCCGAGAAGCAAAACGGGGACATCGAGCTTGAGATCATGAGTATTGAAGTCCTCAACGAATCTGAACCGATGCCGTACGACATCACCGGCGATACTTTGCCAGTAGACGAAAGCGTTCGGCTCAAATATCGCTACCTCGATCTGCGCAACGCTCGCATGCAACGAAATATCCGCATGCGCGACAAGATCATTACCTTCTTCCGCAACTATATGCACGAGCACGGCTTCGTAGAGGTCGAGACGCCGCTTATGATGAAGGGCACGCCCGAAGGCAGCCGCGAATACGTGGTGCCGAGCCGGCTTGAGCCTGGCACGTTCTACGTGCTTCCGCAATCGCCCCAGCAGTTCAAATTGAGCGGTACTTCCAAATCGCCCGTTGCATGCGCGACGAGGATACCCGCGGCGACCGCCAGCCGGAATTCACCCAGCTCGACTTTGAAATGTCGTTTGTCGAGCAGGAGGATGTGCTTTCCTATACCGAAGCGATGTTCATCGAGCTTGTAAAGCAGCTCTATCCGGAAAAGCATGTAACGCAGATCCCATTCCCGCGCCTTACCTGCGCAGAATCGATGGAAAAGCACGGGAACGACAAGCCCGATCTGCGCAAAAACAAAAACGATCCTAATGAGCTCGCTTTTGCCTGGGTGGTCGATTTCCCGATGTTCGAGCAGCTTGAGGATGGAACCATCCAAGCCGCGCACCACCCCTTCTGCTCAGTAAAGCCGGAGGATCGCGAAAAATTCCTCAATGGCAAGGATCTGTTCTCTATCCGCGCAAACTCCTACGATCTCGTACTCAACGGCTACGAGCTTTCTTCTGGTTCGATTCGTATCCATAAGCGCGCGGAGCAGGCGCAGGTGTTCAAGCTGCTCAACATCAGCGAAGAAGAGCAGCAGGCACGCTTTGGTCACATGCTCGACGCTTTCACCTACGGCACGCCGCCGCACGGAGGATTTGCGCCAGGCATTGACCGCATTGTCATGCTGCTCGAAAATCAGCCAAATATCCGTGAGGTCATCGCCTTTCCGAAAACAGGAGAAGGAAAGGATCTTATGGCAGGTGCGCCTGCACCCATAAGCGACCAGCAGCTTAAGGAACTCTCGATAAAGCTCGATTTGCCGTCAGCGAAAGCAAAATAGGCCCTGCTATACTGCGCGCATGGAACCGAGCGCACTCAAGACCGGCTTTCACATCCAGACGGAGAGCTACCGGGGTCCGTTCGAGCTCGCGCTCGAGCTCATCGAAGCACGCAAACTGCTCGTGAACGAGCTTGCGCTTGCACAAATCACCGACGACTTCATCGCGCATGTCCGCATGCAAGAATCCTTTCCGGTGGAGGAGACCGCGAACTTCATCCAGATTGCGGCGACCATACTCCTCATCAAGTCGAAATCGCTTATTCCAGACTTACCGCTCACCGAGGAAGAAAAGGAGGACGTCGACGACCTTACGCGCCGCCTTGCCGCTTACGGAAAAGTCCGCGACGCAGCGCGCGAACTTGGGCGCATCTTTGGTCTCATGCCCCTGCTCCCGGCGGGAGAGCGGGTGCCGGACGCGTTCTTTGCGCCCTCTCGCGATCTCTCCGTTGCCAGCCTCGAAGAGGCGCTCGAACGAATGCTCGCTGCACGTGCCGAGGCGGAGGATCTGCCGGAAGCGCATGTCCGATCAACCATCTCGATCGAAGAGATGATGGACCGCCTCGCGCACCGAGTCCAACGGGCGCTCACGCTCTCCTTTCGCGAGTTTACCGGGTCCGCAAGCCAGAAACCGGACGTCATTGTCTCATTCCTTGCACTTCTCGAACTCGTGAAGCAGGGCGCGGTGGCGGCAGAGCAGGGGGAGGCGCACGGCGATATTAAAATCTCCCATGCCGCCCCGCAGACCCTCACTCCGCGCTACGAGTAGTCGCAGGAACAGGGGCCCGTTTTATGCCCAAAACGCATCGTTGCCTCTCCGCTATACAAAGCGGTATCATACGAGACAATGATTAGCCGCAGCGCCGCACTTGAGGCCATTCTTTTCGCTGCAGGCGGTCCGCTTGCCAAGAAGCGCCTTTCCGCGCTTCTTGCATTCTCTGACATGGACCTGGCCGAAGCTCTCAAGGAACTCTCTGAAGCGCTTGTAGGACGCGGTGTGTCGCTCGTTATCTCAGACGAGGAGGCGGAGCTACGAACCGCGCCTGAGGCATTTGCGGCGGTGAAGGCATTGCGCGAAAGCGAGCTCAGCCGCGACTTGGGGAAGGCGGGTCTGGAGACGCTTGCAGTGATCGCCTACCGCGACGGTGCGACGAGAAGTGAAATAGACTGGGTGCGCGGCGTGAACTCAGCCGCTTCGGTCCGCACTCTGCTCATGCGCGGTCTCATCGAGAAGAAAGAAGATGCCGTCGATAAGCGACGTATGCGCTACACGATCACCACCGAGGCGCTCGGCTACCTGGGGCTGCACACCCTCGATGAATTGCCGCGCCGAGAAGAACTCGTTCCCAAAACAGAGACGCTCGTCGAGGCGCTTCAAGGAACGTAAGGGTAAACTTATGGAAATTTCGGAACTGCGCAAAATATCCCAGGACAACCGCCTCATGCGAGAAGCGAGCACCGCATTCCTGCTTGCCGCTGCGGTACTCGGGCTTTTTGTTCTCATACCGAGAACCTCACCAAAGCTTGTTCAAAGGGCACCAGTAGCCTTTGTTGCGTCAAGCACGCCGGATGCATTTGCGAATCTGCCGATCACCGCAAAGGCAGCCGTGGTCTACGACCTCACGACTCGCAAGATCCTTTACGCAAAAAACGACCGAGCCCAGCTGCCGCTCGCGTCACTCACGAAACTCCTCACCATGTACGCGGCGTTCAAGGAGTTCTCGCCGACAACGCCAATTACCATCCCGCAAAACGTCATGGGCTTATCGGAACCGCACGCGTTCACGCCTGGGCAGGTGCTGCCGCTTGCGACACTCGCGCGGCTCACCCTCACCGGTTCACTTAACGACGGCGCGGCGGCAATAGCCGAAGCGACCGCGGCCCAGAAAGCAACAAACATCCAATCGATGGATGCGTCAGTTGCCGCATCTCTGCACCTCAATCAAACGTATGCGCTCAATGGCAACGGCCTCGACCTCACAACTATGATTTCGGGAGGGTACGGGTCGGCGCGCGATGTTGCGGTGCTTGCCGGAGCATTCGCGGCGCTTGCACCGGAAGTGGCTTCGGCGACCACGCATCCGTATGCTGTCGGGACCGATCTTGAGGGTCAGCAGTTCACCATCAAGAACACGGACCGCATCGTAAGAAATGTGCCGGGGCTCATTCTTTCCAAGACCGGCTACACTGACCTTGCGGGCGGTAACCTTGCGCTTGTTTTCGATATCGGCGTGCAGCATCCGGTTGCCGTGGTCATACTCGGATCGACACTAGACGCGCGCTTCACCGATGCTATGACCCTTGTCGATGCGACCTTTGCGCATTTTGCGGGCGTCAAATCCCTCTAGCCATGTTGAGCACCGCCGCACGAGTCTTAATCCCTTCTGCGACCGCCTTCATCCTCGGTATCGGTTTCGCGCCATTTCTCGCCGGCACCCTCTATCGCGCCAAAGCCTGGAAGAAAAAGTCCGGAAAGGAGAGCGGTATCGGCGGGGGAGGGACACCTATCTTTAATGCTCTCCACAGGGAACGTGAGGTTTCAACCCCGCGCATGGGCGGCATGCTCATTTGGGCATCGATACTCGCGACCGCGTTCCTGTTCTGGGTACTCGCGCGCACGCTCGGCTCCTATTGGCCGCTCCTCAATTTCGTTGACCGGCGCGAGACCTGGCTGCCGATCTTCGCGCTCGCGTCTGGCGCTGCAGCCGGGCTCGTCGATGATTTTCTCGAAATCACCGAGGGGCGCGACGGCCTCCCGCTCATTCGGCGCCTTGCCATTGTCGGTACGATCGGACTCGTGGGCGGGTGGTGGTTCTATACGAAACTCGGCGTCTCGAGCATTGGTATCCCGTTTGCGGCGCCGCTGCCGCTTGGGTGGTTTTTTATACCGTTTTTTGCGCTCGTGACGCTCACGGTCTATGCCGGCGGCACCATCGACGGCATAGACGGCCTTGCCGGAGGCGTTTTTTCCATTATCTTCCTCGCCTATGCCGGCATTGCCTTTGGCGAAGGCCAAACACAGCTTGCTGCGTTTGCCGCAACTGCAGCCGGCGCGACGCTCGCGTTTTTGTGGTTTAACATCCCGCCCGCGCGCTTCTATATGTCGGAGACGGGCAGTATGGCGCTCACGCTCGCGCTCACTATGACCGCTTTCGCCTCCGACACTATAGCGCACGGCGTCGGAGTGTTCATTCTTCCGCTCGTGGCCCTGCCGCTCACTGCAACCGTCGCGACTACGTTGCTCCAGGTGTTCTGGAAAAAGATATTCCATAAAAAGCTCTTCCGGGTCGCTCCCATCCACCACCATTTCGAAGCTTTAGGGTGGCCTGCAGCAAAGGTAACCATGCGCTACTGGGTCATCACGATCATTGCTGGCGTACTCGGCCTGGTGGCCGCGCTCGCAGCACGCTTGCCATGAAGTTCGCCGCCGGCGACCGGATATTTTTTCTCCTCGTCCTCGCGCTCTCGCTCGCAGGCATTGCGATTTTCTCATCTGCGGCGCTCGGCCTGCTCGCGCGTTCAAATACCTCTGTCTCCCATGAAATTTTACTCCAAATCATTCTGGGACTTGGACTCGGCTATGTCGGACTCGTCGTTGCGCGGCTCCTTCCGCTCTCACTCGTGCGCGCCTATGCGCCGTACCTATTCGGTGCAACGCTTTTTTTCACCGCGCTTGTATTCATTCCCGGCATAGGCCTCCACGCCAACGGCGCGACCCGCTGGATCAACGTGGGCTTTACCACGATCCAGCCTGCCGAATTCCTCAAAATAGGTTTCGTATTTATGCTCGCCTGGTGGCTCGCGGCGCATGCGCGGGCGCTTAAGGATCCTAAAAAAGGGCTCGGGCCTTTCCTTACGATTGGCGGCATTCCCGCGCTCCTCCTCCTTGCGCAGCCAAATACTTCCACCACGCTCGTGATTCTCGCAACAGGCGCCGCTATGTACTTCGTCTCCGGTGCGCCCTGGCGAGACTTTGCCGTTCTGGCGTCCCTTGCCGTGCTCGTCTTCGGAGCGGTCGTGCTCTTCCGTCCGTACGTGCTCCAGCGCATCGACACGTTCTTCAATCCGAGCGCGCATTCGCTCGGCGCGAGCTATCAAATCCAGCAATCGCTCATCGCCATCGGATCCGGGGGACTGATCGGCACCGGCTTCGGGCAGGGAGCGGAGAAGTTTGACTACCTTCCAGAACCAGACGGCGACTCAGTGTTTGCGGTCTACGCCGAGGAGACCGGGTTTATCGGCGCGCTTCTCCTCCTCACGCTCTTCGTCGGACTCGCCGCGCGCGGGCTCGTCATTTCAAGCAACTCGCGCGACCTGTTCGGCGGCCTCATCGCTTTTGGGTTTTCGTTTATGATTATCATCCAAGCGTTTGTCAATATATCCGCCATGCTCGGCATCATTCCGCTCACCGGCATCCCGCTCCCGTTCGTCTCGCACGGCGGTACCGCGCTCGTGGCGATACTACTCATGTGCGGATTCATTCTCAACGTCGCCTCCCGGCAGCAGGCCGCGAAGCTGGTATAGTACCAGTATGAAAATCGTGTTCACAGGTGGAGGGTCGGGCGGCCATTTTTATCCGATTATTGCCATTGCGGAAGCTATTCACGATGTGGTTCGGGAAGAGCGGCTTCTCGACCCGCAACTGTACTACCTTGCTCCCGCACCATTTGATGAACAGGCGCTCTTTGACAATGGCATCGGCTATATCAAAATCGAGGCAGGGAAGATGCGCCGGTATGTATCGATTCAGAATATTATCGATCTCTTTGCAACCGCGAGCGGTACGCTCCACGCGCTCTTGACACTGTTTCGGCTGTATCCCGATGTTGTAGTAAGCAAAGGCGGCTATGCGAGCGTGCCTGTGGTACTCGCTGCACGCGTTCTGCGTATCCCAGTTATCATTCACGAGTCTGATGCGAAGCCTGGCCGTGCTAACCTGCTCGCCGCGCCGTTCGCGAAAAAAATCGCGATTTCATTCGAGAGCGCTGCAAAATATTTCCCGCAACAGGCCCAAAATCGCATCGCTCGCACCGGCATCCCTATCCGCAAGGCGCTCACGCGCATCGAGCCGGAGGGTGCGCGCCAGTTCCTGCAGCTCGAAGCGGGCGTTCCGACCGTTTTTATCATTGGCGGCTCCCTTGGCTCAATGCGCATCAACAACGCTATCCTCTCCGCACTCCCGGAGCTGGTCGCGCTCGCGAACATCATCCACCAAACCGGTCCCGCCCATATTGAGAACATCGAATCCCTCGCCAAAGTAGTACTCAATGCGAATGAGCACGCTGGCCGCTACCACGCTTTCGGGTACTTGACCGAGGTTGCTATGCAGCGCGCCGCTGGCGCTGCGGATATCATCGTGTCGCGCGCCGGTGCCACCTCTATTTCCGAAATAAGCCTCTGGCACAAGCCGGCTATTCTCATTCCGATACCCGAATCGGTCAGCCACGACCAGAAGACCAACGCCTACGCGTTTGCCCGTACGGGAGCCGCCACAGTTATTGAAGAGGAGAACCTTACGCCGCACCTTCTCGTCTCCGAGATTCACCGCGTATTGATCACCCCTGAGATCGCGCAAAGGATGGCAGCCGCTTCGGCAGGATTTACCGATCCGGATGCGGCGCGCATTCTCGCCAAGGAGATCCTCGGTATCGCGCTTTCGCACGAGTCGTGATATCACAGAACTCATACTCATGAATGGCGCTCGTGTCGTAACCCGTATCCCGCCGTCGCCGACCGGCCGGCTTCACATCGGCACCGCACGTACGGCGCTCTTCAACTACCTCTTCGCGCGCCACCACGGAGGCCGGATCGTTTTCCGCAGCGAGGATACCGATCGCACACGCAGCACGCCCGAATTCGAACAAGAAATCGTGAATGGCCTCCGCTGGCTCGGCCTGTCCTGGGACTCGTTCTCCCGCCAGAGCGAAAATAGCGCGCGCTACACCGCGCTTCTCGCGCAGCTAGTTGAGGAAGGGAAAGCATACGTCTCGAGAGAACCCGCTAAAGACGACCCAATGCGCGAGGTCGAAGTCGTCCGGCTGAAGAACGCCGGCCGTTCGATCATGTTTCGCGACGAAATTCGCGGCGATATCACCTTCGACACAACCGAGCTCGGCGATTTCGTCATAGCGCGCTCGCGCACCGACGCCGTGTATCACTTTGCTGTTGTGGTAGACGATCTTGACAGCGGCGTGACGCATGTAATCCGCGGCGAAGATCACATCTCGAACACGCCGCGCCAGATCCTCATCCAGGAAGCACTCGGCGCCCCGCGCCCGATCTACGCACACCTGCCGCTCATTCTCGACGAAAGGCGGGCGAAAATGTCGAAGCGCAGTGGTTACGCCGTTGCCATAATGGATTACCGCGACGAAGGTTTCTTGCCCGAAGGGCTCGTGAATTACCTTGTACTCCTCGGATGGAGCCCGGGTGGCGAGCGGGAAGACTTTTCGCTCGAAGAGCTTATAAAAGTCTTCTCGATTGAAGGCGTGCAGAAGAGCGCCGCGATTTGGAATCGTGAGAAATTACTCTCCGTCAACCAGCGCTGGATGCGCAAACTCTCCGACAAAGATTTCCTGCAGCAGCTCGAGCCGCCGCGTTTCAAAGCGAGTTGGCCCTCACGGCAACTCGAGCTCGCCGTCCCGCTGCTTAAAGAGCGAGCGCGCACGTTCACAGAAGCGAAAGAACTTCTCGAAGGGGAGTTGCGCTGTGTCGCTGTGGCACCCGAGCTTAAAACAGCAACGCTCACGGCCAAGGAGCCGTCCGACCGCCTTGGCATCACTGCCGAAATGCTTAGAGCGGTAGAAGCTGCCCTCGCCGGCCTAACCGAGAACGCGTCTCCAGACGAAGTCAAAGCGCTCATCATGCCGCTTGCCGATGCGCAGGAAGCGAAAAGCAAAGGCAGCCGCGGAGCCATGCTTTGGCCGCTGCGCTACGCACTCTCAGGCCAGGAGCGTTCGCCGGATCCGTTTACGCTTATCTCAATACTTGGCACGCAGGAGTCCGTGCGGCGCATCCAAACCGCGCTCGATTGTTTTAAGTCGTAAGTTAAATAATTTAAATGTTAATTAATTTAAATAATGCGTCTGGAATCAGCAATGGCCATGAGCCGTAGGCTGACAGCGGCAATTCAATGCAAGATAATGTTCGCAAAAGATATATTGTGCGTAATCTTAGCTCAGCCGGATCCACGCCCACTTGCCCCTCTTTTCTTTACTGACCGAGTCGTGGTTAAACCACTCCAGCGTGGCACCTCCTTATCCTATATAATACCCAATACCTAGAGGAATCGAACTTTCTCGAGAATGTACTCGAACGCTTCGTCGACCGAATCGACGATATGGAAGAGATCTTCGTCGCGCTCATCTATCGTATGATTCTCTCGGTAGAGGGTCTGGTCAATGGTCGCAGCAAGCGGCTCCCAGTACGATTTGTGTACGCAGACGACGGGCACTTTGCGAATTTTCCCTGTTTGAATGAGCGTTATGATTTCGAAAAATTCATCGAGCGTACCAAAGCCTCCGGGGAAATAAATATAAACCTCGGACGCATACGTGAGCATGACCTTCCGCACGAAGAAGTGGTTGAATTCGAGTTTATCAGTCAGATACGGATTGTAGTGCTGCTCGTGCGGCAATCGAATGTTGAGGCCCACAGATGAGCCGCCCGCCTCGAACGCACCCTTGTTCGCAGCCTCCATGACGCCGCCGCCGCCGCCCGTGATAATCGCGAATCCTTTTTTTGCGAGCTTTGCGGCGAGTTGGGTTGCCTCTTCATAAACCGAATCACCAAGGCTTGCGCGCGCGCTTCCGAAAAACGTCGCCGCAAGCCCGTATCGACGAATCGTATCGAACCCCTCGATAAATTCCGACATTATCTTAAAGACGCGCCACGATTCGACCTTTTTCGGCTTACAGACGAGGAGCGGCTGATCCTCCGGTATGGTTCCGCGTCCTTCGTGTACCACAGCAACCAGCTTCCGCGCATGCGCATCGAGCGCTTCCGCCCGATCTTCCATAGAATCCGACGACCCGGTGTTTGAGTTATCTTTGGTGTTATCCATGCGCGGAGAGATACCGCTAGTGTAGCAAACCACGCTGCACTACAATCCGTCGCAGTTGCGCGCTGGTGCATATCCTCGAGCGCGTGCTTCGCTCTCGGTCCTGAACCACCGTTGGTTTGCCGCGCGTATGCGTGCCCCTCCAGCACACCAGGGCAAGTAGTAGGTAGCGCCGTTACGGGACGCAACAACGGCTCTCGCGGAGCTTGTCGCAATATCTGGCGCTATACCAATCCCGACAGCGCGCTGCGCTGCGGCACCCTCCCCTGTCAAATAGCCCAGGCCAAAACTCGCGAAGGCCACCAAGGCGAGGACCACGACAATAAGCACGTCGCGCGGTATCCGCCCAAGCCGTGCTTTGCACTTTTCCCGCAAGTCTGGTATCATACGGTGGTAAAACTATACCACCATGGCATCAACAAAAGCCGCTGGATCAACCAGAAACCTACGCGATTCGCAGCCGAAATACCTCGGCGTGAAGCTCGCCGATGGTGCTCAGGCACGCCCTGGTATGGTGATCGTGCGCCAGCGCGGCACCAAAATAGAGGCCGGCACGAACGTGCGCGTCGGCCGTGACCATACTCTTTTTGCAATGACGAAAGGCCGCGTATCCTTCACGAATCGCCGCAAGCGCAATTTTGACGGTACGGTCGTACGAAAACGAGTAGCAAACGTTTTCTAAGCGCCACTGATGACAAAAAGCACAGCCGGTATGACCGGCTGTGCTTTTTGCTCACCGTTAAGGAAGGGCAAAAACTTTCTACATAGCATCAATAACGAGAGTAAATTCACCGAAGGTATTCCCGGCGGCAATAGGTACGCGGAATTCACCGAGCTGCTTAAACGGCTTCTCGAGACGAATTGCGCCCGCCGGCAGATCGATGTGAGTTTTTTCCTTGACCGCAGCAGCAATATCGGACTCGCCGACAGCATCGTAGAGGTGTCCTTTCTCGTTCGCCCTCACCTTCACGACCACGCGCGCCTCGGCAAGAGCAGCGAAATTCTGGGCAACGAGCTGCGCGTCGAGCGCGCGGCGCTCGTCGGTGCGTACCTTGCGCACGGCCGCCACCTTGAGCGCTCCCGCAGTCACAACGACCGCTATTTTCTTGGGAATCAGATAATTGAGAGCGAATCCATCAGCCGCCTCGATAATCTCGTGCGCGCGGCCAATGCCCTTCGTGTCCTTAAGCAAGAGTACCTTCATGCGGCGATGATACCAGTCGAGCGCGCTTCGCGCAATATCCGGCTCAAAATATGGCCTTTTAGACTCTACTAAAGCGCGGGACGGCCTCCCTTTCCCGTTCTCTACCGCTACCATCTCGAGCCAATTTGCAAGCGGCCGAAAAAGTGAGCCTTCCGCTATAGAGCGCTCGATACACGACCGCAACCTCTTCGGTCGCTTCGAAAATTGCAAGCTCGACTGCTTCATAATTTTGCTCCGGGTGTTTGTAGTGCGTGCAGAACACCCCCGCCTCGACGTGCTTCGCCTCCTCTGGAAGCTTGCGGACAAGCACTCCGAAAGTCGCGTGCGCCATAACCTTACTTGCCAGTTGTGAGAAATTGGATTGCACGCTGCATCTGCGGATCCGTACCCGCCTTTGCGTCGGCCGCGGTGTACGGCACCGTAATGTCCGGCGTGATGCCGTTGCCCATGATCCAGGTGCCGTTGGGCGTAAGCCAGCGCGCGATCGTCACCTTCAGTTCGCCTCCGCCGATCGGAATAAGTGTCTGCACCGATCCTTTGCCGAAGGTTTTCTCGCCGATAAGCGTTGCGACATGGTGGTCCTTGAGCGCACCCGAGAGGATCTCTGCTGCGGACGCTGACCCGCCATCGACCAGCACGACTATCTTGGTCCCGGGCGGGACATCGTCGTACCCGAGGCTTGTGTAGATCTGCTTGGATTGTTTGCCACCGAAGTCTTCAGTAACAATAGTCGCGCCCTTAGGAAGGAAATGGCTCGCGATATCAACCGCAGCATCAAGGTATCCGCCTGGGTTGCCGCGCAGGTCGATGACGAGCTTCTTGCTACCGGTCGCCTTGAAGCGATTGAACGCCTGATCGAAAAGCTGTGCGGAGTTGGACGTAAACTCGTAGAGTGCGATGTGGTACACGCCCGTCTTCGCATCGTAGCCATCGCTCGTTTCCGGGACTTGAATGGTTTCGCGCGTTACCTTGATACTTATCGGCGTGCCGTCGCGCACAACGGAGAGGTTCACGGTCGTCCCGACCGCACCACGGATCGCGTTCACAGCCGCATCGAGGGACATCCCCTGGGTCGATCGGCTGTTAATCGCGGCGATTTGGTCGCCCGCCTTGACGCCCGCTTTCTCTGCTGGCGAGCCCTTGAGCGGCGCGACAACCGTTAGGATATTGTTCTTAAGGTCGATTTCCATGCCGACACCAGCAAAGCTGCCTGAAATGTTTTCTGAAAACGCCTTGGCTTGCGTTGGCGGGAAAAAAACCGTATATGGATCGCCATAGGACGCGGCAAGTCCTTGAATTGCTCCGTAGATGCGCGCCTGAACACTCGGGAGCGTGGAAGAGGCGTGGGTGATGACGTAATTCGATTGCAGCGCGTTCCATGCTTCCCAAAAATCGGTGAGATCTGCACTCGGGTCTGGAGTCGGATTAAGACCATTGCCGATAATGGGCACCTGCGCGACTGCTGCGGCAACCGAACCGTTATCCGCAAGCCCGACTCCGATACTAAAGAAGACTGCTGCGACGACAAGATACGCCGCTGCATGGAGCACGAACGAGCGCCGCAGAAACCGCGGGACATGAGCAGCGGCGACGGTGGCGATATCATCGTCCATAAGGCCTAGCATACCACGCACCGCATGATCGCAACATGTTCGCAATGCGTGCTATCCTTCGGACAAATGCTTTCCCGACACAGCTACCCTGGCGGCGTCTGGATTGACCTCGAACAGCCCAGCCAACGGGAAGTGCGCGAGTTCGCCCAAGAATTCGATATCAGCGAGCGGATCGAGTCGGAACTCCTCGCTCCGACGCCAAGTTCCCTCTTTGCGAATGATGACGAAGTGGCGCTTCTCGTCGTCCACTTCCCTGCACATGGCCACGAAGATGGCGAGGACAAGGACCAGGAAGTGGACTTCGTGGTCGGCAAGCATTTCGTTGCGACCATTCGCTATGAAGTCATTGCACCGCTCTACCATCTTCAGAAACTGCTCGAGACCCAGAAACTCATGAGCGCCGACCTTGCGCTCTCGACAGACGTACTCGTTGAGATTCTCTTCGCGCACCTTTACGCTGCGGTTCGCGAGCATACGAACCACGTCGCCAATCGCCTCGGTCGCGTCGAGGAACAGATGTTCAGCGGCCAGGAGCGCCGCACCGTGCGCGCGATCTCGGTCGTGAGTCGCGAATTCCTCCATCTTGAGGCGGCACTTGCGAATCAAGAGGGTCCGCTCACGCGTTTCTTGCGACAGCTCTCAGATCCTGCATACTTCGGCTCCTCCTTCACCGAGCGCTGTGCGCGCATTCTTGCCGACCGGCAGCACGTTGAACACGTCATTCGTACCCACCGCGCCGTTTCCACCGAGCTACGAGAGACGAACGCCGCGCTCCTCGAGGCACGCCAGAATGAGATCATGAAGACGCTCACTGTCATTACCTTCCTTATGCTCCCGCTCGAGCTTCTCACCTTCATGTTTGCAATGCACCTGCCCGGCACACCGCTCGAGGACAACCCGCACGCCTTCTGGATCGTACTGGGCATCATGGCGGTCGTGCTCGGGCTTTTGGCCTCGTTCTTTGCACGCAAGCGCTGGATTTTCTAGAATTGATTCATGTCCTTCTTGCGTCGTCTCTTTTCAAGCGAGGCAACAAAAGCTGGGCGGAGCACTCCGCAGGTCTTTTTTACGAATACCCTCTCGGGCAAAAAGGAGCTTTTCGTGCCGCTCAAGGCAGGTCAGGTGCTCATGTATTCCTGCGGGCCGACCGTGTACGGCCCTGCGCACATCGGTAATTTGCGCTCCTACGTGTTCTCCGATACCATCGCGCGGACCCTCGAAGCTGCCGGATATCGGGCACAACGGGTGATCAACATCACTGATGTCGGCCATCTCGTGAGCGACGCGGATGAGGGCGAAGACAAGATGGCCGTGGGCGCCACCCGCGAGCACGCGACTCCCGAAGTCATTGCTGACCGATATAGCAAGCGCTTCCTTGAAGACCTTCGCTCACTCAACATCGACGCCGAGGCGATCCGGTTTCCGCACGCGACCCAGTACATTCGCGAGCAGATCGCGCTCGCGCAAACGCTCGAGCAGAAAGGCTTCACCTATCGGATCGCTGACGGACTCTACTTCGATACGGAGAAATTTCCCGGCTACGGCAAGCTAGGAAATTTTTCAAAAGCCGATCTCGAAGCTGGTGCGCGGGTAGCGGTTGCATACGGCAAGCGTCACCCGACCGACTTTGCACTCTGGCGCGCCGCAAAACCGAACGACCTTCAACGGTGGGAGAGCCCGTGGGGTAAGGGTAACCCGGGGTGGCATCTTGAATGCTCAGCTATGAGCCGATCGCTCCTGGGCACCGAGATCGACATCCACACGGGCGGCGAAGATCACATCCAAGTCCACCACAACAACGAAATCGCTCAATCCGAAGGCGCGAGCGGTCGACGCTTCGTCCGTTACTGGATGCATAACGCCTTCCTCACTATGGGCGGCGAAAAAGCCTCGAAGTCACTCGGCAACGTCGTCTACCTCTCCGACATCATCGAGAAAGGGTTCGATCCGCTTGCCCTACGCTACTTTTTCCTCCAAGCGCACTACCGCACTCCCCTCTCTTTCTCCTGGGCCGCGCTCGAAGGTGCCCAGAGTGCGCTTGCGGGCTTGCGGAAGATTTCCTTCGAGCTTGCAGACGAGTCCGGCAAACGCACCGCACCCTCCGAAGCGCGCGAGCGATTCCTCGCCGCCATGCGCGACGACCTTGCGACTCCTCAAGCGCTTGGCATCCTCTGGGAGTCACTCAAGAGCGATGAATACGCTCCCCGTGAAAAATGGGGTCTCGTCCGCGATGCGCAGTTGCATCTCGGGCTGACGCTCGACGTACCGCTTGTCGGCGACCATATTGCCCTCGCCGATGTGCCGAATACCGTACGCGCGCTGCTCGAAGAGCGCGAAGCCGCGCGCGCTGTGAAAGATTACGCACGTGCCGACGAACTGCGTGCCGCCCTAGAATCAGCCGGCTATCTGGTCGAGGACCGTCCTGAGGGCCCCCAACTATCCCGCGCACTCCGAAAAAAGTGAGAAATAGAGCGCCTCATCGGAAGCCTCCAGTTACGCAGAAGGATCCGCTGGACACGCGTGGTACCATTCCAAGGATGGCTACAGCCAACCGTGTCCCGCCGCAATCGCTCGAATCCGAGCGCGCGCTCCTCGGCGCGCTCTTGCTCAAACCAGACGTGATTCATGACGTCTCGGACACCATTCATCAGGATTCTTTCTACGCGGAAAAGCACCGCCTGATCTTCGCTGCAATGCGCGAGCTCGCCGAGCACGGCGATCCGATCGACCTCCTCACCCTTTCCCAACGGCTCGTCGACCAGGGTCTCCTTGAGCGTGCTGGCGGTCGAAGCTACCTTGCCGAGCTCGCCGATTCAGCGCCCGCACCAGGCAACTATGCCCATTACGCGGACCTTGTCTCGCGCAAGCACCTCATGCGCTCGCTCATCGATGCCTCCTACGCCATCACCGAGAGCGCCTATGACGAATCGCGCGAACCCATGGCGGTCCTCGACGATGCCGAGAAAGCCATCTACGCGATCGGCGATCAATCCTCCTCCCACAAATTTACGGCCATTGGCGACAAGGTTCACGAGGCGTGGGACCGCATTGAAGCGCTCTCCAAGCGCGAAGACGGCATTCGCGGCGTGTCGAGCGGCTTCCCGGCACTCGACAATCTCCTTTCAGGCTTTCACCCGTCTGACCTCGTCATCCTCGCCGCGCGTCCCTCGGTCGGCAAAACCTCGTTCGCGCTCGACATCGCCCGCAACGCCGCCGTGCGCCACAATATTCCCGTCGGCATCTTTTCTCTTGAAATGAGCACCGAACAAATCATCGACCGCATGCTCGCGGCCGAATCATTCGTCAACTCCTGGAAGCTGCGTACCGGCCAAATGAAAGACGAAGAAGATTTCTCGCGCATCCGCGACGCGCTCGAAGCGCTCTCGAAAGCGCCCATCTTTATCGACGACAAGCCCGCGAACAACATCCTTTCGATGCGTGCCGTAGCGCGGCGGCTGAAGCGGGAGCGCGGCATCGGGCTCATTGTGGTGGACTATCTCCAGCTCATGATGCCGACCAATACAAAGGCCTCCGACTCGGTCGTGCAGCAGGTGACCGAGATTTCCCGCTCACTCAAGGCGCTCGCGCGCGAGCTTAACGTCCCGGTCATAGCGCTCTCCCAGCTCTCGCGCGCGGTCGAGCAGCGCGGCGGCAAACCCCGCCTTTCGGACCTGCGCGATTCGGGCTCGATTGAACAAGACGCCGATGTCGTCATGTTCATTCATCGCGGCGAGAGCCAGACGGACGAGGGTGCTGCGGGCAGCCGCAACGGCTACCTTGCTGAAATCCTTGTCGAAAAGCATCGCAACGGGCCAACCGGAAAGATTGACCTCTACTTCGATGCAAAGCGCGCCTCCTTCCAGCCAATCGAGTCAGCGGTCGATTACGGCGAACTCGCAGCCGAGTTTTGATCTGCGACCCTATGACTCGCGGTATGGCAATCGAGTGGCTCGGCTGGTACGGCGTCGCCGCAACGATTGCCGCGTACGTCCTCGTGAGTTTCGCGGTTCTTCTTCCCAGCTCGCTGATCTACCAGGGCCTCAATTTCACCGGCGCAGCCGGCATTACTATCGAAACCTGGTACCGCAAGGACTACCAGCCCTTCTGGCTCAACCTTGTGTGGGCGGTCATTGCGCTTCTCGCAATCGTGAATATCGTTCGGGCCATATGAGCGATCGCATTGACGAGCTTGCAAATGCATTTGCGCGCCTACCGGGTATTGGCCCGCGCCAGGGCAAGCGGTTCGTATTTCATTTACTCGGCGCCCCGGCGACTGAGCGGCTGCGCCTCGCGCAGCTAATCGAGCAACTTGGAAGCGAGGTGCACCAGTGCCCGGAGTGCCGGCGCTTTTTCACGGGCGCCCACCGCGGCCCCTGCAATTACTGCTCGGGCTCGATCCGCGACGACTCGCTGCTTATGCTCGTTGAAAAAGATCAGGATCTTGCGGTGGTTGAGCGCGCCGGTACCTATAAGGGCCGCTACTTCGTGCTCGGCGGTGTCCTCACCCTCTCAGGGAAAGGCGCGATCCGCGAGGCTGACCTCATCGCCGCGATTAAAAGACGCCTCGACAACGGGTTACAGGAGGTGGTACTCGCGCTCTCCGCCACAAGCGAGGGCGAACACACGACCGATCGCATCCGCGAGCTCCTCGCACCCTATCGCGATCATCTCACCATCTCAGCGCTCGGTCGCGGCCTTGCGACCGGGAGTGAACTCGAGTACGCCGACGCGGAGACCGTCCGAGCAGCGTTCGCCGGACGGAAGTAGCAATGAGTAGCACAATAACACGCAAAACTGCGCGGCGCCGTACGGCGCCGCGCAGTTTCGCATAATGCGCGTGTCAGCCTTACCCCTGCACGAAGGTGAGCGCCTTCCCTTTCAGCGCCGCGCGGCCGGTGCGGCCGATGCGGTGGACATAGTCCTCGTATGTCGAGGGCAAGTCGTAGTTGATCACGTGCGAGACCGCCGGAATATCGAGTCCTCGCGCGGCGACATCGGTCGCTACGAGCACGGTCACCTGCCCGCGCTTGAAGGCATCGAGCGCCTTAAGACGTGCGCGGTATGTCTTATCGCCGTGGATGCTCTCCGCGTAGATATGCTTGCGCGAGAGCGCCTTCGCAAGCTTCTCGACGCCGTACTTCGTACGGCCAAAGACGAGCACCTTGCTGAAATCGCGATCCTGAAGGAGATCAACGAGGATCTCGAACTTATCCGCATCGGGCGGAATGCGTAGCACATCCTGGTCGATATTTCTCGACGTATCGCGCGTTTTCACCGAGATGATTACCGGATCGACGAGAAAGTCGCCGATGAGCTGCTCGATCTCGCGGCTCATGGTCGCTGAGAAGAAGAGCGTATGGCGCTCTTTAGGCATCTTGCTCAAAATGAAACGCATGTCGTCGATAAAGCCCATGTCGAGCATTCGGTCGGCTTCGTCGAGCACGACCGAGTAGAAGCTCGAGAGAACGAGCACCTTGCGCTCCATGAGATCCTTGAGGCGTCCCGGCGTGCCGATGACAAACTCCGGATCGTGCCGCAGCGCCGCGATCTGCGGGTTGATGTTCGCACCGCCGACCGCGACCATGCCGCGGAAACCCAGGCCCTTCGCGAAGCCTGCGAGCTCTTGCTCGATTTGCACCGCGAGCTCGCGCGTCGGCGCCATCACGAGGACGCGCTCACGCTTTCCGAGCGCGAGATGCTTGACTACCTTGTCGATGAGCGGAATAAGGAAGGCCGCGGTCTTGCCGGTACCGGTCTCTGCAAGACCGACAACATCGCGGCCGACGAGCACATGCGAGATAGCCTTGTCCTGGATCGGGCTCGGGAACGCGTACCCCTTCGCTTCGATATTCTTTTTGAGGCGCGGGTCGATCGGAAAGTCCGCGAATTTGTGCTCAGGCACAAAGGTCGGCTCTTCTTCCGTTGTGACAACCGCCTTGTTAATGAATTTCGCGATCTCCGCCTCAGTCTCGCCGAAGGAACCGATACCGCTCTTACGATGCCCGCGGCGCACTGGTCCGCCCGAGAAGCCGGGACGCGAGGGGCTCCGGCGGTCAAATCCGCCCGGTCCACTGCGGCGTCGGCGGTTGCCGCCAAAGGAGCCGCCGCGCGGTGTTCTATACGAAAACGTTTCCGTACCGTCCGTTGCCGGGCGGTAATCATTGCCACCAGTTGCCTGGTGAATCCATCGTCCTACTTGCATTGAATATTGACATTAGAGCCGCGTGAGCGGCTGTTGCAGCGCTAGATCAACGCGCTGCGAATTAAACTATCGAATCGATAGTGACTTTGAGGAGGGGCTGCTTGTGACCGTAGCGCTTGAAGTAATTGCTTTTCGCTTTGTAGCGCACTACGTCAACCTTTTTCGCGCGGCCGACTGCCGCGACGATACCCTTGACCTCCGCGCCCTTGATCGTAGGCGCGCCGATGGTCGTGTCCTTGCCGTTGTCCACGAGGAGTACCTCGTTGAAAACGACCGTGTCACCCTTTTTGAGATCGCCTGGAAGCTTCTCGATAGAGATCGTGTCGCCCTTTGAGACGACATACTGCTTCCCGCCGGTCTTAATTACGGCCACTTCCATAGTGGCTTGAATATAGCATTTATGCCAAAAAAAGACAAGGGCCGGGGAATCCTCGTCTAATCCTGGTCCAAGGCCGGCTTCTCGAGTAGGTCGGCCTCGATGCCGATCTTCTCGCTCGCGATACGGTAGACGTCTTTATCGATCTTCCCGAGCTCC
The DNA here is from genome assembly GCA_021784815.1 of bacterium. Taxonomy (GTDB): domain Bacteria; phylum Patescibacteriota; class Minisyncoccia; order Phycocordibacterales; family Phycocordibacteraceae; genus C7867-001. The sequence goes on along the minus strand of JAJYHK010000001.1, from coordinate 32,305 downwards.
TTGTAGCCGCTATTGTAGTGCGAAACGGCCGTACTAAGCGATACGCCGAGCTTTTTGTAAAAGGACTCATAGGCACCCAAGTGCTTACCGAGCTCGCCTACCCGCTTCTGGATTTCCTCGGCACGCTTCTCAATCTCCATCGCCTTGAGGCCCTGCATGACCGTCTGCAGATACGCAAGGAATGAGGTTGGAGAGACAATAATCACCCTATGCTTCCCTGCCGCCCTCTGGACGAGGTTTTCGTCTTCGCCACCGCCCACCTGGTTCGTGAGGAGGTCATAATAAATAGCTTCGCTGGGAATGAACATGAAGGCGAAGTCGGTCGTCTTCTCTTCCGGCCGGATATACTTAGCCGTTTCCTGGATGCGCAGCTTAAGGTCGTTTACGAAGGCTTTCTCGAGCGGTGCGCGCTCGCCCTCGCCAGCGTTTACGAGCCGGTTGTAATTCTCGAGGGAAAACTTCGAATCGATCGGGATGATCTTGTCGTTTACGAATACCACCGCGTCAACAATCTCGCCGTTCTCAAACCCGTACTGCATTTGGTACAGATTCGGCGGCAGCACGTTCTTGAGCACAGTCTCGAGATAGTACTCGCCCAGGATCCCGCGCTGCTTGGGGTTCTTGAGTATGTCCTGCAGCCCCTTGAGCTGCTCGGCGAAGCCCTGAGTCTGCCTCCCGATCTCCTTCACACTCGTGACCTCCTCGGTAATCTCCTTAATGAGCCGGGCCGACTCGGAAAACTGCCGATGCGCGCTCTCTTGGAGCGCCCTTGACGATTCCGCGACCCGCGTATCGATAGTGCGCGAAAGATCCTGGAGCTGCTGCTGCAGGAGCACGAAACCTTGGTTCTCGCCCGCATCCTCCTGCTTTTCCGGTTCGCGATTTTTGAGCCAGCCGAACACAACCGCCAGGCCGACGATCTGCGCGACCAAAATGCCGGCAATGAGAAGCAGTATCGTGAGCGTGCTCATGCTGGTAGTATACGCCATCACGAACGAGGCGCAGGTCTGTGCTATGCTGCGCGCATGACCATCCACGAAACGCTCAAGAAAGCCATTCCTGACGCACTGCGCGCCCGCGATGAGGCGCATCTGCGCACGCTGCGCTCGCTTGTGACGGCGATGACGAACGAAATCGTCGCAAAAAAGCGCAAGCCCGACGAATTCTTGACCGACACCGAGGCCATCGCGGTGCTTAAGCGCGCCGCAAACCAGCGCAAAGACTCGATCGAACAGTTTGAGGGAGCGAGCCGTACCGACCTTGCCGAGTCTGAAAAGGAAGAGCTCGTCATCATCGAATCCTATTTGCCTAAGCAGATGAGCCGTGCCGAAATTGAACCCCTGGCGAAAGCGAAAGCCACTGAACTCGGTGCGACCAATAAAGCGGACGGCAGCAAGCTTATGAGCGCGCTCATGAAAGACTTTAGAGGCGTTGCGGACGGCAACGACGTCAAGGCGGTCGTCGATGCGCTTCTCCTGTAGGACGACCCGCCAAATGCGCGCACAAGCCAACTCCAAAAAACAGAAACCGCCCGAACGGACGGTTTCCGTTCGGTGGTTGATGTAGCTAGCGGATTAAATCCAATCTGCCGTCCACCTGGGATCATCGAGCGGGAGCCTGCTCTCGCGCATCAGACGAACCAACCATACGGTACTCTTTTTGCTCAGATTGGGAACACGTAGCAGTAGCATTGAATCGCAGGTATCCAGAAATACGCGCATGGTGGTTCTATGGAAGAGATTCTTTACCAGTTCACCTGTTTTCTCCATGCAACACCCAGTAGCCCTCGTTTCTGATACCGTTAACGGCACGTTACTCCGCACTACAATGAAATTGTTGGTGGAACACCAAAACTACAGCTCCTTTTCAGGCTTTCTGAGGAATTCAAGTGCGATAAAACCCCGCTGGTGACCCTACGGGGAGTCGAACCCCGATTTACGCCGTGAGAGGGCGCTGTCCTAACCATTAGACGATAGGGCCGTGGAAACATGAAAGCATACCTGGCATCAAAATGCACTCTTGGTACTGATACCTTCAAAACAAGACCGCCACTTCCCCTATCTCCAGGTATCGCTCAAAACTCCTGAGAGTTAATCAGAAGATGGCGTATTTCGTTATGAGGTTCACAATCACGTTTGATGACACAGTGGTAGCAGTAGCAGTAGCCGAGGGTGCAGTACAAGTTATAGTATATACGGTTTGGCTCGTAATGTTCGAGTCCTGCGCAGATCCTTGCACAGTATGTGTTGCGCTTGCAACCACATGCGAACTTCCCGAAGGCCACGGCGTACCATCCTTTGATATATCGCAAGTATTTACATTCGTACCCTGCCAACTCACTATGGTCGAACCACCAGAAAGAACCCGAGATGGCGTTGCCGTTATGTTCACTGTCGGCTGAAGTACCGTCACTTTTGTGGCAGCAGATTGACTGCCGCCTGGACCGGTACATGTGATGCTGAAACTCGTATCGGTATTCAACGGACCTGTCGAAATACCACTTACAGGCGAACTCACCGGAGATCCTGAACCGGTACTGAATCTGTTTGTACCCGGCGATGTGTAGCATGCGGCAAAGGCGCGACACATTTCTCATTTAGAGGGTTCGACGCATCAAGAGAGTATCCGGGGGGACACACTGCCATTGCTGCAGTAGTGCCAATTTGAGCACCTTTGTTACCATTGTTATCACTAAAGAGACTGAAAACGTAGGTTCCAGGAGTGAAAGCTCAATATAACTGAGTAGAATCTCCCGGAAGACCCGCAAAGAACTTCCCTACATTTGTAGCGGGGCTTTTTACCTGTAAGTCCACAAGCTGACCGGCCGGCAGGTTTCGGACAATCCAACTTGCGGACACATCACACCCTATACGGAAGGCTTGAGATGAAGCGATAGCTATTTTAGCGTTTGCGCAACCATTCCCTTTCCTGCCGTACGAGGCGGGGGCGATCGTTTGGATCGCCGAGCAGCTGCTCGACAACGCGTTCCGTGCGGACCCCTTGCGAACCTTTCACCAGCACGACATCGCCTTCCCGCACCATGTCGGCGAGCGCAAGCGCGGCATGGCGCGCGTCGTCAAATATCTCTGCTTGAGCTCCCCCTTTGGCTGCGGCCGCGGCGAGGCCACGCGCGCGGATACCCACGCTTACCACCATGTCCGCGCTCTTTGCGGCAAGCGCGCCGATCCGTTCATGCTCCATAACCGAATACCGACCAAGCTCGAGCATGTCGCCGAGCACCGCGATCCGCCGCGCCGCATTAGGGAAGCCGCGCAAGGTCGAGAGCGCCTCTTCAACCGCCGCCGGCGACGCATTGTATGAGTCGTCAATAATGATGCTGCCGTGCTTGCCTTGGAACAGTCGGCCGCGGCCCGGCGGAGGCTCGTATGAATCGAGGGCTGCGAGCGCTTCCGGAAGCGGAATATCGAACGCGGTCGCCACGGCCAGCGCGGCGGCAGCCGGTAGTACCTGTGTCTGCCCCACCGAACCGCGCACGGTTACGACCATACGTTCGGCGCCGACCTGCGCTTGCGCGCGCATGCCGACGATGACCCCGTCTTCAGCGTAGAAATCCGACTCGTTTACGCGCACGCGCGCTTCCTCGCTCGTACCGTACGTAAGCACCCGTGCACTCGTACGCGCCGCCACCTCGAGCGCGTATCCGTCATCGGCACTAACGACGAGCGGTGCCGCCGGCGGTAGCGCATACGCGGGCAACGACTCCTCTTCGCGTACCTCTTCAGGCGAGGCATACGCCTCCACGTGCACCGGAATCTCAGGTAAACGCGTGACCACGACCGCGTCTGGCGTCACAATGTGCAGAATACGTTCAAGGTCGCCCGGCTTATCTGCCCCCACCTCGAGTACAAGCATTGCGGGATAGTGATTCGGCAGCACGAGAAGCGTAAAAGCGCTTTTAAATACCGCGAGCCACGCCAAGGGCTTCTCCCAGGGATTCCCCACGCCCAAAATAGTAAACGGTACCCCGAATTCGCTATTAAAACTCTTCTCACTCTTCCGGACAAAAAAACGCGCGGCAAGCACTGCCGCGACCGCATCCTTCGTTGACGTTTTTCCCACCGAGCCGGTCACCATCACGATCTTCGGCTTATAGCGCCGGATAGCGAGCCGCGCGGCAAAAGCGAGGAAACTTCCGCTGATCGCTTTAAGTATCCGCTTCATGATGCCGTCCCCGCCATGGCGGGCGTAATGCCGTAATAGTTAATCAAAAAGTGGATTAGGTCAATCATGGGCGGGGTGATGGTATCGGTGCCATAAATGGCGTTCTTCGGGTCTTCGGTATAGAGCAAAATGATGAAACGCGGATTGTATGAGGGGAAGAATACCACCTCGTCGTCGAAGAACCGGTTGTTGTAGTACGTGCCCGTGGGAGTCGGCAGCTGCGCCGTACCGGTTTTCATCGAGACGGGAATCCCGGGGATATTGTATTTGCCGTTATAGAGCACCTGGCTAAACAGGTCATTCATCATGGACGCCGTCTCGCGCGTTGCTTGCCGCGTAAACACGCGCGTACCGCTCGCCCAGGTGAGTTCTTTCGTCTGTCCGGACTGCGACACGATGCTCGAAACCACGTGCGGAGTCACAAGCACCCCGCCGTTAGCGATCGCCGCTTCGGCGCGAATCATCTCGATCGGCGTCACCGCGACACCCTCACCGAAAGAGGCTGTGTCGTAGTAAATTTGCTGCGGCTTGGAGAGATTGCCCAAGAGCGCGGTTGCTTCATTGGGAAGATCGATACCGGTCTTCGTACCGAACAGCTTGGTGAAATAGTCGCGCATACGCGTATGCCCGAGCTGCTCGGCGATCCACGACGCACCGAGGTTGAGCGACTGCATAATGATCACTTTCATCGGAATGACGCCGTACGCGTGGTAGTTCCAGTTACAGATCCGATCGCCATCCACATGGAAGCAGCCGGTATCGTCGTAGGTCGAGGTCGCACTAATCGCCCCCGATGACAGGCCCGAGGCCATGGTGACGGCTTTCATGATGGAGCCGAATTCGTAGACGTGCGATACGAGCGGATTTTCAAGCAGCTGCGGATTGACGTTCGACAGGTTGTTAGGGTTGTACGTAGGGTATGTCGCAAGCGCAATGATGGCGCCCGTTTTCGGGTCCATAATGATGCCGCCGCTGCTGTGGCTCGAATGCTTCGCGTTCATTGCCGCGACGTCATCCATGAGACGCGACTCAACCTCCGGTTCGATCGTGGTGACCACATCGCCCTCGCGCGCGCCCTGCGCGCTCACGAGCGTGCTCCCCGCTCCGGAAAACAACATCGCGAAAAAGTTCCCTAGCAAATCGCCTCCCGAGCGCTCAAGAACTGGATCGTACTCCTCTTCGAGGCCCGATTGTCCAATGAGCGTCGAACCTGTACCGTACCCAACGACACCGATCGTCTTGGTCGCAAGCGATCCACCTGGATACCACCGCCACCGTTCGGGCAGCACTTCGACGCCGGTGATATTTTCCGCCGCGAGCCTCTGCCCGGCAGCGGTCGAGAGTTCATGCGCAACCTCGACGTAGACTAGATTCTTATTTGCGGCAGCGGCAAGAAAAGCCGACTTTGACAGCGTCGTGGTTGCCACGGCACTAATAGCGTCATACGCCGCCGTTGGATCGGCTAGCAAACGCGGGTTGATTGCGACAAGATACCCGGTCGCAAGCGTGGCCGCGCTCACGTGTGTGCCGTCTTTTGTAGTGAAATAGATAGAACCTCGATCGAATAAGCCGCTCTGCCCTGCCGCCGAGAATTGCTGTTTGGCTCGCTCGCTGTAGCGGGTGCCATGAACCACCTGCACTACATAGAGCCGGCCGGCAATGAGCACCGCAATGCCGACCACGACCATCAGGACGACGCGAACGCGAAATTTAAAAATGGCCCGCATGGGGGCAGTTTAGCGCAACGCCGTGGCGCGAGAACCCGGCACGTAGACCTCGGCAATCGGCTTTGCATAACCTTCAGCCGCGTAGTTGGTGCTGTTGACGTTTGCTATCGCGGATAGATACTGGGATTCAAGCGTTGCGACCTGTGCCTCACTCGAACGAACCGACTGCGAAAATTCGACGGTAAGCGCCGCATAGGTCATAACCACCGCCATGAGCGCCACATAGGCGACACCGAACGTCGCGACAAAACCAGCAAGAACCGGCACTGCCGAGAAAGTTGGCCGCGTACTGGATGCCGGTACTGTTGCAAATTTACGCATACGTGAGGTAACGAGTTGAGGGAGTAAAGGACGATCTGTTGTCTGCCGGTTGTGTCGAGCGCTCAAAGACGCGGAGCTTGGCGCTCCGCGCACGCGGATTAGCGAGCAGCTCGGCGCGAGTAGGCACGATGGGTTTCTTCGGCACAAACGACCCAAGTCCTGCAGCGACAGCACCGCGCAAGAGATCTTTCACGACGCGGTCTTCAATACTATGGAAAGAAATAACGGCAAGTCGTCCGCCTTCAACGAGCGCTGAGAGAGCTGCCGAAAGCCCCTCGCGCAGCGCACCAAGCTCATCATTTACCGCGATCCGTAACGCCTGAAAGGTTTTCGTTGCCGGATGAATGCGGCGATTATGATACCAGCGTGGAGTGCCTGCTTTTACCGCATCTACGAGCGCGCCCGCGGTGAGGATGCGTTCCTTCGAACGAGCGGCCACGATCGCGCGCGCAATACCGCGAGCGAACCGTTCCTCGCCGTAGCCGTGGATAAGGTCGGCAAGCTCCACTTCCGTCGCCGTATTCACCAGATCGGCCGCTGTCTCTCCGCCCTGCCCGTACGCCATAAGGAGCGGTTCGTCGCGTTGGAACGAAAAACCGCGCGGTGCGGCGATCTGGTACCCGCTCCACCCGAGATCGAAGAGCGCACCGTTAATCGAGCCAATGCCGAGCCTTTCGAGGATGTGCGCAAGGTTGCGAAAATTGTCGTTCACGAGGTGCGCCGTCGGCCGCGCAGGGCGATGGTCGGCGGCACATGCCGCGCGTCCGCGCTCGACCGCCTCTGGATCAGCGTCGATACCGACTATGATGCCGTCGCTGCTCAGCTGCGCAAGCAACGCCGCAAAGTGCCCCGCCCCGCCCAAGGTCGCATCGACGACCGTGTCGCCCCCGCATAGCACAAGCGCCTCCACCGCCTCCGTGAGCAATACGCTTTCGTGTTTTGCCTCCATAACTGCCTATGCGTTAAGCGATTCCGCGAGCGTGTCGGCATCGCGCTCAATCGAGGCGGTGTAGGTATTCCATGCCTCCTCGTCCCAGATTTCAATCCGGCTCGCAACCCCGGCAATGACGGCCTTGGAACTCAGAGCTGCATAGGCGCGCAGGTGATCGGGGATGAGAATACGGCCCGCGCTATCGACGTCTGCTTCCATCGCGCCCGCAAGAAAGAGACGAGCAAGGCCACGACCGGCCGCATTGCCGCCCGCATGCGCGGCGCGGGTCTCCGCCTCTTTCGCCCATTCCTTTTTCGAATACACGAACAAGCAGTGGTCGAGCCCGCGCGTGATAACGACCGACCGGCCAAGGTCCTTGCGGAACTTAGCCGGCAGTGAAATCCGATTCTTCGGGTCGAGCGTGTGGGTGTATTCGCCGATAAACATAGGTAGTCGTGGGCTGGAGTGAGAAGCGGACCACCTTTCTGCTTCCCACTTCATCCCACTTGATGGGATTATATGACACTCCACACGTGATTACTACATGAAGTTATCCCCACTTAAACGAGGAAACACCAGAATATAGAGCATTTTTTCTTAGTTGGATGACATGGGGCCTTAGACCTGTTCCCAGGATGGCCCTCGCGGCACCGAGAATAAAACAGATTCAAGCGACGAATCTCGTAACGAATCGAAGGATGAGTTCGAAAGTTTCCGGAAACGCCTTGATGATCTGATCGACATCGACGCCACCCGGCAGAGATACTCGAGTGAATGGAGGAGACGCCGCTTCATGTCCTACTCCGACAGTTCGGGATGGAACGGGAATGTATACGAGGCTAGCGTATACCTGAGCATGCTGAAATGGCACCGGTCGCCTTGCGCCAGTAGCGCGGCGCCTTTTGGCAACGTCGAAAGGCTGTCTTATGTCCGTACTGCGCGACAAAGATTGATCGAAGCAAATCCCAAGCATCGGGAACCCCGTATCTAAGACATAACTCCTCGACCGGTTTCAACCGCTTCGCGAGCCTCCGCAACATGAGCCGCACCTCGTCATACTCGTCTCGGCCGCCGTCGAAATCGAACTCTCCTGATCCGCCAATAATGAGCGCATCCAGACCTCCCGCGATTTGTTCCGGTTCCTGCCACGGGAGCCGCTTGTCGAGCGTGCTCACAAAGCCCACTCAGCTTCCGGCACGAGCCGCGCGAAATTGCGCTATTCGCTCGCCCAAAGGTCGGCATTCGGCCGCGATTGAAGCATCAGAATCTTCTGCATGTGGCCTTTTGCCGCACGTACGCTCTACACCGCTATCCCCAGGCTCGGCCGGCCGGCGTTTGACTCCTGCGCAAGCCTGCAGTAGGCTTTCGCCTATGCAAGCTCTCGCGGATGCGGCATTCATCCTTTTTGCGTTCATTACCCTCGTCCTTACCGCAATCGGGGTTTCGCTTGAGCTTTCTTCCCACAGGGCCTAACCAGAAGAAAATTGAAGCGAGCCCCCGACCGAACGGCGGGGGTTCGCTCGTTTCCAAGAACGAGTCTGCACCTTCACACAACACGTTTAAACACGCTCTCGGAGGAGCATGCCTATGAGCGACATGCCTTGCAAAAAATCCGTGTACGCTGCACAACGCGACGATCCACTTGCGTGCCTCGCATTGTACATCCTATCAAAGGAAGGGATCTCCACGTTGTGCCTTACTTCGAGTGACGCTTGTGGACTAGATATCCTGCCAATCTTCACGTCTGAAGGCCGATTCCATAATCGGACGAAGTTCTCCCGGCTTGTGACACTCGCGGATGTGGTGGAGCGCGGGTTCATCATCCCAAGCTTCGCGTACAACGCTACCAATCGAATCGCTCTGGTACGCCGCGAGCCCGCAGAAATCCGGGGCGCACTACACGATCGGTTCCGTGATTCGCTCCTGCACCTTCACGCACGACTTACCGCCGAGCACTTACTCAAGCAGCCTCGACGAATTCGACTCGTACGTCCCCTACCGCGGAGACTCCGTGAGCGCGAAAGGCGGCAAATCACACCCTAGCGCAAGCAAGCACCGAAGCGCATAAGGCGGCCATATTTGGCCGCCTTATCCATTCCTATCGACACTAAACTAACTTAACTTTCTCTTTCAGTCGACACATCCGTGCCGTCTGGTACGCCAACGTCCGAGACGCGCGGGCGCATAAGCGGGAATATTTGCGCTTCGCGAATCGGCACCCCCTCGAGCGTGCTGAAGAGCCGCTCGGAGACGCCAAAGCCAAACGCCGGCGGCATACCGAACTCGAGCGCCTCCACGTACTCCGCGTCAGGCATTTGCGCTTCGTCATCGCCCGCTTCGCGTAGATCGCCCTGGCGCTTAAAGCGCTCGGCTTGATCGATCGGATCATTGAGTTCGCTAAACCCCTTACCCATTTCGCTGCCTGCAAGCATCACCTGGAAACGTTCCACGACTCGTTTGTCCTTCGGGTTCTTCTTGGCGAGCGGCTCCAGGTAGATCGGCACGTTTATCAGGAATCCCGGACCTACGAGGTCTTTGCGGATTTTCTTCCAAAGCAGATCGACTGCACGACCCACGTCCTGGGCTCCTTCCGAAGGGATGCCTGCCTTCGCGAGGTGACTCCGAAGCTCCGCAAGAGACAGCTTCTGCGCTTCGCGCGGATCGAAGCCATATGCCTCCTGCATGAGCGCGCTGAAGTCATAGTGTACCCAGTCTTTATCAAAATCAACCTGAACGCCCTTTACCGCAAACACGCGCGTGCTATATACCTCATCCGCAATACGGCGGTACAGCTCACAAATCATCTCCATGCCCTCTCGGTAGTCTTTGTACGCTTCGTAGAATTCGAGCTGCGTGTAGTCCTGTGCATGTTCGGCGCTCATGCCCTCATTACGGAAGATGCGTCCGATCTCGAACACCTTTGGCATGCCCGCCACCATGAGCCGTTTCTGCCATAGCTCACCCGCGCTAATGCGCAGGTAGACGTCTATATCGAGCGCATTGTGGTGCGTCACAAACGGCGCAGCCTCCGCCCCGCCGGTTGTAGTCTCAAGCACCGGAGTCTCGACTTCAACATACCCGCGCTCGAGCAAATAGCTGCGAATCACGTTCCAAAATTTTGATCGACGACGAATCCTGTTTGTCGTTTCATCCGAGAGCAATATATCGAGATACCGCTTGCGATACCGCTCGTCCTCGTCTTTGAGACCGAACCATCGATCCGGCACAGGCAAGAGCGACTTCGCAAGCATGCGCCACGACTCCGTATGCACCGAACGCATGCCGCGCTTTGTGGTATAGGCATGTCCGGCAAGTTCCACAAAATCGCCCGTGTCGACGTTTTTTTGGAAAAAATCAAACGAGTCGGCGCCGAGCACGTCCTTTTGCAAATAGGCTTGAAGCTTTCCCGACCCGTCATACACATCGATAAACATTGCACCGCCATGCTCGCGGAAAGAGGTGATGCGCCCCGCAATCACCACTGGCGACTTCGTTTCCTCAAGACGATCGTAGCCATCGAGGAAAGCGGCGATATTGTGCGTCCGGTTGCTGGTAACCGGATACGGGTCCATACCCGCTTCTTCCAAACGATGCAGCTTTTCGAGCCGCTGCGAGCGTATCTCGTCGAGAGCCATGGGCGCATGGCTACCACGAGCCGCCTAGGAAACGAGAAGCCGGCTCTGCCGACTTCTCGAACGAATGCTCGCCGTGAAAAGCTACACGATCTTCTCGACGACGTACGTCTGCTTCCCTGCCGGCGTCTCGAAAGTGAATACGTCCCCTTTTTTCTTCCCCATGAGCGCAGCGCCGAGCGGCGAGACGTGCGAGAGCTTCTTCACGCGCATGTCGGCCTCCTCGCTGCCCACGATGGTGTACTCGTGCACGTCAGTACTACCGTCCTTACGGATCCATACTTTGGAGTTGAATCCAACCTCGTTCTTTTTCGCGCCGCTCGATGCGATCTTCGCGTGCTTGACGAACTCCTCAAGCTTCTTGATGCGCTCCTCGGTCGCCGCCTGCAGGTCGCGTGCTTCCTGATACTCGGCATTCTCGGATAAATCGCCCAGCGAGCGAGCGTACTCGAGGCTCTTTGCGATTTCCGTTCTACGGACGGTCTTTAAGTGCTCGAGCTCCTTCACTATCTCGTCGAACTTCTCTTGCGAGACGTAGCTGTCCGTTGCGTCAGGCATATGGAATTGGTTATTTTTGCGTAATTGTACGCGAGGTACGCAGAAGCGCAAGCAAGACCATCGAGATCGCCTAGCCGCCCGGGGGCAGCGCGGGGGTCGACGTTGCTAATACATCCGTATGTAGCGCGGTTCCGCCCACATAGGGCGAATTTTCTGCGTGAAGCGCGCCAAAGAGTTGCTGCATGACCCACACCGCATCTTCACCTTCGCCCGAAGGCCCTCGTTCGAGCACGACCGCGAAGGCGTACTCCGGATGATCATACGGGAAGAACCCTTCTACCCAGGTATTGTCGTACTGGTTGTGGCTACCCACCTGCGCCGTACCGGTTTTCGCCGCGACAGCGAGGTACGGCAAATTGATACGATCGATGAGCGTCGTGCCCGTAACGCCCAAACGCATACCCTCGCGCACCACCTGGAGCGCAGCGGAAGATACCGGCACTGGAATGCTTGACGTCTTGTCCCCCGCAAGGAGCGTCGGCGTATAGAGCGTCCCGCCATTCGCGATGGCCGCTGTCGCGCGTGCCATCTGGATCGGGGTCACCTGCATGCCGTATTGGCCGATCGCGGTGAAGTATGTGTCGCCAAGGTACCAGGCCTGATTGAACGTCTTTCGCTTCCACGCTGGACCCGGTACGAGGCCAGTAGCTTCCCCAGGCAGATCAATACCTGTCGTCGTCCCCATACCGAACCGGCGATACCAATAATCAAGGCGATTGATACCGAGACCCTTAATGGGCCCGTACCCGCCGCCAACCGTGTAGAAGAACACGTCCGATGACCAGGCAATCGCCTGTCGTACCGTAATCACACCAAGTGCCTTCCAGCCGGTGTATCGAAACACTTCCCCGGGGTGATAAGGGTCAGGGACGGTAAGGAGCCCCGTATCGTCTATCGTCGTACTGGACGTAATGACCCCGTCGGTAAGCGCGCCAGAGGCCTCAAAAGGCTTCACAATCGATCCCGGCGTGTACACGCCTTGTACCGCATGGTCGAGGAAGGGGTGTCCGGGGTCGGTGCTGTACGCGGCAATCGCGCTTACCGGACCACCGCTGCTCATGACGTTGGGGTCGTAGCTTGGGTAAGACACGATGGCCTGTACCGCGCCGCTATGCACGTCCATAATGACGCCCGCCGCGGCCACGAAGTGCTGCTGGATGGTGACGTTCTTGAGCGCCCGTGCAAACAGCTGTTCAAGGTTCGCATTAATCGAGAGGTGCAAGGTCTGCCCCGGCTGCGCTGGCACAATATCACCCTCCGAAAGGATACGGCCGAGCGCATCCCGCTCGGCGAGAAGCTGGCCGTTCTTCCCCGAAAGCATGGCGTTGTACTCGGCTTCGAGGCCGGCAACCCCGCTCTCCTTGGTGTCGTAGTACACGCCATGAGAATCTTTTTTTGGATACGATACGTAACCGATAATCTGCCCCATGGACGGGAGCGCATAGTACCGTTGCACCGATCCGTCGGACTGGGCGACGTTTTGCGCAAGCGGCACTCCATTGACGTCGACAATGGCGCCGCGCGGCGCGAAGAGCGTCGTCGCTGAAAGGCTGTTGTTCGCGCTTTCTTGAGCAAAGGCCGTTCCCTGCACGAGCTCAAGCTGCGCCGAACGCGCAAGCAGCACGCAAAAAAGCCCGCCCAGTATGGCCGATAAGAAAAAAAAAGTGCTGCGCGAAAGCGGCTTCTCGAGTCGGCCTTCGAATTGGTTCCGGTTAAAGGAAGCGGTCGTTGCTGCGTCGAGAAAGATTTCATCCGGCTCTATTTCCGGATTCCGTCGCCGCTTGCGTTGCCAAAGCATTACTCGATGATACTCGCTTTGATTCGTCCGCGCACGATATAGAGCCCGGACGTCGCAATCGCTCCCGAGAGCGCGAACACGGGCACCGCCGAGATATTCGGCGCCCAATAGAGCGCTTCAGCAAGAAGACCGCATGCAAGAGGCACGGGCGGCACCAGCGTGCCAGCGAGGAGCGCAAGAACGGCTGCGAGTTGCCAGGGAAGCGCGATGACAGCGACGAGCGCGAATATCGTTAGTACACCCCGAATCATGGCCGTGTCGTCGTCGCACATGAGAGCGCGCTCTGAAGAACTTGCGTTCCTGGACGCAGTACCACCCACGCGAGGGCGAACGGATTCGCTGCCGGCGCAATGCGCAGCTCGGCGCTCGGCGAGGACGGGCTGCGATCAACGCGCGTCACCTGACCGATCGGCAGCGCGCCTGGTCCTGGCACGTAGACTGCATCGCCGATCGCGACGCTTGCGGTCGACGGGATCGAAGCAGAAAAGGCTCCCCCTCCAGCCCCCACAAGCACGATCGGCAACTGCTGCTGCCCTACCCACGCGTTCATTTTTTGCCCGGGTGCGGAGAAGAGTGCGACCCGGGATTGTGCCGCGAGCACCGTCGTCACCGTGCCAACCGGAATATCCTTATCGCCGAATACCTCCATACCCTCCGACACACCCGAGCGCGATCCCACGGCGAGCATGAGCGATCCGTACGGGTCTTCGGGCGGCGCCGCGAGCACGCCCGCCACGATACCGGGCACCGTCGGCGCTGACGACGTTGCGTCGAGAAGCGCAAGCAGATCGACACTCTTCTGAACGAGCGCTCGGTTCTCCGCAGCGAGCGCCGCGTTCTCGCGCACGAGCACATCGTTCTGTGCGAGGAGACCGGCAGCACTCCGGGGCATAGCCGCGCGCACCGAACGCGTTGCCGCAGCAGCCGAACGCTCAAGCGGCGCAACCGCAGCGAAAAACACGTTAGGCGCGGCTACTCGCAGTGCGACCGCAAAAAGCGCGAACAAAAGCGCGGAAGCGCCCCAGGTAAAACGCGTGCGCGACAGGAGCGCATTACGTCTCGCTAAGTAGGTCTTCCTCATTTATGAAAAAATCCGCATACGGCGCGGGCGACTCGGTGACGATGCCTGCACCGCGGACGACCGCCGTGAGCGGTTCGGACGCGACCGCGACGGGCACGCCGAGCATTTTCGCCAAGAGCTGCGGGAGCCCGCGCAGGAGCGCACCACCGCCAAAGACGGTTACCCCTCGTTCGAGCACGTCCGAAAGTAGCTCGGGCGGCGTCGATTCGATGACTTCCTTCATTGCGTCCATGAGCGCATCAAGCGACGGCGCAAGCGCTTCGCGCACATGGCCGTCGGTCAGCACGATCTCGCGCGGGAGCCCGGTCGCAAGGTCGCGCCCGCGCACGCTATGCGAGAGCGGCTCCTCAAGCGGCACGACTGACCCTATCGCTATCTTCACTTCCTCCGCGGTGCGCTCGCCGATACCGAGCTTAAATTCGCTCCGCACGAAATCAATGACGTTATCGTTGAAACGATCGCCCGCAACCTGCGAACTCTTTGCGGCAACGGTCCCCTTGAGCGCAATCACAGCAATGTCGGTCGTACCGCCGCCGATATCGAGTACCATCGTGCCAAACGCTTCAGCTACCGGCAACTTTGCCCCAATCGCTCCCGCGACCGGTTCCTCGAGAATGATCGCCTCGCGGGCACCGGCGTTGAGTGCCGCATCGCGCACCGCGCGGCTCTGAACGTTCGTGACGCCCGTTGGAACGCCAACGACAACGCGCGGGCCGAAGAGCCGCATGCGGCCGTTGTCCGCCTTGCGGATAAGGTAGGTCAGAAGCTCCTCGGTAACCTCGAAATCGCTAATGACGCCGTGCGACAGCGGTCGCACGGCACGGATATGGGGCGGCGTTTTGCCGAGCATCGCCTTAGCCTCCTTCCCCACCGCAACGACCTGACCCGTCTTATCGTTCACCGCAACGACCGAAGGTTCATTGAGCACGATACCGCGCCCGCGTACATACACGAGCGTATTACTCGTGCCGAGGTCAATGCCGATGTCGCTCGAAAAGAGCGAGCTTCTCGAGAATCTAGCCATGGCGTGCGAAGCGGGCTATGAGTTCGTCTCGCTCAATCTTTTCGACTGTGCCCGTTTTGCGGTCGACCAGTTCGAATACCCCGCTGCCCGTCGCGTCCTTGCCAACAACGATGCGCTTAGGAATGCCCAGGAGATCGCTCTCAGCGAATTTCTCCCCGGGCCGCAGGTCGCGGTCGTCATAGAGCACCTCGATCCCTTTCTCCAAAAGCTCGGTGTAGAACCCGCTGGCGAGCTTACTCACATCATCGCTTGGCTTCCCAAGCGACACGAGGTGCGCCGCAAAGGGAGCCACGCCCTCCGGCCACACGATGCCTTTATCATCCGCAAACGTCTCGACGACGACGCCCATGAGCCGCGTAATTCCGATACCAAAGCATCCCATGATCGGCTTTTGGTCCTTTCCCGCGCGGTCCTTGTACGTAAAGGAAAAGTCCGTCGGATACTTCGTGCCGAGATCGAAGATATTGCCCACCTCCGACGCCTTCGCGCGGCTGAGCGTACCCTTGCCGCACCGCGTGCACGCGTCGCCCTCCTTCTGGTCGCTGATCTCGACGTTGACGCAATACGGGCATTCGCTGCAGTACAGAATATCGTCCTCGCCCGCGTCGGTAAGCACCATGAACTCGTATGAAAGCTTGTTGGTGAACGACCCTCCCGACGCCTCGGTTGCTTTAGCAACGAGCCCGACGCGTCTGTACACTCTCAGGTACGCCTGCTTTGCTCCTTCGTAAAAACGATCGAAGTCTTCCTGCGTCTCATGAAAGGAATACATGTCCTTCATGGTGAACTCTCGGCCCCGCATGATGCCGCTCTTCGCGCGCAGCTCGTCGCGGTACTTCTGACCGATCTGGTACACGGCGAGCGGCAAATCGCGATACGAGTTCACGTACTCCTGGGCTATCGGCGTCACGATTTCCTCCTCGCTCTGACCAATGGTATATTCCTTTTCCGTGCGACTGTTGATCTTGAACACCACATCGACCTTGTCCCATGCACCGGTCTGCTTCCACGGCTCGCTTGGATGGAGCGTGGCCATACGGATCTCTTGGCCGCCGATGGCGTCCATCTCTTCGCGCACGATACGCTCAATCTTCTCAAGCACGCGCTTGCCGAGAGGCAGATACGAATACACGCCCGCCATTTCTTTGTGGACGTACCCGGCGCGGATGAGGAGCTGCGCGTTTTTAGAGACTTCATCCGCCGGTGCTTCACGACGGGCTTTCGCGAAGAGCTGTGACTGCTTCATGGCTCGCTCAGTATAAGCTGCGCGCCTTGGAAGCGCAAAACTCAGTATTGAGGCGCCTGGCCGTGCCGCCTAGAGCGACAGAGACGACAGATGATTAGCTACCCAGAGGCGCTCGATATCGTGTGCGGAGACGACGACAACGAGCAATATGAGCGCCATGAAGGCAAATCCGACAATCGTCTGTAGCAGGTTCGGGCTCACGCGCCTGCGTGTGAGCCCCTCGACGATGACAATGAGTAACCGACCGCCGTCGAGCGCCGGGATCGGTACGAGATTGAGCAGCGCGAGCCCGATGGAGATCTCCGCAACAAAGGCGATGCCGGTGCCAAGACTCGAGATGCCGCCCGTCGCCGCATAGGCCACAATGCCGATCGGTCCGCGCACCTGCTTGAGGCTCGGCTGCACGAAGAGGTGTACGAAGCTCGTTGCGGTGAGCGAGATAACCCCCCAGGTGAGTGTGCCTGCCTCTTTGAGCGCAGGAATGAGCGGCACCGGCGCCACGCCGACCGTCATGATTTCGACGCCGAGCACGTACCGAGAAGGATCGCTCTTGAAGAGACCAGAAACCGGCGTCGCCGTCGCGTATCCCGTACCGCCGGTCGCCTCCGCGAGCACGAGGCTGATCGGAGTCCCATGACTCTCCGCCACATAGCTCGAGAAGCTTGCGGTACTCGTCGCTGCCCAGGTGCCCCGCGCATCACGTGCCAAAAGAATCTCGTCGCCCGGCTCTAAGCCGGCCTGCGCGGCTGGGGAGTTTGGCAGCACCGAGGCAACGGCTACATGGAGATGGCGCGCCCTGGCCGCCTCACCCTGTGTGAGCGCACGCGGCGTCCCTACCACGAGCGCGCCGGCGATGAGCACGTAGGCAAACAGCAGGTTCATAGCGATGCCCGCTATGAGCACGAGCCCTTGAAGCACGCGCGGCCGCGCCGCAAAAGAGCGCGGATCCTCGACGTCGCTCCCATCTTCGCCGTGAATCTTGACGAAGCCGCCGAGCGGGAGCCAGTTGAGGGTGTACGTTGTCTCGCCGATTTTCCCGAGCGTGAGGGCGCGTGGCGGAAAGCCAAGTCCAAATTCATCCACGCGCATTTTTGAAAGCTTGGCGACGACAAAATGCCCGAACTCGTGCACGAGGATAAGCGCACAAAGCGCCGCAAGGATTATGACTATCTGTTCGAGCACTACTAAAAGCGAAAGCATGCGTGCAGTGTACTACAGGCGCAGCGCGAAAGAGCGATGAAGATTATTGCGAAATCTCCGTCTCTTTCTTTTTAAGGAGTTCCGCGAGCGATTCGTTGCCCGCATCGATATGCTTCTGAATCTCGCCCTTGAGACGCACCACTTCGTCTTTCCCCATGCCGCCGTCTTTCTCGGCCGATTCGAGCTCTTTGATCGCCTCGGTACGATGGCCGCGCAGCGTCACGCGGGCTTGCTCGGTGCGCTCGCTGGCGATCTTGAGCAGCTGCGTGCGGCGCTCGCTCGTAAGTTCGGGGAAAAGCACGCGTACGCCCCGGTCATCAACCGAGACGCCGACGCCCAAATCCGCGTCGACGATTCCCTTCTCTACCGCCCTAATGGTCGAAGCGTCCCACGGCGCGACACGCAGCGTCCGCGCGTCTTCAATCGAAATGTTCGCCACTTCGCGCAGCGGCGTACGCGCGCCGTAGACCTCCGCACGCACGGAATCAAGAATGGCTGGCGCAGCACGGCCAGTACGCACGCCAGAGAGTTCCCGCTGAAGCCATTCGCGCGTTTCCTGTATCTGCCCATCGAGTTTAGAAAAGTCGTATGCCATGGTCGAAGAATACAAAATAAAAAACCAAGAATAAAGAACCGCGTGGTTTCACTACTAGGAACCGCCCAGCCGCGGCTTCGCGTTACAAACACGCCGCATCGACTGCGAGCGACACATGCTCAAGGATGAGCCGCACGGGCGCGCTGCGGTCGTACAGGTATCCACGCGCGGTCGCAATATCCGAAAGCAGCTCCGTGGCCCAGTTCTCCCCTTTCTTGAACCGCTCGTACGCGATCACCTCGATGCCATTTATGATCGCGATTGCCTCCGCGCGATGCGCGCGGCGCTCATCGTCATTTTTGCCGATCGCGAGTTTTTTAATAAGTGCGCTGCGCTTCTCTTTTTTCGCTTGCAAAAATTCCTCCGCGCCGGGCGCGATTTGCCCATGTGTGGCGCTATGCACTTCGTCCTCTCTCGACAACACCTGTACGCGCGAACGCAGGGTCGGCAGCAAGCCCCCCAAGCTCGGCAGCGTCAAAAAGAGGTGTGCGCCCGGGGGTGGTTCCTCAAAGAGTTTCAGCAGGGCATTCTGCGCCTCATGGTACGCGCGATCAGCCGCAAGCACGATCGCGGTGCCGCGCGCGCCCAAGGGCGCGCGCGCCGCCACGTTCGCAACATCCCGCGCATCCTCCACAGACAGTAACCCGTACCTGAGCACCGTTACATCGGGATCATGCGCCGCCAAGCCGTACGCACGCTCAATATGCGCAAGCGCCGCCGCAACACCTTCCTCCCTCGGCGCCTCGATCACAAAAGCGTGGGCCATGCGAGCAGTATACCCGTTTTGCGACGCAGCAAGCATGCATAGCGACGACGAAAAAGGCCGCAGCCTTCCCCGAGCCTACTTCTTCGCGATAATGCTCTTCTGGTACGTATCCAGGTGCTTGAGCGCAACGCCCGTGCCGCGCGCGACGCAGAAATACGGGTCGTTGGCGAGCTTGGCAATCACGCCAGTGCGACGGTAGACGAGTTCCGGCATTTGGCGCAGCTGCGACGATCCACCCGTGAGCATGATGCCATTGTCGATGATATCGGCAGCGAGCTCGGGCGGTGTCTCCTGGAGCACCTTGCGGATCGCCTGGGTCATCTCGCGCAACTCGCGCGCCATCGCTTGCACGATGTCGTTGGTTGAAAGCTCGATGGTTCGCGGAAGCCCCGACACGAGGTCGCGCCCCTTGACGGAAATCGAGAGCTCTTCGCCGAGCGGCACTGCAGCACCGATTTCAATTTTGATATGCTCCGCAGTTTTGTCGCCGATGGCGAGGTTGAATTGCCGCTTTACATAGTCCACGACCGCACGATCGAGCCGATCGCCCGCGCACTTCACGCTCGTCGAGGCGACGATGCCACCAAGCGAAATCACCGCGACGTCGATGGTGCCCCCGCCGATATCGACAATCATGCGGCCCATGGGCTCGTGGATCGGGATACCCGCGCCGATCGCGGCGAGGATCGGCTCCTTCACCACGTATGCGTTCTTTGCGCCCGCTTTCATAGCCGCCTCGATTACGGCGCGTTTCTCCGTGCTCGTCACGCCCGCCGGTACGGAAATGAGGACGGTCGGCTTGAAGGGATTGTGCTTGAGCGCCTTACGCATGAAGTAGCGCAGCATGGCTTCGGTCACCCGGTAGTCGGCAATGACGCCGTCTTTCATGGGGCGGTACGCAACAATGTCGTCGGGCGTACGCCCGATCATCTTTTTTGCTTCCACACCGATAGCGAGAATCTTGTTGCCGCCGCGCGGCTTACCCTTCTTCGTTTTCTCCCGCTCTTTACCGACCGCGACTACCGACGGCTCGTTAATGACTACACCCTTCCCCGGGACAAAAACGAGTACGTTCGTGGTGCCCAGGTCGATGCCGAATTTAGAGGAAAACAGCGCCATGTTTCGCGCATCATACCGCACGGGCTCACGGTTGCGCAAAAGAGTGCCACCGGGGAAGTGGTAAAATCGTCTCAAATGCACAGCGGCACCAATTTCATTATCGAAGGCGGTCGGGCGCTTGGGGGAGAGGTCACCACGAGCCGTTCGAAGAATGGCGCCGTTGCGCTCCTTGCCGCTACCCTGCTCAATCGCGGAACGACTACGCTGAAGAACATGCCGCGCATCGAGGAGGTGAACCGGCTCATCGACGTGCTTCGCTCCATTGGCGCCATAGTTATATGGCACGATGCCGCGGTTTCGATCACGCCTCCTCAGTCGCTTTCCCTCGACACCATCGACGCGGAAGCCGCGGCGAAAACGCGCAGCATTATCCTTTTTATCGGTTCGCTCATCCATGAACGCGCGCACTTCGATATTCCCCAGTCAGGTGGCTGCACGCTCGGCACGCGCACCGTGCGTCCGCATCTTTGGGCGCTCGAGAAATTCGGCGTGCGCATTGACGCGCTCACCGATCGCTTCCACGTCGAGCACAATGGACTTCGCTCTGCGGAAGTCGTATTGCTTGAATCAGGAGATACGGCAACCGAAAACGCGCTCCTTGCCGCCGCGCGCCTCCCGGGGACAAGCGTCATTACCTATGCCTCCGCAAATTATATGGTGCAGGAGCTCTGCGGTTTTCTCAGGGCGCTCGGCGTCGAGATCGAGGGTGTCGGTACCACGACGCTCACGGTCCGCGGCAAGCCCGCGATCGATTTGGACGTCGTCTACAGCGTCGCCGAGGATCCGATAGACAGCATGTTCTTCCTTGCGCTTGCGGCAACGACCCGCTCGGAAATCACGGTGCACCGTGCGCCTCTTTCCTTTTTAGAGCTCGAGCTTGCGGTGCTCGAAAAAATGGGTCTCAAGATCGCCGTCGCCGAGACGGGCCGGTCCGAAAACGGCGTGACCCGCCTTGCCGACATCACCGTACACCCTTCAGCGCTTGTCGCTTTTCCGGAAAAGATCCACCCGCGGCCCTATCCCGGCCTTAATATGGATAATCTCCCTTTCTTCGCGGTTATTGCCACACAGGCGGAAGGTACGACCATGCTCCACGACTGGGTCTACGACAAGCGCGCTATTTACTACACCGAGCTTGAGCGCCTCGGCGCACGCACGTTCTTGCATGACCCGCACCGCATCTCGATCGAGGGACCCACCCGCTTCAAGAGCGCCGAGGTCGTCTGTCCGAGCGTCTTGCGGATTGGCGCCATGCTCGTTATTGCCATGCTCGCCGCAAAGGGCCGTTCGATGCTCCGCAATGTCTACACGATCAATCGCGGTTATGAGAACCTCGTGCCGCGCCTGCGCGCGCTCGGCGCCGCCATAGACGAGATCCAGGCGGAAAACGTCATGAGCCTCGTGCTCGACGCCGATCGCGTCCGCTCTTAAGCGCGGCTCGCTCGCTCCCGGTTCGATATACTGCGCACATGGAATCGATCGGCGACCGCGCAAAGAAACTGCGGGAAGAGCTCGAGCGACGCCGCGCCGAAGCGCCCAAGGGGCGACACCGACTCACCGAGCGCGGCGAGCTCATGCGGTTTTTCTGCCGGCACCTCAACGTCGCCCGCACGAAGGACGGCCGCCTGCCAATCACCATGCCGCGTATGGGTAAAATACTCGAGGGCATTCCGACCGAAGACCTTTATTACCTCCAGAGCGTCTGTTCGAAAGCGAAACATTTCAGTAAAAAGTTCTGGTGGGAGGTTGACCCAAAGAAGCATATCGCCGAGAACGACCAGCCATTTTAAACGGGCGTGGGCCCGGATGCGGCCCGTATTTGCCGGGAGAGCACGCTACCATCAGCACGGTGCTGGTCCGGCCCTTTTTGTACGGCAGTAGGATACCGGCGCGTTGTTTGCTATATTCGGCAATATGAAAAGAATCGTGCAAGAGGGCGCGTCCGTGTTGCGCGATATCGCCAAGCCCGTGCCCGAGGCACTCTTTGGGTCTCCCGAGCTTGGCGCGATCCTCCGCGACATGGCCGGAGCGCTCGACAAAGAGCCCGATGGCGTCGCGCTCGCCGCGCCGCAAATCGCGATCCCCTACCGCATTTTCATTGTGCGCGCCGATCGGACACTTCCTGCGCCAGTCGTCGATGGAAACGAGGAAGAACCCCGAACGCTTCCGCCACCGCAGGTGGACGTGTATGTAAACCCGGAAATCGTGAAGACTTCCCGCCGCCGTGTAGCAGCAGACGAAGGCTGCCTCTCGGTCCGCGGCGTATACGGCACCACGCACCGCCACGAGCGCGTCACCGTGCGTGCGCGCAAGCCGAACGGCGTCCGTTTCGAACGCGGCGGCGGCGGCCTCCTCGCGCAGATTTTTGAACATGAAATCGACCACTTGAACGGTATCCTCTTCGTTGACCACGCAGAGCAGCTCGTAGAAGCGACGCTACCGGCCAGCGAGCATGAAGCAGCCCCATAAGCCGTTCGTATTTTTCGGCACGCCGGAAGTTGCGGCGCGCACCCTCGCCGCACTCCTCGCCGCGGGCTTTACGCCAACCGCGATCGTGACGAACCCCGATGCGCCCCAGGGCCGCGGTCTGGCACTGAAGCCCTCGCCTGTGCGTGTGCTTGCGGACGCGCATCATCTACCAGTGCTCACGCCCGCGCTCCTCGACGAAGAGACGCAGGGAACCATTTCCGCCCTCGGCGCTTCGTATGCGGTCGTCGTCGCGTACGGCAAAATTTTCCCCGAGGCGCTCATTGACGCGTTCCCGCTGGGCGTGCTCAATGTCCACTATTCCCTTCTCCCGAAGTATCGCGGCGCGACGCCCTTGGAAAGCGCGCTCCTTAATGGAGAAACGGAAACAGGCGTCACTATTCAGAAGATGGTTCGCGAGCTCGATGCTGGCGACATCATCGCACAGGCGCGCCGCGCGATCGACCCCGATGATACGGCGCGCGAGTTGCGCCCGCGGCTTGTCGAGGCCGGCGCGCAGCTCCTCGTGACGACCCTCCCGGACTTTGAACAGGACTTATTAACGCCCGTCCCCCAGGACCCTTCCCAAGCGATCCACGCGCGCAAATTCAAGAAAGAGGATGGCTGTCTCGACCTCGCGGCAAGCGCACAGGAAAATTGGAATAAGTACCGCGCGTATGCCGACACGATCGGGACGCATTTTTTCACCTCTCAAGGCAAACGAGTGAAGATAACGAAAGCCTCGCTTCAGAAGGGGTTATTCGTCATCGAGCGCGTCATCCCCGAGGGGAAAAGGGAGATGCCCTTTACTCCTCAAACCTAATCATCTGCTTGAGCCGCAAAGCGCCACGCTTGAGCAAGCCATATCTCTTTCCGCGAACATTGCGAATCTCGTGTTCGAGCGTCGCGCGCACCCGATCTGCCGCACTCTCAGGCGTTGGCTTCACCGCTTCCGCATGGAGGACATGGTTTCTGAAGCGCAGCGTCGCAGTCAGCCGGGCCGGCGTCGCGGACCGGCCCTCCGCCGGTGCATGCGCGAGCTCGATGTCGAGTAGCGCTACCTCCTTATCATCCGCCAAGAGCCGCTCGATCGGCCGAAGCTTCTCTTCGACCGATTCGCGTGACGCATCCGAGATATCGGCAAACTGGTTCACATTGAAGGAGATGTTCATAGAAAACCTAACGATTAGGCCAGTAGTGTATACTGCTCCCTACTTTAAGTAACCACTCACGTAGTATATATGGCACAACAACCGCAACCCGAAGGAACACGAGTACCGTCTGTGGTCTTCAAGACGCGCGTGCGAGATGAATCCGTCGGCGGCGAAAATCCGTATCGCTGGCAAGACGTCTCCTCAAGCGAATTGTTCGACGGCAAACGAATCGTCATGTTCGGTCTACCTGGAGCATTCACGCCGACATGCTCGTCGACCCACCTTCCGGGTTTTGAAAAGCACTACGACGATTTTAGGACTCTCGGCATCGATGAACTATATTGCGTGTCGGTCAATGATGCTTTTGTGATGAAGCAGTGGGCCGACAAGCTCGGCGTCACAAAGGTCAAAATGCTCCCGGACGGCAATGCCGCGTTTACCAAAGGCATGGGCATGCTGGTCAAAAAGGAGAATCTCGGCTTCGGCGAACGGTCTTGGCGGTACTCGATGTATGTTGAGGACGGCGAGGTTAAGAAGCTATTCATTGAGCCCGGCCTCAGTGACAACTGTCCGGATGATCCGTTCGAAGTTTCGGATGCGGAGACCATGCTTGCGTACCTTAAAGGCCTTGGAGCATAACATCGCGATGACGGAAATGCGCCGCGGCAAAGCCGCGGCGCATTTCATTTTTGCGCTCTGTCGGGAAGCGCGAGCATTTTCGCTCCCGAATGATGCCCGCTTATGATGCGTACTTGAGAAAGAGGCACTCCGTGCCGCTCCGCGACGATCTCCCGGACTCTGGTATTCGCCCTGTTTTGCCGTGCGGGCTCGCGCACCGTTACCTCGAGCGCGCCGCTGCGCTCGGCAACCGATTCGCGCTTCGCATCCGGCACCACAAACACTTTCAGATACATTGCTTACCTTAAGGCCGCTTTCGCGTTTTTCAGATGCTCGACGATGTCGTCGGATTCATACATCTCGACCCCCTTCTCCCTGTCAACCAAGTACGGCACCTGCTGCTTCCCGCCGCGTTCGACGAGCTCCGCCCGGTACACTTCCTCACCTATGTCGCGCAAATCGAACACGATGCCAAGTTCCTGCGCTGCGGCGAGCACTTTCCGGCAATACGGACAGGTTGGACGATAAAAAAGCGTATACATGTGTGCATTATAACAGACCATCCCACCCTTTGCGTTACTGCTTTTTTCCGCTACAATGCCCGTGCTCGGCGAAAGACGAGCACGGGCGCACAAAAAATATTCCGCGGTAGCTCAGTGGTAGAGCGGTCGGCTGTTAACCGATTGGTCGTAGGTTCGAATCCTACCCGCGGAGCAGAGTAGGACACACCGAGGCAAAATCAGGATTCCGTCTTGTATCTGCCTCACATAATTCAGGTTCGAACGCAGGATTTTCTTCCTTGGCCAGAAGTAGCCCATCGATGATTTTCTTGTACACTCCGGTGTTGTAAACACTGAGTTTTTTGTCTTTAATCGCTAGGTTCGATTGCAACTCTGATATTAGCTCCCGTTTCTCCTCTGGCTGCCCATTTTTGAATATTTCCTCAATTCCGAGCGAGAGTTCGAACGCTCTCTTTGCCTTCGCGACCTTTACCTGATCAACGATCCCTTTCTTGCCCAAAGTCCCCTCAAGGGCTTCGATTTCGGCCTTCTGGATGCCCTTCAGCTCGAGGAATTCCTCGTCGCCGATGAGTCCTCTGGTCTTCATGAGCACCAGCTCTTTGTACTCGCCACGCTTCTTGGCGAGAGTGGCCTCGAGAGAGGCCTTCTTCTCGGAATCGTCCCGAGCATCCTTAGTATCTAAGGTATCGAGGTTCGCGATGCACCAGTCGTGAAGCGACTTCGATATCTTGAAGTTCTCCTTGAAGTAGGTGGCGAGGGTGTCATCGATGTGGAGCTCCTGCACGCTGCCCTCCCGGCAGCTCGGGTCCTTCGTTCTCGTGCAGTGGTAGTAGATGTAGTGGAGGAGCGTCGGATTTTTCATGCGGTTGATGGCTAGGTTGCAGCTCGGGCAGTGCGTCCGCTGGGCACGGGGGAATTTGTGCCTGCAGTCGCAGATAATCTGGTGCTTGTGCTCGGCCGTCACCGCCCCGCCGCATCCGCCGCAAGTGGTCGGCCCGGTGTAGGCGAAGAGTTTCTTATTCTTCGAGGGTCGCGGTCGGCCCTTGTTCCCGAGTATTTTTTGATTCTCCCAGTATGTCTCCTCGCTGATGACTCGCGGCACGCTTTCGTTCAACTCATGCCGCTCGCCATCCTTGGTGAAGAAGAAGCCAGCGTATATCGGGTTCTTCAGCACCGTCTCGGCGAGGTGCGACATCACGAGCCTCTTGCCGCCCTGCTTCTTGTGCTGGGGCGTCAGGAGCCCCATGTCATCGTTGGCGATATTAAGAAGCGCCCGGCTCGAGTACCGGCCCGAGTGGAAGAGCTCGAGAAGCTGGCCGACGAGCGCGAGCTTCTCGGGATCCGGGAGCCAGCCGCGATTGCCCTTCTCGACGGACATATCGTTGATGAACCCGATGGGAGCGACTCCGTTGGGGAGCCCCTTCTTGTATCGGCCGCGCAGACCGCGCTTCACCGCATCGCTCTTATCGTCCGAGTCCTTTTTGGCGATCATGCACTCAAGTGCGAGCATCATTTTCTCCGTCGAGGTGTTGCCGTATATGTGCGAGGGTGTTCTCACGTGTATAAGCTTGCCTTCGTCGATCAAGTGGACGACGGCTCCGCTGTCGATCGGGTTTCTTGATACGCGGTTCGCGTGCCAGACGAGGAGACCGTTCGATTCGCCTTTTTCTATCCTCGTCGTCACCTCGGCGAAAACCGGCCTGCCCGGATGATGAGCGCTCTGCGACTCTTCGAATTCTCCAACAACGGTCAGGTTGTTGCGCGTTGCAAACTCGCGCATCTCGCGTCGCTGATCGTCGATGGACTGGACTTGCTTGTCCTCGGCCTCGCTCGATTTGCGCAAGTATATGTCGTATCGCACTTCGATGGGTTGATTCATAGCGGTCGGTTATCGGATAACGGCCACAAGGTATCGCCAGGTTCTAACAAGTCCAGCGCTGGTGGGGCGATGTCCCCAGCCGCCACAAAACCTTGCATTTACTTCGTTATTCATACAGTTGAAACCTGCCGCCAAACTGCTGTTCAAGCTCGTTGTAGTAGTGCTCCGTGGGGCCTCGACTCCGTTCCACTTGGTCGAGTTCGATCAGCATGTCATCCACGAACACCTCGATGGGGTATGCGATACCGTGCTTCTCATGGCTCGCCTGACGTATCGTTTCTGCGATCATCATAAGCTCGCTATTCAGCATTTCTACATCGTCTTTGAAGATGGGGAGCCAACTCGTCAGCCGGTATGTCAGGTCGACTTCGTAGATTTCTGACAGTCGCTTGAATAGCTCAATGAACTCAAGCAGGACGCCGTAGTCGTTTAGAAAACTTCGTCCCCGAAGGAACAGGATCATGCCGCCCAGTCCCTCTAAATCGTCTGCTTGTTTTCTATAGTCGTTTGCGAAAGCGTAATCGCCCTCGAGGGCATATAAGCTCTCGCCCGTGATGAGCTTTACGTCTCTCCTGTAGGCCTCTGCTTCGGCTCCCTCAAATCCGGCCTTTCTGGCTTTTACGAATCGATTGATGGTCTCCACGCGGTTCTCCACCATCAGCTCGCCCGAGTCTATGAGTCCATGTATCGCCTCTCGGGCGCTTCTTTTCGCCTTGAGCCACTCTTCCAGAACTTCCTTGTGCGGCCGCTTTGTGGCGACGCCGTTACAGGTGTCCTTGCTCTTGCTGTTGCAGAGCGGCGCAAAGTCTTTGATGAACAGTCCGTCGTCGAGCCACCGGAGAAGCGTCTCTCGCAAGAGCTCGCCCGTGCTCGTTTGATACTTCTCGGCGTACGCAGAGAGCCTCGGGGTCAATTCTTTTCGTATCGAGCTAAACAGGTCGGCCACCTCCTCGCCTTCGTTTGCGTACTCCTTGTCCTCCGCTTCTTTTGGCATCTGGCCGTTGTAGAAGGCCCACTTGATCAATATCTCGAGGGCGGGTAGTTCGCTGTAGTAGCTGCTGAAGACGTACTCCTCACCGAACTCGCTGTCGGCATCCAGTTTTCGAAAGAGATCGGCATATTTGTTGTGCAGGCTCGTGACGATCAAGTCGGCGAGCTTTTCTTTCGCCTCTTTCGATAGCTCGCGCTTGCCATTGAACAGGTCGGCGAGCGCCTCCTCTTGATTGAGATACTGGCTCTCGGTTCCCGCGTCGGGGTCTAGCGCCAGAACGTCTTGTTTCATGTCCTCGCTCAAGCTCTCGAAGGCGTATCGGTGCACGACTTGGTCGAGTTCCAGTCCACTGTTTTTCAGAATGAGCCCCAACGCATTTTCTCCGCTCGCCAGATGTTCCTTGCTGAACGTTTTACAGTATGTAAGTGCCTTTTCTCCATCTCGTAGTACGGTCATGTCGATAGGCCTGCTTGCCCGCAGGAGAGCGGCTGTAGCCACGAGATAGGTTGTCTGCGCATCAAGCGCTGCGGAGTCGATGAGCCGCCAGCCCCCGATGTATCGGTTGTATTCTCGCGCATCATCGCTTGATAAGGGGTGCCAGCCCTCGCCGAGCGCGTGTATGTCGGCCTCGCTTAGCATCTCCTTGCCCGTCCGGTCTTTGGCGACCATGTTGTGGACTTGGATCAGGACGCGCTCCTTGGGACGCAGGAGCCCGGTCCTGAAAACATTGGTGAGATTTCTCATTTTGGTTTCTTTTTAAATATGTGTTCAAGAAGTTCGACGCGAGCGTTCAGGTCGGCAACCTCGATGACCTTCGCGAGCGCAAGCGCAATCCTTGATGCGGCCACGGCCTGCCGGAGCGTAATCTTTCGGTCGGTGAGGTCGCGCATGGTTTGCGAGAGCAGTGCTGCCACCTCCGCCGCGCTCATGGTTTTTTCTGTCTCGTTATTGCGTTCCATAGTCTTCCGTTACATCCCCTCCACGACCTCGAGCCATGCTTTCACCTCGGCCGCCCGCCCCTGCTTCGTAGCGGTGCGGTATAGCGCCCATATGACATTCGGCGTGAGCTTGCGCGCCCACTCATGCATCCTCGGTATAAGCCCTTCTTGCATGAGCCGCTTATTCCAGTCCGTGAGGGTGGCAGGGTCTTTAATGTCGAATCGCTTGGCGAACTCGGCCTGCGACCGTATCTCGAGCAGGCTAAGGGTGATATCTTCGTCGAGACCGAGCTTCTCAAGCGCCTGGCGTGGCTGGCCCCGGAGGAAGGATGGGAGTGCCTTCCACATGGCGTACGTCTCGAAATCCTGCGTTTTCCGCACGCCCTGGGTGTTGGCATAAATTGGCATTCGTTCGCTCATAGTTTTTTGGCTTGTGCGCCCGTTAGCTTCTCGAGGCGGGCGAGTACGGTATCGACGTACGCCGGATCAAGCTCTATCCCGATGCACCTTCGACCGAGATGCTCGCACGCAATGGCGGTACTCCCGCTCCCGAGGAAGGGGTCGTATACGTGCTCGCGTATCTTCGTCGAGTTCGGGATGAGCTTCCTCAGCAGGCCGACGGGCTTCTGGGTCGGGTGGAGCTTCGAGGCGGCAGGCTTGGGGTGGAAGACTACGCTCTTGGCCTTTGACCGTTCCATCTTGTGGCGGCCATACCAGCCGTACGCGATGAGTTCATGCTGGAGGAGGTAGTCCTTGCGGCCGAGCACCGAGGTGTTCTTGATCCAGACGAGGCCCTGGCTATAGAAGAAATCGGCCTCCTTCATGCCATCCCGAAGGGCCGGATACATGAGGTCGCTGTTGAAGATGTATGCGGCGTTATACGGCTCAAGGTGCGGCACGACGGCCTCGAGCCAGGTCTTCGTGAAGCGGGCGTACTGTTCGTCCGATTGAAGCTGGTCGCCGAGGATGACCTTCCCGGTGCCCACGCCGAGCTTGTTGAACTTCTTGCCTTCGACGTACGCGACGGCGTACGGAGGATCAGAGAGGATGGCACGTACCTTCTTCCCGCCCACGACCCTCGCAACGAAGGCAGTGTCGAGCGAGTCGCCGCACGCGATGGTGTGCTCGCCGATCTGCCAGATATCGCCCGGTTGGATGGTGCGGTTCATAGCAGGGTGGCTTTCTGGTTGGTATAGGCTTCCCAACGGTCGAGGCACACGGTGGCGAAGATGGGATCAAGTTCGACGCCGCGCCATGTGCGTTTGAGCTGTTCGCACGCGATGAGGTCGCTCCCGCTCCCCGCGAAGCCACTGAAGACAACATGCCCTGGTGCGCTACACCGCTTCAAGGGTTTCTCGTTCAGCGTCACGGGCTTCTGGGTCGGGTGCTCGTATGACTGCGCGTTGTCTCGCTTCTCAAGCCAGAGGTCGATCATATCGAGAATCTCGTCGTGCACCTGGTTGCCGCTCCCGATCTCCTTGTTCAGAAGCTCATTCGTGTTCGTGAGCCCCTTGTTGAGGATCGGCTTGCCGCGAGTCCCATACACGCAGGGCTCGTATGCCTTGTTGAAGGCGACCTGAGGCGTCATGTTGAAGTTATTCTTGACCCAGAGGCAGACGCGCTTGTTGTCGATGCCGTTGTCGCGGTACAGCGTCTGGAGGAGCCAGATGTAGGATTGATCGCACCAATAGAAGAGGTGGGCGTTTGGTCGAGAGACGGTAAGGGCTGCCTTGATGCTCGCGTCGAGGAAGGCGCCGTATGCCGCGTCCTTTTTCGAGTCCTTCGCGCCGGTATACGAGCCCTCGTACTTGCCGGAGGTGCTGATGCCTTTTGAGTAGTCGAGGCCAATGTTGTACGGAGGGTCCTGATACACGATGTCGGCGAGGTCAGTACCCATTAGTTTCTTCACTTGTTCGGCATCGGTGGAATCGCCGACGAGCAAGCGATGCTCGCCCATCTGCCATATCTCGCCCGGCTTCACCCGGGCGACCTTCGTTTCTTTGAGCGCCTTCTCGACGTCGAAGTCGTCGTCGAGTACGTCCACGTCGTCGAAGAGCGCTTGGAGCTCCTCGTCCCCGAAGCCGACTTCAAGCAGGAGATCCATATCCATGGCCTTGAGGAGGTCGTCGTCCCAGCTGCCGAGATTCTTGTTCAAGCGGAGATTCAGCGTTTTCTCCTCTTTCTCGCTGAGCTCGCGGCTCGGTACCATTACGTCGATCTCTTCAATGCCGAGGTCGGCGTATATGGCAGCTCGCTGGTGGCCGCCGATGAGGACGTTCTCGCGCGTGCCTCTATTGAGGACGATCGGAACGACCGTGCCGAATTCTTTGACGGAGTTCTCAAGGTCGCGACGCTCGCTCTCGGTCATCTTGCGGGGGTTGTATCCGGCAGGGAGGAGGTCGGCGACCTTCCGTCTGGTGGGTGTCCAGGCGAGGGTTTTTGATGCGTTTTGCATGGTTTTCTTCATAGGTTTATATTCTGCTAATTTGTACCGATGCACCGATAGAGTTAAAACGGCCATAAAATGCGCGTGTTAGATGCTGGGGCATGTGTTTTTACCCCGCCTTTACACGCATCGGTGCATCGGTACAAATCGTGCTTGCCTGTTCTACGATTTTTGCCTCCCCGGTGAGCGGATCATATATTCCGCCAGTCTTCTCCTCGGGGTTGTCCTGCGCCAGCTCCTCTAGCGAGGGCAGAAATGAATCGCTCGGAAGATCTTTTTCTTCCACCTTGTATTCGGCTCCTCTTGATCCCTTTCCCTCCATAATCTCTGTCACGTATCCTTTCTTGCTGGCTGGTTTCAGCCATTTCGCCACCGTGTCGCGATCCCACTTCAGCCATTTTGCTAGTTTTGTGATGGTGAATGTCGCTTCGTCATCACCGTCACTCTCGCCAAACTCACCTTTAGAAGCATTAACGAGTGCCCGTGCGGCTTCAATAACTTCGACCGTTTTTTCAGGCAGTTCGTAGATAGATTTCGAGAGCGACTCCTCGACGATTACCTTCGCCACATAGGCATCGGCCAAGGTAGCTCTGATCTGCATTTGGCCGTTAATCTCAATCTTCTCTCGCTGTTTCTGATGGAGAAAAGCCACCGTCTCCACTATCGCGAGAAAGTGGCTGTAGTCGCGTCGCGTACGAATAATGTGTTTGGGAAAGTATTTCCTGAAGCTTCTAACAAATGGAATGTGCACCTGCATCTCCTCCAGAATGGATTGTGCGTGATGCCAAGGCTTAAGTTCGTCCTCGCTGATTCGTGGCACGCCCAGGTAGCGTGAGTCAACGGACTCGTATACCCGGCTAGTCTGCTCGGAACTTTGGTCGGGGAACATCGATATATTCCGTGTCTCATTTTCAGAGTGGATCAGCGCGGCGGTTGTGGTAGTGACGAATCCCGCGGGCCCTTCTTTTTCAATCGTCTGCGCCTCAAATGCGCCGGTCTCGGGGTTCTTTACGGTAACTTGGATTTTCAGCTTTCCTTCCGATTGAAGGGTACGGATCGCGTAATCCGCTCGTTCGCCGCCGTGCTTTTCGAATATCACGATTACCTTATGC
>JAJYHK010000011.1:75788-76878 GCA_021784815.1 bacterium | reverse complement strand
CGCGGCGCTTCAGTGCTACGTGATTACGTGATTTAGTGCACTACCCCCTTCGGTCCCGTAATCTGGAAACTCCCCGGCCATGACCCCCAAGACTGTGACGTGATGTCCGAGGCAGATAAGAAGGTCGTCCAACCGAGCTGCCCGTTGGAGTGGTAGAAGTCTACTCCGGCCGCGGCGCAGAAGTAGTGGCCGTGGAGCGTGACGACAGTATTGGTAGTACCGCTTGTCTGAGTGACTGAAGTGGGATTTGGAGTCGGTGCGCTAGCTAATGGTTGCGGAGCAACTCGCCGTGGCGCTTTGACCACCGCTGGTTATCACGACTGATGCACTCTTTGTTCCGATAGAGCCATAGGTCGCCAGCAGATTTTGCTGTTGCAAGTCCGCTGAGGTTCCGCTGATGCCTGTGCTGATGTTGTCATTCGAGAGTGTCCATTGATATATGTAGGAGCCCGTGCCACCTGATGGCGTTGAACCCCACGACACGCCGGGCGTGCCACTGTTGTAAGGACTGCCGTGGCAAGAGACCGATAGAGGAGAGGCCGCGGGGGCGGTTACCGTAAGTGTTATTGGTATATCAATGGGCGAGGTAGAGAAATTACCTTGCACGATAAGCGTGGTGGAATAGGTGCCAGCAGCAAGCCCGTTTGCAGTTGTTGATACGCCAACATTCGCGGTACCACCTGACTGGAGTGTGAGTGGTGCTGTGTTGTAACTCACGTTTAGCCAACTGGGCTGATT
Organism: bacterium; assembly: GCA_021784815.1. Taxonomy (GTDB): domain Bacteria; phylum Patescibacteriota; class Minisyncoccia; order Phycocordibacterales; family Phycocordibacteraceae; genus C7867-001. The sequence goes on along the minus strand of JAJYHK010000011.1, from coordinate 76,140 downwards.
GGGCACGCTAAGGGTATAGGTAATACTGCCAGCCGTGCTATTGGTAAGTACAATCGAGCGCGTGAAGGAATTGGTGCTCCCCTGCGCGAGTGTGGTGTTCATAAACGTCGTCGACGGGACGAGCGTGTTGGGGCCTGTGCTTTGCGGTTCTGTGAGCATGAAGCTCTCGCTATTGCTGGTGCCGTTAGGCGCAACAACCTTCACCTGATAGGTGTCGGAGCCAGACATGCCGACCATGCCGCCGCTAATAGTAATAGAGATGCTGTTGCCAGAGATTGAGATGTTCGAGGCCGTCGAAGGCACTGTCGCGGCAAGCTGTCCGTTGGAGTGGTAGAAGTCTACTCCGGCCGCG
>JAJYHK010000011.1:0-75778 GCA_021784815.1 bacterium | reverse complement strand
TTCGGTTGCATTGTCGAGATTGGTGCCATAGAGCGTGACGGTCGTATTCGTAGAGCCAGTCGTCGGAGTGATACTGGAGAGCGTCGGTTGATTGGTTTGAGCAGAAGAAGAGGCACCAATCGTTGCTGAACAGCTTGCTGTCGTGCTTTGCCCACCACTGGTTACAACAACCGAAGCGTTTTTCGTTCCGGCGGAGCTGTACTGAGCCTGTGTGCTTTCTGATTGCAGACCGCCGAGAATCGGGTTGATCCACGCCACGTCATTAGAGAGTGTCCATCGATACGTGTAGGAGCCCGTGCCACCTGAAGCCTGTGACGACCAACTTATCCCCCGTGCGCTCGGGTTATACGAAGATCCGCTACAAGAGGCCGAGATAGTAGATGTTGGGGCGACGATTTGCACCGGTATGACGTTGCTCTTCCCTAAATTGCTTAGGACCGTGCCACCAGTCGGGTTTTGCGTAATGGAGGAGGTTACATACAAGTCGTAGGTGCCGGAAGTAATCGGTATTGCGGGAAGCGCATTTTGGCCCTCGCCACCTATCATTGACGGAACAGTAAAGGCGAGCTGCGAACCGTCATAGACGGCAAACCCACTGGGCGCTGATACGCTCGATTCGTAGCCGGTACTCCAGAACCTGGAACCATCCGTTGTTTCCAGGGTTATGCTTCCTACCGTTCCTCCGTTCGATAAATACACTGTGAGCGGAGACCCAGCTGAAACCGGCTGAGGAGTTACCCGGGAAATAGACGGGGAAGAAGCTGTGTTAGAGGGTGGCTGGCTCCCCCTGAGCCTTGCAGCCCATACTCGCCCTCGTTTGCGATCCAACGATGCCGTAGGCACTATCAGCGGAAGAGGAGACGAGGCCATGTGCCATCTGGTACTGCCCCACGGCTTGGGCGGTAATGAAGCCGTAGTAGCCTTTGGGACCCTGGTAAGTGAAGTAGCCCTGGGACTCGAGGAAGGACTGGAGCTGCGAGACAGCTCCGTTCGTAGAGGAGTCAGTGGCTCCGAGGGTGAGGTCTTGAGAGAGATCGACGCAGTTGCTTGAGGGCTGCGGTGCAGAGCCCGTAAGGGCAGCTTGTACATTTGCAATGGTCGAGCCCGCCACACCAAACGATTCCAAGATACTAACGATGGCGTTCACCTGAGTTGAAGTGAGAGCCGAGTCGGTCCCGTAATCTGGAAACTCCCGAGCACCAAACGCAAGTGCCGCACCGAAAAACGCAAGTCTTTTAAGCATGCGAGGGGGATTATTGAGTATGCCCTCAAAGTATCATGGGGGGGTATGTTGCAATGACTTCGGTGTGGACACCATACTTCGAGGGGACTGGCGCAATTAGCCTTTCAGAAAACTGCGCGGCCGCCAGAGGCGGCCGCGCGGTCTTTGCTGGGATAATTCTAGGCTACTCCTGTGCGCTCGAGCTTGCAACCGTGAAGGCGCTCGTCGCGCTTACGCCGTTTTCATTCACCACTGAAACCGCGTAGGGGCCGGGTGCCACCTGCAGCATATAGAGCGGACAGAATTCACCGGCCGGGCAGTACGGCCCCATGCCCTGAGGCACCGAGAAAGTGAGCGTCTGCGCGTAGCTGCCGCAGGACGTGGTCGTCGCGCCGGCAGGAATCATTAGACAGTTGTACACAGCCGGCCGTGCCGCAACATCCCGCGCGGCCACGCTGTTGTTGAAGAGTACCGTGTTGTTCTGGGTAAAGCCATTGCCGCCGATGGTCACCTGCGTGCCGACCGCGCCGGTCGCCGGCGAAAGCGAGACGATCGTCGGAAGCGTGTTCGTGGCGGGCGACGTGGTGCCGGTAACGCGCACACGCGCCTGTGCGAGCATCATGACGGCAATTTCACAGCGCGGGGTGCTGTACATGCAGGCAACGTAGGGCGAGAGCGTCGCGGTGTACTCACCCGGCTTCGCGTAGGTGTGCGAGACGGTGCTCGTACCCGAGAAGGCGCCGCTAACCGCGCCGTCGCCGTAGGTGAGAATGTACTTCTGCGTGCTGCTCGCGCCCGTAGCCGAGAAGGCGACCGTAAGTGGCGCCGTGCCGCTCATCGGCTGTGCCGAGAGGTTCACCTGATTCTGGTAGATGCCGGCGCGGTAGGCGCTTGGTACATGGTCGTCGTGGCGCGACGGGTTGCAGGCGTGCGCGATAGCGGCGCGGGTTAAGGGGCCCACAAAGCCGGTTGCTGGGACACCGTGCGCCGCCTGCCACGCCTTCACGCCAGCCTCGGTTTCGGCGCCAAAGTATCCGGTCGCGCCGGCTGCATACGCGCTGCTCGATGCACGCGCAAGGAAACGCTGCAGCATCGAGACTTCGTCCTCCGTGTGCTTGTCGGAGCGGCCGCGATAGAGATCTTCGGAAAAGGTTGGGCAGGCGACGCCGGTCGAGCTCGTCGAAACGGCTACGGTGCTCGTTGCGGCAGTCGGCATAATCGGAGCCCCGATGAGTACGTTGCGCACATTCGTGACGGTCGAGCTGTTGACGCCGAACGATTGCAGGAGCATGACGATGCTCTGGACTTGATCCGAGGTAAGCGATGCTGCTTGCGCCGGAGCCGCGAGCGCAACCGCGCCCGCCGCCGCAAATACAAGGGCCGCAAGTGTAAGGGTAAGTCGGTGCATAGAAGAATGACAGGAAAGTAATTTACAACTGGTACACGTATCCAGACGGGACTGCAGAGCATATCTTACCGTCTGTAGACACCGAAGCGACCGCCCGAGAGGGCGGTCGCTTCGGTGTCTACAGACGATCTCTAAAAAACTACTTGCGCGCAGTGATAATGTCCTGCGCCACGTTCGTCGGCACGACATCATAGTGGTCGAACTCCATCATCATGGCGCCGCGGCCTTCGGTCATGCTTCGCAGGGTCGTTGTGTAGCCGAACATTTCCTTGAGCGGCACCTTGGCGCGGATGACCTTGCTCATGCCGCGATCATCCATGCCCTCGATCGCGCCGCGCTTCCCGGAGAGGTTGCCGGTAATGTCGCCCATGAACTGCTCCGGCACGGTCACCTCCACCTTCATGATCGGCTCAAGCAAGACCGGTTTCGATTTCTGGACGCCATCCTGGAAGGCCATCGAGGCTGCGATCTTGTAGGCGACTTCGGAGGAGTCCACGTCGTGATACGAGCCGTCGTACAAATCGACTGAGATATCGACCATCGGGAAGCCGGCGAGCACGCCGCGCGCCATCGCCTCGCGGATGCCTTTCTCCACCGCCGGGATGTACTCCTGCGGAATGACGCCTCCTTTTATGTTGTTAATGAACTCGAAGTGGTCCTCGCGCGTCACGTTTTTCGCAATCTTGACGTCCTCGCCTTCCGGCAACGGCTCGAGCTTCTTGATCTTGAGCTTGACGTGCCCGTACTGGCCGCGGCCGCCGGTCTGCTTGATGTACTTGCCTTCGACGTCGGCATTGCCGAGGATCGTTTCGCGGTACGCCACCTGCGGCGCACCCGTATCGGCAACGACGTTAAACTCGCGCTTCATGCGGTCGACGAGAATCTCAAGATGAAGCTCGCCCATGCCCGAGATGATTGTTTCGCCCGTTTCTTCGTCGGAGGACACCCGGAAGGTCGGGTCTTCATCCGCAAGCTTCCTGAGCGCAATGCCCATCTTCTCCTGGTCGGCCTTGGTCTTCGGCTCGATGCGGACCGACACGACCGGTTCCGGGAAGTGGATTTCCTCGAGCACGATCGGGTTCGCCTCGTCGCAGAGCGTGTGCGAGGTCTTGGTGTCCTTAAGGCCCACGGCGGCGGCGATTTCACCTGCGAAAACCTGCTCGACTTCTTCGCGCTTGTCAGCCTGGAGCCGCACGATGCGGCCAATGCGCTCTTTGTTGCCCGTGGTCGAGTTGTACACGTAGGACCCGGCCGCGATGCTGCCCGAGTACACGCGGAAGAACGTGAGCGAGCCGACGAACGGATCGGTCTGGAGCTTGAAGGCGAGCGCGCAGAACGGTTCGTCATCGGACGCGCGGCGCATGATTTCCTCGCCCGTCTTCGGATTGATTCCGGTCACCGGCGGCACATCGAGCGGGCTCGGGAGGTAGTCGACCACGGCGTCGAGTATGAGCTGCACGCCCTTGTTCTTGAGCGCGCTGCCGCAATACACCGGGAAGACTTCGTTGGCGATCACCGCTTTGCGCAAAAGCTTTTTGAGTTCCTCGAGAGGGGGCTCGTTGCCCTCGAGGTATGCGTTCATCGCCGCCTCGTCATTCTCGACGATGCGCTCGATGAGCTCGCCGCGGTACTTCTTCGCGGTGTCGACGAGATCCGCAGGCACCTCGCCCTCAATCACCTGGTCGCCCATGGCGCCTTCGAAGCGGTACGCCTTCATGGTGAGCAGATCAACAACGCCCTCGTGCGCGCTCTCCTCGCCGATCGGGATCTGCATGCGCACCGCCTTCGGCGAGAGACGTTCGAGAATGCTCTTATAGGAGTCCTCGAAGGAAGCGCCGGTGCGGTCGAGCTTATTGATGAAGCACAGGCGCGGCACATTGGCATCGTCGGCATAGCGCCAGTTCGTCTCCGACTGCGGCTCGACGCCTGATACGCCGTCGAAGACCGTGATGGCGCCGTCGAGGACGCGCATGGAGCGCTGCACCTCGGCGGTGAAGTCGATGTGCCCCGGCGTGTCGATGATGTTGAAGCGGTGTTTCTGAGCGTCATGTGCCATTGAGGCTTGCACCGATCCGCCCTCCATGCGCGCTTGGGTCGGCGTCCAGAAGCAGGTGATGGCGGCCGCGGTGATCGTGATGCCGCGCTCGCGCTCCTGTTCCATCCAGTCGGTGACCGTCGCGCCCTCGTGCACCTCGCCGATTTTATGGCTCATGCCCGTGTAGTAGAGGATGCGCTCGGACGTGGTTGTCTTACCCGCATCAATGTGGGCAATGATGCCGAAGTTACGCACTTTTTCTAGAGGATAGTCTCGCTTCATGACTGGTGGTTACTAAGGGTCGGTGTTACCTCCTTCTTTACTGGTTAAAATAAAAATAAAGCCCGCCGGAGCGTTGGTCTCACGATACAAGAAAATAGGACAAAAGAAAAGACCTTCGTCCTTAATTCTCCATCGGCGTTCACGGGAAACAAAGCGCCGCGGTCGAGAGTTATAATGGGGGTATATCGTAAATCGTAATATGATGTATCACTACGGGTACGGATCGGGCATGGGCTGGGGCGGCGGTTTTGGCATATTGGAAGTCCTCTGGAACGTCTTTTGGGCGATCGTGCTCGTCGTGGCACTCGTATGGCTGCTCCGCCTCGTCTTCGGCCGGCGGCACGGCCGCTGCCACTGGCACCGCTACCTCGACGGTACCTCTTCAGCACTTGAGATTTTGAACGAGCGTTTCGCCAAGGGGGAAATCGGTAAGGAGGAGTACGAGGAACGCAGGCGCGTCCTGCTCGCCGAGCCGGAGAACACGTAGACGATTTGTCAGAGAACTGCCGCTCCGCCACACAAAAGAAAGGGAATGTATTAGTTATAGGTAGAGGTTATCCACAGCCCCCGGCGCGAGCAGGGGGTTGACCTTTTTCGGGGTGCTATACTGCCTTACATAAAGGTAGAGACGTAAAACACCATGAATATTATCCAACTATATAAGAGGTTCCCGACACAAGAGGACTGCAGAGAGCACATCGAGGTGGTGCGATGGAACGGTAAGCCGAAGTGCCCATACTGCTCGTCGGTGAGAGTTACCCCGGCTCCGAAGGAGAGCAGATATCACTGCAACTCCTGCAACACTTCCTTTAGCGGGACGGTTCAAACGATTTTCCATAAGAGTAAGGTAGACCTCCAAAAGTGGTTTCTTGCCATCGCGCTCGTATTGAACGCCAAGAAAGGTATCAGCGCCCGACAACTCGCACGGGACATCGAAGTGAATAAGAACACGGCTTGGCTCATGCTCATGAGAATACGAAAGGCCATGAGAGACCAAGGCGATCTCCTCGAAGGCATCGTGGAAGCCGATGAGACATATATCGGCGGAAAGGAGAAGAACAAGCACAAGTCGAAGCGGGCTAACCTCGGTAGGGGCGCTGTCGGCAAGACCGCCGTCATGGGCTTGCTCCAACGGGGCGGTAAAGTGAAGGCGCGGAAGATTTCGGGCACGGACATGAGAACCCTCCACACGCTCATCAAGGAGAACGTGAAGGATGGCTCGCACATCATGACGGACGAATGGGGCGGCTACTACGGCATATCGAGCAAAAAGGACTACAAGCACTCCATCGTTCGACACAGTAAGGGTAACTATGTGGACGCCAATGCGCACACGAATACCATCGAAGGTTTTTGGGCGCTCCTGAAGCGAGGCATTTACGGGCAATACCATCACATCAGCGACAAGCACTTGAACGCCTACATCAATGAGTTCTGCTTCCGGTATAACCGGAGAGACGCTGGCGCGGCGTTCGAGACGCTGATATTAAACGCAATAACCGCATAACCATGGACGAACCGCAGAAGGTGCAGAAAATCGCATACGGATCGGAGGACCACCCCATCCATATCGGAGACCTAGAAATCCAGTGCTACGTGCTAGAGGACGGAACGCGAGTGCTCACGCAGGCAAGCGTAAATAAGGCACTGGCAAGGCCGGAAGGCGGCAGTAAGGACGTAGATACGGACGGCTCGCGAAATCTACCGCGTTTCTTGGAGCTAAAGCCGCTAAGACCCTTTATTTCTGCGGGTTTATTGGCTCGCGCAAGTAGCCCTATCCCCTATATAGGCAAAGGCGGCAGGACCAACGGCATTCCAGCCATCATGCTCCCTGAAATCTGCGACGTATGGCTCCAAGCCCGCGACGCAAACGTACTCAAAGGCAAGGCGCTCGAAACGGCACGTATGGCCGAGATAATCATGCGCGGGCTTGCCCACGTGGGCATCATCGCTCTCGTGGACGAAGCAACGGGCTATCAGGAGGTTCGTGAAAAGGAAGAACTGCAACTTATCCTCTCGAAATACATCGCGAAGGAACTCCTGCCGTGGACGATGCGCTTTCCGCACGAGTTCTATCAGGAAATGTTCCGCTTGAAAGGTTGGGAGTATAACGCCCAGTCGCGCCGCAAGCGCCCGAAGTTCGCCGGGTATCTCACGAAGAAGCTCATTTACGACCAGTTGCCGGAAGGCGTCATTGACGAGATAAAGAAGCAGAACGTAAAGCGCACGGAAGGCACGGCGACCTCTAAGGGAACTTACGAGAAGCACCACCACCGCTATCTGACGAAGGAGATCGGCATACCGCACCTCGATAAGCTTGTGGCTTCCGTTACAACGCTGATGCGTATTTCTCCGAACTGGCGCAAGTTCGAGGAGAACTTCGCCCGAGCGTTCGGCGTGCAAAGGATGCTCGACCTTCCCGAAACGGGAGAGACGGGAGAAGTTGCCTAACGCCGAATGGTATAATCCGCGAATGACAGGAGAACCTATTGGCCCGCTTAAGGATAAATGGACGGGCGAAACATTAAAATGTCCGAATTGCGGAGAGAAGTCCCTCGATAAGTTCTCGGGTGGTCCCGATATCAAAGGAGGTAAAATCACCCGCACAGAGTTCATTTACCATTGCCGGAACTGCGACGCGAACTACACGCAAGAGGAATATGAGGTGGTAGTAGAATAGTTCTATGAAATATTTGAAGTTTTCAATCGTTGCAGTGGTTGTCGTTGGTTTTCTTGTATATCTCCATCAGAGCGACTGGTACTATCTACTTGACTGGAATAGCGGAGAGATGGTCGGGGCAAACCTAGTGATACTCGCCGAGATTGCGTTCGGCATTTATCTTATACGACTCACGTGGAAGAATACGATTGGTATTACTACCCGTATCTAATACATTCCCAAAAGAAAACCCCCGCTCCGGCATGAAAGCCAGAAACGGGGGGTGGAGGCACGGTCGCGGATTATCAGCCCGCGTTGTTGCTCCCAGCGCGATCGCGATGAAGCTGCTTATACGCTTCGCTCGCGGCTTGCGCGCCGACGCACGCCGGGATGATCCGCGGGTCCACGCCGCCCTGAAGGCAATACGCGGGGGCATCGGGGTCAAGCGCCACGACCGAGCCATGATAGGACACCGTCTTGACGGGCGGCGGCACGGGGCTCGCCGGTACCGCAGCCGCGACCGCTTTCGAGCCAGCCTCGGGTTGGCACATGCCAGTCGGCGCGGTCTTGAAGACGGTCGGGTTCGCAGCGCACATGATGCCGCGAGCCCATTGCTCGTCGCGCGGATCATGCGTCATCGCGTACGCGCGCATGGCGAACGTGGCCCAATTCTGGAGTTGGCACTCATCCGAATCGTGGGAGAACGAGAAGGTGAGACCGATCCCCGGGCCGGCGCCGCCGACGGCTGCGCCGTTGCTGCACGGATTCATCGTGTAGATGGAACCCGGCATCACGGCCGGGGTGTTGCCCAGCATGTAGCCGCCGCTATAGTTCACTCCTGGGGCGGCATTCATTTCCAGCACCGAGCCTGCCTGGGCACCGGAGCTGGCTGCGCTGTTCGCTTGCAGCGAACCGGCGTAGACAGCAGGCGAGAAGGCGGCTACCGCGGCAAGCGCCACGAAACCGCCCAAAAATCGGACGATCGTCTTCATTTGAGTTCCTTCCTGGTATTGCCGAGGGAGCCGACACGAGCAAGGAGGCGCATCCGAAGATGCGCCTCCCATGTCGACGTAGTCCGGTGCGGATCAGAAGGGCGGGAATCCGAAGAACCCGCGCACCACATTGGCATTGGCATTGGCATTGCCCATGCCGCCAAACGTGGTGAAGCCGGTCAGGCCGGAGTACCCGTATCCCTGGGTACCCGTGGTGGTCGTGGTGCTCACGCCGCCACGCCCCATGAGGAGCGTGGCGCTTCCGTACGCCTGGTCGCCGGTCACGGCGCTGCCGGGCCCGAACCAGGAGCCGAACGGCGTCATGAACCCGCCGGTGCCGCCATTGGCGGACGCCTGCGAGCTCGAGGAGAGCGTGCCGAGCGTGCCCGCGGCGGCGGGCGGCGGGGTGATGGCCAGACTGATCGCAAGGAGCGCAGCGGCTCCGAGCAAGTTTCTCATTGCGTGTCTTCCTTGTGATATCCCGTGGAGGATTCCGCGGGACTGGAGTTACTTTCGTTAGCGAGCACAAAGGACATGTGCCCCCTCACGGAGCAACAACTACACAACTAACCTGCCCTTGTTTTTTTGTCAAGCATACTGCATGAATCGCGGCATGCGCGGGCAGCGCAAACGGCGAAAAAACACCCGTATTCCGAGCGTTTTTTGCCGTTTACTTCTGGGTTCCTACCAGGCGAAGTGGGCGAATGCTTTGTTGGCTTCGGCCATGCGATGCATTTCGTCTTTCTTTTTGATCGCATCGCCCTCGTTCTTGCTTGCGAGGAGAATCTCTTCGGCGAGCTTCTCAGCCACCGGGCGGCCCTTCTTCGAACGAGCGCTCGTGATGATCCACCGATACGCGAGGGCGAGGCGGCGTTTTTGCGGCACCTCGCGGGGCACTTGATAGTTGGCCCCACCGACGCGTCGAGAGCGCACCTCCATGAGCGGCGAGACGTTGCGGATAGCCGACTCAAACGTCTCAAGCGGGTCGTGCTCCTCTTTGATCTTGTCGAACGCCGTGTAGACGATCTTGCGAGCCGTATCCTTCTTTCCGTCCCACATAACCGCGTTAATGAATCGGGTCACGGCCTCCGATTGGTAGCGGGTGTCTGGACGCCAAACGCGTTTGTGCTTAAGGGGGCGGCGCATAGCTAGGCCTTAGGCTTCTTAGCCCCATAGCGCGAGCGGCCGCGACGGCGCTTCTCGATCCCAGCGGTGTCGAGCTTGCCGCGGACGATCGTATATTGGACGCCGATGTCCTTCACGCGACCACCGCGCAAAAGCACCACCGAGTGTTCCTGGAGGTTGTGGCCCTCGCCCGGGATGTAAGCAGTTACCTCATAGCCGTTCGTGAGGCGCACGCGGGCAATCTTGCGGATTGCCGAGTTCGGTTTGCGAGGGGTTTTCGTGGTCACCTTGGTGCAGACGCCGCGCTTAAACGGCGAAGCGTAGTACGTCGGCCGGTTCTCGAGCGCGTTGAAACCGCGCGTGAGCGCAAGTACTTTCGTCTTGCGAATCTTGTCGCGCCGGCGCTTGTTGGTGAGCTGATTGATAGTGGCCATGAGAAAATGAGACCCGCAAGAGCGGATAGCGCCACTATACGGGAACCACAAGCGGATTGCAAGGCAAGGTACTACCCGATCGGTTCGCGGTATGGGTCGGTGCTGTCGTTCGAAGGAGACGGTGACGCGGGCTGCGGCACGGTGAGCGGCAGTGCCTCCGACTGAACGGGTGCGCTCGGCGTTACCGCGAGTGGAGCCCGCTGCGTGGCGGCGCTCATTTTGGCTGGCGCGCGCTGCGGCATATACGACGGGAGTACCGGGACAACAGACTGCTCCGCTGCAGCACCCGGATACTGCTCCTCAAGCACAGGCGGCGCATACGGCGCTGGTGCGGGCGTTGGGTCGGCGTGAGGGGTCTGCGCAAAAACCAGAACAGACCCATAGATGCCGGGCAAGTTAGGCGGAGGCGCCGGCGGCTCAGCTTGCCGAACGTGCTCAATCGGTTGTGGGGCGGTATATAAGGAAGTAAATTCCGGCGGCGGTATTTGCGGCGTTTGCGGCGTTTGTGGGGAGGCGCTTATGGATGCTGGAACGGAAGCCGCCTGAGGCCGCCGGACTTGCATCTGCTCGAGCTGAATGAGTTTTTGCGGCACATACGCCGGAGTCGTAGGGGCAGCTCCAGGCATAACGCTCCGTGGCGGCAAGGGCGCCGATGGCGCGGGTTGGGGCGCCGCAAAGGGCATCGCAGGCGCCGCTTGATCCTGCATTCCCCGGGGCGGCAAGGGCGTCGCTTCGTAGTGCGGCACCGCAACCGCTGGCGCAACGGTATTTGGCTCACGTTCGCGCTTTGTCGCCCCCATGACCTCATCATGAAGCGGTGTAAATATCTTCTCGTTTATTTCTGCAATGACCTTATTTGCATTCTCCCGCGAAATACCAGTCTCGAGTAGTCCTTGCAAGAATTCAGGCGGCCGTACCAAACCGAGCAGCAGGTTGCGATTAAGCTGCGCCAGAAGGCCAATTTGGTCGATGTGGAGACCTGCTCGAGAACCGATATTAGCAACTTTCATTGCCATATCTGGTCCTGTCAAACTATCTTGAATCGGTTGGGGCAACTGCTGTACAAGACTCTCGACCTCTTGGTCAGAATACTGGCGCATAGGAATAGTTTTTATTATCTATGATATGAGCAAATCGCGCTTAACCCGTGTATCGGTGTTAACGTATGCCGCAAAGACTGCCTGGCGGGCATCGGCTGCGTTTTTAGCGACATCTTCAAGGTACTCGCCCAGTTTCTGGCGGTCCACAGGAGAAAGATTCCCTCGACGCGCAACATCAATGAGATTCAGAGCGTCAGGGCCGAGCTCATCAAGAACAGCGTGATTTGTAAGGGTACCAGCTGGTAGCTTTGTGATCGCATCACGATTCCAATTGAGCGCCCGAATGGATTCGGCAACCGACTTCGCAGTGCTACCCGCAGCAGCCGCGTCATAGCGATTCTTTCGATATTCATCGATTTTTGCTCTCTCAAGAGAAGGGAGCCCACCATCCTTGGCAACGGCATCATACTGATCGTTCGTAAGACCCTGTGCAACCATCTGAGTCGTAAGAAACTCGTTTGGTGCGTGAACAATCTCCTTCTGATTCAGTTTCGTAATCTCTTTCTGTGCAGCTGCGACATCTGCTCGATCGCCAGTCCTATTTGCTTTTTCGACCAGTTCGTTAACTTTAGCGAATCGGACGCTGCGGAGCTTCTCGCGTTCTTCCTCTGTCAGCTTGTCGCTCTTCATGAGCGCATCGAATTTTTGCGGAGACAAGTTCTCCACAAGAGAAGAGACCCCCTTCTTAATACTTCCAAGTTCTTCAAGCTGTTTTGTGCTCATTTTTGCGAGCCCCTCTGTAATGATCTTCGTTGGCGTCACGGTCTCTCGGTCGAATTCCGCTTGCGAAATAACACCTGCTTTCAGCTTTTCTTTCGCCTGCTCAATGGCTGACTGTGCGTCGGCAAAGTCGATGTCACGTTTGGCAGAACGGTATTCCTCCATTCTCTTCTTGCTGGCTTCCTGCATTGGCTTCCAGCCTGTGACCACATTCCAAGGCTTGCCCACCTTGTTGTCCACTACCTTTTGCGCGGTAAGCGTGGCGCCCTTGCCCGCATCGATGCCGAACTCCTTTTGAACCATTTTCGACCCCGGCGCGTTACGTATATCGAAGGTGCTCGTACCGAGGTATTTACCCATCAGCACGCCAGTACGTGCGACCCCAGCCCCAAATCCAGTCCCTGCAGCGCGTGCCTGCATGCGCTTAGTATTCAGCCGCGTGCCGGCATACCCGACCGTGCTGCGCATACCGAGCGAGATGGCACCGAAGGAGGCCATACCAGCGAGTTTCGTCGCTGCGCCTGCGCCCCAGGCCGACATAGACTTAGAGGCCTGGACGACCGCAAAGAGTAGGCCCATGGCGACGATAAAGGAGAGCAACATACCGCCAAATCCCTCGAGATTCCCACCATTAATCGCACCCGTCCAGACGGTTGTTGCGGTCTGCGCTGCTACACCCCCGCTCCCTGGGGACATGAAGCTCGTAATAAAATGCGCGTCCGTGATCACCCGGAGCGCCACATAAAGAAGTAGAAGGAGTACCGGGGCGGTTATGGATTGCGCGATGAGCATGTCCCACCATTGCTTCCCTCGCGCCTTAAGTTGCGGAACTGCATATGCAGCCACACCGATGGGCGAGACGACGAGCAAAACAATGAGAACGACGAACCGCGCCACGAGCGTAAACGCAAGCGCGAGCATGACAAACGAGGCGACGATGAAGAGAAAAATGCTTAGGAAGCCGATGTACATCATGTCCGCCCCTGTAAAGAGAGTCATGACTTTCGAGCTTGCCGTCGTGCCGTAGTCGAGGGCGCCCGTGTAGAGCGTTTGCAGACCAAGCTGACTCATAATCGCATTTGAGACGCCCTCCTCCCCCACGGCTGCTGAAAAGTTATTCCATTGCGGGGGCGCCGGAATGTTTCCGTCATTGATCTGCGTATAGAATTCGGTCGCAAAGAGATTACTCGCGTCGACGATTGCGCTCGCAAAAAAAAGCGAAAAGTTCAGGAGAACCGCCACAATGATGAGCGTAGGCAGGAGCTTCGTGCCGCCGCCATAAAAATCGATCCCGAGCACGGTCTCAAGCCCGATCGCAATGAACCCAAAGAGGAGCGCCACGTTGCCGAGGTCGCGCATAATGCGCCAAATGAGCGGTATCGCCGTAATGCCGTTCGCCTGTCCTAAAATGTCCCCCATCTTCACGACCGTGTAATACACCGCCGTGTCGAGTACGAGCATCGCGACGCCGAGAAACCAAGCGAAGAGGCTCGCGATTTCGGTCATGATCCAGCCGAAGTCACAGCTTATGTCGGTCACACTGCATGCATGGGCCTGTGCCAACCCCGACGGCGTTGCTTTCTGTGCCGCCGCAGCCTGGGCAGCAGCCTGAGTATTGGTCGGTTGTGAAGATGACGAGGGGGCGGGGTCAGAGCTACTTCCCGGATTTGCTGCGAGGGCCTGTCGCGGGTGAGAGGTGAGCACAGCCCCCGCTACCGAGAGTGAGAGGCCGATGCCGAGGATCACGAGGAAGCGCTTCATATTTCGCTAACTGCCGCGGCCATAGTACGAGCTCACACTTGCGCTCGAAACTGGCGTGCATCTGTTTATGAGCCCGGCTGCATTCGAGGAGATAAGGTTCATCTGGTCAAGAAACGACGACGCGGTCACACTGAGCGGATTCGAGGCGTTTGCCTGAGCAGTGCCGAAGGATGTCGCCTGCTGCTGTGCATTTGCCACGTCGCTCGTCGTTGGGGCAGTCGTCTGTGAAGCGGCGAGGTCCGCCGTGTACGCACTGGTATTCCCCGCCGCGCTATCTGCCTGGATCTGCGCTTCAAACTGCTGTGCATTCGCGATCGTCGTGCTCGCCTGATCGATTTGTCTCGCCACAGGAGCTATCTCGGTCGCCATAGCGCTCTGTGCTTCGGTGAGCGTCGTATGCGCGCTCGACGGCATCGCCATCCCATTGATTGTTGTTACCGAGCAGGCGGTAATAAGCTTAGCAACGCTCGTGGAGGCATTATTCGTGGCTGCAGCAATGGAATTCCAGGCCGTCTGGTACCCCGAAATGCGGGAAGCCAGTCCAGACCCCACGCCAGCAGTAGCGCTGTTTTGCAGTACGGAGTTGTTGGTCACGCCGAGGTAGCCCGATTGATTTTGGTACTGATTGAGCAAGGAGCCGCTGCCGCCATACGCAAGACCGGCAAGACCGCCCGAATTACTGCCACCCAGAAGCTGCTGCCCGAAGGAGAGTGTTTCCATAGCGTTCATGACCGTCCCCAGAATGGTGTTGATTTCGGGGCCCACCTGGCCCATTTGGACGAGCTTATCGATGGTCGTGCCGAGCGCCTGTTGGAGCCCATCCGCAATCACCGAACCCGGCGTCTTAATGACTCCAGGCGTGCCGTCCGATTGTGTGCATGTATCGGTCGTCGGGTTGGCTATGCCGCCGCCGAGCGTATTCGCCGAGCCGCACCACGAGAGCATGCCCTGCCCCCAAGCGAGCTGGTTGAGCTCGCCGTTTACCGAGCCCGTCGTCATGACGGAAAGTTGCGCTTGCGAGGAGAGGAAGAGCATATAGGGGTTATTTTGCGGCTGAGTCGTGAGCGCAAACCATGCGGCGGCGCCGCCCTGCGACCAATTGCCGTACATAAACCCGCTCATGCCCGTGAGCGTACACTGGTTTGCCGCGAAGAACCCTCCCAAGCTTGAATCTTGGAGGTACTGCTCATTCAAGGAATACACAATGGAGGAGGCAAACGGCGAATTAGACAAAGCGCCATACTCGGAAAAGAACGAAAATGCTTGGGTGTCCGCGATAGCCTGAAGATTATAAGACAGACTTTGCACAAATTGGGGTACGCCGGTGGCATTAGCGACCCCATCGACAAACAAAATGACGCCGGCGGTAATGCTACGCAGCAATTGTCCGCTCTCGATGAACGCAAGCGGCTCAAGAACCCATTTATCGAGAACCAGCAGGTAAGTGTTCACCTGGTTAGCAACGTTGGCAACCGCGTCAATTGCGGATTTGACTGCAGTAAAAGCAGTTTCCGAAGCCGTTTGCGCGTTGTAAGGCAAAGCAACCGTGCCGTCGACGAATACCGGAATGATTGCATGCGCTTTTGGCGCTTCCATGAAGAACACCGAGGGCATGAGAACCGCCGCGATAAGCGAGAGCGCAATGAGACGAATGAGTGGGGCGCTATATCTCATGGCGTTTGGGCGGAATGCGGCGCGGACGCTTGGCTCGCCGCAATATCGGGGATGATGTTCACGAACTGCGCCCCAGGAGTATTCGAGGGGAATGTAATTGCGGAGGTTACGTACACCTGGTTCATCCCAATGAGCCCATTACCCAGTTGCTGTATGGCTGTGGGGTACTGTTGGATGGCCAGCATGGCCGCCATTGGATCGCTGTCGATCTTCGTGAAGTCATTCAAGATCCCGCTCAGCCGCGCAAGCGCATTAATAATCGAGAGATCGGGCGACGCGAGCGAACTCGGCACCGACAGCGCCGCAAGCCCGACAGCGGCCTGGCGGTACAGTTTCGCGATTGAGGCGATGTACGCAAGCGGGACCGCATCATTCCCCGGATTTTGCAGCGCCTGCTTGAGGTAGGCGATTTCGCTTGTCGAGGCATAGCTGGTGTTCTCGGCAAACACGGCACCCGCCGCTTCCGCGTAGGCGCGCAGCGCGTCAGGCCCAGTACTCGTCGCGTGTTTGAGATCGGAGGCAGTAATGAAATCCGGAGCGGTGGAAATGGTGGACGCAAACTGGGTCATGGCCTGCTGCGCGACTGCTTGTGTTTGCGCCTGGGTGAGGTTCGCACCGCCATTCTGCTGCTTCGCCGCGAGATAGAGCGTAAAGAACGTCTTGGCGAACGCATCGGTGAGCGTGCCGGGCGCAGGCGCAGGCGCGGAGTCGAGGAGCGGGTGCGACGCGGAGCCGGTTGAGGTCGCCGCGGGCAGGTTCGCGATCGCCTTCGGTACAATGAGTCCTTTAGCAATCGCCTGCGCATCCGTCATGCCGAGGTGGAAGTAGTCGGTCGTTGTCGCGTTAAGCGGAATCCCGTAGAGCTGCTTCTCCCAATCGGGTACCCCGTCGCCATTTGAATCTTTCGTGGCGATCTGCCGCAAGAGTGCTGTCTCCTCGGACGCATGCGCCTGCGGCGGCGTCCCGACGCTGTGAGACAACCAGTAAGACCCGCCCACAAGCGCGACGGCGCAGGCCGATGCAAAAAGCACGCGCCAATTTCGTGCAATCACCCCCATGGTATGCACTCAAGTATACCGGAGCGCACGCCTGGTTTACCCAGGCTGCTGTGCACAAGCAGCCGTCCACGCAGCTCAGGAGCGCGCGAGCGAGAGCCAGTCCTCGAACGACAGGTCTTCGGCACGGATCTTTTCGGGAAGCCGGTGCAGCGAGAACCCCGCGTCCTTAAGATTTTTCGCGAGCTGTTTGCGTTTGTGGCCGAATCCTGCATGGAGGAGCGCGAAGAAGCGCGCTTCCTCTGCTTCAGAAGCAAACCGGCCCCGCGAGATCCGCTGTATGACGAGCACCGCGGAATCTACCTTCGGCGCAGGCGAAAACGCGCCCCGCTGCACAGTAAAAGCGTACAGCGGCTCACCAAATGCCTTGACCGAGAGCGAGAGCAGGCTCTCCTTCTTGGCTCGCGCAATGCGTTCAGCTACCTCCTTCTGTACCAGCAGAGTGAGCGCGGATGGCTGGTTTGGAGCCGTGAGGAGCTGTCGAACGAGCTCTCCGGTGAGGTAGTAGGGGATGTTCGCGACTACCTGGTAGCCCTTAGGAAGGGTCTCAAGCGGAAAGGAGCGGATATCCGCGTGGAGGAGTTCGAGTTGCCCGTGCGCAAGCTCTTGCGGAAAGGTTTCCCGGAGAAGAGGGATCATACGCTCGTCCGTCTCGACCGCAATGACCTTTTTTGCCCGGGCAAGGAGCGCCCGGGTGAGCTTGCCCGTACCCGGCCCAACCTCGAGCACCACACTCTCGCTCGTGAGCGGCGCGGCAAGCGCGATACGCTCGGCGGTTTGATCGTGCTTAAGGAAATTCTGTCCAAGGGATTTCTTCGCGGAAACTCCCGAGCGTCCCGCGTTAGGGCGAGCTGGAAGAGTGAAACTCGACCTGCCACGGAGCGCTCCCGAGCGTCGCCCTAACGCGGGACGCTCCGAGCTCTTAGATCTCGATGACATCCTCTTCATACCCATAACTCTCATCATAGACCGTGAGCGAGCGGTCGAGGTCTGCCAAAAACTCGGACGGCTCGTTGTAGCTGTCGACGCCATAGATTTTGCGCGTGCGCGCAAGCGTCAGGAAGAGGCGCTCCTTAGCGCGGGTCATGGCGACGTAGAAGAGCCGCCGTTCCTCTTCCTCGTCGCGGTCGTTGCTGTCGCCCATGCCGCCGTGCGGGAAGAGGTCCCCTTCCATGCCAGCAACGAACACTACCGCGAACTCCAGTCCTTTCGCCGCATGCACCGTCATGAGCGCGACGCTCTTTTGTTCGGTGCGGTCGAGCTCGTCCTGATCCCCGGCGAGCGCCGACTCCGCTAAAAAGAGCGCTATACCCTCTCTGCCGCTTATGCCGTCGTAGCGCGCCGCGACGCTCGCGAGCTCCTCGATGTTTTCGAACCGTTCACGATCCTCAGCGGTACCCTCCTCGACGAGCGCGCGGCGCAGGCCGCTCTTTTCGATGACAAGCTTCACGAACTCGCTCGGCACCATCTGCTCCGCCGATGCCGCGAGCTCGCTAACGACGCGCTCGAATGTCTCGACCTTGGCGCGCTCGCCGTCGCGCAGCTTGTCCCGCTCGCCCGCAGCAAGTTTGGCCAGAGTCACCTTGCCGATGCCGCGCGGCGGCGCCGAGGCCGCGCGCACCTTATCGGCTTCCCGCGTCGGGTCGATCGCGAGCCGGATCCAGGCAAGCACATCCTTCACCTCCTTCCGGTCAAAAAAGCGCGTCCCGAGAAGCTTGTAGGGCACCCCCGCATACAAGAGCCCCTCTTCGAGCGCCCGCGACTGGAAGTTGGTGCGGTAGAGAATGGCGATTTCTTCCGGCGGAATGCCGGCGCGTAAAAACGCGCGAATCTTCTGCGCAATCCACCGCGCTTCGTCTTCTGCATTGCTCGCGAGGTGGATAACGATCGGCTCCCCCGCTTCGTTATCCGTCGTCGCGCGCTTCTCCTTGCGGTTCCGGTTTTTCTCGATGACCGCATTCGCGGCATCCACGAGATTTTTGGTGGAGCGGTAGTTGCGTTCGAGGACGATCGTCTGCGCCTCCGGATACGTCCGGTCAAAGGCAAGCAAGTTCTCGATGGTAGCACCGCGCCAGGTGTAGATGGTCTGGTCGATATCGCCGACGACGAAGAGGTTACCGTGCTTCGCCGCGAGCATGCCCGCAAGCCGTCCCTGCTGCGCACTCGTGTCTTGGTACTCGTCAATGTGCATATACCGCCAGCGCTCCTGCGCCGCGGCACGCACGTCGGGGAAATCCTCGAGCAGGCGCATCGGCTTCGCGATAAGATCATCGAAATCGAGCGCTTTCTCAGCCGCAAGCGCTTTTTCATAGCGCAGCCACGCTTCAGCGGCAATGCGCGCGCCGAAGCTCGAGCGGCCGAGCTTTTCATAAAATTCCTGCGCGGAAAGTCCGTCGCTCTTCGCGCGGGAAATGCGTGAAAGCACCGCGCGCGGCGAGAGCTCTTTCGTTGAAACATCGAGCGCCTTCAGTGCCGTCCCAATGACCCGCTCGGAGTCATCGCGATCGTACACGCTAAAGAAGCGCGAAACGCCGATAGCTGCACCATAGCGCTCGAGCAGCTCGCGCCCAAGCCCGTGGAAGGTTGCAATGAACGGGAGCTCCGCCCCCTCGCCCAAAAGCGCACGGACGCGTTCGCGCATCTCTCGCGCGGCTTTGTTGGTAAAAGTAACGGCGAGAATCTTGCTTCCGGGCACTCCGAGGCGGATGAGGTGGTAGATGCGCATCGTGAGCACGCGCGTTTTACCGCTCCCGGCGCCTGCAAGCACCGAAACCGGCCCGTCAGTAGCGAGCACCGCCTGCCGCTGTTCATCATTAAGCCCCTCAAGATAGTCCACCTTGGCACTATACCTAGCACAGTGGAGGATTAGCTAGTATGCACAGCCGAACCACGTGCAGGATAGCAGCGCAACCGCGATAACGGGCCATAGTACACCACAAGACTGCTCTCCACACAATCTTCATGTACTGGAGTTGACCGACCTGGGTAGTCCGCTATACTGCCGGTACTGACTGAATGGATGGACGAAAGAAATGGCTTAACTAAGCCATTTTTGTATTATCGCCGAACGCCTGACGTGCTTCCCTAGCGTATAGATTCCCCCGAAAGAACCCCCGATTCTGTATCGCAGCGCGATACCCCGGATTTATATAAAACGCTCGAGCAAGTGGCGCTCCTACTAGCAGGATTCGCCCTGGTTGCGCTTGCGGCGTCCATGCTTCCGAGCAAGGCGAAGGCGTTTTGGCCGTTCTCGACGGACGTAGCTGCAGCTACCGGCGCTGCCGTTCCGAGCGCTTCGACACCAGCGCTCGTTGCCCCGACCAATAGTAATCCGAACCTAAGCGCCCCAATAGCGCTCGCCACCTCTGGCGGCGCGCTTGTTGCCTATACCGGCCCCTCCGGCACCTTGGCCGACATAGCTTCGACGACACCGTCGGACCGGATTTCCACCTATGTCGTGCGGCGCGGCGACACCCTTTGGGGAATCGCTCGTATGTTCGGGGTCTCCATAAACACGATCATTTGGGCT
Organism: bacterium; assembly: GCA_021784815.1. Classification (GTDB taxonomy): domain Bacteria; phylum Patescibacteriota; class Minisyncoccia; order Phycocordibacterales; family Phycocordibacteraceae; genus C7867-001. The sequence goes on along the minus strand of JAJYHK010000011.1, from coordinate 55,782 downwards.
AATAACCTGAGCGGCCCGAACGATATTCGACCGGGAGACACCCTCATTATCCTTCCCGTGTCGGGGATTGAGCACACCATCGGGAAAGGCGAGACGCTTGCCTCAATTGCGACCAGGTACCACGCTGATCCGACCGAGATCGCCGAGTACAACGGCCTCGATCCCGAGAAGCCGCTCCCGGTCGGCACCAAAATCACGATTCCGGGTGGCGAACTCTCTGTTCCAAGTCCAAGCAGCGGCGCGCCGAAGCACGCGTCTTCTAGCCGGGCATCCAATGCACCGGGCGTGCACGAACCGTACCTCGGCGGTAGCGGCCCGGCGCTTAACGGTTTCTTCGGGAACCCGGTACCCGGTGGCATCATTACCCAAGGAATTCACGGCTGGGACGCCGTCGACATCGGCGCGCCGATCGGCACCCCCATCCATGCCGCCGCAGCCGGTACCGTCATTATTGCGCGCGATACGGGCGCCTGGGATGGCGGCTACGGCAATTACGTCGTCATCAACCTCAAAAACGGCGTCCAGACGCTTTATGCGCACATGAAGCGCGATGCCGTACACCCCGGCGAAACCGTTTCAAAGGGCCAGATCATCGGCTACATCGGCATGACCGGTTGGACTACCGGTCCGCATGTGCACTTTGAAGTGCGCGGCGCGGCAAACCCATTCCGCAACTGCCCGATCGGCAGTTCCTGCAATCCGCAGTAAGAGGAAACCGTCGGCGCGGTGTCGACGGTTCCCTCTTCGCTCACCCTGCCTCGGCATCTGTTAAACGCGCGAGCTCACGCTGTAGCTCCGTTAACGTGGTAAACGCCGTGCTGCGGTAGTACTCCGCACTTGCATCCTCTGGATTTTCCTTAAGCTTTGCCCGCGCGACCTTGAGCTTTTCGGTCCACAGGGCGATATCGCCTTCGATCTTTCTTCGAGCGGCCGGTGTTTCTTTTTCTGGCAAGGGTTCAGCAGAGGCGGTTGATTCGGTGGCACCCTTAGACATAGAGAACGAAGTTAGGTTGTGCGTAATGCGGACAAAACTGAGTCAACCGGCACACGACGTCACCCTTTCGCCGGCGGCACAGGAAACGTGACCGATACCGGGGCGCTGCTTGCAAAAAGCGTTACGGTATTGAGCTCCTCGCCGAGGAGTTGCGCCAGTTGTTCGTGAGCGGTAGCCGTAAACTCCTTGACGCTCCCCGCCGGATAGTTCGCGAACGCCGCTTCGCTCACGCGCGTGTCGAAGGCATAGCACACCGCGCGGCCCGATACCCAGAGGCGGTATGCGGCTCCGCTTGCATAGTGCCCCATAGCGGCGACACCCACGGGTGCAAAGACGCTCGTCGCATACCCGCTCATCGTGTTCATTACGGGCGGAAGGCTTGAACCGTACGCCATCGGCGGCGTCATCAAACAGGCGTGCTCTGTCGAAAGATCCGGCCGCGTGGTGATACTGAGCCCCGCGCTTTCAAAATTGGTGGCCTGGTAGGCCGTGCCATCGTAGTAGAGACAGTATCTGAACCCCTCCGCGCACGGCGGAATGTAGCTCTTCGGCGCTTGTTCAGGCGTTATCGCCAGCCCGAGCCCCGGAAGGCGCACGAACGTTATCGTGCCATCGGAGGTCGTGCTTGCGGTAGTCGCAGTAGTCGTGCTTGCCGGCATTGTCGCGCCCATTTGCGGAGCGGTTCCTGAGCCCCGTCCCCGCAAAAACAAAACCCCTGCAAACACAATGAAGAACACCAGGAGCGCAAGAAAGATATTCCTTTGCATGGCTTATTATGTATGTGGTGACGTTTGAGTTATCCCGACCTTACCGAACGCGTTTTGCGTGCACGACGAGCACGCTTTGGTGCGAGCTAGCTCATTTTGCTCGACCTGTGCGGAGATGCGCATAAGCGCTCGCATGTCCTTCCCCTGTCTGACACGCATAAGCGGCGAGCGCCCGCAGACGTTTCATCGAGGTTGCGTCTTTGTGCCGTTGCCGACGGCTAACTCTTGGTATCAAGCATGCGCCACAAATAGAAACAGGCGACGGTGCGGTGACCGCGCCAGGGTGCCGAAAGCACCTCCATCCGCTGCGGCGTCGGAAGCCTCCTTAAATGGAACACGCGCTGAAACGCCTTCTGGATGCCCAGGTCGCCGGTCGGTAACACGTCGGGCCGGTGGAGCGTAAACATGAGAAACATCTGCGCGGTCCAACGACCGACTCCTTTCACCGCGCACACATGCTCGATGATTTCCTCGTCGCTCATCTTTGGAAACTGCGCGGGATCAATCGTGCCGTCCAAAAACTTCGCCGCGAGATCCTTGAGGTAGCCCGCCTTCTGTTGCGACAACCCACTCGAACGCAAACGAACCGGGTCGGAACGCGTCACGTCGCGCGGCGCGGGAAACGTCTTGCGCGGCCAGAGCGTTTTGAAGCGCGCGAGTACGGAAGCCGCCGCGCTTCCGGAAATCTGCTGGTAGATGATCGATCGGCACAACGCCTGAAACGGATCCTCGGTATGCGCATGGCGGAATGGTAGTGGGCCGCATGACGTAATGAACGCGCCCAGGCGCGCGTCGAGCTTGAGTACCCGCACCGATTCCGCGATCAGCCCGTGCTCCGTCATTCCGCCCATAGTACACGGAGGCGGCAATGCATGGCCACAGCGCCCGCTGCCGCCCCGAACACGCACGCTTTTGCGTCACGGCACGTTCTGCGCTCCAAATCCGAAGTTCGCTTCGTCTATCAAATGAATCGTGTGCGATTCGAACTCGTACCACGCTAAACCTTCGAACGGGTTTTCGGATTCCTCGGGGAGGCTGCGCCCCCGTTTCCCAAAATGCTTTGCCATGGGCTCGGGACGCGGACCAGAGAGCCGCTGCACCTTTCCGGCGAGCTGCAGTCCGAAGTCCGGCTCCTTGCTTTTCGTGCTTGCGGTAATGGTCGCCGCCGCTTCGCCATCCGCTTCGATCGCGCGCGAGTGGCGCGTGTCCGGATCACTGATCCAGTACAGCCGAAGTTCGTCGTCGTAGACGAAAATAACATCGGCAGCCCACACGCCCGCTTCGTCGTGCACCGCGAGCGTCATTACATGCGTCTGTGCCAACACTTCTTTCGCGCGGGCTCGCAGATCTATATCCATGAAACCCATGCTGCACGCTTAGCCGTTCTATTCAAAACCTAGAAGCCCGCGGGGGCGGTACTGAAGCGCTTCGAGCACATGCGGCGCTTCGACCGAATCGCTCTGGGCGAGGTCGGCAATCGTGCGCGCCACGCGCAACGTGCGGTGGTAGCCGCGGGGAGAGAGGCCAAGCCGGGCGGCTGCCGCGGAAAGCGCAGCGCGCGCCGTCGGCGAAATGCAGCTGATCTCATCAAGCTGCCGCGGAGAAAGCGCCGCATTGGCCGCACCAGCAAAGCCCGTGCGCTGCTGTGCCTTGCTGCGCGCAGCAGCGACCCGTACGCGAACCACGTCAGATGATTCGCCGGCTGTAAGCTTTGCGAGCGTCTCATGCGGCACGTGCGGCACCTCGACCCACAGGTCGAGCCGATCGGCAATGGGCCGCGAGATACGGCGCGCCTGGCGTACGGCCGCACGCTCCGCTACTCGCGAATCGCTTGAGAGCGTTTCGGCCGGGTTCATGGCTGCGACCAGCATGCAGTCGGCCGGAAAGATGATACTCGCCTTTGCGCGCGCAACCGTGACCACCCGGTCCTCAAGCGGCTGACGCAGCGCCTCGAGCGTGCGCGGGTCGAACTCCGGGAACTCGTCGAGGAAAAGTACGCCCCGGTGCGCAAGTGTTACTTCGCCTGCTTTGGGCACCGTCCCGCCGCCGACTATCGCCGCCATGGAAACGCTGTGGTGCGGTGAGCGTAAAGGCGGGTAGTGCACGACTTCGCCGCTCCTCAGCAAACCAGCGGTCGAATGAATTGCCGTCACTTCAAGCGCCTCATCGTTCGTTAGAGGCGGTAGAATGCCGGGCAAGGCGCGTGCAAGCATGGTTTTGCCGGTACCCGGCGGCCCATAGAGGACGATATTGTGCCGGCCCGCAGCGGCAATCTCAAGCGCGCGCTTCGCACTTTCTTGCCCTTTTATGTCGCGCAGGTCAACAGCCGGTTCGGATATCTCGGTTCGGCACCCGCGCACGGCGCGCGGCAGCGGCTTTCCCCCGCGCAGGTGCGCGAGCGCATCAGCGAGCGTTTGCGGCGCATAAACCGCGATCCCTTCGGCAAGGAGGGCTTCACGCACATTCTCACTCGGCACAAATACCGTAGCAATACCCGCACACTTCGCCGCAAGTACTTGGGGCAGGACACCCCGAACACTGCGCAGCCCGCCGTCGAGTGAAAGCTCGCCGCTGAAGAGCATCGGTTCCGAGGGCTCGGGCAGATCGCCCGCAGCAATGAGATACGCAAGTGCAAGCGGTAGATCGTAGTGCGACCCCTCTTTTTTAAGATCTGCCGGAGAGAGCGCGAGGACGATGCGCTTATTTTGCTGCTTAGGCGGCTTGCAACCCGCGTGGCGAATGGCGGCGCTTATGCGATCACGCGCTTCTTCAACTGCCTTGTCCGGTAAGCCTACCACCGAAAAAGCATGGAGCCCCCGCGTAAGGTCAGCTTCAACCGTCACGAGTGCGGCGTTCGCGCCGAGTGGCTGTGCAGCGAGGACTTTAGCATATCCGGGCTTGGTTCGTGGCTGCCGCGCTACCGGCGGGGTGCTGCGAGCGGGATCCGACACTATGCGCAGTATAGCGAGCGCAGTCCAAAGGCGCCGCGTCCGCGACGCGCGCTGTGCATAACTGCACCCTAGAACTCGTTTCAATACTAGCTACTTTTCTATGAAAAAACTTGCCATCCCCGTTCGCCATTATTATTTTGAAATGAGTTCTAGGAACTGCTGCTCGAATTCGCGAGACGATTCACGATTTCCGTAAAAGCTGCACTATTACGCGCAATGATCAGAGTCGATTGATTCCAGTATCCGTAGAGGAGCACTGTGTGCCCGCTTGCGCCCTTGTACACGCGCGTATTGTGGTTCGCAACAATCTCATCGATAAAGGTTCCTACTGGCTGAGGTGCCCGCACCGTACTTGTCGCGGTACCAGTGGTCGTTGTGCCGGCCGATGGATAGGGCGGGTAGAGCAGGCGCATGCTTTCTGGTAACGTCGGCTCCCAGTCAAGCATGCCCGCGAAGGTGTCCGCATACGAGGCTACAGGCAGAATGAAGAAAGGACTCGCCTGGCCGTTACTGGTGAGAACCCCCGCCATGCCCCCCGACAGCGCGAGGTTGCGGAGGAGCTCGCCCGGGGCAGGCAGCTGCATAGCGAGAAAAATGTTGTTGTCGGTCGAGGTTGCATCGGTCGTATAGAGCAGACGCACCATACCCTCGGCGGGCGGCGTTGCGACGGATTGCGCGATCGCGCGCTCGAGCACAAGACCGGTACCGGAAATCGCTGCGCGCTCATCCACAAAAATCGGTGCGGATACGGCCGACGTGACAGCGACCGGCGCCCGCCCGCGCTCGTAGTACTGGTATGCTCCATACGCTCCGACGACACCCACGAGAAGCAGCACGAGGCTGGCGCCAAAGTAGAGTGCATTCGCAAGAACATGGCTTGGCGGACGCGGCGCGACGGACGGAGCATCTTGCTGTGCAGCGAGCACGGTCATCGCCGATGCGTCGGTATCGCGCAAGTGGTCCGAGAAATCACTCGAATAGGTCTCGATCGGCAAGGGTGCTGGGCCGCGCACCTCGATGGTCGGCGGTTCGACCGACACGGGTAGCTCGTTTCCAACCTCTGGAGCGGGTTCGGGTTCGGGTTCGGGAGGCGGTGGAGCAGCAATCATAGGCGGTTCAATTATTATTGCCGGCTCTGGAATGGGTTCTGGCGACGGTTCAGGTTGAGGCTCGGGGATTGGTTCTGGTTCTGGTTCTGGTTCCTGCGGTAGCTCTGAGACCGATTGGGGTGTTAGATCGGGCGGCGGCTCCTTGGGAAGCGGTACCTTCTCCGTCGCCTCCGCCTCGAGCAATGGAGGTGCGCTGCCACTGGCGTTGTTAGCCGATTCACCGTACGGCACAAGATCAGGCGTGTTCCCTTGCTTTAACGCTTCAGCGTCAGCCGCAAAAGTGCGGATGAATTTTTTCGGCTTCTCCGGCAGCGGCTCTTGCGCGCCTTGCTGTTTTTTCTCTTCGCCGTCCATTCGCTACCTATAGTAGCGTATAATTGCGGCTTCTAGTTACGAGCGGGAGGAAATGGTGAATTTTCGCGGATCGTCGCACATGTCGGTAAATGCGTGCGCCGCCTCTTTGAGTTTGGCCGAGGAAGACTTACCAAAGGAGATGACCTCAACCTGGCACCCTTCGTGCAGGTCGAGGTACTGAATGAGCGGAATGAAGTCACCGTCTCCGGTCGCAAGGATGACCGTGTCGAGCTTGGGCGCGAGTTTGACCGCGTCGATTGCAATTCCGACGTCCCAGTCCGCTTTTTTAGCACCATCGGAGAATATCTGAAGGTCCTTGACCTTTGTTTCGATGCCGATCTTTGTCAGCGCATCAAAAAAAGCCGACTCCTCGCCGGTATCGGTCTTAATGACGTACGCGATGGCGCGGACAAGAATTCGGCCGCCCACAGCTTCTTCAAGGATTTTCCCGAAATTCACGCGCGCACGATAGAGGTGTTTGGCGCTATGGTAGAGGTTCTGCGTGTCGATAAAAACCCCCACGCGCTGTGCCGGATGCTTTATTACTGCCATAAAAAGTGAGTGAGTGGCGAGACTGTGCGCTCAGAAAGAACTGTGCTCGCCACATGCACGATGCCATTAAAATGTGCGGCCTTGCCGCTTCCCCATGCTACCACAAGCGCCGGCGAAGCCGGCGCTTGTCCCTTTTTCCTATTTCCTATTTCTTGAGCCCGAGTTTCTTGACGAGCGCGTTGTAGCGGCGCCTATCGTTTGCCTCGAGGTACCGCAGGTGGGTACGACGGTCAGCGACCATCTGCAAAAGGCCGCGACGAGAGTGGAGATCCTTTGGGTTCTTCTTGAGGTGCTTCGTGAGCTCCTCGATGCGCTGCGAAAGCAGCGCCACCTGTACATCCGGGGAACCCGTGTCCCCCTCATGCCGGGCCGAATCCTTAATGATTGCCGTCTTTTTCTTGCTGGTAAGCATGTGGCGACACCTTACCACATCTTGATTATTCTCGCAAGGGTGTTGCAGTCAGCGCGGGGGGTGCCCGACCAACAATGTGCGCACTTCGTAGGGGTATACTTTGCTCATGAATATTGAAGACGCGAAACGCCAATTCCTCGAGTACACCGAAATCGAGCGGGGCCGCGCGGTCAAAACGATTGAAAACTACGACCGTTACCTCTCCCGCTACTTCGCCCAGATGGGCATTACGCAGACTGCGAACATCACCGAGTCGAACATACGCGAGTTCCGCCTATGGCTCAACCGCCAGAAAGGCACGAACGGCCCCATGAAGCGCCGCACTCAGAACTACTACATGATCGCCTTGCGCGCATTTCTTAAGTTTTTGCGCAAACGCGGGATCGAGAGCCTCTCTCCCGAGCGTATCGAGCTCGCGAAGCTCCCCGAGCGGCAGATCGATCTCCTCACGGAGAGCGAGCTCGACCGACTCTTCAAGACACCAGATGAAGTGCTCGCAAAGGAAAAAGACGAACAAAAACGCCTTACCTATCTACGCGACCGCGCTATTCTTGAGCTCCTTTTCTCGACCGGCCTGCGCATCGCCGAACTCTGCGCGCTCGATAGCGACCTCGACCTCTCGCGCGACGAGCTCTCCGTGCGGGGCAAAGGAGACAAAGTTCGTGTTGTGTTCCTCTCCCCTGCTTCTAAACGCGCGGTTTCTGAGTACCTCAAAGCGCGTAAAGACATGGAAGAAGCGCTCTTTGTAGACGGCCGACCCAAGAAGCTCCATCGCATCTCTCCCAGAGACGTGCAACGGCACATTAAAAAGTACGCGGCCCTGGCCGGGATTACCCGCAAGGTCACCCCGCACGTCTTGCGCCATGCGTTTGCCACCGATTTGCTCGCCAATGGCGCTGATATCCGCTCTGTACAGCAAATGCTCGGCCACGCCTCCATAAACACCACTCAGATCTATACCCACGTCACGGACGCGCGCCTGCGCGAAATCCACCAAAAGTACCACTCCCGCCGTAGATAGCCCCTGAAAGTAACAAGCCACCGCGAATCGCGATGGCAAGCAAGTGGAAGAGGAAAACGGATGAAAGAAAGGAACGAGAGTGAGTTGAGGTTAGACGTGTGGACAAAAGGGGCAAGGCAGATCGAAAGAAAGGAGGGAGGGTAAAAGAAAAGAGAGCAGTAATTTGAATTTGTAATCCACCTGCGCCGAGTTGATAGCCCGACACATCTTTGACCACTCAACGTTCGTTCTGCTTACAGAAGCGGCACGTAGGGCGCAAAGATTACACAAAGATCACTAAGAGCAGCAGCGTTCTGCCATTTTAGAGATTAGGCGAAATATCGCTACATCTCGGCGCGCCATGAGGCATGGCCGGTTTGCGCGAGACGCCCTTCAAAATGGGAAAGCGCTGCCGCTTCTCCGTGCTATCGTTTTTGCATGAAAATCGTGTCTTGGAATGTTAATGGTATCCGTGCGGTCCATAAAAAGGGTCTTTTTGAACCCATGATAAAGGAGCTTAAGCCGGATATCCTTTGCCTCCAAGAGACGAAAGCCGAACAACACGAATCCCCACTCGACCTGCCGGATTATGAGGAGTACTGGAACTCGGCGAAAAAGAAAGGCTACAGCGGTACGGCGATTTTCTCCAAACACCTTCCTTTCAACATCATTTTCGGTATGCCCGAGGATCTAGCAAGAAAGTACGATCTCGCCGATGATTCCTACGGCGACCCTAACAAAGAAGGCCGGATCATTGCCGCCGACATGGGTGATTTCTACGTCGTTTCCGTCTATACTCCGAATGCCAAAGATGACCTCTCACGCCTCAATCTGCGCCACCGCTGCTGGGACCCTGCGTTCTTGGCATACATGCAGCGGCTTGGAGAGGAGAGGCCGGTTATTTTCTGCGGCGATCTCAATGTCGCTCATACGCCGGATGACCTCGCCAACCCCAAACCCAATGAAGGCAAGAAAGGCTACACTGCGGAAGAACGCGAGGGTATCGACAAAATGGAGGATGCCGGCTTCGTGGACACCTTTCGCCTCTTTACCAAGGGTAATGGCCACTATACCTGGTGGACCCACTGGGCTAATGCACGGGCGCGCAATATCGGGTGGCGTATTGACTACATTTTCGCATCAAAAACGCTTACAAAACGAATAAAGAATGCAGAAATCCACAACACTATTTTTGGCTCCGATCACTGCCCCGTTTCGATTACGCTCTAATATAAAGGACATTTATCCACAGCAATGTCCTTTACAGTGTCCGTTATGTCGGTACTATATATCTCAGATCGATTGTTCTTTGATTGCTCCCTTCATCCGGCTCGATCGTGAACCTGCCGCCAACGATTCCGCGGCGATCCGCTCAAAACCACAGGGCGCGTAAGGTTACACGTGAAAGCATTAAATTAAGAACCGCCCACATATTCTCAGCTAGAGGCATAAAAACAAAGCCCCCTCTCCATTTCAGCCGCTAGCACTTCTGGGCGGTTTCTTTATTTCTATATTTCTATACAAGATACACAAGATATTTACTACAAAACGCCAGGACCGCGGAGCGCGACGATTCTGGTGTTTTGAATCAGTTACACATGAAACAACCTATGAGACGCGGTGTTTATCTAGGATTTGTTCGATTTCCCTTTCCTCTTCCAGCCCCTTGCGCTCCTTCCCCGCTTCTCCCAAAGCTTTAAGATCATCGTCGGATAGCTTTTGAAGCTCAGCGGTGCGATTATCAAGGTATTCCCCGGTGTTACGCTCAGCGTCTTCAAGCACGTCCGCAAGGAGCGCATGGAGTATAAAACCAATTCTAGGGCCTGGTCTCTCGTGGAACACTTGCATAAGCCGGTTCCCATCCGTCTTAAGCATGGTGACGGAGACAGGATCCCGCAGTGCCTGATCGACCATTGCCTGGTACTTACGGAACCGGAAAGGTTGCTCTTTCGGTCTTCCGGTACCGATTCGGTCGCAGATGCGCAGATTGAGCAAATCCTGCATATTCTCCCTCCCGACGTTCACAATCATCCGGCGCACTGCGGAGAGCGTAATTTTATCAGGGTCTGAGAAAAACATGTGCCACCGCACCAGCTTCGACACTTTCTCAATGGTTTCCCGTGAAAACCGGAGATCTTCAAGCGCCTTTCTGGTTACACGTGAACCAACAACCTCATGCCCATGAAAGGTCCAGTCCTGCTTATCTTCTGACCAGCGCCGTGTTTCCGGCTTAGAAATATCATGGAAAAGGGCTGCCAGCCGGATATCAAAGGTATAGCGTTTGTCAGCAGCGTGCTGTAACGCCCGAAGAAGATGCTCAAACACATCGTATGTATGGGCCTGATTCTGTTCCACGCCGATACCTCGCATCAAATCCGGCACCATGTACTCAAGGACTCCAAGCTGTTTTGCCATTTGCAAAGCCATCATGGGCTCATTGGAGCCAATGATACGCACCAATTCATCCCTCACTCTTTCACGTGAAACGTTTCCCAAATGTTTTGCATTTTCCTGGATAGCCGCTGCCGTCCCCCCGTCTATTCCAAAGCCGAGCTCAGCAACAAGGCGAATCGCCCGCAACATGCGTAACGCATCTTCATCGAAACGTTCAGACGGATTCCCAACCGCCCGCACAAGCATGTCCTTTATGTCTTTCCCCCCGCAAAACAGGTCTATGAGCTGTCCTTTAGATTCATCGTAGGCGAGCGCATTCATAGTGAAATCCCTACGTGCCAAATCATCCTCGAGCGAGGTACCAAAAGTAACTGTATCTGGCCGCCGACGGTCGGAGTAGCCTGATTCAGTGCGATATGGAGTCACCTCGACGATAGCCAGGCGAGGATCCTCTGACCCTGTCTTTACACCCACTGTTCCATAATCGTTTTCATAAAAAGAGTCCTGAAAGATCGTCTGAATGTGCTCTGGGAGCGCATTCGTTGTGAAATCCCAATCGTGCGGCTCCCGGCCCAGGATGAGATCACGAACACACCCTCCCACCAGGTATGCTTCGAACCCCGCCCCTCGGAGCGCCTCAGAAATGGTGGAGATCTCTTTCGGAATGGTGAAATCCATGGCGTGATAGTAGCACGTAGCGTAGAATTGACCCCATAGGCCTGCCCCGGTGGTGAAATGGATATCACGGCTGTCTTCGGAACAGCTATTCTGGGTTCGAATCCTGGCCGGGGCACAAAAGCAGAATAAACGTTGCACATACAGGCCGCTTCTGAAACGAACGTTGCGGCTTATGGCGGATGCCGTGCGGGGACTACAATGTTCCGCGTGTAACATCTCCGACCAACATATCCAGGGAAGTGGCCGATAGGCGCGGAACGGTAATGTATCTTACAAAAATACTAGTATCGCAGTGAGTATAACGTTAGTTTCGCGCTTTTTTGCACTTTCTGTTCAAAATCGGTGTTATAGTTAGTCCAATGCTTTGCGGGAAACAGAGGGGCCTTGAGGATCGGGTAGTAGAGCGGCTTATAGAGGCACCCGCCACCATGAAGGTACTCGCCGCAGACCTGAAAGCGGGAGGGAAGCAGGGCCCACGAGCTGTTTACAAGGCCGTTGGCAACCTGATCCGGTGCGGCGTATTAGCGAAAGCGGGCATGGTGGTCAGGGTCGACCAGGAGTGGGCTCGGGTTGTTCGAAACCTCGTACAGCACCCTATTGCGCCGAGCCTCGCACCTGGCGAGCGGCTCGCGTATCGGTTCACCTCGCTGGCTAATCTTGACGCGTACTGGAAGACGCTCGTGCTCGGGCTTGAGGAGCTCGAACAGGATGGGCAGGTATTTGTCTACACCCCTCACAACTTCTGGGCGTACCTGCCGGAGCGCAAAGAGAGCGAGGATGGGTATTACCGGCATTTTGCCGAACAGAAAGTGCACGCTTACCATACGGTGGGGGGCTCGACTGCAGCGGACTTGGCATTTAAATACGCCTACCAAAACCAGTTTCTGCAAATACACGCCGGGCATGTGGGCGGACTCCTGCGAACCGACCACCTCAAAATCCTCGGCGACTACGTTTTGAATGTGCGACTGCCTAAAGGCATTACGAGCCATATTGATTCGCTCTATGCCTCTGGAAGAGGTGTGGCTGACTTCTTACCGGAATTGGTTGGGATTTTCGAAACGCGGACGAACATACGGCTCACACTTGAACACAACGGCCCTAAGGCACGGAAGCTCAAGAAGCGCCTTTCGCTGCCGTTTTACTTCTGGCAATCCTAAATAAGATCCGTCTGCCGCGCCACAAATCGTCTTGTGAATATGGGTGTTTTATGCGAAAATGGCCACCAGCGCGGATATGGTTTAGTGGTAGAACACGTCCTTGCCAAGGATGAGACGGGAGTTCGATTCTCCCTATCCGCACCGAATAGCGAGCAAATCGCCGAACGGTTCCCAGGCGGAAGCCAGGGGGCCGCTCACTGGGAGACGACCTAAACGAAGCGCGATCGGCGCCTTGCCGGGCGTGCAAACTCAGCTCCCGATGACACACCATTGGCCGATTGCCAGTCTTCGGAGAAAACGATCTAGGAAGAGGGCGGATTAATCCCTGTGCAGCCTCTCAAGGAACAGATTTGCCCTCTGCGCAAAAGTGTGGATATCCATGTGGATTATGGGGATAAAGGACAGGGGAGAATCCTGTGGAAATTGTGGAGAGTCCGAGAATCTAATAAGTAAGTAAGCCATACTTTTAAAAGCCATGGATTTATCCTCTAGAAACCGCAAGGAGATAGGCGCCCTGGGGGAATCGGTCGCAGTGGAATACCTTCGCCGACGTGGCATGCAGATCATCGCCCGCAATGTCACGCGGAAGACGGGCGAGCTTGATGTTATTGCTTGCGAAGAGGATATTCTCCACATCGTCGAGGTAAAGACACTCGTGATTAACGAGTTTCCGCGTATGGAAAATGGCGAGGATGTCTACGATCCCTCGGTGAATCTCCATGCGTACAAGATCCGCAAGGTGGCGCGAACCGCCGAGTGGTACGTACTAGATTCGGGCTGGGAGGGGGACTGGCAAGTTGATGGCTGCCTGGTATGGCTCAGGAGGCGCGATGGCAAGGCGTTCGTCCGATTTTTCCCGCAAATCGCCTAAATCCTGCGAAACCTGGTACGATGCGGGTATCGGGACGTGGTGTAGCGGTAGCACGCGACCTTTGGGAGGTTGTAGCCCGAGTTCGAGTCTCGGCGTCCCGACCATAAATATGTTTATGTGCCAGGAAAAGATGAGCTTCGTTATCGGGGGACGCTTCGCGGGAGACGGCGTTTCGTTCGCGTACTCGACTCTGACCGCGTACATGATTCCTGCTCCGCAACCAAACCCGCAACCGCTCACCCCCGAGGCGTCGTGCTCGTGCTGGCACCCAAAATGGCTGCTTCGAGCGCAGGAATACGCGGCGCAAAGGCCTGTGCCGCCATTACTGGGTCCTGCGCGAGAAGCGCATCGAACGACGTGCCCGCCTGCGCTGCATAGTCAGCGCGAATGTAGGAGGCAGTAATCGCGTCGAGCGAACGGGTAGCGGTTGCGCCGGTTACCGTACTCGTCGTGATGAGTCCCACGAGCCTGCCTTGCCCGTCTACCACGCCGCCACCGGACGATCCCTCTTGCGCCGCCGCGCTGCCCCCGAGCGAGAGCACGTCGACCGAGCTCGTTGCAAAAGTGAAAATGCCCTTAATGGAGCCATAAACGACCGTCGGCGAAAGAGCGTCTTGAATTTCTACGGGATTCAAAAATTGCGCCCCGTATGAGGCGATTACTACGTCCGCACCCGCCTGGGGCGGTGCGAGCGCGAGCGATATTGCAGGAAACCGAGCGGGAAGCGGCGCGCCGGTAGTGGTTCCCGTAATCGCGAGCAGTGCGTAGTCGTGCTCGCCCGTACCGGTAGGCATATGTTCGGTGAGCACCCCCGCGTTTTCGACAATCCAAGCAGGGGAGAGGTACTCGATAGTAGCATCGTAGCGGTCGGTTGCCGGCGTACCGGCGCGAATAACGCATGAGACGCCCTGATTGGCGAGGAGGAAATACTGTGCTACATGCGCATTGGTAAGGATTATTCCTTTCGGGTCAATGATGACGCCGCTGCCGGAGATGGAGTGGAGCGAGCTACTCGCCGGCGCATAGCACATGATATTCACGAGCGCGGCGCGCAAGCGCGCCGAAGCGTTCGCAAAGTTTGCTGCTGACACCGCCGCGGGCGAGGATGCTTTTTTATTAGAGACGGCTGCCGTGCTCGTTTTTGATCCGCGCGGGCGCGCGGGCGAAGACGTTGCGGCTGTCAGCATGCCAGCTGTGCGCGTACTCGTGGCGGCACGCCCGAACGCAACCGCGCTTGAGGAGGCCTGTCCTGCCGGAGTCTCGCGAGACACCTGCGCTAAGAGATCCGCATGGCGAATGGTCGCGCGGCTCACGGCAACCAACAGAAGAACGCTCGCAAAAAGCGCAACCAGGCTCGTCCACAGGGGCAAGCGGTTCATTCCCTTACGCTAGCGCAAAACGAGCAATAAATACAGAGCCTGGCAAGGGAGACATACAGGCGCCCCGATACGCGTTCTGCTATGCTGAACGGATGCGGGATTAGTTTAATGGCAGAACGTCAGTTTTCCAAACTGAGAGTAGGAGTTCGATTCTCCTATCCCGCACAGCGGTCAGCACGCGGTTTTTAGACTCCAAGGCCTCGATTTTGGTCCGCAACTCCGAGGGTCGTTCGCGCACAAAGACGCGACGGATGTCGCGCTGTTGTGCTAATCGGCGAGCGTGATCACCCGATCGTTCAGGATGAGTCGGTCGCGCAGATGCCCGAGCAGCTCGCGTTTTTCTTCTCTCGAGCCGTTCTTCAGGAGATACTTGGCGTATTTGCGGATGTCCATCTCCTTCGCCTTGATCACGTCGGTCGTCCCCTCAACTTCAGCCCGCAGCTTGTTGTATCGCGATACCTCGCGCTCGATGAGATGACGGGCACCAATTTCATCAAGCGATATCTGGTCAATTAGGCCAGCAAGCTGGTCGATGACTTTCTCCTCGCGCAGGTACGGATTCTTGCAGTGCGCGTCCTTGGCACGGGAGCAGGAATAATAGACGTAGGTGGCGGGCTCGCCGGTCGCAAGGAGTTTCGTCTTCTCCTGCGCCGTGATGCCGCTGCCGCAGTATCCGCAGATGAAGAGTTTGGTGAAGTGCCACTCCTTGAAGCGATGTTTGGGGCGATTCTCTTCGGCGATCTTTTCTTGCACGGCTTGGAATAACTCTTGGGTGATGAGTGGCGTATGCTTGCCGGTATACCAGGAGCCACTTCCGCGCGGGTACTCGAAGACACCGCAGTAGAAGGGATTCTTGATTATTTTGTACAAGGTACCGAGGTTCATGCCCTTGCCGAAGCGAGAGACGAACCGCACGTCATTCTTGAGCCATGCATATACCTTGCGGCCACTCCAGCGCTCGACGCCGATCTTTTCGAAGACCTGCTTGATGATAGGGAAGCGGACAGGATCGACAAGTATCTCGCAGCGATGATCCTTGCGTTGGTCGTTCAAGTATCCCGTCGGCGCGATACCGGGCCAAAGGCCCATCTCGGCTCGGGCGCGCAGTCCGCGCTTCACGTTGATGCGCTTCTGGTCGTTCTCAAGCTTCGCCTGGCTTCCCAATATCATGAGGAGGAATTTCTCGTTCGGATTGTTCGTGAAGCGCTGACCGTATGTACG
Organism: bacterium; assembly: GCA_021784815.1. Taxonomy (GTDB): domain Bacteria; phylum Patescibacteriota; class Minisyncoccia; order Phycocordibacterales; family Phycocordibacteraceae; genus C7867-001. The sequence goes on along the minus strand of JAJYHK010000011.1, from coordinate 39,940 downwards.
GATATCCCGCAGTAGTCCTTGGTCCATCAGGTCTACGATCCTGCCCAAGTCTCCGGCGTTGCGGCTGATGCGATCTGGTGCCCAGGTCAGGATGCCGTTGAACTTTCCAGTGCGTATCTCCTCCACGATCTCGTTGAATACCGGACGCGCTCCGGCTTCCTTGGCTGAGTGCGACTCACGCTTCACCTCCACAATCTCCAATTTTTCATTCTCTGCCATGGCGAGCATTTCCTTCACCTGGCTCTCAATGCTCAACACCTGCTGTTCTTCGCTCTCCGTTGATTTTCGAGCATACAGGCAATACCGGACTGGCACTGCCTCCGGTGGGGCAGTGGTCGCCCCGAAACCACCCTGAACCGTTGCTGTTCCCATACATTCCTTGATTAGCTGCTAACAGGTACAAGGAATGACGCAACCCCTCGGAGGAGTCCATGAGGGGTGAGTTGGTATCTCTAGGGCACCGGTACCGCTATAAGTCTAGCTGAAAATAAAACGGCGTGTAGCAGGCAGGCCCGTATGTCCCCATTAGATTAATGTCGGCAGACGTGGGTGTGGTATTAATATGAAGCATATGGACTTAGGCGCAGGCGGTAGTGGCATTCAATTTCAGGAGGAGGAACAATATACGCCTCGACGGGGAGTGACGAGCGAGTCCCGCGGCATGGCGAAGCTCGTTATCGGATGGGGATTGGCGAAGGACGAAAAGGGTGCGACACGCGTGCTCATTGGCATTGCCGTTGGCGCGATCATTCTTGCGTTTGCCGTGCCGATGTTACTTGGTACTTCGTCAGGACAAATCGTAAAAAATTTCTCCCAAACAGATCGTATCCCAGGCCAGCAAACACAATGAGGCGTGCACGTTCGTATCGCGGGTTTACCCTAATCGAACTCTTGGTGGTCATTGCGATTATTGGGGTTCTCTCAAGCATCATACTTGCGAGCTTAAGTACCGCGCGTAGTAAAGCGCGCGATGCGGCGCGCATTTCCGACATTCAGAGCATACGCACCGCTCTTGAAATGTATGCGAACGATCATAACGGCCAGTATCCGTACTTGAATCAATCGGGAGGCGGCAGCGGCTGCTGGTGGAATTGGCAATCGGGTAATTCTGGTAGCGGGTACAGTTGGCTCTCTGCGCTGCAGACAGGAGGTTATATAAGTCAGGTTCCGGTTGAGACGACGCTCAGCGGCTGCACGTTCCGTTATGTAAATTTTACCGGAGGACCAGCAACCTGCGGTTCGCCGAGCGGCACGTACGCGGTCTTGTATTGGGACACCGAAGAACCGCGGCCGGCGAATTCTCCGTACGCGCAGCCGGCGTGCTGGTCGGGCATGAACTGGGGCGAAGCAACGCCGGGAGACCCATACGGCAATATGATGATATTGCCTGAATAACGTTACACTCGCTCCCGGTGCTCATTTTTGTCCAATTTGTCGTTATCCGCTCCGCACGGGTGATGTGGGCGAGACGGGCGGTGGGGTGCCTTCGTGGCATAGCGATAAAATGCCAATTTTGAGACGCAAAATGAAACGCGTAAAAGTGTCTCACTTGTCTCATCCCTAGCATTTGCGCCGTTTTCTGACGCATGAATGAAACACATCTCGCAATCTCGATTGTCAGAAAATTGGCATTTTTGGGCATTTTAAACGACCGTCTTCGAGTGGCGTTCCTGGTAACCGAACACGTTTCGAACGTTCGGAATGGCCTCTGTCGTGTTCGGATTGTTCGGAATTGCGGCCGCGACAGCCAGAATGTTACAGCCCTTTCCGAGCGATCTATCCTTTCTCCAAGCCAGATTTTGTCCAAAATGTTACACCCCAAAAGTGCTCAAAACGTGTAATATTTGTAACATTTCAGTCCGCAACTGCGAGGCTCGCTTGGGACACGGACGGGACGCCCGTCCCGCGCTCCGAATCATGGGAATACCCTGCAAATGCTTGCTAGAATCGTATAAACGGGACAGTGTCCTATTATGCGCGAATGGTGTCCCAAATGTCCCATTCTGATCATGACTGCGAGGGGTCAAATCGGTGAGGCGACGAGCGCCAAAACCGCCCTTATGTTGCCTCGCTTGGTGCAGTCCGCAACAGCGAGGGGGCACAGCAGTCAGAGACCCGATTTTAGACCGCGAGGCCTCGGAAAAAGTTCACAACTGCGAGACTTGTCCGGGCTAATCTGCGGGCGCGATTTCTCTGTCCTTCAGTAGAATGAGTCGGTTGCGGAGATGCCCGAGCAGCTCGCGCCTCTCCTCTCGGGAGCCGTTTTTGAGCAGATACTTCGCATACTTGCGTATATCGAGGTCAGTGGGGTTCAGCGGGGAATCGGTACTCCCCCGAGTGAAGCCGCTCCGAGACCCGCGAAGGCCAGGCCCGCCTTCAGCTTTGCTTTTGTCCAATGCTCATTACACCCGTTCCCGTATCGTAGCGCTGCGTTCCGGCGTTGTTTGATTCGTAGAGCGTAGTGCGGCCTCTAGTCTTTGTTGGCTTTGCTCGAGAGTAGCCTCCGCCGCTTGGATCTGCCCCAGCGATGGGCATGCCGTCTCCACAGATGAAGCGGCACCGGCAGCACGCACTTCCATCTCGCTCGCCACGACTTCCACATTTGAACTGAACCTCTCTCGGCCAGATTCATCCAGCTCATATCTTGGTTCTCTGAGGGATCGGGTTTAGGTGCTTGTGATGATGGATGCTCAATACTCATGGAATACCCCTAAATAAGAGAAACTCGCCTGAGTATGGCAGGCATATAAACCCCTGCCTCGATTCTTGAGGCAGGGGTTTGGTTGGGGTCTGCGCAATCAGAACAGGGGGCGTCCCTGAATGATCGACAGACCTTCGATGCTGGCGAGTGCGAAGGCGAAACAGCCGCCTCCGAGAACGACCACTCCAAGGAGGAGGCGTTCGAAGTCTGGTAACCGGCCGAAACCGGCAATCATCTTGTTCAGCATGGTCTTCTCCATTGTGCTGTTCTCCTGGGCGAAATGCACAGGACTCAAAACCTACATATATAATACGATGACTACTTTCTTATGTCAATGTCACGCGATGGTAGCTCGATAAAAGACCCTTAAAATAAGGATTTCCTGCGCATTTCGCCTTTTTAAATACGGTTTGAGTACTGAACTAGACTATGATCGGGAAATTGCGTAAATACTTTTTTCATCAAGCTGCGGTAGGTGCACAAAACGCCACGCATTTCTTTAAAAAGTCTAGTGCTTATGGCGCATTTCTTCACAAATGTTACATCCCCGATATCGCGTATTCGTGTAACATTTGTAACATTTTTGACAGAAACCGAACACGCCAGAAATGCCAAATCCGTGTTCGGCTTGTTCGGAAAGCCCCCGGATTCTTGGCATTTGCCGATCCGCTGCCGGTCCGCAACTGCGAGGAGCTCACGAGCACAGCGAGCGGGCACCATACGCGCGCTGCCGAGGAACGTCGGTCCGTTGTATCGCTCGGGAAGGAGAGTACCATGGAGCTTATGGAGCCGCTTGCCGCTCGGGTTCGACCCCAAACGCTCGACGAAGTGGTCGGACAAGAGCACCTCATCGGGGAAGGGAAGCCGCTGCGCGCCGCGATTGAGAAGAAACATCTCTTCTCCTTTATCCTCTGGGGACCGCCCGGAGCAGGAAAGACCACCATCGCGCGCATCTACGCCCGCGCGCTTGATGCGGAGCTCTTTGAGCTTTCGGCGGTGTCGGCGGGGAAGGACGATATCCGTAAAATCGTCGAGCTCGATACGCACGGTAAGTCAAAGGTTCTCTTTTTGGATGAAATCCATCGCTTCAACAAGGCACAGCAGGATTTTTTGCTCCCCTACGTCGAGAGCGGCGAGCTCACGCTTATCGGCGCAACCACTGAAAACCCGTCCTTCGAGGTCATTTCCGCGCTTCTCTCGCGCTGCCGCGTCTTCGTGCTCGAGCTGCTTTCGGACGACTCGCTCAGGGCGCTCGTGAAGCGCACAAAGCTCAAAGTGCCCAAAGCCGCCTTCGACTGGCTCGCGACCTACGCCAATGGCGACGCCCGCCGAGCGCTCGGCCTCCTTGAGGGCGCCCAGAGCCTGTACGGAGAAATTACAGCCGACACGCTCTCGAGGGCACTCGAATCGCCGCACCTGCGCTACGACAAAAAGGGCGAGGAGCACTACGACACCATCAGCGCCTTTATTAAAAGCATGCGCGCTTCACAACCGGATGCTGCGTTCTATTATTTGGCGCGCATGGTCGAGGCCGGGGAGGACCCGCTCTTCATCGCCCGACGCATGGTGGTCTTCGCGAGCGAGGACGTGGGTCTTGCGCAGCCGACCGCGCTCGTCGTCGCAAATGCCGTCTTCCGCGCCTGCGAAACGATCGGCTATCCGGAGTGCGCGATCAATCTCGCGCACGGCGTCGCCTATCTCGCTCAGGCGAAAAAGGACCGCAGCGCGTATGACGCGCTGCTGGCAGCGCAGTCCGATGTGCACGCGCTCGGAAACCTCCCCATTCCGAAGAAAATCCGCAACCCGGTGACCAAACTCATGAAAGAGCTCGACTACGGCAAGGGCTATGAAAAGTACGGTACGGAATCCTACCTGCCGGACCCGCTCAAGGGGAAACGGTATTTGCGATAAATCGCTCGATCGTAGCAGCAAGGACAGCGTCTAGCGCTGCCAATATAAAGTCCGGCTTCCGCAGGAATTTTGAAATGGCGACGCGCGCATGTAGAGTAGGCTTCATGAACGCAAAGATCGGCGTGATGGGTGCGCAGGGAAGCTTCTCTGAGGAAGCAGGACGCACCTACGCCATGAAAGAAAAGCTTGAGAAACCCGAACTCGTATATCTCGTAAATGCCGAGATGGTGCTTTCCGCGCTTGAGGCGGCTGAAATCGATATCGCCGTTTTCCCGATTGAAAACAGCAATGGCGGCATCGTCATCGAAGCCGTGTACGCGATGGCCAAGCATCGCTTCGATATTAAGAAGCTATTCGAGATTGACGTCCGGCACAACCTGCTTGTGAAGCCAGGCACCCATGCCGGCAACATTACCGAGATAACCTCGCACGACCAGGCGCTCAAACAGTGCCGCATGTACCTGAAGCGCATCTGGCCAGGCGTAGAGATCCGCGAGTACCCCGACACGGCTAAAGCCGCCGCTGACCTTGCGTCCGGCGTTTTGCCGCCAACGACCGCAGTCATTGCCGCGCGCGCTGCCGCCGACCTGTACGGCCTCGACATCCTCGAAGAAGGCATCCAGGATCTCAAATTCAACTACACGAGTTTCATTGCCGCCACCAGGCTTGCTTAGGAGCGCAAAGAGAAAACCGCTCGGAAGGGCGGTTTTCTCTTTGCGCTCCTAAGCGATTATTTGATCGCGTCTTTGAGCGCTTTTGCCGGACGGAACTTCGCCGTGCGGGTGGCCGGGATGCGGATGGTCTCGCCCGTACGTGGGTTGCGACCCTCGCGCGCCGGACGCGCCTTCGTTGCGAAGATGCCGAGACCGGCAACCGAGACCTCCTCGCCGCTCTTGAGACTCGTCACGATCGTGTCGATCATGGTCTCTACGGCGCGTTCGGCATCGGCCTTGGTCGAACCAAGCACGCCGTGCACCTTGTCGATAATGTCAGCTTTGTTAGCCATGAGTAGGTGGTTACTGTTGGTAACTGAACGCCCAGATTTGGCGCATTTCTGCGTCACGGACCCCATCCGATGCGGTCGGCTTTCGCCGATCATCGGAGCGCCCCGCTCCTTTGAACTGCACCCAAATCTGCACGTTCTTGGAGAACTGCACAGTCGGGTACATAAAAAGTATAAATATCGCCGTTTTTTCCGCAATAGGGGTTGCCGAGTTACTGTGTATGTCGCAAAATCACACGCTGGCACTCGCCGGTGTGTGATTTTTGCGCGCCTCTCAGATCGTTATCGGGCGAATTCGACCACGCGATTCTCACGAATTACATTCACCTTGATCTCGCCCGGGTACTTGAGTTCGGCTTGAATGCGCTTCGCGATTTCGCGTGCGAGCGCGTGAAGCGCAACGTCAGAAATTTTGCCGGGATTCACAAAGACACGGATTTCGCGCCCCGCCGCAATCGCGTACACCTTTTCGACGCCCTCAAAACCTTTTGCGAGGCGCTCAAGGTCGCCCAAACGCTCAAGGTATCGCTCAACCGTGTCGCGGCGCGCACCAGGACGGCTCGCGCTGATCGCATCGGCTACCTGCACAATAACCGCCTCCGGAGTTTCATAGGGGAATTCTTCGTGATGTGACTGCATGGCCTGAATAATCCGCCTATCAACCCCGTACTTCTCGAGAATGCGTCTGCCGACCTCAACGTGAGTGCCTTCCGCCTCGTGGTCGACCGCTTTGCCGATGTCATGGAGCAGGGCGCCCGTGCGGGCAACCGCCTCATCGGCATCGAGCTCAGCCGCGAGCATACCGGCAATATGCACCATCTCGATCGAGTGCTGGAGCACGTTCTGCCCGTAGCTCGTACGGAAATGGAGGCGGCCCAAGAGGACAATGAGCCGCGGATCAAGGCCAATGACCCCCGTTTCAAGCGCTGCTTCTTCGCCCTTTTGTTTTACGAGTTCGTCAATTTCCGTTCGTGTCTTTTCAATCATCTCTTCTATCTTGGCCGGCTGGATGCGGCCGTCCGCAATGAGCTTTTCAAGAGCGATTTTCGCGATCGCCCGGCGAAGCGGATCAAACGAAGAGAGCGTGATCTTATCGGGTGCGTCGTCAATGAGGACGTCGACCCCCGTGAGCCGTTCGAACGTTTTAATATTCCGGCCTTCCTTGCCGATAATCTTACCCTTAATTTCATCGGAGGGAATCTGCACCGAGAGGCTCATAACATCGGCGTTCACCGCACTGCCAAGCCGCTGGATAGTGCTCGTGAGGATTGCGCGTGCGCGCTCTTCGAGACGCGCGCGGCCGTTGGCATCGAGTTTCTGGAGGCGCAGGAGAATCGCCTCCTCATGCTCGCGCTCGATGCCCTCAAAGAGCTCCTGCCGGGCCCGATCGATCGGGAGGTTCGCCGCGACAGCAAGTGCGCGCTGGCGTTCTTTCAGCAGCGCCTCTGCGCGCTGTTCGCGTCCTGCGGTAGTATTTTCTTTAAGGTCGAGGTCGCGCTGGCGCGAATCGAGAAACGCTTCGCGTTCCGAAAGGCGATCTTCGCGTACTGCGACGCGATCTTCCCGTATCTCAAGATCGGCGAGCCGTTCTTCTTCGAGCGCTTCGGCCCGCGTCTCTGCTTCCTCAACAATACGCGCAGCCTCTTCTTTCGCCTGCAGCTGTTTGCGCTTGAGGTCGATTTCGATCGAGCTCTTTTGCGCGAGGCCGATGAGCACGCGCAGCACATATCCGACCGCGATGCCGCCGACGCTCGTGAGCGCGAGAAAAATAAGTAGTAATTGGAATGACATAGCCCGGTTTCAGTGTACGTCGCTGCTCCTTCTTGGGAGCAACAACGCATACGAGTAATGGTCAGTGCGGAAGATCTTACGGGCAACCGTGGGCGGCGGGGCGGCGGGGCGGTGTAGCGCGACTCTAGCACAAAACCGCGGGACGCCGAAGGCATCGCGCGGTTTTGTGTTCATTGGCCACGAGCTTTGCTATGCTTGCCGGCCTACTGCCGATACACGCTGTCGATGATGCCGTACTTCTTCGCCTCGTCGGCGCTCATAAAATAATCGCGGTCAACGTCTTTCTCGATCTTCTCAAGCGATTGGCCGGTGTTCTTCGCGAGCATGCGGTTGAGCTTCTCGCGCAGCTTTAGGATCTGGCGCGCGGTAATTTCGATATCCGCAGCCTGGCCCTCCACGCCGCCATGCGGCTGATGGATCATGATTTCCGCATTGGGGAGCGCGAAGCGCTTGCCCTTTGCGCCTGCCGAGAGGATGACGGACGCCATCGAGGCAGCCATACCCACGCACACGGTCGTCACCTCGGGTTTTACGTGGTTCATGGTGTCGATGAGCGCGAGCCCGCTTGTGACGACGCCGCCCGGAGAATTGATGTAGAGCGAGATGCCCTTGCTCGAGTCTTCGCTCTCCAGGAAGAGCAGCTGGGCGATGACGAGGTTCGCGGTATCGTCGTCGATCGGGCCGCCTAGGAAAATAATGCGGTCGCGAAGGAGGCGCGAATAGATGTCGTACGCGCGCTCGCCAAATTGACTCTTCTCGATCACCATCGGCACGAGCATGGACGCACGCGGGGAAGAGGAAGCGGATTTCATAGTCATGGCGCTAGTGTAGCAAAACCGAGTTGTAAAAGCAGCTCAGAATCCTTGTTTCGGCAGGATCGAGCCAGTCCGACGACCTAACGAAAAGACTCCTGAATTGGAGGTACCGAGCGCGCAAAAGCCCGCCGCATTTGCGGCGGGCTTTTGCGCGTCGGCTCCCTACTGCGCGAACGTCGTCGAAGTTGCTGTCAGTGCCGGACGCAGCTTGGCCGTACGCTTGTCCCAGGCATAGCGAGCACCGACAATAATCATGAGCACAATAACAACAATCGCGATTGTTGCACTCCAGGCCTGCCGCCGCGCGTTCGGCATACTCGGGAGCGGTTCGTGCTCGTGCTCCTCCATATTCGTTTACTCCTCGAGTTTCGGACGATACTCGGCATCGTATCGCTCCATGCATTCGTGAATGATTTTCATCGCCTCATCGACCTCAAAGAAGCCCACGACCTTCCCGGTGCCGGGTTTCTTGAGGTCCTTGTAGTGCTCGAAGTAGTGCTTGGTCTCCTCCTGCCAATGCGGGCCAAGGTCCTTGTAGGAGACGATGTGATCCATACGCTTATCATCAGCAAGGACGGTAATGATCTTGTCGTCCTCCTCATCGCTGTCGATAAACTTCATGACCCCGATGACGCGCACCTCGGCAAGACAGCCCGGGGCCAGGGGTTCCGTAACATTCGCAACGACGCAGTCGAGCAGATCGTTGTCCTTGTCCCAGGTTTGCGGGATGAGGCCGTATGCGACCGGATAGGCGAGCGACGAGTACCCGACGCGATCGAGCTTGAGCTGGCCCGATTCGATGATGAACTCGTACTTATTTATAGAGTTCGCATTGATTTCGATAAGGCCGTTCACAATCTTCTTACCCTCGTGCACGAAGGCGGGGAGTACATGCTGCAAGTTCAACATGTACTTGCTCGGTTTATGGTCGATGTTTGCCATTGCTATGCAGTTATCTTCGGTAAAGGGCTTTAGTTGTCATCGTGCGCCGGATCGCGGTCTTCCTCGCGGTCGGCGACCGTTTCGTCGCTTGCGGGGAGTTTGGTGGTTTCCTCCTCCGTGGGCAGCGCCGTTGCTTCTTCAAACGTGCTTTCGATAAGTTCTTCGCTCTCGGAGGGCACTGCCCCTGCGGCCACTGCCGGATCCTCGTCCGCGTCGAACGGCGCGCCCGCCACCTCGACCGAATCGCCATCGCTCTCGGCGACTTCTTCGCCCTTGGCGGAAACGATATCAATATTCCATCCCGTGAGCTTGGCGGCGAGGCGCACATTCTGGCCGCCGCGGCCGATCGCGAGCGACTGTTCGTCTTCAGAGACGGTCACTGTCGCGCGATGCTCCGTCTCACTAAGCACGACCTCGAGCGGCTTAGCGGGGGAGAGGGCTTCGCGAATAAACTCACCCGAATCCTCGAACCAGTCAACGACGTCGATGCGCTCGCCCGAGAGCGCGCTCATGACGATCGAGACGCGAACACCGCGCTGGCCCACGAGCGCCCCCACCGGGTCGACATGGGGATCGGCGCTCGCCACGGCGATCTTCGTGCGACTGCCAGGCTCGCGCGCGAGTGCCCTTACCTCGATGGCACCATTCGCGAGCTCCGGCACTTCCTGTTCGAAGAGGCGCACAACGAAGCGCGGGTGCGCGCGCGAGAGGCGCAGGTACACGCCGCGAAAGCCTTCATCGACCGCGTAGAGGTAGGCGCGGATACGCTCGCCCGGACGGTACCGTTCGCCTGGAATTTGCTCCTCGTAGGGTATGATGCCGGTTGTGCGGCCGAGGTCGACGTAGATCGCTCCGCGCTCGACGCGCTGGACGATGCCGCTCACGATCTCGCCCTTTTTCTCGCCGAATTCTTCCATCATGGAAAGCTTTTCGGCTTCCCGCACCTTCTGGATAACCACCTGCTTGGCGGTCTGGGCCGCGATGCGGCCGAAATCGTCCTGCGGCTCAAGCGGGAAAATGAGTTCGTCCCCAAGCTGTACGTCGCGCTTAATGAGACGAGCGTTCTCAAGGAGAATGTGCTTTTCCGGGTCAAAGCGCGGCAGCTCACCCTCGGCGAGTTCCTCGTCTTCGCGCCGAGTATGCGGGTGCTCCTCGCGCTCTTCCTCCTCGGCCTCATCGGGGAAACGCACGGTCGTACTATCCACGACGGTCTTCACCTGCTCGAAAGCGACCGTGCCCGTGTCGAGGTCGAGCTTGGCGCGCACGACTTGGCTGCGCTTGCCGTACTCTCGCTTGTACGCAGTCGCCATGGCGTTTTCTATAGCGTCGATCATCGTCGCCCGGGAGATGCCGCGATCCTCGAATTCGCCCAGCACTGCACTCATCGTTTTGAGATCAATCATATGGGATGTGTATGTGGCGCACGTTTTATAAAGCCAGCACTCCTGTGATTGTAACCGGACGCGCCGGTTCTTTTGTGCTGGGTAAAAGAAAGCCCGCGGGGCGGGTCTTCCAGTTGACCACAAGGTACCAGCATTATCTCGCTTCGTCAATGGTGGTGGCGCACAGGCTGGTACGCGCTCATTAGCATGCCTTCACACGCATGCAGCGTAATGTGTGTACATACACAGTGCCCGCGCGTAACTCTCGGTATACTTCGTATACGATGCACGTTTCACCGGGGGAGCTCAAAGAATTTATTATTGACTCGGGACTCGTTTCCCGCAAGGACGTCGAGGACGCCGATGCCGAATCGAAAAAGAGCGGCGCGCCCTTGGGCACCATCCTCGTGAATCGAGGCGCCCTGAGCGAGGACGCGCTGCGCCGTATTCAGGCGTATGTGCTTGGCATCCCGTTCGTGAGCCTCAAAGACCAGCGCATTCCGACCGATGTGCTCGTGCTCATCCCCGAACCGATCGCACGCACGCACAACATCATCGCGTTTCGAAAAAGTGGGGAATCGCTCGAGGTCGCCATGCTGGACGTCGACGATCTCGCCTCGATCGACTCGGTCCGCAAGAAAACCGGCCTCAAGATTCAGCCGCGCCTCACCGATACCGAGAGCATCAAGGTCGCGCTCCTCCAGTACCAAAAATCGCTCAAAGACGAGTTCGGCGATATTATCGCAACTGAGACGGGCAAGATTCGCGTCGTGAACGAAACGAACAGAGAGATGTCACACGAGGATCTCAAGAAAATGGCGGACGATCTGCCGATCGTGCGTATTGTCGACTCGCTCCTGCGCCATGCCATCGTGCAGGGCGCTTCCGACGTCCACATTGAGCCCATGGAAGGGCAGGTGCTCGTACGCTACCGCATCGACGGCATGCTCCACGACGCGATGACTCTGCCGAAGATCGCGGCTCCGGCGATCGTCGCGCGCATTAAGGTGCTTTCCGACCTCAAGCTCGACGAAAAGCGGCTGCCGCAAGACGGCCGCTTCAAGATGGAGACGGAAGCCGAGCGCGTCTCCTTTCGCGTTTCCATCCTCCCCACCTTCTATGGCGAGAAGATCGTTATGCGCCTTTTGCGCGAGGGAGGGGGCGGCTTCACGCTTGAGGCGCTCGGCTTCCATGGCGAGACGCTTGAACGGATCCATGCCGCGCTCAAGACGACGACCGGTATCATTCTCATTTCGGGGCCGACCGGTTCGGGCAAAACGACGACCCTCTACACAATGATGGACATCGTGAATACTCCCGACGTGAACATCTCTACGATCGAGGATCCGATCGAGTACCAAATGAAGCGCGTGAACCAAACCCAGGTAAATCCCGCGATCGGCTTTACTTTCGCGGAAGGCCTGCGCTCCCTCGTGCGCCAGGATCCGGACATCATCATGGTCGGCGAAATCCGCGATAACGAGACCGCCTCGCTCGCCATCAACGCCGCACTCACCGGCCACCTCGTGCTCTCGACTATCCACACGAACAGTGCCGCCGGCGCGATTCCGCGTCTCATCGATATGGGCGTCGAGCCGTTCCTCCTCGCGTCGACCATCCGCATCATTGTCGGCCAACGCCTCGTGCGTAAATTCTGTGATGGTAAAGAACAGTACGCGCTCGACGCTAGCGAGCGCGACAAGATCGCCCCAAAAGAATCGTTTGATACGGTCCTGAACGCGCTCACCGAAGAGAAGCTCGTCAAAAAAGGGACCGCCATTGATGACGTGCCGTTTTATCATCCTAAGGAATCCGCCGAGTGCGCGGACGGCTACAAGGGCCGCATTGGCATCCACGAGGTCCTCGCCGTATCGCCGGCGATCAAGGAAATCATGCTCCACCAGATGACGACTGATGCTATTGAGGACCAGGCGCGCAGAGAGAGCATGCTCACCATGTTTGAAGACGGCCTCTACAAAGCGGCGCGCGGCATCACCTCGGTCGAAGAGGTGCTCCGTGCCGTTTCGGAATAGCAATCGACCGAACCCTTGACATAGTTGCGACTGAGCGTCAATATCAGGCTGTCTCTTCGGCGCACCAAAGAGACCCGCGGGCGTCCGGGCGGAACGGCTGGACGTGATGCTTTTTCTTTATGGGTGGGAAATGTCCGAGACCACGACCGCACCAGCAGGTGAAATCATGCTCGGCTTGTCCGAAGATGGTTATCGGCAGTTGCAAGCGCGAGCGCTCCACCGACAGGCTGAGTATCTGTCCGCGGGCGGAGAACCAGAACTTGCGGCTCAGCTCTTTGCGGGCTGCCGAGCCGCAAAAGACGTCCAGCCGATGACCTACACCTGAACTCGGGGCAACGGACGACCTATCGAATCGTCCGTTTCCGCCCCGCTTGAACGCGCAAGCATGGTTTTGCGGATTGAAGCGGGAGGTGCAACAAAAGGCGATGGGAAGAAGACTGCGCGGCGGCTTGCGGCCGTCGCGTATCTCTTTATAACGCGCGCTACGCGCGCATGCGCATGCTACGCTACCATTGAAATGAGGTTCCGCGTGACGGTTCGCACGAGCGGCGGGGAAGAGACGCGTACGATCGACGCGCCCTCGCGTTTTGCGGTGTACGAACAAGTTCAAAAGGACGGCGGCACGGTCGTCGGGCTCACCGAAAGCAACGCGACTAAACTGTCCTCACTCCTCCATGCGACGCTCGGTACGGGCGTGAAAAACGCCGAAGTCATCCGCATGGCGAAGAATCTCTCCGCCATGCTCTCAGCCGGCCTCTCGCTCTCGCGCTCGCTCGCGGTCATTCAGCGCCAGTCCGGCAAGCGTAAAATGGCAGAAGTAACCGCGCACCTCGCTCAAACGGTCGAAAAAGGCTCGAGTTTTCATGAGGCGCTCGCGCAGTACCCGAAGGTGTTCCCGCCGCTCTTCATTTCCATGGCACAAGCGGGCGAGGAGTCGGGAAGCCTCGCCGAGGCGCTCAACACGGTCGGTATCCAGATGGAGCATACGTCCGAGCTCATCCGTAAGGTAAAGGGCGCGATGATTTATCCCTCCATCGTGATTTCTGCGGTCATCATTATCGCTATCTTGATGCTCATGTACGTCGTACCGGTGCTCACAAAGACCTTTGTCTCGCTTCATGTAAAGGTGCCCTTGGCAACCCGCGTCATCGTCGCCATTTCGAACATGCTCATAAACAACGTTGCCCTCACGCTCCTCGTTCTCGTTGGCGTCGTGGGCGGCGGTATCGCGTTCATACGTTCGGCGCGCGGCAGCGCGCTCGTCCTCAGAGCATCGCTTCTCATGCCGGCAATCGGCGAACTCGTTCGCGAGACCTACGCCGCGCGCGCCGCGCGCACGCTCTCTTCGCTCCTCTCCGCCGGCGTGCCGGTACTTGAGGCGCTCTCGATCACCAAAGCGGTCGTTCACGCGCCGCTCTTTGCGAACATCATCGAGGAAGCGGAGACCGGGGTGCGCAAGGGCGAGCCGCTCTCGAGCGCATTTGCGGCGCATCCAAACGTGTACCCGCTCCTCATGAGCGACATGCTCTCGGTCGGTGAGGAGACCGGAAAGGTTGCCCAGATGCTCGGACAGATCGCCGAATTTTACGAGAATGACGTCGCCGAAAAGACGAAGGACCTCTCGACCATTATCGAGCCGCTCCTCATGCTCTTCATCGGCACCATGGTCGGCATCTTCGCGGTTGCGATGATCGCGCCTATTTACCAGCTCTCTTCGGCGTTTTAAATGAGCCTCTCGAGAGAACGGCAGCGAGGAGGGCGGGCACCGATCGCGTCGGGCATGACGCTCATCGACGTCCTCGTGGGCAGCGCTCTTCTCCTTGTCGTCTTCCTCGCGCTCTTCGGCGCCCTGCGCGCCTCGCTCTCGCTCTCCGCCATTGACCAGGCCGAAGCGACCGCAGTCGAGGTTGCGAATACCCAGATGGAGTACCTCCGTGGCCTTAATTACGAGGCGCTCGGCACGCAGGGCGGCATCCCTTCAGGATTCGTTCCGCAGTACGCCACCTCGACCGTAGACGGCGCGCCCTATGTCGTACATACCTTTATTGATTACTACGACGATCCCGCCGACGGAACGGGGACCGCCGACACAAACGGCATCACGACCGACTACAAGAAGGCGGTCGTATCGGTTTCCTACGCCGCCGGCGGGTTCCCGCGCTTAGTGACGCTCGCATCGAACTTTGCGCCGCCTGGGATTGAAAGCAACACCGCGGGAGGCACGCTCGACATCCACGTTGTCGACGCCTCCGACAACGCGGTGAGCGGCGCGAGCGTCCGGATCGTGAACGCATCGACCTCGCCGGCTATCGACTTCACCACGCTTACCGACAGCAGCGGTATGGTATCGATCGGCGGCGCCACGAGCTCCCCGGATTACCAAATATATGTGTCGAAATCGGGCGACTCGAGCGCACAAACCTACCCGCGGACCGCGATTAACGTCAACCCGACGCCGGGATTTCTCACGGTGCGTCAGGATCAAACGACGACGAGCACGTTCGCGATTGACCGGCTCGCGACCCTTATTATCTCTTCGTTCTCGCCGGCGACGACCACCGTTTTTTCCGACAGCTTCGCGAGCACGGCGAACCTTGCCGGCGAAAAGAACGCGATCGTATCCGACGGTTCCGTACAGCTCGCATCAGGCGCCCTGTCCGGTTCCGTTCAGTCCATACCCATTTCGCCGAGCTACCTCGATAGTTGGGGGCTCTTGAACGCCTCGCTTTCGACGCCGAGCGGCGCGAGCGTCGTTGTCCGGGTACTTGACGCTTCCGGCAATCTGCTGCCGGATTCCGTGCTCGCGGGGAACAGCACCGGCTTCAGCTCCTTCCCGGTTTCGCTTATCGGCGTTTCGACGACGAGCTACCCGACCCTCGCGCTTTCCGCAACGCTCTCGCGCTCGTCGACCTCGACAAATCCGGACCTGCGCTCCTGGTCGCTTTCGCACACGCAGGGGCCCGAACCCTTTCCTAACAGCCGTTTCCTGCTCACCGGCACTAAGACGATCGGTTCGACCGCGAGCAGCGCACCCCTGTACAAGACCCAAGTTACGGGTATAACCGGATCGACCGGATCTGTAACGGAGACGCTCGAATGGGACGCCTACACGCTCTCCGCAAGCACGACCGTGCTCGAGAGCTGCCCACCAGGTCCGTACCAGCTGGCACCGGGCTCGGCGACGTCGACTAAGCTCGTACAAGGAAGTCTCGGCAACGCCTCGCTCGGCGTCACGGTAATGAACACCCAGGGTGGCGCCATCGGCAACGCGCGGGTCGTCCTCAGCAGTCCCAGCTTCGCCGCGGCGCTTCCGACCGATGCATGCGGCGTCGCCTATTTTGCCGCGATCGCTCCTGGCACGTACTCGCTCGTCACCTCTGCACCAGGCTATACGACCATGAGCGACCTCAACCTGCCTATTTCGGGGCAAGCGACGACAACCGTCTCTCTCTCCCTACAATGACCCGTCCGCCGACCGCCCGACTGAATGCCGACCGCCCGGCGCGCGGATTTACGCTTATTGAAATGATGGTAACCATCGCGATGACCGTGCTCGTCATGGGCGCGCTCAGTATGCTCATCGTGTACTTCTATAAGACGAATGCTTTCACGCTTCAGCAGTCCATTGCCTCAGAACAAGGACGGCGCGGCGTCGAGGACGCCATGCGCTATCTCCGCGAGGCATCCTATGGGAGCGATGGTTCCTATCCGATCGGGAGCGCAGGTACGTCAACGCTCGTCTTCTACGCTAACGTCAACAGTTCGCCCGAAATCGAACGCGTTACCTACGAGCTCGTCGGCGGCACGCTCTATCGGGGCATCGCGGAACCCGCAGGCAGTCCTCCTACCTACGCGGGTGCTCTCTCCGCAACCTCAACCATCGCGACTTCGGTGGTCAATGGCACATCGACCCCCGTCTTTACCTTCTATGACGCAAGCGGGACCGAGCTCACTGCACCCATTAACGTATCCAGGATTGCCTCGGTGGAAACCACGCTCCAGATTGACGTCAACGTGAATCGCGCGCCCGTCACTTATACGATCTCCGCGGGCGCGACGCTCCGTAACCTCAAAGCGCAATTATGAAACGCTATCGCGGAGGCTCTGTCATGCTGCTTGTTCTCGTTTTTGGCGCCGTCTTTTTTGCGGTGATTGTCGGCCTCTCCGGATTCGTGCTCGAGCAAAATCGCGCGCAGGAGTTCGTCCGCGCGCAATCCGAGGCGTTTAACATCGCGGAAGCCGGGCTCGAGTACTACCGCTGGCTTCTCTCGCACTACCCGGGCGATACCCAGGATCACACTGGCCACAACGGCCCCTTTATCGTTCCCTATGTGAACGGAGAAGGGCAGAACGCGGGCACGTACACGCTCTCGGTCGTCGGCAACGAAGCATGCAATGCCGTGCAGTCAATCGACGTGACGAGCAAGGGCGTCCCCGCCGACGCTCCCAATGTATCGGCGACGCTCTGGGCGCGCTACGCCCAGCCCTCGGTCGCGCGCTACAACATGATACTCAATTCAAGCGTCTGGTTCGGGGGCGGTCCTATTTACGGGCCCGTCCACAGCAACGGTGGCATTCGCATGGACGGCAACCCAAACGCGCCGGTCACCTCTTCGGTTACGACATGGACCTGCGATCCGAGCTACGGCTGCCAAGGGAACCAGACCGAGCCGGGCGTCTTCGGCAGCGGTACCAATCAAGACCTCTGGAGCTACCCGACCCCGCAGACCGATTTTGCCGCGATTGCCTCGAACTTCTCCTCACTTAAGTCGGTCGCCCAGAGCGAAGGACTCTACTTCCCGCGCATTTCGACTTCGAAGCAGTACTATCTCGGCTACCATCTCGTCTTTAATGGCGACGGCACGGTCACCGTCTACAAGGTGACCGACGTGAGCAAGAGCATCCGCTCGTATCCCGTTGACGGGGTTTACGGCTATAACAAGCAGGACTACGGGCTCATTACCGCAGAAACCCTGCTCGGCACCTACACCATCCCGGCGAACTGCGGCCTCATTTTTGTCGAAGATAATGTATGGATGGAGGGGTCCATCTCGGGGAAAGTGACGGTCGTCGCCGCAAACGTGACGACACCGGGCGTCTACCCGAACATTCAGCTCACCAACAACCTCACTTACACGGCCTTTGATGGCACCTCAGGCCTCACAGCAATCGCATCACACAGCGTCCTCATTAATCCCACGGCGCCCGCCGACCTCACCCTCGATGGCATATTTGTCGCCCAATCGGGCGCGTTCGGGATGAACATGTACCCATGCAGCGCGTACGGCAGCAAGTCGACCCTCGACATACTCGGTACGATCGTCTCTTCTATGCGGCCGATTACCTACTGGTGGTACGGCGGCGGCGGCGGCTGTTCCGGATGGTCCGGCTACTCGAATGGCACCTCCGCCTTCGATCGTCAAAATTCAACGAATCCGCCCCCCTTTACGCCCGTCACCTCGACACAGTGGCAGTTCGTCGACTGGCGACAAGAGTAGGGACCGCGTCGAGCCTCCTTACGCTACCCTCGGCTGCTATACTCAAGGCAATGATCATTGCCGCAAACTGGAAAGCCTACGTCGAAGACATCGAGCGCGCGAAAAAGCTCGTCGCAACCGGCAAGCGTCTCGCACGGGGCGGTATCCACCAGATCATCATTGCGCCGCCGGGCATATTCCTCAGTCTCCTTGCGAGCGGCAACCGCTCCGCACTCGCCTTTGCCGCGCAGGATGTCTCCCATACCACCGGCGGCGCGCAGACCGGCGAAAACACGGCGCAGGCATACGCGGCGGCAGGAGCGACTTTTGCGATTATCGGCCACTCGGAGCGCCGCGCCCTGGGCGACACGAACGCGATCGTTGCCGAAAAGCTTGCCCACGCGCTTGCGCAAGGACTCACCCCCATCCTCTGCATCGGCGAGCGCGAGCGCGATGAGGAAAGCCGCTATCTCTCGCTCCTTCGGGAAGAACTCGAGACCGCGTTTGCGCCGCTTTCGGCGAAGGAGCGCCAGCGCGTCGTGCTTGCCTATGAACCGATCTGGGCAATCGGGAAGGGGGCCGCAGACGCGATGCGTCCCGAGGAACTCGCCGAAATGGTGCTCTATATCCGCAAAGTGCTCGCTCAATTCCTCCCCGGCAAAGCGGCTACCAACGCGCGCATCCTTTATGGCGGCTCGGTCGAACCGGCAAATATTCGCGCCCTTGCGGCGCAGTCACAGGTCGACGGATTCCTCGTCGGCCACGCTTCGATTGATCCGCCATCGTTTCAATCACTCGCCAAGGCGCTTTCATGATTCGTTCCGTCCGCGACATCCCCACCCTTGAAGGCGTTCCCGTACTCGTGCGCGCGGCGCTCAATGTGCCGATCGAGAACGACGCTGTCGCGAACGATTATCGTCTGCGCCGGGCCATCCCGACCATCGAGTTCCTCGCGAAGCGCGGAGCGCGGGTCGTTCTCATTAGCCATATCGGCGAGAAGGGGACCGAGACGCTCGCACCGGTGGTCGACGCGCTCAAGAAGCTCACACGAAACGTTTCCTTCTGTCCCTCGACCATCGATGCCGAGGCGCGCAGCGCGATACGCAACCTCCTTCCTGGAGACGTGCTCGTGCTCGAGAACCTCCGCCGCAATGCAGGAGAAAAAGCGAACGATCCGGCTTTCGCCAAAGCGCTCGCTGCGCTCGCAGACGTGTTCGTTCAGGATTCCTTTGATACCTGCCACCGCGCGCATGCCTCGATTGTCGGCGTCCCGCAGTATTTGCCCTCGTACGCCGGTCTTGTCGTGGAAGAGGAGTTCTCGGTGCTATTGAGAGCGCGGCGACCCGAGCGCCCGGCGCTCGCCGTTGTCGGCGGTGCGAAGTTCTCAACGAAGGAGCCTGTCCTAAACGCGCTCCTTGCCGCCTACGATCATGTCTTTGTCGGCGGCGCGCTCGCGAATGATTTTCTGAAGGCGTCCGGCATGCCGATCGGCGATTCTCTCATTTCAACCGATGACGATGCGGGTGTCCGTTCGCTGCTCCGTAACCCGAGACTTGTCCTGCCAGCGGACGTGCGCGTCGTTGCAGCACGCGCGCCGAACGCGCCTGTGCAGGCGCGCACCGTCTCCGTTAACGCGGTACGTGAGGATGAGCGCATTCTCGACATCGGCCCCGAGACGAGCGCTCGCCTTGCAGCGCTCGCGCGCGAGGCGAAGACCGTGCTCTGGAACGGCCCGGTCGGCAACTATGAAAACGGCTTTGGTGAGGCCACTGATGATTTCGCCAAGACGGTCGCGCACAGCGGCGCATACTCGGTGATCGGCGGCGGGGACACCATCGCCTCGATTGAGGGCCTCGGACTCCTTGCACGCTTTTCTTTCGTCTCGACCGGCGGCGGCGCGATGCTCGACCTACTTGTCCACGGAATGCTGCCCGGTATTCAAGCACTCGACCGCTAAAGACAAAACACCCGGCGCCAAAGGCGCCGGGTGTTTTGTCTTGCTCTCAGTGGCGCGCGAGCGCACGGCTGATTTTTTCTGCATTCCTTTTAAAATCATTCGCATTGCCCGCGCCGTCGGCGGGGAAGACCCAGATGTGCGCATGCGGAACTTCGTCGCCGACGATCCGAGAGATAATCCACTCCGTTCCAAACGCCTTTCGTTGCGCGAGCGCAACGGCACGCACCACCTCAAAGTATGTGCCCGCCCCAGGTACGTCCCATACCCAGCGATAATGCGTCTTGGGAATCACCTGCACGTGGCCAGGCGCGTGCGGATGAATATCCAGAAACGCGATGAAGTCGTCGTCTTCGTACACTGTGAACGATGGCGCTTCGCGACGCACAATCTTGCAAAAGATACAGTTCGGTTCGTTTGCTGTTTCACTCATACCGGTAACGATACCAGATCGCGGACGCGCCGCTTCCCGCGCTATACTCTTTTCGCATGTTTGAACTCCGTGAACCGATCGGCACACATGCGCGCGGCGCCCTTCACGCGTACGACGAGGTCACTGCCGCGCTCCTTGTTCGACGCGGGATCACGACGGCCGAAGCGGCGGAGGCGTTTCTTGCGCCTTCCTATGATCGGCACCTCCACGATCCGCTTCTCATGACCGACATGCCTAAGGCAGCCGAGCGATTCGCGCACGCTGCTCTCAAGAGGGAAAAGGTTGCGATTTGGAGCGACTACGATTGCGACGGCATTCCGGCTGCCACTTTATTGCACGACTTCCTTGAAAAGGTCGGTGCCGATTCTACTACGTACATTCCGCATCGCCACCTCGAGGGCTACGGCATGAACGAGCAAGGCATCGAGTCGCTCGCGCGCGAAGGCGTTACGCTCGTCGTCACCGCCGACTCGGGCATCACCGATGTCGCGCCAATCGCGCGCGCGAACGAGCTCGGCATGGAAGTCATCGTGACCGACCACCACCTGCCCGGCGATACGTTGCCGCCGGCGTTTGCGGTCGTGAACCCGAACGCGCGCGCCGACGAACCGTACCCCTTCCGAGGACTGTGCGGCTCGGGGGTCGCATGGAAGCTCGTGCGCGGGGCACTCGCCGTTTCGCCGGAGCTGCGCGCGCGCATACCGGAAGGATGGGAGAAGTGGCTGCTCGATATGGTGGCGCTCGCAACGATTGCGGACATGGTGCCGCTCCTCGACGAAAACCGCGTGCTCGCTACGTATGGACTCATCGTCATGCGCAAGTCGCCGCGCATCGGTTTCCAAAAGCTCTGTCGAGTGGCGCGTTGTGATCAGCGGACGCTCACTGAAGACGACATCGGCTTTATGCTCGCGCCGCGCGTGAATGCCGCGAGCCGCATGGGCGACGCGAAGAGCGCGTTCGATCTTTTCACCACCAGCGACGAAGTGCGTGCTGACGCGCTCGCCAAGCATCTCGAGAAGCTCAACCGGCAGCGCAAAGCTGAAGCGGGCGCGATTACGCGCGCAGTGCACGCGCGTCTCAAGGCGCGCGGCGCGATGCCGAGTGTCATTGCGCTCGGCGATCCCTCGTGGCGCCCCGCGCTTCTTGGGCTCGTCGCCAATTCGATCGCTGAAGAGTACAACCGCCCGGTGTTCCTATGGGGGAGGGAAGGCGACGCGTCGATCAAAGGATCGGTGCGGAGCGGCGCCGTGAACGCGCTTGAGCTCATGCGTATCGCGGGCGACGCCTTTATCGAGTTCGGCGGACATGCTGCCTCGGGCGGTTTCACCGCGCACGAAGACGCAATTTTTACGCTCGAAGGACGACTTGCTTCTGCGCTCGCACATCTCACGGTTGATGACCCGACCGACCCCACGAGTGCACGCGCCGATTTTGAAATCACGCCGGAAGAAGCGACGCACGCGCTTCTCGGGAAGCTAGAGCGGCTCGGGCCGTTTGGCATGGGCAATGAAAAACCGCTCGTGCGGCTGCACGGCGTTTGCGTGCGCGCGGTTTCGCGGTTCGGCAAAGGGGAAGAGCATCGGAAGATCGCGTTCGCACGCGATGAAACGAGCGCGCTCGACGCCATCGTATTTTTCGCGCGCGGCGCGCTCGCGCGCACAATTGACTCGATCGCCGAAGGAAGCCTGGTCAACGTGCTCGCACACCTCGAGCGGGACAGGTTCTCTCGCGGTCGCCCGGTGCGCCTGCGGCTTGTCGCGATTTCAAAGGCGGACAGCGCATAACGAAACGAAACGCGCGTGGTCGGGCGGGGCTATCGGGCCTGTGTATCTTTGCCAAGCACGACCATGCGCGTTTCGTACGCCTATCGCATTCGACTCGACGAGCGACGGTCCGCTGCTATACTCGCCCCATGCGTTACACCATCCACAGCGACGGCGGCGCGCGCGGCAATCCCGGACCCGCAGGCGCCGGCGCAATCATTCACGACGAAGCGGGAAACGTCGTCGCAACGGTGAGCGACTACCTCGGCCATCAAACGAATAATTTCGCCGAGTACGAAGCGGTCATACGCGCGCTCACAAAACTACGCGAACTTATTGCGGAGACCGAACGCGGGCGAGCCGACGTGCAGGTAAAAATGGACAGCGAGCTCATCGTGAAGCAGGTGAAAGGAGAATACAAGGTGAAGCATCCAGTGCTGCAAGAGAAGCGGGCGCAGCTCGCTCGGCTTGAAAAAGCTTTCCGTTCGATTTCGTTCGAGCACGTCTTCCGCACGCAGAACAAAGAGGCCGACCTTCTGGCGAACCAAGCAATGGACCGCGGGGATTGACTCCTCGTCCCGACGCCCGGTTCAGGCGGAGTTCCCGAATCCGACTTTGGCACCGGCGAACCTGTTATCCTTGCCGCATGAGCGGCCTGCTCGTCGTTGCGATCGGAATCGCGGGCGGGGTTGTGCTTCGCTCGCTTTTCGTTTTCGGATGGAGCGCGTATGCGTTTATGTTTTTGCTCACGCTCATTTTTGCTCTCGGTTTCTTTTTCGTGCCGCGACGCGCGCACGCCCTCGCGGCCATTTTCTTTTTCTGCGTGTTCATAGGCATGGGCCGCGCCGCGCTCATAGACACGCCGCTTCCTCGCGCCTTTGTACCGCTGCTTCACACGCGCGCACGCTTGACCGGAGTCATAACCGGCGATCCGGACGTGCGCGATGGATTGCAGCGGGTGCCCGTGCGCGTCGCGTATGGGAGCGCGCACTCTCTCGTCCTTGCCGTTACGCCGCGCGACACGGCGCTTGCCGTAGGAGAGCGCGTCGCGATCCGCGGCACGCTTGAATTGCCGCAGCCGTTTGCAAGCGCGGGCGGACGCGTCTTTCGCTACGACAAATATTTGGAGCGCGAGGGCATTCGCTTCGTGCTCGACTACGCATCGGTGCGCGCACTCGCATCGGCGCCATGGTATTCAGTCTCTGCACTTCTCGCGCGCGTCAAACATGTATTCCTTTCCGGACTCGATGTAGCGCTTCCGGAGCCGTATGCCTCGCTCGCCGGCGGCATCGTCATCGGAGGCAAGTCGGGCCTCGGCAGTGATTTGCAAAACGCATTCGTCCGGACCGGCCTCGTGCAGATCATCGTACTCTCCGGCTACAACGTCATGGTCGTCGCTGAGTGGGTCATGGTGGCGCTCGCGTATATAAAGGCGTCGCTTCACATCCGCGCGCTCGCTGGCGCGCTTGCGCTCATTGCCTTCATCGGCGTCGCCGGCGCGAGCGCCACCGCCGTGCGCGCCGGCATCATGGCATGCATCGCGCTCTATGCGCGAGCAACCGGGAAGAGCTACGCGGCAAATCGCGCGCTCTTGCTCGCAATCGTGCTTATGCTGCTCTGGAATCCGCTTCTTGCGGTATTCGACCCGGGCTTCGGTCTTTCAGTCGCCGCGACCGCCGGACTCATTTGGCTCGCGCCGGATATCGAGACATTTATTTGCAAGCGAATAGGGTTCTTCTGGGCTAACGCGATTGCCACCACCATCGCCGCGCAGATCGCCGTACTTCCGCTTCTGCTCTACGACACCGGCAATCTTTCGCTGGTCGCCATTCCGGTAAACCTTCTCGTCATGCCGTTCGTGCCGGTGACTATGGCCTTTTCCGCGCTCGCTGGTTTTTCCGGAATGCTTTTCGGCTCAATCGCACCCCTCCTTGCCATACTTGCCGGCTTGCCGGCGTACCTTTTGACCGATGGGCTTATTCGCATAGCGGAAAGCGCCGCAAGCCTAAAGCTCGCGGCGCTTTCTCTTCCGGCTTTTCCGTTTTGGCTTACCCTTGCCGCCTACGCGCTCCTTGCGCTTTACATAAGCGCCGCAAACCGCTCCTCCGCAACACCCCAGTTAAGGTTGGCAAAGAACGCGTCAACGTACGAGCCCTTGCCTAAAGCGCCGTAGTCGAGCACGTATGCGTGTTCCCACACATCGAGCGCAACGATGATCGGCAGGGTCGCGAAGTGGCCCTGATGCTGCTCTTCGGTAAAGCCCACAAGGAACTGTTTCGCAGCCGGATCCCAGTAGAGAATGCCCCAGCCCGGACCGCGCAGGTTCGCCACCATGCGCATCTCCTTCTCCGCGCGTGCCGGATCGCCATACTGCGCCGCAAGCGCTTTGCCGAGCGCACTTCCACCATCAAGCGCTTTTTTGCCGCCCTCAAACTGGGGGAAGTAGTGCTCATGGAGGCGCATCCCGCCAAACTCGAAAGAGCGGCGACGCATGAGCTCGCCGATCGCAAGCGCATGTTTCTGCGCATCAGCCTTCATAAGCTCGCCGGCAAGCTCGGTCATGCCGTTGAAGTTTTTCACGTAGCCCTGATAAAGCCCAAGATGCTGATCAATTGATTCCTTTGAAAGGCCCTCGAGCTCGGGAATGGAAAAGGTTTTTGCTTCGTACATAGAGCCTCACTGTACCACGAGCGGTCTTGTGTCAAGCGTGAATAGGAGAGCGGCGCTGTCGTATAGTACGCACATGCTGGCGCTCGTACGCACGCGCACTCTGCTGGCTAGTTTTGTGGGACTTGGTATTGCCTCTGTCTGGATCTACGCACGCCTCACCGTGGCACTCGAGCTCCGCATCGAGCCCTTACGGACAGGAAAGGGCGCCGCGTACCTGGTCCGCGCCCCGAGTGGCGCAACCCTACTCATTAACGCCGGGAGCGACGCTTCAATCCTGCGGGCGCTCGGCACCCGACTGCCACCCTGGCAACGGTCATTGGCCGTGGTCGTGCTCACGGACCCGGGCGCGAAGAGCGCTGGGGGGCTCCCGTCCGTGCTCAACCGCTACCGCGTCCCGCTCTTTATTCGAAGTGCGGCGCGTGGTTCATTCTCCAGGGAACAGGCCCTCGCTGCGGCGCTCAAAAAGCAAGGGACGCGTGTTCTCCCTGCTGTAGAGGGAATGCGGCTCGCTCTTGGGAGCGGGGCATTTGTGGACGTGCTCTGGCCAAACGCTCAGGCAGCCCGCGGAACAGGGCCGAGTACTACCATCGTTGCGCGTATTTCGTATGGTTCCACCTCATTTGTAATTGAGCCGAACCTTCCGAAGCGCACCCGAAACTGGCTCGTCCAAACGGAACAACGCGCCCTTGCAAGCGCACTGTTCCTCTCCTCCACGTCGCCACCGGTTGTTTCTGATGGATGGACGGTTACTACCCTTAGATGAGGCCAGCTTTCTTGAGGGCGGCATGCGCACCGACCTTTTTGACGGTCTTGAGCCCTTTGGTTGAGACGTCGAGGATGACGGTTTTCTCCAGTTCTGGTACGTAAATACGCCGTCTTTGTAGATTTGCCTTGCGGCGGACCTTTCCAGTCGGATTGAACTGGGTTGCACGAACGCGGTTGGAGTAGCGCCCGCCAACCTGCGTCGTCTTACCGGTGATATCGCATTTTCGCGCCATAGATAGCGGCATGGTACCATACTTTCTCGACCGAGCAACTTTTTCTTTTATGGTAATCGCGATATCCCTCATTATCCTTATTCTTTCCATTATTGCCCACGAGGTCGCCCACGGCTACGCGGCAAATGCGCAGGGAGATCCGACAGCGCGGCTTGCAGGACGCCTCACTCTCAACCCGCTTCCGCACATCGACCCGCTCGGTTCGGTCATCATCCCCATCCTTCTCGTTATCTCCGGATCACCCATTATGTTCGGCTGGGCGCGGCCGGTACCCTACAATCCCTATAACCTGCGCAACCAGCGGTGGGGCGAGGTGTTCGTGGCGCTTGCGGGCATTTTTACGAACCTGCTCTTTGCGGTCGTATTCGGACTGGTGGCGCGTTTTGGCGGATACCTTTCGCTTCCTGGCGCGGCAATCTCGATTGCCGCGCTTATCGCCTTCATTAACCTGTTCCTTGCGCTCTTTAACCTCATACCGTTCCCGCCGCTCGACGGCTTCACCGCGCTACGAGCAGCGCTCCCTTGGCGGTTCTCGCACGGCCTACGCCGCTTTGAAGCTCAGCTGCGCGGCTTGGGAGCCTTTGCCCTCGTACTCTTCCTCCTCGTGTTCTCCTACGCGCTTGCCGGGCCGTTTTATCGTTTGGTCGTCTGGCTCTTTGGGCTCATCGTAGGCGGCAGTGGTACACTGTAGCCTCATGCAATCGAGTATGGATTTTGATGCTATCCCTAAGCAGTTCTGTGAAAACGTGGCCGCCGGCCACACGCGCGAACATTTTGTTCTCATTATGAGTGTCGGCAACAATGCTGCCGCCTACGCGCTCACACCCCAGCACATGAAGCGGGTCGTGCAGAGTCTCACGCATCAGCTCGGCGAGTATGAGCGCCAGTTCGGCTCTATCGACGCAAAATGGTCGCCTGGCATTGAGAGTCCGCTTCAGACTAAAGATCTTAAAGGGGAAGAGGGCGACCCTGAACCACCCAGATGAGTAGCGTGTAAAACGCAACTCTTACAGCAACGTCTGCAACAGCGCTTACTCCTGGGCACGCGCACGGTATACTGAAGAACAATGGAGTACCAAGTGCCGCAGTTCATCGAGGTGGAGAACAAGGTCGTCGGCCCGCTTACCCTCAAGCAGTTCATCTACCTTGCGGGCGGCGGCGGTATTAGCGTCGCCGGCTTCGTCTACCTGCCGCTCTACCTCTCGCTGCCGGTTATAGCAGTCTTCGGCGGCTTCGCGCTCGCGCTCGCATTTTATAAAATGAACGGGAAACCTTTCATTGATCTGATCGAAGCCGGCTTTAATTACTACACCGGTGCAAAACTCTTCCTGTGGAAGCACGAGGAACCGAAAGCGCGGCCCGAACCGCCGTCGGTCGCAGCAACACAAGCCGCGGCACGGGTGGATGAGCGTGCGCGGGGATCTCGCCTCACACGCGGTAAACTGAATGAGCTTGCCTGGTCCCTCGATATCAATACCGAAGAGGCTCAGGACCGCGAATCCTAATCCGTATGCCATCCTCTTCTTCTGCCCCGGGCGCGACCCAGCAATTCGTCCCGATCAAGGAAATCCGCAACGGCGTCGTGGCGCTTAAGGACGGCACGTATCGCGGCATCCTTATGTGCTCCTCAGTCAACTTCGCGCTTAAATCGGCGGATGAGCAGCGCGCGATCACCGAAGGGTTCCAAAATTTCCTCAATACGCTCGATTTCTCCATTCAGATCGTGATCAACTCGCGCAAGATGGACCTGCGCCCGTACCTGGCGCTCCTCGAGAAGAAAGCCTCGGATCAGAAGACTGAACTCTTGCGCCTCCAGCTTCGCGAATACATGGAATTCATTCGTTCGTTCGCCGAACAGGCAAATATTATGACGAAGTCGTTTTACATTGTCGTCCCATACGCGCCGCACCTCGCAGTCGCGCAGGCGGCAACCGGGTTTTTCCGCCGTATTCAAGCCCCGCAACCAACGGGCGGCACCGCTTCCTTCGAGGAACACCGGGCTCAGCTCGAACAGCGGCTTGCGCTCGTCGCCGGCGGCCTAGCGGGGACGGGCGTCCGTGCGGTCCCGCTCGGCACCGAGGAAGCGATTGAGCTGTTCTACCGCTCCTTCAATCCTGGCGAGCTTGAGAACCCTATTCGCCTCGACAACTAACCTATGTCCCTCCTCGATTTCCTATCCCGCAGCAAGCAAGAAGAGGCACCAGCGCTCGTGCCGGTCTTGCCGAAGGACATTTACCAGCGCGGCTCGCTCGATCTGGTCGACACGATCGCTCCGACGGCGCTCAAAATTGGCCCGCGCGAGCTTGAGCTCGGCGAGAAGTTCGTGCGTGCGTTCTATACCATTTCGTACCCTCGCTACCTCACCGATGGGTGGTTCGCTCCCGTCATCAACCTCGACCAGGTACTCGACGCTTCGATTTTCATCCACCCGATCGAGACGGAACAGGCGCTGCGCGCATTTCAGAAGAAAGTCGCGGAGGTACAGAGCCAGATTGCCGAACGCGAATCGAAAGGGCTGGTGCGCGATCCGCTCCTCGATACCGCCTACCAAGACCTCGAGAAGCTCCGCGACGATCTTCAACAAGCGCAGGAGAAGCTTTTCGACGTCGGTCTCTACCTTGCGCTCTACGGCGACTCAAAAGAGGAGGTTGACAAGCTCGAGGGCAATATTCGCGGCATTCTCGATGCGAAGCTCGTCTACACAAAGCCGGCGCTCTTCCAGCAGGAACAGGGCTTCCGCTCCTGCTTGCCTCTAGGCACCGATGAGCTCCTTGTGACGAGCAAACTCAACTCTTCGCCTCTCTCCTCCATCTTTCCGTTCGTCTCCTTCGACCTCACGAGCGACCGGGGAATCCTCTACGGTATCAACCGCCACAACTCTTCGCTCATCCTCTTCGACCGGTTTTCGCTCGAAAACTACAACTCGGTCGTCTTTGCGAAGTCGGGCTCGGGAAAAAGCTATACGACAAAACTCGAGATCCTCCGGTCGCTCATGTTCGGCACTGACGTCATCGTCATCGACCCGGAGCGCGAGTACGAGCAGCTTGCCGAGGCTACGGGCGGCCGCTCCTTCCACATCTCGCTCTCGAGCGAACACCACATAAACCCCTTCGATCTGCCGCCGGTCCAGGACGACGAGGATCCGAGAGATATCCTTCGCAGCAACATCATCAACCTCGTCGGCCTCTTCCGCATCATGCTCGGCGGCCTCACGCCCGAAGAAGATGCCATTATCGACCGGGCTATCTCGGAAACATACGCGCTCAAGGACATCAGCGGCGACGCCGACTTCACGAGCGCCGAGCCGCCGCTGCTCTCAGACTTCGAGCAGGTACTCTCCGGGATGGAGGGCACCCAGTCGCTGGTCGAGCGGCTCTCGAAGTACACCCAGGGCACCTGGGCCGGCTTCCTCAACCAAGCGACGAATATCGATATCAACCAGCAATTCGTGGTCTTTTCGGTGCGCGACATGGAGGACGAGCTCAAGCAGACTGCGATGTACATCGTAACGCACTACATCTGGAACGCCGTGCGTCACAACCTCAAGAAGCGCCTTCTCGTCATCGACGAAGCGTGGTGGATGATGAAGAGCGACGACACGGCGAGCTTCCTCTACAGCCTCGCGAAGCGCGGCCGTAAGTACTACCTAGGCGTCTCGACCATAACCCAGGACGTCGAGGACTTCCTCAAAAGCCCCTACGGCCGACCCATCTTGAACAACTCCTCGCTCCAACTCCTCATGAAGCAGTCGCCCACCACTATTGACCTGCTCCAGCAGACATTCAACCTCACCGACGAAGAGAAGTACTTGTTGCTTGAAGCCGGGGTCGGGGAAGGGCTCTTCTTTGCCGGACTTAAGCATGTTGCCATCAAGGTGGTCGCAAGCTATACCGAGGACCAAATCATCACGAGCGACCCCTCGCAGCTGCTCGCGATAAAGCAGGAGAAGAACCGCCATGCCGATGCAGGCAGCCAATAATACCGACCCGGGGCCGCGGCCGTCGGTCATGACCTGGGGGAAAGCAACTCCCGTCCTTGTGATTGCACTCATTTTTTACCTGCTGCGGCTCGTTTTCGAACAGTTTTGGTTCTTCGGGCCCGCGCTGCTCGGGCTTGCAGCGGGCGCGAAGTACGGGTCGATTGCGGGGGGCGCCGTGACTGCCGCAGTTGGCGTCGGCGAATTTTTTACCGGTCCCGTTATCGAGATCTTTGGCGTTATCATGGCCATGATGGTGGCTGTACTTGGGTGGGGAACCATCGTGCTTGTGATTATCCTCACCAACGGGCGCCTCTTTAAAGAAAACGCAAAGGGGTGGCTCATTTCACTCGCCGGTTTTGGTTTTAGCTTCATACCGATCGTCGGCACCGTGCCCTCGGTCCTCGGCACGACCATCGAGCTCTACCGGCAGCAGATTAAGCGCGACAAACAGAAACTGCGTGCGTGGAAAGCAGCCCGGAAGGCGTATGCCGACCAGCAGCGGGCGCTCCAGCGCGCCCAAGCCGCGGAAATTGCCGCGCAACGCGCCCAAGAAGAAGGGGATGCAGAGGCCGAAGAAGAAACCACCAAACAAGAATTCCGAGTAAGCGCCGCGTTCCCGGGCGAGTACTCGTACGCGCCGAATTTTGACGCCGTTGCCAACAGCAACGAAATCCCCGCCGACCTTGAGAGTGCCACCTAAAGGGTGGTCGTGCGGTTTATACTGTGGTCAATGATTGCGCGCAAAGCGTTCAGTGTTGCATGGGTAGGGCTGCTTGCGCTCGTGCCATCCGTTGCCTTCGCGCAGCTCGCGACTGGGAGTCTCGGCCTTGGGTCAAGCGGTTCACCTTTCACTATGACGCTCTCGCCGAGCTACCCCGCGCCGAATACTTCCGCAACTCTGTCGTTCGTGTCGACGAGCGGCCTCGACCTTAGCAACGCGACTCTTACCGTGGCGGAAAACGGCACGCATATATACAGCGGCTCGGCACAAACCATTGCGGTACCTGTCGGCGCTGCCGGCGCCCTCTCTACAATCCGTGCGACCATTACATCAAATGGGACGTCCTACACCCAGACGCTTGCACTCCGGCCCCAGGACGTCTCTTTGGTGCTTGAGCCGCTTTCGAGCGCGCCGCCGCTCTACCCGGGCAAGCCGCTCGTTCCGGCGGCAGGGGAAGTCCGCGTCGTGGCAGTTGCCAACCTCCGAACGAATGCTGGTGTGCAAGTTAATCCAACAACACTCTCCTATTCTTGGACCATGGACGGTGTGCGGCTCGCCAATTTTTCGGGTATCGGAAAAGATGCGCTCCTCGCGGCGGCCCCGCTTCAGTACCGTTCCCACACGATCTCGGTAGTGGTACAAAGCCAAGACGGTGCCCTCGTGGGCGGCGGCTCGGTCACCTTCGAGTCCGCCGACCCAACCCTTCTTCTCTACGACGATGACCCGCTCCTTGGGATCCTCTTTGATCATGCGCTTTCCGGTACCTATGCGCTCACTGGTACCGAATCCACCCTCTATGCCGCGCCGTACTCGCTTCCAACGAGCGGCAGTCCGTCCTCGGTCCAATGGTTCGTAAACGAGTCCGCGGCACAGACCGGTCCGCTACTCACTGTGCGGCCGGTAGGTCAGGGCGCGGGTACCGCCAGCATTTCCGCGACCGAGGCCGCCGGCCCATACACGACGGCGGCGGCGAATCTCACCGTCACCTTCGGTACCACAACCTCATCTTTCCTTGGCTTATGAAAAAGCTCATCTTTACCGGCATGTTGCTCTGCGCAGCGGTTGCGTATGCCGCTCCCGTGTACGCGGCGACTGCTAGCGGTACCGGTTTCGTGCCGCTTGCGGGTATTCCAGGCCTCACCACCGGCATCGCTGCCGATCAGGCAGGACTCCAGAGCTTCCTCACGAACCTGTACTTTTATTTGATAGGCGTTGCGGCGATCATCGCGGTATTCCAAATCGCCCGGGGCGGCGTTCTGATCGCGATGGGAAAGGACTCTATCTCGAAGCAGCTCTCGGGAAAAGGCCTTATCACCCAGTCGCTCCTCGGCCTCGTGCTCATCCTCTCTCCCGCTATCGTGTTTTCGGTCATTAATCCGGAGATCTTGAATCTCTCGGTGAACATTCCGCCGCTCCTTACGTCCTGGACGACATGGGCGCCGCCACCAACAGCACCCAACAATACGTTTACTGCAACTAATGCCACACAAACATGCCAGACTGGAAGCAACACTAGTTCTTGCGTTGCTTCCCTTATAGCTTCTTGTGAGGCTGTTGGTGGTAGCCCGCAAAACACTGGGGAAGGTTCGGGTCAACCTTCAATAACTTGTGTAACAAAAAATCAAAATACTATCCCCATAAGCGGTACAATTACTGCCCAGGAGTGCGCTCAGTTGGTTGGACACGGAAGTCCTGGGGCACCTGGTTTGCAGCCATACCCCACTACACAAACGACGAGCTGTGGTGCTTCTGATGCTGGGGTGTTAAAGGCGAGTCTCGGATATACCTATTGTAAAGACCTCACGGGAGGGGGTGTCTGTCTTTATAATCAGTAATTTATGCGTCGCATTTTACTCATCATCGCAATCGTCATCGTACTTGCCGGCGTTGGTTCGTATGTCTATTTCCGCTTTTTCTATAGCCGCTCCGGGCTCGTCATCACTCCGGCGGAGCAGGCCAGCCTGCCGCTTGCGGAGCAAAGCTCAACGACTCCGTTCCAATCCGGCTCAACCAGCTCCGCGGGACCCTCAGCCGGACCGACCGTCGTTGCGCCGAAACTCATCCGTATCGCCTCGGGCCCGGTCGTGCCAGGCATCGCTGTCACCGACGTCATCGCGAGTACCACTGCAACCACTACCGCCGCCTACGCAGTAGCTTCCTATATCGACCGGGCGAGCGGAAATGTCTACGTGTACAACGAACTCTCGGGCCAAATCACGCGCACCTCGGACAAAACCATCCCAGGGATCGAAGAGGCGTACTGGCTGCCCGATGCGAGCCTCGCCTACGTGCAGTTCCTCTCGGGGGCAACTATGGACACTATCAACACCTATGGACTTCCCGCAAATGGGAGTGGAGGGTCCTTTCTTTCTCAAGACCTTGCCGGCGTCACAGTCTCGCCGGGCGGCGTGCTCACGCTCGCCTCGGGCGAAAACGGTTCGATTGCGAGCCTCAGCAAAACTGATGGCGTAGGCCAAACACAGGTCTTTTCCACCCCGCTCTCTGATATTCGTGCCGCCTTTGCAGGGAAGAACCGGTACGCGGTGTTCACGAAGCCCTCCGAATCGCTTGCTGGCTACCTCTACCTGGTGAAGAACGGCCAGTTCTCACGCGTAGCGGGGCCGCTAAGCGGCCTCGTCGCCCGGGTAAGCCCGTCAGGAAAGTGGGCGCTCGTGAGCTATACCGACTCGAGCCAAATGCGCATGGAGCTCGTTGAGCTCACCACCGGGCACGTACTTGCGCTTCCCATAGCAACCATTGCGGATAAATGCGCTTGGACCGCTGACAGCGCCAGCGTGTACTGCGGCATTCCGGATAACCCTCCTCAGGGCTCCTACCCGGACGATTGGTATCAGGGTACTGCGCACTTCTCCGACTCGCTCTGGAGAATTGATGTCATGGGCCGCTACGCCCAGCTCGTCGACCGCATCTCCAAGGAGGCAGGAGTGCCGCTCGACATTGAGCGGCCCGCTATAGATCCTGACGGCAATGCCATCGTATTCGTAAACAAAAACGACGGTTCGCTTTGGTTCTACAAACTCCAGTAACCTTTCGCAGCAAAACGCCGCTTAGAAGCGGCCTTTTTGCTTATTGAGCGGGAGTCCCCGCTATGGGTTCCGGGGGGCGTGCGTACGCCGGATATACCACTCCTGAAGGGAACCGACGACATTGCTCGTGATGAAATAGAGCGCCACTGCGGCGGAGGTAGTGTAACAAATGACCGTAATAAGGAGAGGAAAAACGTACTTAAGCTGCATGCTCATAACCTGCTGGAAGTCGCTCTGCATGCCCGCGCTCCCCTGGGCAGCTTGCCGCGGCATTCCAGAGAGAGCAAAGTGCGCTTGGAGATACTGAGCAAACCCGGCAGCCGCAGCTAGAACCACACTCTTCCCTGCAAGAGATATGCCGAGGAAGAATTGAGACGCATGAGCCGGTATTGGCGTAAACGCATAGAGTCGGGCGGTATCGAGGGCGGTAAACGGATTCGATCGGAACACCCAGTAGAGTGCCAGAAGCACTGGGATCTGGATAAACATGGTCAAAATGCTCGCAAAAGGGTTGACGCGCGCTTCGCGATAGAGCGAGAGTGTTTCAATCGCCTCCTGCTCCTTATTTCCTTTATGTTTTTCCTTGAGCGCCTTTATTTTCGGCTCCAAGGTCTTCATGGTGCGCTGAGTGCGCGAGGCTGATAGTGAAAAAGGAAGGAGAATGACCCTGATCAGAATCGTCACTAAAATAACCGCCACCCCGACGTTTGCGCCTGGAATGAACGCGACGAGCGCAACGAGCGCGTTATAGATGGGATTATAGAAAACGGCGTGGAAAATGTTCGAAATCACGTTGCTATTGTACTAGACCTCCTCAAATTACCCCATCACAGTTGCACACTTGACCCCAAAAGCGTCGTTAGTTCGGTGCGCATAGCTATCGGACTAAGCTCCTCTGCGGATGCTTTAGGGAAAAGAATAACCGACTTTGGTAAGGAAATATCCTGTAAAATGGCGTAAATACGCCGTTTTAAGCCATGCCGCCGTACCGAAAGGCGGACGGTTTTTTTAGCAATGACGACCGCGTATCCGTGTCCTTCGAACGGAAATGCTGCTAGAAAATGCGGCGAAGATTGCCGACGCGCGTACCTAAGCGCGTCCGGGAAGCTTTTACGGGCAAGCCGGTTACAACGTTTAAGCACGTGATTTACGTTGTGAGGCGCGCACGTCCGGCACGCCGGCGGCGTTGGACGATTTTTCGACCCGAGCTCGTCTTTATACGAGCGCGGA
This sequence comes from bacterium, assembly GCA_021784815.1. Lineage (GTDB taxonomy): Bacteria > Patescibacteriota > Minisyncoccia > Phycocordibacterales > Phycocordibacteraceae > C7867-001. The sequence goes on along the minus strand of JAJYHK010000011.1, from coordinate 5,090 downwards.
ATCCGTGCGTACGAGCACGCTTGCGCTTCTTTGGTTGATAGGTTCGTTTCGCCATAGGTATCTGGAGTTATAGCTTGTATCGAGGGGAAGTGCAACTGTGCGAAGGTAGCGCGTTACCGTATCCATAAAAGCACGGAGTTATACACAGCATATTAACAGGTTTTCCACGAAACGCCAGGGTACCTTCTCGGTGCACACCAACGTATAATCGCACTCATGGACACTTCGAATCCTCGTGAGTTGTGGGAGCATATACTCACTCAAGTTGAGCTTTCAATCTCCCCCGCAAACTTTAATACCTGGTTTCGTGAAAGCTTTATAGTAAAAATCGAGGATGGCATCATTTATATAGGGGTTCCAAGTCAATTCTTTAAAGATTGGTTTCTTAAGAAATTCCATTCATTACTTCTTAAAATCGCCCGCGAAATATCCTACGAATTCCGGAATATCGACTACCTTGTCGTTAAAGACGAGAGGCGTAAACCGGCACGGGAGCAAAAACCGATCCGTGGAGCGATGGAGTTGCCGCTTAATGAGTTTTATATCAATAAAGGGGATAATCTTAACCCGCGCTATACCTTCGACACCTTTGTGGTCGGATCATTCAATAATCTCGCGTACGCCGCCTCACAAGCGACCATCTCCCGCCCCGGCATCACTTATAACCCCCTCTTTATCTATGGTGATACCGGAAGAGGGAAAACCCATCTCATCCAGGCAATTGGAAACCAGTTTAAGAAGCAGTATCCAGGGCGCAAGGTGTTCTACCTTACCTCGGAGAAATTTGTGGTTGACTACACGGACGCGGTGCAAGCGGGGACCGCTAATCGCTTCAAAGATAAATACCGCCAGTACGACCTGCTTATTATGGATGACGTGCAATTCCTCTCAAAGAAAGAAAAGACTCAGGAAGAGCTTTTTCATCTCTTTAACGCCCTCTACGACACAAATAAACAGATTATTTTCTCCTCGGACCGGCCTCCGGTAGCGATCGCTGATATCGCAGAGCGCCTCAAGGGCCGCCTCGCGAGCGGTATGACGATCGATATCGGCGAGCCTGATACCGAGTCGCGTATTGCTATCATCAAGAAAAAAGCAGCGATTAATGGAGTCATGCTTTCTCCTGAAGTCGTAGAGTATGTGGCGACTACTATCTCTACTTCAATCCGCGAACTTGAGGGACTCGTTAATAGTATTGTTTGCAGCGCCCAAGTGAAGGGGAGCGCGCCTGATATCGCCGAAGTGCGTCAGCTCCTTCGATCTTTTACGCGCCCACAAAAAACCATTTCCGTTAAGAATGTTGTGGATAAGGTTGCTGAATTTTACGGCATTGATGAGAACAGTATTTATGAAAAGACGCGCCGAAGGGAAGTGGTGCGGCCGCGCCAGGTCATTATGTATATCTTGCGGGAAGATTTCCGCGTTTCCTATCCAACTATCGGCGCGAAGCTCGGCGATCGCGACCATACAACCGTTATCCACTCCTGTGAGAAGATAAAGCGTGAAATTGATGTGGATACTGAGTTAGCAAAAGAGATCAGAAACATTCGTTCACTGCTGGCCTGAAAAAGGTATGAATATTTTCCTCTGGTTATCAACACGAATTCATGGGAGCGACACGGAAAGTAGCGCGCAATTCATGAAAAATTTCGCTTTTCCCCAGTATCAACAGCCCTAATAGCTTTCGCATGAATATCTCTCTAGAAAAAAAAATATTCTCAGAAGCAGTGCATACCGTCGCGCGGTTTGCTGAACGAAAGAGCGCCACGCTTCCCGCGCTTTCAGCAGTGCTCATTGTTGCGGGCGACGATGGCATTAAAATGCGTGCTACAAATCTTGAGACTGGTATTGATTTTAAGCTTGCCGGCCAATGCGCTCTTGAGGGAGTTGTGGCGCTTCCTGCAACAACACTCCAACAACTCGCAAGTTCACTCACAAGCGAAGGGAAGGTTAGTATTGAGCAGGTAGGCGACACAGCGCTCGTGGTGAGCGGGACGGCACGCAGTACACTCAAAACGGTCCCCTATGAAGACTTTCCAACCATTCCGCTCCCCCAAGACCAACAGGACCATACATTCATTATCTCAGGCGCCGTTTTACGCACGCTCCTCGCGCAGCTCGCAAGTTGCGCGTCGGTATCCACGGTCCGCCCTGAGCTTGCAAGTATTTTCCTTTCACTCGAAGGAGGTGTTCTTACTGCAGTTGCAACCGACTCATTCCGACTTGCGGAGAAGAAGGTGCCGCTTTCAAATAAAGGCACGCAAGGAACGCTCTTGGTGCCGGCAAAAAATGCAGCTGAAATCGCTCAAGCGCTCCCAGACGAAGAAGTGATTATACGGTTTAACGAGCATCAATGCGCATTCGAGAGCGCTTCGTCAGTGCTCGTTACACGCCTCACAAACGCCGCGTACCCTGACTACCGGCAAATTATTCCAAAAGAGTTTGTGGTTGAGGCAACCGTGCTGCGTAAAGATTTTGAAACAGCACTCAAGCGCACGACCGTGTTCTCAGATTCTTTCCAGAAAGTGCGTCTCAGCTTCAGTACGGGGAAAAAGCAAATCGCATTCTATGCGCATAATACGGAGGTGGGGGAGTCAATCGAGACGATACCAGCGCACATCGACGGCGGCGATCTTGAGATATCCTTTAATCATCGCTACCTCGCTGCGGCATTACCGCTCACAAATACAGAAAACCTTATTTTATCGGCAGCCGGCATCGGTCGACCACTCGTTATTCGTGGATCCGGAGATACATCGCTGCTCTACCTGGTCTCGCCGATGAACCAATAAACAACCAACACTTAAGGCGCTATAGCGCCTTAAGTGTTGGTTGTTTATTCACTACTGACTTACGTTTGTGCTTGAAGAAATAAAAGAAGCAGAGCTACTAGAGGAGGTATTCTCTTGCGGCGGGGTGGTGAGCGACACCGGGAGCATAACTCCGCCGTTAAAGAGTTCAGGATGCTGTGCGTACCAGTAGCTTACGCCGTATTCCCAGTGCGCAAACTGAGGATTATTTGAAGGATCGGTGGGAGGCGGCCCTTGCGGATTACTCGGATTTGTCCAATATAAGAGGCTATGTGGGACGATGGCACCCGATGAATCTGGAACACGCCAATTTCCCTGGAGCATCGGTGGAACATTCGAAAAGATAGGATCGGGCGCGCCGAAGTACGTTCTCGGGTATTCAGCGAGCGCGGCGGCCATAATATCGTGCCAAGTTGGGGCAAGAATAAATCCTGCAATTTTTTTCACCATTGGTGTGTTGTTGTCGTTGCCAGTCCAGGTACCTATAGCAATTGAAGGCGTGTACCCCACAACCCAAGCATCTCTCGTGTTATCCGTCGTCCCTGTTTTAACAGCAACATCATAACCAGGGAAGTGGAGTGGAGAATTAAGGGTATATTCGGGTACTCGAGCAGCATTGTCCGAGAGCATGGCGTTAATATCGTTCGCGATATTTTGAGGAAGGACACGGGTCGGGTTTTGGGTGTATTTCTGGAGTACTTTGCCTTGGTTGTTGTCGACCTCAAGAATACCGACTGGGTCGTTGTGTACGCCGCCGGACGCGAAGCCTGCGTAGGCGGAGGTGAGATCAAGGAGGCTCACCTGACCCGCCCCGAGCGTGAAGGTAAGGCCGTACTGGTTGGCGTCGCCAAGAGAGGTAAGCCCCATAGCTTTCGCAAGGTTAACCGCATTTTTTACGCCGACGAGGTACTCGACCTTAATCGCGGGAATATTGATAGACTGCGCAAGCGCGGTCTCGAAGGTCATAGGGCCGCGATAGTGGTGATCATAATTGATCGGCGCATAGCAAGGCGGCGTATTGTTGGTGATATCGCTCGGGGCGCAGTCCGTTGAGAATTGTGTTGGCGTGTCGAATACCACCGTGTCGCGCGTGTAGCCGTTCTCAAGCGCAAGTGCGTAGATGAACGGCTTCATAGTCGATCCTGGCTGGCGCAGCGCAAGCGCGTCGTTGTACTGGCCATCCGTGGTGGTACTGAAAAAATTACTTGAGCCGACCATCGAGAGAATTTCACCCGTCGAAGGGTCAATGGCGACTTCGGCAATACTGTGCGCATTGTCGTCTCTAGCGAGTCGAGGGGCAGCGTTACTAATGATTTGTTGCGCTTTCGCTTGAAGGCTTGCGTCGAGGGTCGTGATTACCTTAAGACCGGAAACGAGCGCGTTCGGACCGTATTCCTGTTCGAGTTGGTTGAGGATGTAGAAGACAAAATGCGGCGCAATAATAGATCCCGATTGTCTGGGGAGAAACGTTATTTGTTCGGCGGAGGCTGTGGCGTACTGAGTTGCGGTGATGAATCCTAAAGTACGCATGCGGTTAAGAACGATGTTTTTCCGCGCATCGAGCGCCGCGCGGTTTGGGCCGTACGGAGAGTAATAGGAAGGGCCTTGGATCATGGCGGCAAGGTACGCCGCCTGCGCGAGATTAAGATCGCGAGCGGAAACGCCGAAATACGCCTGGCTTGCCGCCTCTATGCCATAAAGGGTACCCCCATAGGGAATGTTGTTTAGATAGGTTTGAAGAATCTGATTTTTTGAATACGCTTGTTCAAGTTTAATAGCGAGCACCCACTCATGGATTTTACGGACGAGGCTTTTTTGATTGGTGAGCAGAGTGTTTTTTACGACCTGTTGAGTAATCGTCGATCCTCCTTGGGATAAGGAGCCGTGGAGGACGTCGGTGAGCATTGCGCGGATAATCGAGGCAAAACGGATACCGCCGTGTTCGTAAAACGTCGAATCCTCAATCGCTACAGTCGCATTTATGGCGTTAGGGGAGATGTCCGTAAGCGGCACGACGTCGCGTCGCGCGTCACGGTTGTAGTCATAGAGTAGTACTTGGCCGGTACGATCGTAAATTTTAGTTGATTGGTTGACCTGGCGATTAGCGAAGGATGCAATATCAGGGGTCGGCGTCAATACGACCGCCAGCAAAAGACCGCCAGCAAAAAGGAAGCCGATACCGACCACCACAAAGAATGCTGCAAGGAGCGTGTGCCGCCACCAAACACGGCGGTGAGTGGTTATCATGGCGGTAATGCTAGCACGACGGTCGCACTCCGG
>JAJYHK010000014.1 GCA_021784815.1 bacterium | reverse complement strand
GCGACGCCCGCCTTGGCGTCCGGGATCTGAATGAGGACGAGCGGGTTCACGCCCGACCCCTGCGCCTCGTACTTTTTGCGCAGCTCGACGCGCTTCTTGAGCGCGCTCTCGAGCACGAGCTCGTCCGCGGTCTTGTCGCTCTTTTTCGGGTCGACGACGTAGTGCTCGAAGCCGGGGTTGATGACGATCTCCTTCTTGATCATGCCTTCGTCCTTCACCGCCTTGAGTTCGACTTCGACGATGCGGTTCGCGTTATTGAGCTGGGGCGTGGCGGACACCTCGAGCGTGAGCTTCGGCGCGATCTCGCGGATCAAATCCTTCGAGTGCTCGCTTTTCGCCGTGTGGTGGCTTTCGTCGATGACGAGCACGATGATGCGGCCTTCGTCCTTGGTGCGGCGGACGGCCGACGTGAGGTTGTTGTCACGCTCGTTGGCCCGCACGTACACGTTGTCCTTCTTGTTGATACTGGCCCAGTTCAGGAACAGGATCTCGTTCTCGGCGATCTTCTTGTCCTCCAAATCCTCGAAGTGCGAGCACTTCAGTCCGACGCCGTAGTGGTCGTAGTATTTCTTGAGTTTGTCGCGGCTCTGGTCGTGGAGCTTGTTGACCGCGATCCAGATGAACGAAAAGTGCTTGCCGTCGTCGCGGGAGTCGATGAGGCGCTTCAGGAACTCCGCCATCATGAGCGTCTTGCCGGAGCCGGTCGGCGACTTGAAGATAAGCACCTTGTCGCCGTCGGCGTCGAGGAGCCTGTTCGCCTCGCGCCTCAGGTCGACGACCGCCGTCTCTTGATAGTCCTTGAATTGAATCCACATACGTTCATTTGAAAATCTCCCGGTACACCTTGAGGATCACCTCGGGGATCGCGCAGAGCGTGACTTTGCTTTTCACGTCCTCGAACTCCTTCTCATGCGGTTCGTCGCCGAGCGAGAAGACGTACGTGTTGAAGTGCCCGTCGATCTTCTTGATGGCCTTTTTATAGTCGTCGATGGCGTCCTCATGGAAGACGATGCCGAGGTACTTGTCGGTGTTCTTGAAAATCTTGAAGTCGTCGCCAGCCTTCACGAGCTCGAACGCCGTCTCCTTGATACAGAGCATCTCCGTCGACTCGTTCACGAGCTTGCGCTTGTTCCGGTCCGACGGTTCGGCTTCGACGAAGTCGCAGGTGTAATACCGCAAATTTCCACCCAATCCGAGTATCTTTTTGCCGCTTGCTGATTTGTATCCTTTAATGACTTTTGAGACGCGTGGATAACAAACGTCAGATGCTATCCGGTGTTCCGACTTCTCGTCTCGATTGTTTGTGCACAGAATAAACTTGCGCGCCCCTCCATCCTCCTCGTTGAGTTCCAAAACAGCATGGCCCGTTGTCCCGGAGCCGGCCATAAAATCGAGGACAACCCAATTCTTCCAATTGTGTCTCTTGTTGTGAATCGACAGTAGGTACTTAATCAAAGAGACGGGCTTAGGTTGATCGAACACCTTTTCGCCGAACATCTCGTGCAAAAGAGAGGTCCCATCTTTATTGAACCCCACTTCTTCGCTTGGCAGCAAAGTGTTTGGTGGTACTCCCTCTTGAACATCTTTGAGATAGCGTTTAGCTTTCGGTTCCTTTCCAGTAAAAATAAGCCGCCCGCCCTCGTACATGGACATCAAAGTGTCCTGCGCATAGCGGGGATAGTTTCCTCTAGGCGCAGCCCATTTCGCTCCATTGGGAAAAGTTATCTCGTAGGGGGTGTAATAGTTTCTCGCATAAATTGGGTCCAGTTTGTACGGCCCGTTTCCATCATTGTCGTCTAGCGGATAGCTATCGGTCTTATCTTTTGCGAGCCGCAAATAAGTGTCAGCTTGCCCCGCCTCAATGAGGGCTCCCTTGTCTCTGGCATAGGCCAAGACGTACTCAGTGTTGTGGTTGAAGTCCTTGCTGGAATTTCTCACCGTGTGCATGCCACGCCAGACCTGTACTGCCAAAAAGTTCCTCTCCTCGAAAATCTCATCACAGAGCAATTTGAGCTGCGCCATTTCATGATCGTCGATGCTGATGTAGATGACCCCGGTATTTTTTAACAGTCGTTTGGCGAGGCGAAGACGCCTGCTCATGAATGAAAGCCACTTGCTGTGACGAAAGGGATCTTCTAGGTCGACAATCTTGTCGTTATAAGTAAAGTTATCGCTGCCTGTATTGTATGGCGGATCGATGTAGATCAAGTCGACGGCCGCCTCGTGAGTGAAGTTTAGAACGGCGAGCGAGTGGTAATTGTCACCCTCGATGAGTAAGTTCACAGGCTTCGCTTCGTCGGTTTGTATCGCTTTTGAGATAGTCTCCTTGAGAACGGGGAATGGCTTGCCGGCCATTTCGTTCGGGAACATTTCGCTCGGGGTCCGGGCGTCCGGGTTGATAAGTACGTCTATTTTTTCCTCCGGCAGATCGCGGTGCCAGACGAGGCCGTACGTCGTCTCTTTGATGCGCGTGATCTCCTTGATCAGCTCCTCTTTCGACCAGTCATCGTAATTCGGTTTCCGCGCCATGGTTCTTTTTATAATAACAAGCATTCGCTTATTTGTTCACTTTGCAAATCTGTATTGTGATGCGGTATTGATGCACGAGAATCTAAACAACATACCGCCTCTGTGGGCGGTATGTTGGGAGGTGCACTTTTCTAGCGCCGTTGGTGATTAGCCGCAACCCAATCGTTTCTCCTTCTCCGCGGGCTCTCTATAAGCCGGTGCGTTTACCATCAACCGTTGTTGTGCTGATCGTTGTACTCCGGCTTTTCTCGCTTGATCTTCGCCTCCTCCGCTTTGCGGGCTTCGTCGATAGTGTCATACGAGCGGGTAGAAAACTCCGTCGCGGGAATTTCTCCCAGATGTTCCGTCAGTCGCTCTTGAACGCGGCCGCGTTTAGCAATGCCGACATAAATCGGTTCGCCACCACGCTTGAGCGTGTAGACTACCGGCCGGTCATTGTCCGCGTTCTCGATGTTTTTTCTGTTGAATCGAGCCATGCGTAACTTCAATTGTCCTAGTAATGCCGGTTCGACTACGCCGGATGTCTGTATTTTACCGCCGAAGAAATAGGATCGGAAGGGAGGAGAGTTGTGCAGAATGCAACCATCACACAGACGCCAAGTTGTGAACCACGACCACAACGAAGACGAGCAGGAAGGCCAGTCCGATCACGAAAGTCGCGACGGCTATCCTTCGGCTCCAACGCAAAAGAAACTCATGCCTGCCCTTGTGAGAAGCAAAAACGCCTGTCGTTTCAATCCACGCCTGCCGCGTCTGATCCATCTCCGCTCTAGTGATAGGCGCTGCGGTTTCGGGTCGAATCGTAACGCCACCTAGGGCATCGTGTGCAATGTGGGCATCCCAGACTTCGATACCGTTTTTTGCCCAGTCATGTCCCGTGAGGGCGTACCAGTACCATGCGTGCGTGAGGCCATACATCAGGCCCAATACCATCGTGACCAGCAAGCATCCCCAGCTCAAAAATAGTACCCAGAGAATGGGAATTGAGATCATGTGTTGCGCGAGTATCGTAGACGCGCCTGTTTTGCTGATGACGTAGCCCAGAAAGGTAACGCTCAGGGAGATTGTTCCGGCGGCGACTAAACTTAGCTGCTGGAAGCTTTTTGCGATGTCGTCGAATACTTTCTCTTGCACGCGGTTGAAGTTCGAGGCCGCGTTTCTCCCCGTGGCCTCAGCCGAATCGATACGTGCTTTTGCTAATGCTAATTGCTGGTCTGGTGGCATACCGTTAGATGCGCTTTAGCTGTTCAATGACCCGGCTGGCGAGGTCGCGTTTGTCGATCATGTACGCGTCCCACTTGTTGCTGTCCTTCTTTTGTTTGCCCGACACAAAAAGGTAGCGGCCGTTCTTGTCCTTGGGAGCCATGCGGACAAAGTCGGGCGCGGGCACGAACCAGACCTGATCGTGCACGTCGCCTTTGGCGGTATCGAAGAGACAGAAGACGAACGCCATCGAGTAGCTGTCGACGACGCTGCGCTCCTTCACGGCCGCGACGAAGGGCCGGCCGAAGTCGTTGCTGAAGTTGCCTTTGACCTGTATGTAAACGGACTTGAGACTGCCACGCTCCTTCACGATGAGATCGATCCCTTCGTCGTCGGAGAGCGGACGGTAGCAAGAAAGATTCGAGCCGTACAAAAGAACGAGCTCCGTCACCCGGGCCTCGATGATGTTGCCTTTTTGCACGGACGAGATCTGCGCGTTTGAAACCTGGTACTCCTTCCGTTCGTGTTCCTCAGTGAGCTCCTCGGCCTTCACCACTTTCACCTCCTCGTTGAGCGCGAAGGTGCTCGGGCCTGTTTTCTTGAACAGCGACTTCGGCCCCTTCTTGTTCGTGTCTACGACGAGCAGGGCGTTCATGGTCGCCGCGGGAGTTTTGCCAGCGGTCTTAAGCCAGCCGCGCTGCAACGCGATCTTCGTGATCTCGTCCGAGTGAAGCGGCTTGCCTGCTTCTTTCAGGATTTCGTACGCGATGCCTTTGAAGGTGTTTACTGCCATGCTTGGATTTTACCTCGCCCTCCGGTTCTGCGTATCCAGCATCGCCACCGCGTCCGATGCTCCAAAATCGATCCGTCTGCGGAGTTTCTCCTCGCGCAGGGCGCGCTTCGTCGGGCGGCCTTTGTAGGACTGGTAGGTGCCGCTGGGCTCTGACTGGTTGTAGATGGTCATGCGCCGGAGGAACGGTTCCATGGAGCGGTAGTTGACGAGGCGGGAGGCGTTCTGGAGGCCGAGGCAGGTGCGGCAGTAGAAGTCATCGTTATCCTCGTAGAGGTCGAGGACGCGCCGGTTGCAGCGGGGGCACTCGAACCAGTGGCGTTTGCCTCCGTAATTGCAGGAGGTCGTGGTGAGCGTGAAGGCGCTGTTGGTATTCTTAGGCCCGCGGTTGAGGAGCTCGACGTAGGTGTCGCCGGCGTGGGGGTCGCGCCGCCATTCAAGGCTGAATCCTCCGGACGTGAAGAACTTGCTGTCGAGGCCGACCTTCCACCACAAGAGGCCGTACTTGGGAACGTCGAGGGCGCTGATGGAGCGCCTGCATTCCACGAGGTCGTCACTCTTCATCCAATCGGGTACAGGGAGTGTCATGGTTCAGAAATCAATAGGGATTTATGTCATCACCACCATCGCTCGGTTGGCGATTCCGGCTTGCATTCTCTGGACGGATGCGCGATTCGGGGACATGAGACACGAATTCCCGATGGGACATTCGATGAGACACCCGTTCCCGGTGCCAATTTGCGCATCCGTGAGCTTTCGTTGGAGGAATTATACCACGCCCACTGTGCTCTGGTTCCGCTCATCGTGTGCATGGCGCGTACGGCGCGGTTACGTGCCCGAAGCGCTCACACGTGCCACTTGGCGAACACAATCGCACACGCGGGCATTTAGGCGGTAATCACGCTGGAATGCGTGATGGTGACTGTAATTTCCGGGCTGATTCGGGCTCCCATCCGCTTTCGTACCCTCTTCTCGCCGGAATCCCGAACCCTCCTTCGTGGGACTCAGTCAGGTCATTGAGCGGATGCTTCGTTATCTGCGAACGAAGGTGCTCCGCGGTCGCTGAGAGATAAATTGTGGTTGTCTTTATGTCGCTGTGCCCCATCATGCGCGATAGACTGTAGATGTCGCAGCCGCCCTCCATCATGAGAGTGGCGAAGGTGTGTCGTAGTTTATGCACAGTAAAATTTATTTTTGACGCTTTGCGCAAACGAACCATGAGATGTTTGAGTCCGTCGTCCGTAAAGCCGACATTGTGATTGAGCGAGACGAAAAACTGCGGGCACGTCTTGTTGAGACGTCGACGTTCTTCGACGTAACGCCGGAGTGTTTCTGCGAGCGTGTGGCTGATCGGCACGATTCTATCCTTGCTCCCCTTCCCTTGGCGCACGAAGATGCTCATGTGCTCGAGGTCAACGTCCGCGAACCGAAGGTTTAGTGCCTCCTTTTTGCGCAGTCCGGCGAAGATAAACACCGAGAAAAGTGCGTGATTGCGATAACGGAGGAACTTGTAGTCGTACGGGTAGTTGTACACGACCTCGAGCAACTTCAACGCATCTTGCTTCGTGAGGCTCGCGGGCAGCCGCTTCTCTAGTTTCGGTATCTCAATCGTGTCAATCGGATTCTTCTGCATGTACCCCTCGCTGACGCACCACCTGAAAAAGACGGTGAGCGATTTGTGGAAGCAGATGTACGTGTTCGGTTTCCAGCCGCGCTCCGTGCGCCCGTAAAAGAACAACTTGCGAATGTTCTCCTCGCTGACCTCTTCGATGTGCGTCACTCCTACCCACTTCGCGTAGAGGTTGATCACCTGCCGGTACCTTTTGATTGTCTCCGGCGAGTATCCGCGGATGAACGACGAGTAGTCGTAAAACCTCGCGGCCAATAATTTTATTTCCATAACTGCATCTACTCCGGTGCAGTGTTTTTGACTCGGAGCCGTCGGACAGGATTGAACTGTCGACCTTCGCCTTACCATGGCGATGCTCTACCAACTGAGCTACGACGGCACGTTTTTTACCGAACCCGCGGCCTGTTTTCTGCGGGAACTGGCTCTATCTACCGGAAGAAAAGAACAATACCCTTATTCTCCGCCGCATTCTCGCTCCGGTTGGTAGGCCTGTTTATTACCATGGAGGTGCTCTACCAACTGAGCTATCTCGGCGAGATTCTAAATGAATCACTGCCGATAGTACGGCATAAAACAACTATTTTCAAACTGCCTTAAAAAACAAGAAGCACGAGTTTGCCGCAAATCAATGAAGTGCGCGACGCACGAACGAGAAGGCGTGGGACGTATCGAGGCAGACGACGAATGTCTTCGAATGAAGCGGATCGTGATTTGCAGTAAATCCTTACTCGAGCGGGTAGACCGCTGCGCCGTAGAGCCCCGAGGCATTGCCGAGCGCTGCCCGACGCAGCTCGGGAAGCGGTAGCTTGAGCCGCGCGCAGCGTTCAAGTGCCGCACGCACGTCGGCAACTCGAAAACCATTGTCTTCATTCATGAGTGATCCGCCAAGCACAATAACCTCGGGCGACCAGTGGACAATGACATTCCACAGGCCAGCGGCAAAGTCTCCGCTTGCCTGATCCCACACAGCGCGCGGAATCTCCGAGGGTGGAGCGCCCTGCTTGCGGGAAAGCATACGGCCACCAATGCGCGCCTCGAGCGTTTCGCCCGTGCTCGCTTCGATGATTTGATGTCCGGGTTCGAACCCTTGGATGTGCGGCGCGACGAACCCGTCTACGACGAGCGTGCCGCCGACGCCCGTACCCACGCCGACGTAGGCGACGATACGCGCATCCTTGCCGGCGCCGAGGCGGGCCTCGCCGAGGCCCGCCATGTCGGCATCATTGCCGACGAATACCGGCGACGGAAGGCGCGCGCGCAACTTCGCGCCGACAGGAAAGCCGCACCACGCAAGGAGGTTGGGCGAGTATCCGACCGTACCGTCGGGTGAGACGAGTCCGGCAATACCTCCGACCACCGGCGTGTCTTTGCTCGAGCGCAGCGCGTCGATTGCCGCGCAGAGCGCGTCGAAGCCGTCTGATGCCTGTTCGGGAGAGGGTATGATCGTGATGTCGGCGAGCTTAGCGCCCTCCGCACGCGCAACCCGCAAATTGGTCCCGCCGATGTCGAACACAATCCGCGTCATAGCTGTGCTTTAAACGACTCAATGAGCGGCACCTGGTCAGGATCTATATGACGCGCAGAGGCGAGCGAGCGCGCTGCTTGGTGCGTGACGTACCACGCGCTCACGAGCTGTTCAGCGCGCATCCCTTGTGCGAGCGGGAGCTGCACCACGGCGCGCGACCGCTCCCCCATAAGCTTCGCGAAGAGCGCCATGCGCCGCGCAATGCGCGGATCGTCACTCTGGTCTACAAACAGCACGAACCGCGCAAGCTGCCCTACCGCCTCGGGCGCGGCGACGTCGTACGACTGCATCTCGTTATGGTTAAGTTCGGGGAATACATTCGCCGCGGCAGGCATCTTGCCGCTCTCGTTCATTTGAATCTTCGCCGTATGCGCGAGGAATCCGTTGCGCCGCGACGCGTAGAAGATCGGGAACGCGTTCGCAAGCGCGCGGGAAAGCGTCTGCGCATTACGCTCGGCGATCTCCGCGTCAAACGAAACCGCGCGGAGCTGTTCGGAAAGATCCTCTCGGCCGAGAAGGAGTAAAAGCGCGTGAAGGAGGTAAAAGAGCGCATCGCGCGGCTGAATGCCGCCGGGCACGATCACGTGCGGCACGCCTTTTTCCTGCGCGAACTGTTCAAGATCGCCGCCGGCGTCGGTCACTATCGCAAGCGCGTACCCGAGCGCACCCGCTCGCTGGGCGAATGAGAGCGTTTCTTCGGTATTGCCGGAATACGAAATAGCGACATAGAGCGCAGTGTGGTCGGAGCGTTCCGGCAGGTCGTAGTCGTGATGCGCCTCGACGGGAAACGCAGAGTCAAGGAAACGCAGCGCGTGCGCCGGTAACGCCGAGCCGCCCATGCCGCCCACGATTACGCGCTGACGCGGCAGGCCGAGCCGACCCGTCACCTGCGGCCGCCACGCAAGCTGCTGTTGCAGTTCATCGTACGTCATGCGCCCATCATATCAGTGACCAGCGTGCCCCAGGTAAAATTATGCGCACCGTAGCCTTCGCCTTTTTCAGACCCGCAACGGACGAATCTCTTATAAGACATACCGCCAGTATACCGTCCATATCGTAATGCAATGGATAGACAGCGCCCGCGGCCACCATAGGCGGCCGCGGGCGCTGTCTATTAGACTACGACACCTAGTTGTCTTGAGACGATGTGCTGCTCGAGAAGCTCTGCTGGCCATCGCCACTGTGGCTGCCCTGATCTGAGCGAGCCCACGTCGACGTAGCCGACGCGTGGCCTTCGCCTTCCGAGGCATGCGCCCATGTGGAGGTCGCAGACGCGTGGTCGCCACCTTCGCCTCCTTGAGGAGCGCCCGAATGATCGCCCGACTCGCACTCCACTTCCATCTGGTGGTCCATGGAGACACGGGTCTGCGGACCCACAGCACCATACCCCGTCGTCTGCGGAGTACCCGTCGAGATGATACCCTGTGCCGCCTGCCAGCGTGCTACGGCATCTTCAGTAAGCTTGCCATAGTATCCGGAAACGATACCTTGCGGATAGTAGTTCGGATTCTTAGCCAAAAATGCCTGTAGTTGCTCAACCTCGGAACCCTGAGAACCCGGGCGCAGATCGCCCGAAAGCGTCGCACAACTCGAGCTTGCCGTGATCGGATACGTGATTGCCGGCGGTGTCTGGAACACTGCGGTTGACGTGGCCGTGCCTGTAAGCACGCCCTGCACGTTCGCAATGGTCACAGGGTCGACGCCGAACGACTGGAGCAATGCGAGGATAGAACTAATTTGCGAGCTCGTGAGCGCCGCAGCGCTCGCGCCGCCCGCGAAAACGAAAAACGACCCCGCCATCACAATACCTGCAATGGCCGGGAACACGCGCGCACGGAAAGTGTTTTTCATGACTGGAAGGTAAATCTATGCGTCTGAAACGCGTTTTAAGCGTAGCACCCCTTCCGTGTATGCACGGCTTCCTTGTGTGGAAAAGCGGCCGCCAGAGGCGGCCGCGAGGCGGTAGTTACGAACTTGTTTCTTTTGCGATGAAAGCGCGCTGCTCGTCGGTAAGCTTCGGCAGCCCGCCGGTTTCCCGGTACGCCCCCCCAAATGGGTTCCCAGTCTTCACGGAACACCTCGAGCAGGATCTCATCCACCAGGTTACCTTCGTGGAATACGTGCCGGCGATGTCGGCCGATAACTTGATATCCGGATTTAACCAGATGCCCCAGGCTCTGCGCATTCCACGCCTTCACGCTCGAGACGATTTTCCTCAAGCCCATCACCTGGAAGCCGTGATAGAGCAGGTGCAGCTTCGCCTCGGTACCGCAGCCGCGCTGCCGAGCCGCGGCATCGCCGATAACTGAACCGGTACTGCCCCGGCCCTCCGGCCACCTCACGTTATGTAGGCCGGTGTGGCCGACGTACTGGTACGTACGCTTTCCTTCCCGCTCATCGTGCAAAAGGATGGCGAAAACTTCATTGCTGCCTTTCCCTTTGTCGAGCGATGCAAGCCACTCTTCCCAGTTGTTCAAGGTATAGGGCGGTCGCAGGAGTGTGCCTTCGATGCCTTCTCGGCTATTTGCCCATTCAAAGAAATGCGGTCCGTACTCTTTTTGCATGAGACCGAGCGAAACCAGCTTGCCTTCGTACGCAATTACGTGCTCCACGAGCGTTACTCTCCTGTTTATGAAAGACCATGCTCTGCAAAAACCGAAGCCCCGGCTTGTGCAGAGCCGGGGTCTTTCTACGAGGAGGCAAGGAGGGAGAAAAATCGCGGCTATGCGCAAGCGAAGGTGCCAAAATCCTGAATCTTGGCCACTTCGCTCACGCAATAACCACTACAGAATCGCATAGTTACAGTATACCTCACAAACCCTCCCTACGCCAGAAACATTCTTGACACTCCTGTCATCCGTGATATAAGGATATAAGAGGCGTAGGAGGTGCCCCATGGAAACTGTAGACCGGGACCGGATCGCGTCACTGGTCCGAAGCTGGCGCGCGTTCGAACAGACGCACGCCGAAACTGCCAAAGAGCTTCGCGCATTGATTCAGAACGCCTGCGAAGTGCTTATGACCGACCACGAGCGCATACTCGCAAGTGAGGCAGTGCGCACGCTTCGTCGTGCTGTTTCCGCGCATGCGCCCCAGCTGGGATTCAACCCGCAAAGCGACCTTGAGTTCCTGTTCTGGGCAACTAGCCTATGCCTGTACCTCACCGCTGCGTGACACCTTGGTGTAGAAAAACATGCGGACCGTCATCTCGACGGTCCGCGCTCTTTTCTCCAGACGATTACTCTGACGCACTCGCTCCGCTAGAAGAACTCAGCTCCCCCAGCCGCATGGCAAAAAAGGCTGCGATCGCCCAGTCGCGCACGAATTCGCGCCGTTCAAGCGTCCGTTCCGAAAACAGCAAGAGCTGCTCATGAGAAATACTGCGCGCGTCTATGCCGATATCCCAAAGCGTAAAGATCGGACCAGGGTGCGCCCCGGAGAAGACGCCCATCCGCTCGGCTTCTTGAGCTGTTTCAAGATACACATGCAAGGATTCGAGGAGGGCGTTATGGAGCCGCCGGCGTGCATGATCCGCGTTTGCGAAATTTTCCTTATCCTCCCGCGCCCCGCCGTGCGAAAGCTGCTTGAGCGTATCAAAACGGATCACGGACTGCACATACATCTGTACCGCCGTCTGCACCTGCCGTTCGCGCCCTTTGAGAAGTGAGAGCATCCGTGTCTCCTCCTCGACGTCCTCAGGACCGTATCGCTCCGCATCTTTTCGCAGATCCCGGCTCGCCTCCTCAACGCGCTCGGGAAGAGACCCGAACATGCGCTCAAAGGTCGGTACGCTGCCTTGCACATACTCGTCGAACAGTTTGCCGCACTCGCATGAATGAATGCTGCCGTTCAGGTGCGCGATTTCCTCCCGATTGTGGCTGTAGCCGACACGGTGCGCCCGGTGCGCCCTGTCGATTTCGGCGAGGACCGCTTCGGTCGCCGCAGAAGGCAGCGACAAATCCTTTTCGATCGTGTTGCGCGATTCCGGTGCGTCCAGCTGCTCTGCGGTCGGTGTTTTTTCAAACGAGGCCATGGCTGCATGGTATCAGAAGCGTATTCACGGCGGTATGCGACCAGGTACAGCTCACTGCACACTGGCGCTGCTCGCTTCAGGCGTGGCGGTCGCGCTCAGAGAAGAGATCGCCGCGATCGCTCCAGCGCCACGCGCCGCACTGAACACAGTCGCCATCGTCGAGGTCGCGGGAACTCCGCCGCCCACATCCGGAGTGCCTGTCGACAGTTGCTGGATTTCATTAAGCCTGCTGTGTCGGTAACGAGCGGGCGCGCGCGACACCGCGGAGACGATCAACAAGCCGGCTGCCGTTAACGTGAGCCCCTCGAAGATGAGCGCGGTCCGCATGAATCGCATGTGCTACAAGTATAGCGCGAACCGTTTCCGCTCATCCATTGCCCCGGTGCACACGCGTTACGCGCGCATGCGCCGGAGGATGAGGTACGCCGCGAGCATGCCGCCGCAGAAGCCGGCGGCAATGCCTGCAAAAATCGTTACGAGCGCACCCGGAGCACCGAGCGGCACCCCGTTCTGATCGATCACCACCTTACTAGCCCCGTTCTTTTCAAAGGTGAGGGCCGGATTCCCGTTCGTGTCGAGCAGCTGCAGGAGCGCCGCGGGACGGCCGGCGCTGTCGTTCAGCATCACACTCGGCGCGCCGTCCGCATACAACCCGATGCTGATGCGCGGCACCGCATGCGAATCGTAGAAGAAGAGCGCAGGTGTTCCTTCTTTCGAGGCGGTGAGCTGCGCCGTGGTGCTGCCTGCGGCCGACTTCAGCTCGAATGCGGTCCCGGTTACGGTCTGCGCATACACGGCGTTCGCTGCCAAGAGCGGGATAAGAACGGCAACCAGGCTGCCCGTTAGCGCTAACTTACGCATATGGATAGTTATAGCACTCCTCGAGAGTACGGTTAGCTTTCTTCCCGCTGTACCGCAAAAGAAAGCAGGACGCGCTTCGCTCGGTCGCCTTAACCCGCGTCGCGTTTGCCGCGGCGCCAGATGAACGGCGCGAGATGGAACGCTTCCGGTAATCGATTGAGGAATGGAATGTACGGGAACGTGATGATCACGAGCATGAACGCGAAGAGCGTACCCGCCGCGATACCGTCGCCATGAGGGTTGTCCGGTAAATTGAAGGTCCAGTTAAGAAGACCGAGCGGCGCGAGCCACCAGGAGCCGGGCGGGAGCTTAGTGATACTGCCCGTTTCGTCTTTAGCCATACCCCACTGCTCGGTGTCCATATTGAGCGTCTTTGCCTTTTCCTCGAACACATCCATATCGCTCAAGAAGCGCAGGGTATAGGTGTCGTTAATGCTCGGGCGCTCCTGCGCGACGATGGCCGCATAGAGGCCGTTCTGCGCCGCGGGCATCAAGGTGTTCAGCACCGAGATGAACGGGTTGTTTGCGAGCGTCGCCAGCGAGCTCGTCGCGGTACTCGAGGCTGTCGGGACGGGAACCGGCACAACCCCGCCATTCGCGAGATATTCTCTGGCTTGCGCAAGTTCCGCCGCACTCTCCGCAGGCGTACTCGACGCGAGCGCTTGAAGCGCATTGGGACCGCCCATTTGGCCGACGATCTGGTCATAGGGCACGGTGACGTAGACCGCGCGGGTATCGAACGTGTAGGGGTCGATCGAATCGAGATACGTCGCCGTGTCCGACGTGTGATCGTACTCATCGAGCAGGTTCGCGGCGACGCGATCGGGCTGCGCGAGCGCGACGCTCTGTATGGTAATGGCCGGTACATAGGGCGAGTGGAAGAAGTACGCCATGGTCGCAATGAACACAACGAGCACGAGCCCGCGCAGGTACATGATTCGGTGATTCGCCGGTTCCATCGTGTACGCGATGTCCTTGCGATACGGCTTTGCGATGCCGTACGAGTGCTCAAGCAGGTAGTGCGCGATGAGGAGCACGAAAATAAGAAACGGGATGATGGCGACGTGGAGCGCGAACTCCTGCAGGTGGCTGAGCGGGTTCACCCAGTAGCCGAGGTATGCGCCATTCCAAAAATCGGCGCCCGATACTGCTCGGAACTGCGCCGAAAAATCCCCGCGCAAGCCATAGCCGAATTCGGTTTGAATGAGCGCCAAGCAGAACACGGTCGCGCCAAAGACCCACACCATGCGCCTTGGCTTCTTAAAGCCGCTTGTCGTAAAGCCGACGAGCGCGTGCAGGATGAGGATGAAAATGAAGGCCTGCACCGTCCAGAGGTGGAAGCTCCGCACATAGATGCCCGAGGGCGTCGTAAGCCACCACGTCTGCCCCATGAAGGCGAGCGTAAGCCCGGAAGCAGCGAGCAGCACGAGACACGTGAGCGCCAGAAAGCCGAGGCCGTAAAAAATGGTGTTTCCGTAAGACGGGAGGCGATGGAAATACGCCTTGTCGAGAAGCGTCCGGAAAGCATTTGCCTTTGGGCTATATTCTTGCGGACCCTCTTCACCCGATGGCGTATCCATAAACAATTTGTATCCTTTATGACGGGCTTATACGTATCCATACTGGACCCACATGCTCGACAACGCAATGGTGCGTGGTGTACAACCTTGAGTCACGCTGATACCGAGGTTTGCTCTTAATACGCAAGGTACTGCTGCCCTGCGTGCGAACTTGAAATAGCGGTACTGAGGTGTATCAAAGAAGGAAGCGCCCGATCAGGAAGACAACCGCGGCCACAGAAGCGACCATCTTCAATATTGCCACAGAATGAACAACGATCTGGGACAGCAGCGAGGGGGCTGGTACTTTGGCCTCACTCGTGCCAATTACGCTATTTTGAGACGTTGCGTGTGCAGGAGAGAACGTCTTCACCACTCCCGTCGGGGAGCTACCTCTCCTGGATTTCCTATGCGTCTGCGGATACGTCGATGTCGAGGGCGTTGAAGGAAAGCTTGGCGAAGTTGACACAGAACTCAGCGAAGGCTGTACAAGAACGTTCTCAGGGGTACTGCTTGGTTGTTCCATGTGCACCGAAGACGTTAAGATCGTAGATAGGCTCTTGAGTAGCGGATTTGATTGCGTATAAAGGAACGGCCAAGCCCATAGCGGAAAGATAGACCCTTCGAGATTTGTAGCTGTTTTCGGACTCGCTGGCGGCATACCGAAGAGCGCAAACGCGCTAAACGAGCTTGTCGTGAACGTCACGGTGTGCGCAGAAGTGCCCGAATTGTAGGAAGTAACGGGAGACCAGCCTGTGTTCCTGGGATCGAAAAAGTACGGCGCGATTGTATTGGCGGCGATGCCAGGCATGTCGCCTGCGGTGTAGGAAATCGTAACGGTCGCCGATCGGGAGATGCTATGAACAACGGTGCCATTCGAGTCAACAAATACCAACTGGTACGCATCTCCGACGAAATGGTCGCCCGAGGGCGCAGTTTCTATTGAGGACGCTGCGGTGCTTGTCGCAAACGCAAGCATCTCCAGTGTTAAATCTTGAGAATAAAAGTTCGGCAAGAGACTAATCGCTAGCGAGTCGTTGTTGGTATTGTCGGTCACGGTGTAGTTGCCGCCAATAGATGCGAGAAAGATTGCTGTTGCGGTTTGATCTGCGGTCGTCGTGCAGTTGCTGGTGTTGTACTCGCACGAAGGACTGCAGCTAAGCGCGCCGCCCGTGAACCCGAGATATGTGCATGTTGCCCCGCCAAAGTCGCTTCCATCGCACTGTTCACCGTCCTCCTTGATGCCATTTCCGCACACTGAGATCTGCGTGGTGGCATTTACTACGGCATTGCTAGCGGCAAACGCACGTGGTACACCCGCGGAAAAAACGACCCCAAGAATGAGGGTGGCAAGAAGTGCATTCTGGATGCTTCGAGAAAAGTAATCCATCCTCCCGATGAAGAACCACATCCTCAACATTTACGCCGTGGAATGGCTCGTACCCATCAAGAATGAGTATCCTGCGCTAGAAGCACGAATAAAGGCGTTTGAACCAGAGAAATACGGCACAACTGCATGGGATGAGAGGGCTTTTGCCCACTTCAATCCCGAAGTGCGCGAGAGACGGGACTTGAACCCGCAACCTCCGCCGTGACAGGGCGGCGCTCTAACCAGTTGAGCTACTCCCGCAAGTGAATGAATAAAAGAAAAACGTTGTTTTTCTTTTATGAGTGAACGCACCGGGCGCAAGCCATGCTTACTCCCGCAAAGTGAGTGAGAAAAGAAAGGCTGTTCTCTTTCTTTTCGAGCGAACGCAGCGGAAGTATGCCTACATACTCCCGCAAAGTGAGGCAAACGAGGGCCGGAGGCCCGTTTCGCCGAACGCGCGCGGAGTATCGTAATCGATACTCCGCGGGCTTGAACTCGCGCTCGGCGGCACCCGCATCCTATCAAACTTCGCCGAAAATGTCCTGTGCCGGCGGGAGGGATCGAACCTCCGACCTCAGCTTTATGAATGCTGTGCTCTAACCTACTGAGCTACGCCGGCCGAGTGAGTGAACACTGAAAAATTATCATAATTTTCCGGTGTGAGCGAATGAGGCCGACGTATGCCTACATACGCCGGCGAAGCGACGGGACGCAAGAATCCTAACTCAGTTATGGTCTTTGCGTAATCGAATAAGCCGAGAGACTGATATCCCCTCACATCAATCTATGAGCAAAACGATTTTTGCGCTCTGTAGTGTCGCGAGCAGCTTCCGCAAAAAAGCTGGGGTAAAAAGAAGAAAGCGAGCGCAAAGGCGTACGTTACAACAGGGTTCTGTTTAAAAACTCGACGATCTTTGGATATGCGTTCAGTTTATTGGACTTCCCCCATTTCTTCGAGCCACTCTGTTGGGTGAGTGGTCAGAGCATAGCACGAGCGCGCGCCGCGAACTCGGCGGGCGGCATGCGGAGCGCCGAGTGTATGCGGAGCGTGTTGTACCGATGGACGGCTTCGTATACGGCGGCCACGAGTTCTCCGAGCGTCTCGTATCGGTTCGGGTCCCCGAAGTCAATCTTGAACTTGTCATAGAAGGACTCCTGGTATCCGTTCTCCCAGGGACAGCCCTTCTTGCTGCGGGAGATACGGATACCGAACTCGGCGAGGAAGGCGCGGAACGAGCGCGCCTCATACTCCACGCCGTTGTCGCTGTGGAAGAACTCTGGCCTCGGATGGTTGAGGAGTGCATTGCCGAGGGCGGCCGTCACCAAGGCCGTACCGCCTCTCGTACCGACGGCCGTACCAACGATCCTCCGGGTATACACGTCCATCGTCGTGGCGATGCGGACGTCCTTGTCCTTCCACGCAAGGTGCGTGAAGCCTGCGACTCAGGCATGGCCGGGATACGCAGGGACGATTTGCATGAGCAGGTTCGGATATACGGCAGCCAGTTTCCTCGGTTTCTTCCATCGTCTCGCTCTTCTCCGGTATGCCTTGATGCCGAAGAGCCGCATCACCCGCTCAACGGGCTTATGGTTTCGGCGGAGCGCGAGCGCGACGCGCGGAGAACCGTACGACGGATGCTCTCGGAGCACCTCCTCGATCTGCACCTTGAGCGCCCAGTCCTTCTCCGGCTGCTTCTTTCGATACCAGAGCGTGGAGCGGGCGACGCCGAGGAGCTTCGCCCGTTCTCGGGCGCTCCCCTGCATGAGGGTCACTTCTTTTTTTGGGCTTCGGACAACTTCAGTACCATGTCGGCGACGAGGAGCTTCAGCTCCTGGTTCTCCCTGCGGAGCCTGGCCATCTCCAAGGCTGAAGCGCCGCTCTCCGCGCCCTCCTTGAGCCACCCATAGATGGTGGTTGGGTCGACGCCATGCTCCTTGGCGGCATCGGCAACGGAGACGCCTTCGTTTTTCACTCGGTTCAGTATCTGTTCACGAACCTCCTTGGCAATCTTGTACTTCTTCATATGCGGATGAGATTAGCAGTTAACCCCACCCAAGGAAGTGGTCCGAAATTATGGGGGAGGGTCAATACTTAACACCATTACTGTCAAAGCAGACACGTCCACCAGTATCACTTAGGCCTCATGAGTGGGAAAGGCTGGGCCTCACGGATACTTTCCCCAGCCAAGAAACTAAATAGCCGTTCTGAAACGCCGAATCCAAACGTGGGTGGCATACCGTATTCCATCGCTTCCACATATTCGAAGTCGGCCATCTGGGCTTCTTCGTCTCCAGCATCTCTAAGTGCCTGCTGACTTTCAAAACGTGCAGATTGATCTATCGGATCATTAAGCTCATTGAATGCCTTGCCCACCTCGCTTCCCCCCAAGAGGATCTGAAACCGATCCACCACGCGCGGATCGCCTTTCGTCTTTTTCGCGAGTGGCTCGAGATACACCGGCATCCCTGTGAGAATCGCTGGGCCACCAATAGTCTTTCGAATCTGTTTCCAGAGGAAATCGACGGCGCGTCCCGTTTCGGTTATCTCACCGTCGTACGTAGAATCGAAGTGCTTCCTGATAAGTTTCTTCCCTTCATTTGGCGCCTGACTGACCTCTCGCGGATCGAAGCCGTACTTGCTCTGCATCAGTTCGTTATAGTCGACACGCTTCCATTCCACACCGAGATCAACCGTATGATCCCCCATTTGAAATTGCAAAGTCCCGAACGTATCCTGTGCGACCTTACGATACAGATCGATCAGCATCGGCACGCCTTCGCGCGCGTCCTGATACGCCTGGTAGAACTCGAAATGCGTATAGTCTTGTGCGTGCTCATAGGAAATACCCTCGTTCCGGAATACCCTCCCGATCTCGAAGACCTTGGGCAATCCACCGATGATGAGTTTCTTGTGCCAGAGTTCATGCGAGATACGCAGATACACCTCGATATCAAGTGCGTTATGATGCGTGATGAACGGACGTGCTTCTGCGCCCCCAGTCTTTGTCTCAAGAATAGGAGTCTCTACTTCGACGAAGCCGCGTTCGAGCATAAACGAGCGGATAGAGTTCCAGAAAACAGACCGCTTCTTAAGCAGTTCGGCGACTTCCAGATTGAGCAGCATGTCGAGATAGCGTTTTCGATATCGCTCGTCTTCGTCTTTCAAGCCGAACCACTCGTCAGGCACTTGTCGGATACTCTTTGCAAGCATGCGCCACGAAGAACCGAGGAGTGAGTTCATACCTCTCTTTGTGACAAAAGCGATCCCGGACACTTCGATAAAATCGCTTATGCTCACAAATTCCAGGAATTGTCCGAACGCTTCGTCTCCGACCTCATCTTTCTTGATAAGGGCTTGCACGCGTGCGGTCCCGTCAAAAAGATCGATGAACACGAGCCCTCCCTGATCTCGCAAGGACATTATTCTCCCCCCGAGAGTTACAGCCTTCTTTTCATCAAGAAATTCCTGAAATGAGGCTAGAAAAGCCGCATTCTCGTGCGTACGTTCTGACTCTGCGGGATACGGATCAACCCCGGCTTGTTGCATCAATTCTAGCTTTTTCAAACGTTCTGCTCTGAGGTCTTCCGTGGCCATGATGTTGGCTTCAGTATAAGCCAATTGGTTTGTTTTATCTATATATTCCCGCACGGCTTCCTGCTCATCTGAGAGCGCAAGAAACCAGGAACCGGCATATCCGCTAGCTTTCGCCAGTTCGATTCCTGCGCCCCTCTTCAAAATCTAGTTTTCAATGCGTAGCATATTCTCCTGGTCGCTCGGCACCTCAAACATGGCGATCGTCTCTTCAACCAAGTCTTTGCTCACATTGTGTCGGCCCTTAGACTTAAGGCTTGCTTCCCAGCGCTTCCATACATTCTCGACGACGGTCTCAATATAAATGACGTACGCATTCGCTCCGGCCAATCTAGCAACTTCACGGAGCTTGTCTCGGCTTGCAATCGTTTGGTTTGTAGAATCGTACAGCACGTTCTTCCCCGCTTTTAGAAACTCACGAGTCTTCGCGTATGACTCATCAAAAATCTGTTCCCAAGCCGCGGCATTCGGCAGTCGATTTGAGGTCCAGTCGAAGCCTTTGGCATGAAAAATGTCGTCTATGCTCACGTACGCAATATCCGTATCCGCAAGGATCTGTTGGGCAATGAAGGACTTTCCGGCATAGGGATACCCGCACAGAATAAAAAGGTTGCCGTGCGCGGCGTTGATTGCTTCAGTAACGTGATCGAGGTTAGGCATAACTCTCGACTATTCGAACATCCCAAATTTGTAGGCTTCTCCGAACAGCTCGATTCCCGTGTTGGTAACGTGCAGTCCAGCACCGTCCTTGCAGGTATAGATTTCTCGTCCGTTTTTCCTCTGATATTCCGTAAGCCACTCACACTCTTCGTCTGTATCACTAAAATGTGGCTGGAATTCGAAGCCGACAAAACCGAAGCCGGTGAAGTCGGTCATGCCGATTTCATTCGTATCTGCATCGCTCGCAATCTCAATCGACGGCGTGCACATGATGCTCCCTGCGCTCGCGCCGATGAGCACGCCGCCGTTTGCGAGATGCTGCTCAAGAATGGTTTTGAGTCCGCGCTTGCGTGCGCTGTCCATGAACGTGAACGTATTCCCTCCCGAGAGGTAGATGGCGGCATAGCTCGGCAGCGTCGCAAGCACGTCGTCCGTAAACGCATCCGAAAGATCGAAATAGTCGACCGTGAGCTCAGGACTGATTGCCGCATAGTCTGCAATCGTTGATTGATAATAGAGTCGATCGTCTTCCTGTGGACTCGACGACACATATGCAACCTTCGTCCCGCGCTTCAAGATCTCTCGCGCGAGCGCCTGTCGCAATTCCTCATCGAGCGGGCTCATCATGCTAAGCAGGAAGATGTTCTTGGTCATAACTTTCACCATGAATGATACTAGACAAACGCAGAAGCCGCGACATACGTCGCGGCTTCTGCGTTCTTTTCTGAGCTTTATGCTCGTAAGTACCGTACTCATTTTTGACGAGCGCCGGTACTTGACACTGCGTCCCAACCGTGTTGGGAGGGCAGGAATTGACTTCACCCACATCCGTCGCGTACTTTCTCGTTACTTTCTTTCTGACCTTGGTTTCGATTCTTGCCCTCCTCAGTACCGGACTCTCTACGCAGGAACAACAGTTGTTTGCGCGCTTCCCATAGCGGCAGACGCCCGAGCGACAGCTGGCAACTCGACCAAGAAGGTCGACCCTTTGCCCGGTCCCTCTGACTCGGCACGAATCGTGCCGTCGTGTGCGTCTACGATCTGCTTCGCGATAAAGAGGCCGTAGCCGGTCGAGTGCACGTTGATGCGCTGCGAGTCTTTGCCATGGCCGCCTTCGGTAAAGAGGCGCTCCTTGTCTTCGTCGGTGATGCCGACCCCGGTGTCCTTCACGGCGAAGCGAATGCAGCCATCACGCTTTTCGAGCGAAACGGAAATGCTTCCTGCAGGCGTGTAGTTAAGGGCATTTTCAATAAGGTTGCGCACGAGGTGGTCGCCAATCTCCGTCTGATCCCCTACCACCGTATAGCTGCCCTCTCCTGCAGAAAACGAAAGCGTGATTCCTTTCGCCTGCGCGGTCGAACGCTCCTTCTCCACCTCCGTCACCACGAGCTGTTTAAGGTCAAAGGGCTCTTTGTGGAACTCGACCGTCCCGCGCTTGAGGTTCGCCGCTTTGAGGATATCGCTCACGCTTTTGACGCCATCCCGCGTCTCCTTGAGCGCCTGCTCCGCAAGGGC
>JAJYHK010000004.1 GCA_021784815.1 bacterium | reverse complement strand
GCCGGTTTTTGCATTCGGCGCTTATTTGCGCGTCTCCTTGAACGACACGCGTCGCCGTATTGTCGGGTCAAATTTCATGAACTCGAGCTTGCGATCGACCTTCTTCTTGTTCTTGCGGGTCCAAACAACGAAGTCCGACTTGGTCGATTTAAGCTTAATGAGTCGGTCTTGAGACATAGCAGAAAGATACCAGAGTTATGCTCGACCCGCAAGAATGGAGATCAGGCCTCTCCCTCGCCCGGTCACGCAGCGGCCGCTGCGGCGCTCGCCCGGGCGGCGCGCGGCGCGCGTTTTTTCACCTCGAACTGCGGCTCGCCATTCTTGATCGAGATCGTTACATATCCGCCCTCGGCAACGCCCTGCTCGATCATCATCGACGCGAGCGGCGTGAGAATGCGATCCTGGATAGTGCGGCGGAGCGGCCGGGCGCCGTACTGCGGGTTGTAACCCTTTTCCGCGAGCCAAGCGCGCACGTCAGGCAGCACCACGAGGGAGATGTTTTTCTCCGCAAGACGCTTCACTACCTCCTCAACCTGGTTCTCAACGATGCGCGCAAGCGCCTCCTTCGAGAGTACGTCAAAGATGATGACGTCGTCGAGACGATTAAGAAATTCCGGCCGGAAGTGCTCCTTAAGCGAGTCCATGACGCGCGTCTTCGTTTCCTCGTAGCGCACTGCATCGCTCATGTCCGCGCTCGAGCCAAAACCGATATGCGCGAGCCGATCGATATATTCGCTACCGACATTACTGGTGAGCACGATAATGGTGTTTTTGAAGTTCACCTTCCGGCCTTTGCTGTCGGTGAGATGACCGCTATCGAGCACCTGAAGGAGAATATTAAACACCTCCGGATGCGCCTTCTCGATTTCATCGAAGAGCACGACAGCGTACGGACGGTGGCGGATGCGCTCGGTGAGCGTGCCCGCCTCTTCGTACCCTACGTAGCCCGGCGGCGCGCCGATAAGCTTGGCGACCGAGTGCTTCTCCATGAATTCACTCATGTCGACGCGCACGAGCGCATCCGCATCGTTAAACATGAACTCCGCGAGCTTGCGCGATAGCTCCGTCTTGCCCACGCCCGTCGGACCGAGGAAGAGGAATGAGCCGATCGGGCGATTCGGATCGCTGATACCGACGCGCGAGCGCTTCACCGCGTCGGTCACTTTCTTCACGGCAGCGTCCTGGCCGATGACGCTGTGCTTGAGCGATTGCTCCATGCGCGCGAGCTTAGCCATTTCCTCCTCAAGCATCTTGGAAACTGGTATGCCTGTCCAGCGGCTCACGACCGCAGCGATATCCTGCTCGGTTACCTCCTCGTTGAGGATACGCCGCGAACGCTGGAGGGTCTTTAGCCGCTTCAGCTTCTGCTCGAGATCGCGCTGCAGATGCGGAATCTTGCCGTAGCGGATTTCTGCCGCCGTGCCTAGATCAGCCGCCGCTTCGGCATTGTCTGCCTGCACGGTGAGCGTTTCGAGCTCTTTCTTCGATGCGCGAATACCCTCAAGCACCTCTTTCTCATTTTTCCATTTGAGCTCAAGCTCGCTTGTTTTCTCGTGGAGATCGGCGATCTCCTGATCTATGAGCTTAATACGCTCTTTGATCTCCTTCGCGTGCTCGCCCTCAAGATCCTTCTGGAGCGCCTGCCGCTCGATTTCGAGCCGGCGAATCTTACGATCGGTCTCCTCGAGGAGGGGCGGTTTGTTCTCAAGCGCAATACGCAGGCCTGATGCCGCTTCGTCAACGAGATCGATCGCCTTGTCGGGGAGATAGCGATCGCTAATGTACCGGCTCGCGAGCTCCACCGCTGCTACGATCGCACCGTCGGTGATGCGCACCCCGTGGTAGAGCTCGTACTTGTCGCGTAGGCCGCGCAGAATCGCGATACCATCTTCAATGCTCGGCTCTTGTACGAATACCGGCTGGAACCGCCGCGTGAGCGCCGCGTCTTTTTCAATATGCTTCTGGTATTCCTTGAGCGTGGTCGCGCCTATAACGCGCAGCTCGCCGCGCGAAAGCGCGGGCTTCAGCATATTTGACGCATCGAGCGAGCCTTCGGCTCCTCCCGCGCCAATGAGCGTATGAAGCTCGTCTATGAAAAGAATCACTTTCCCCTCCGCGCGTTCCACCTCTTTCATGACGTTTTTCATGCGCTCCTCGAACTCGCCGCGGTACTTCGTACCCGCGATCATAAGACCGAGATCAAGCGAGAGGAGCTCCTTCCCGCGCAACGACTCCGGAACATCGTTTGCTGCCATGCGCGCTGCAAGCCCTTCGGCAATGGCCGTCTTACCGACGCCTGCCTCTCCGATGAGCACCGGGTTGTTTTTGGTGCGCCGCGCGAGTATCTGGATGACGCGGTTGATCTCAAGGTCGCGGCCAATAACCGGATCGAGCTTATTTTCAGCCGCGAGGCGATTGAGATTGCGCGCGTACTTCGAGAGCGCTCGGAAGCGGCGCGGTTCGGCAGCCTGTCCGTCCTTAGCATTCTTAAGCTCCTTGAGGATCGTGACAGCGCCGTCGCGCGTAATGGAGAAGCGCGCAAGCACGTCGGCAGCGGGACCCGGGTACTCGAGTATCGCGAGGAACAGGTGCTCCGTGCCCACAAACGCATCGTTCATACGCGCCGCAATCTTGCCGGACTCCTCAAGTGCCTTCGCGAGATCGGGCGTAAGGTAGATCTGATAAGACGGAGAAAGGACCGAGGCTGATTCGGGCGCCTCAAGGTTTTCAAGCACTGCGTCAGCAAGCAGCACTGTGTCAACTTCCATGCGGTCGAGCACGGAGAACACGAGCGACTCTTCTTGGAGCACGAGCGCAGCGAGCAGATGGAGCGGCGAGACATGGTTCTGCCCCCGCTCGATGGCGAGCTCATGGGCCCGGCGTACTGCTTCCTTGGCTTTCGTGGTGAAATTACTAAATGATGGAGGCATATATTGGAATAGTACTACTGGATCGGCGTTGAAGTTGCCGTGAGCACTCTGTTAATGGCGTCTGCGCTAATGAGCGCACCGCCGGTACTCCCGCTCAGTAAACCAATAAGATTACCCGAGAGATCGACTACCGCGCTGCCCGAGCCGAGCGCCGGGAGGGTCGTGCTCACTACTCCGCCGGCGGTATGCGAAATAATACCCGTTGCGGCGGTCCCATGAGCTGTGACTGAAAGCGCTGTCTGGCCAAGCGCAAGCGCATGGGTCGAAACAAGGTTCACCGGAGGCACCGAAGGCAGTACGGCCCCCGGCACGAATCGGTAGAGCGCCGCTCCCTGCGTCTCGGCCGCGAGCATCGCGGTCGCCATCGTGCCATTCGCAAACTGAACCGACGCTTCCTGAGGTAACCCCGCGTCTATCGGCACGACTACCGCGCGCACAGCAGGCAGGTAGGTTCCCTGTGCGCGCGGCGTAGAGCTGCTCTGGGGTCCAAAAAGCGTCACCGCGCGGGCAGCGGCGGCGGCAATCGCGCTCGTGATCTGATCTTGGTCGGACGGAGCCGACACAGCCGCCACTGCAGCCGGCTGCGGGGGCGCGATGGTCTGCACTGTATGCTCGACGACCCGATTGATCGTTTGAGTCAACGACGGAGGTGCCTGGTCGAGCAGCGAGACCGTCAAAATACCCGTCGCGATCGAGGTCACGAAATTCACCAGGATCGTGAGCAGAATGAGCTGGGATTTAGACAGTTCCTCTATATTCATCGATTCTATGATGCTACCTAAGCGCCGATGTGTCAATGAACGCGACCGCCTCGCGCAGCGCGCGCGCGAAGCGCACGAGGTCGCGCCACGTAATGCGCGGTCCCCATGAAATGCGCAAGGTCGTTGCCGCGCGTTCTTGATCTCCAAACAGCGCGTACACTGCGCGCGATCCCTCGGGGGAGTCGGTCTCGCATGCGCTTTTCGTCGAGACCGAAAACCCTGCATTATCGAGGAGCGCGACGAGGTAATCCGTATCGCGTCCCGGAAATGAAAGGTTCAAAATGTGCGGTGCTTGCCGCCCGCCTTCGTTAATACGCATATTATTTACGGTTCGTTCGAGTACACCGATGAGCCGCGCACGAAGCACCCCTGATTTCTTCACAAACGCATCCCGATGAGCGGCCACAAACGAGAGACCGTAGGCAAACTCTTCTGCTCCGCGCACGTCCTCCGTCCCTGGCCGAAGAGCGCGCTCCTGGGGTCCTCCATGATAGAGCGGCTTGAGCGGAGTGGTCCGCGGCGCCACGAGGCAGCCGACGCGATGGGTGGCGCCCACCTTCGTGCCATCGAGCGTCAGCAGATCCGCGCCAAAGTGCGCACGAGCCAGCTTCTCCGCAAGCGGCGCTTGGCTCGCGTCCACATGGAGCCACGGCCGCGATACCCCGTTTACCTGCTCGAGCACATGCCGTACCTCGCGCGTATTCCAGACCACCCCCGTTTCCCCGCAGACTGCCTCCATAGTGACGAGCAGCACGCCACCTGCCTCGAGTAGCTGCGCAAGCACGCCGCAGTCCACCTGCGCGTTCTTGACGGGCAGAGCTTCGGCAACCGCGCCCGCTTCTTGCGCTGCGGCACGCACATTTTCTACGATCGAGGTATGCGAGCCGGGCAGGTACAAAATACGGCAGTTCGAAGCCCGAGGCTCGCACTCCGCGCGAGCGCCCTGACCCACCGCTCTGCCGCGGACGACCCCTAGAATCGCGAGTGCGTTCGCTTCGGTTGCGCCGCTCGTAAAAACAACGTCATCCGGTTTCGCTTCCACGAGCCGCGCGATCCGCGCGCGAGCAGCCTCGAGCCGCGCGCGAGCACGACGTCCTTCTGCATGCGGCGAGGACGGGTTGCCCGCGGGACCGGAGGCGTAATCGAGATAGGTTCTGCGCGGCCACATAGGCATACAGTATAGCGTTATTGCAGGACGACCTTTTTTGTGATGAAGTAGGCGCATTATGGCGCGCATCGCACGACCACCCGTCATTGTCGTGATGGGCCACATCGACCACGGCAAATCCTCGCTTCTAGACTATATCCGGAAGGCGAATGTCGTCGCTCTCGAGGCGGGCGGCATCACTCAGCACGTGGCGGCGTACGTTGCCGAGCATAACGATCGCCGCATCACCTTTCTCGACACGCCCGGACACGAAGCCTTTAAGGCGCTTCGAGCACGGGGCGCCGCGGCAGCGGACATCGCTATTCTCGTCGTGGCTGCCGACGAGGGCGTAAAGCCGCAAACCCTCGACGCGCTCTCGGCAATCCAGGACGCGGGCATTCCCTACGTGGTTGCCATCACCAAGATCGATAAATCGACCGCTGACACCGAGCGGGCGAAGCATTCCATGCTCGAGTATGGCATTTACCTCGAAGGGCTTGGCGGCGATATCACCTACGCGCCTGTTTCGTCAAAGACCGGCGAAGGTATCCCTGAACTCCTCGACCTTGTCCTTCTCACTGCGGACATACACGAGTTCACCGCTGATCCTGACGCGAGCGCGACCGGGTTCGTGCTCGAAGCGACCCAAGATCCGCGTCGGGGCGCTTCGGCAACCCTTATCGTCAAAGACGGCACGCTCAAGCTCGGCGAGTTCGTGCTCGCTGGAGACGCATACGCGCCGGTACGGTTCATTGAGGACTTCCGCGGCAAGCGCATCCAAACAGCTGGTCCGTCCGAACCGGCGCAGATTTACGGCTTTAGCAAGCTGCCGTCGGCAGGCAATTTCTTCTCGGTGCTCGGCAATAAAAAGGACGCTGAAGCGCGCGCGCATGAGGCGGCGCTTCTCTCGATCCCGACTAGGACCGCATCCGCCGAAGGCGTTCTCAAGCTTCCGCTCGTCGTAAAAGCCGATGTAAGCGGTTCCATCGAGGCGATTGCCCACGAGCTCTCGAAGATTTCCCATGCGCACATCGCGGCGCAAGTGATCGCTTCGGGAATCGGCAGCATCTCCGAGAACGACATCCGCACCGCGCGAACCGCCGGCGGTATCGTCATCGGCTTTAACGTAGGCGCCGACCCGATCGCTCGGGACCTCGCCGAGCGCGAAAGCGTTCCCATGGAATTCTTCTCCATCATCTACGAGCTCCGCGAGCGCATTGAAGAGCTCCTCGCCGAGCGCACACCCATCATCGAGGCCGAGACCGAGCTCGGGCGCGCGACCATCCTCAAGACCTTTTCCTCGACTGCGAAAAAACAGGTCGCCGGGGCACGACTCGACTCCGGCACTTTTGCAACGGGAGCGCGCATCAAGGTGCTCCGCTCTGGTGTGGAAGTCGGGCGCGGTACGATAGGCAATCTCCAGCAAGCGCGAGCCAATGTTAAAGAAATTCGTACGGAGGGAGAGTTCGGTGTGGAGCTCGAGCTGCGCCACCCGATCGCATCGCGCGATGAAATTGTATCGTTTAGGGTAACGAGGTCATGAGCCTGCACACCGGTCGGGTGAGCGCGATTATCGGCCGCGAGGCGGCAGTCTTCATCGCGCGCGAATCGGGTTCAGAATCGCTCATTACCGTGACCCGCACGCTCACCTCACCTCCCGGCGACCACGCGACGGTGCTCGTCTCTGTCCTGCCCGGCAACCAAACAGAGCGTGCGCTCGCCTTCCTCGCCCGCCAGCGCGAAGCCTTCTCAGACCACCTTAAGAAACGCACGCGTCTCTCCCCCCTCCCGCGCGTCGACTTTCAGCTCGACAACGGGGAGAAAAACCGCCAGCGGCTCGACGAGCTCTCGGGGGAACTGTGAGCGGCGTGCTTCCCTAAAGAGGGAGGCGAATAGTATCATCAGCACACGGCCTGGTGGTGAAGTGGTAACACGACGGTCTGCAAAACCGTTATGCGCGGGTCCGATTCCCGCCCAGGCCTCTTGAGTCCTCGAAAGAGGCGGGAGGGAGCATGCCGGCCGCTCGGCATGCGTCGGGAATCGGATGCCGCAGCGATGCCCAGACCTCCGTCCACGAAACGACCGAGCTGTGTTAAAAAGAGAGGGCGCCGAGATGGCGGAATGGTAGACGCACAGGACTTAAAATCCTGAGAGGGCCTAAAAATCCTCGTGTGAGTTCAAATCTCACTCTCGGCACTTAACTTTCCCACGCGAGCAAAGCAGTTTGCTCGCTCGGGCACACCTTGTGCGCTTCGCTTACTCGGTGCGCCCACCAGGGCTCGAACCTGGGACCCGCTGCTTAAGAGGCAGCTGCTCTACCAACTGAGCTATAGGCGCGTACGTGGAGACTATACCAAATGCTGATATGCTTTGAAAGACAGCTTGCGAGCTGTCTATGGCACGGGTGGCGAAATGGTAGACGCACTTGGTTTAGGACCAAGCGCCGCAAGGCATGGAGGTTCGAATCCTCTCCCGTGCACCAGTTCGGAATTTACAAGGCAGAGCTCGCCGCCGCACAGAGCGCGACGGCACCGATTCGGGTTCTTGGTGTATGCCATATGCCTTGGGTGACTCCAAGGTATTGAACCATTACGGGCCCTTGACTTATTGATTTATTCAATGCACGATATACTCGGGGACAGCCAATCCCGGTTGTCCGTACTTTGAGAAGGATCGGCCACAATGTGGGCACTCCTTTTGGGCTTCGCTACGGCCGGAACTGCCGTCAGCTTCTACATCGATCTTCACACCCACCATTCAAGAAAGCGTGTCGGGTTCGGCGCATTCTTGGTTTGGGTTACCCCTGGACTCGCGGCAATGACGGTCGCCTGGGTATTCGGTCTGCCGGGCGCCGGCGTGTTCGTTGCACTCAACTGGTTCGGCTTCTGCGTATGGAAAGGAGCCATGACCCTTGAAGAAATGCAGTACGCCGTCGTCGAGAGGCTCGGCAAATACCACACGACCTTCTTCAACGGCTTGCACGTGCGTGTCATCGGTATTGACCGTATTCGCCCGGTGTCTGTCTCAGACCGGAAAGAGCGCAAGCTCGTCGAGGTCTCTGTCGGGGATCTCCGCTCGATGCCGATACGGCTCTATGCGCTCGATCGAGACAACAAAATCGACTTTGTAAGTACCGCGGTGGTAGCGGAGGGCATTCCGTCAGTTGGCGGCATATCCGCTCCGATTGACGCGACCTTGTTCGTCGAAGTCGGAGAGCCCGGTAATACAAATCCTGAAGAGGATGTCTACAGGTGGGCCTATGGCTTCACGGACCCCGGCAAGCGCCTCTACAGCCTGGTTGACAGCGTCCTGCGACCCAGACTGCAATCAATCACCATCGACGAGGCGAACACCAATCGCGACGATATCGCCGATACCGTCGTGGGAATTATTGCGCCCGCGTTCAAGGAAGTCGGCGTATACCCCCGCCCCGAGGGCAAGAGCCTGGTGATTGAAGACATCGACCTGCCCGAAGAATGGGTTACCCTCCGCCAGAAGGCGGTCGAAGGCAAGCTCGAAGCCGAACAACGCCAAGCCCAAGTGGCCGGCTACATAGAGCCCATCAGGCTAATTATGGATACGCTTGGTATGAGCCACAAGCAAGCCATCGACTTCTACAACACCCAACAAGGACTCAACGTCCTCAGAGAGACGAAACCGAACATGACCCTGGTCGGCGATGGCCTCTCCGGCGTGCTCGGAACGTTTAACCTTGGCAGTAAGGAGTAAAAAATGCTCGGCCTCTTCAATGGCATGGATGGTGTGCTTGTTGCCGCGGGCATGGCAGTATGCGTGCTTTTCGTGGCGGCGGCGTTCTTCAAAGTGCCGTTTGGCGTCATGAAAGACACGTTGATTTCGAGGTCTGCAGTCCGAGCCTACGCGGTCATGGGAAGCGTCGCGGCAATTGCCTATACTATCTGGCTCTTCGCGACCGTACAATGGTCCACGCCGCTCAACTTGGTCAAGCATGTGCTGCATAACCCGCTCCCGGTCATATTTCTGGTCGGATTCCCCGTGGCTATCTTGCTGGCCATACCGAGAACGGAACCACTTGTCCAGAAAATCGGAAAAGGATTCGCCGGGGTGTGGGCGCTCATCTTTCTCTTTGCAGGAATCCAGCTCTTCTGGCCCGAGGTCATGGGTCTGCCGCCACGACCTCAGAACACCTGCACGATGCCTTACAAACTCGGCACAGTGCATCTATGCGTCCTCACGGATACCTGGACACCAGCCTTGCCGACAGAAGGTACCGTCTTCCCTCCCGGGTACCGATACTGCTATTGGCTGCCTGTTGGGGAGACCGTTCAATGGGAATATGAGCGAGGAGTGGCTAACACGTACCGGTTCCGCAGCACAAGCGGTCCGATACGGTTCGAATACGGACTCGTCCACACGGGCGTTTTGCCAGGAAAACAGTCCGCACCCTGCCCGCAAAGCGCACCTACATAACCTGCCACGCCCGGAAACAACCTGCACATCTCCCACGCGCAAACCGCGTCATCCACCTTGGTGGATGACGCGGTTCTTCTTTTCCCCGATCGGCCTAAGGCTGCGTCTGAGTTACTTTCGTAACAGGCGCGATATTAAACGCACCGAGCGCGGTGTTGATGATGCCGTACGCGCCAAAGATGATCGCGAGCCCGACAAAGCCCCAAAGAATGGCTCTCCGTCCCGTTTCCCGCGCCTTATCGTCGTCCGCCTTCCAGATGAACTCGAAGATGCCCCACGCGAGCACAACAAACGCGCCCGCGGAAAGCAGCAAGATGATCGGATTGATGATCTGTACGATCACGCTGTCGAGAAATGAGTTTATGACGGGCATAGGTCACCTTACGCTTGAATGCATGATACGCGCCTGCGCAAAGCACGGGCGCGCATCATCTCGTCCCATCGTCGCTACGGAACGTTCACGCCAGCCGAGGGGTAGCCGCCCGTCGGACCGTTGGTGTTGCCGAAGCCAATAGTACCGGTGAGGATGTTCACGAGGCCCCACACCGAGACCATCACAAAGAAGCCAACGAGGCCGTAGAGCATAAGGTTCTTGCCTTTCTTATGCGCATCATCACTATTGTGGCCCAGAATGAACGCCTGAAAGGCACCGAAGAGGAAAACGACGAAAGCAATAGCGAAGAGAACCGGCACAATGAGACTGTTGATCGTAGTGACGATAAATGCGCCGATGTCGTTGATGTTGTTGATCTGCGCGGCAAAGGCAATCGCAGGCAGAAGTGCAGCAACAATGGTGCTAGCAGCGAGAACGAAAGCTTTTTTCATAGATAAGATAAACGGATAACGATTTCATTGTATACGCACTCCCCGGTGAATGCGAGCCGTTCTGCGGCAGCGTGTGGATAGCTAGAGCGTCGGGTAGGGCGGCGCCGCGCCGCCCGAGATAAGCCCGAAGGTCGAGCCAACCAGCGCGACGAGACCCCAGACCGAAAGCACGATAGTAAAACCGACAGCACCCCAAAGGACAAGCTGATGACCACTCTCTCGCGCTTTAGCATCGCCTCTCGAGAAAATATAGGCACGCAGAACCCCGAGCAAGAAAACAAAGAACGCAATGGCAAGGAGTACCGGGATCAGCACGTAATTTATGAGCCCAATGATGCCTCCTGCCCAGCTCTGGATATAGGGGATATTTATGCCGCTACTCATACAGAGTTAATTAAGTGCTTGAAAGCAATGTACTGTCATAGTACCCCGGGACTTACACTACTAGGAGCTGCGGTTGATGGAGCGGGATTTGTATTTGGCGTGGAATTATATGCACCTGGGGTAGGGCTTGAGTACCCGGGATACACCGGCGACTGTCCGTATGTATAGGGGAAGTAGACTGGAGTCGGAGGTCCGGGACCGCCGGAGATACCGAACGTATTCGCAATGATGTTTACGAGACCCCATATCGAGAGCATAAAAAAGAAACCGACGAGACCCCACAAAATAAGCTGATGGCCCTGTTTTACTTTTGCTTCATTGCCGCGAGAAATCACGTACGCATTCGCAATGCCCCACAAGAAGACAATAAAAGCTATCGCGAATATAACCGGAACGAGCACATTGTTGATAGTGCCAACAATGAGGTTACTCATATAGCAGATCCCAGTGAAGCAACCGCCGAAAGTGAATGGAGTAGGAAAATACATATACCTAACGATAGCAGAGCTAGCTGCCAGGCACGATGCCAACCGTGGATAAAAGGATGTTCACGACGCTCCAGATGGAAAAAAGCAGCACGAGACCAATGAGACCCCAGAGCGCCACATCGCGGCCCTTCTTTTGCGTGGTACCGTCACCGCCGTGCAAGATAAACGCGTTCACGACGCCCCAAATGAATGCGGCAAAGGCAAGTGTGAAGATAACGGGGATGACTACGACATTAATAAGGCCGATGATGCCCGTGGTACCCGATCCGACAAGCTGTGCGAACGTTATCATGGCAGGAGCGAAGGACAGCTGCCGGAACCGTTGCCAAGGGCGACAACCGTGGCGCAGATACCTTGCGCAATCGCTGCGGAGCCGAGCAGAATGAGCGCACCAACCACGGTCCACGCGAGCGCCTGATGTGCACTTGTGATCGCCCCCGGGTTGCCCCGTGCAGCGACGTATTTGAAACCGGTATATACGAGCATGAGGATGACCGCGACCGTGCCGAGCTGCATGACGAGGTTCAAGATATCCATAAGGAGCGTCGTGAGTGTTGTCCCTTGGCCGAGCGGATTGGGAAATGAGTATGACCCTCCCCCGCCTTGACCAGGATTAGACATGGGCATTCCGTTTGTTCCTCCGTAGGTCGGGGAATTCACGGGAGTTCCGTTAGTATTAGTATTCGACACCGCAGCGAAAGCCAAGTGTGGAATAAGAATGACCAAAAACAGCAGACCGGCCAGGAGGGAGACAAGCGCTCTTGCGCGATAGCACTGGAGCTGGAAATTGAGAGGGTTCATGATTGGAGCAGCGCGTTGAGCGAGGATTGCGCCGTACTCACCGCGGTCGCAAAGGTAGCGCTGCCGTTCAGCACACTCGTAATCATAGCCGAAAAGACCCGGTCAGTGTCGGCAGGAGCTGGGGAAAGCCACCCCGCGGCATAGAGCGCCGACGCATAGGCGACGGCGGCAACAGGGTCTTGCGCCGACGCGCTCGCGAGTACCTGTCGGACCGCCGGCGCTAATCCTGTCGCTACCGCGGCGGCCTTTTCATCGGAGATACCGATGAGTGCTGACGCGGCGGCATACGCGCCCGCGATGTTCGGACTTGCGCGCGGAACCATGAATGCATAGAGCTTCCCGTACGTCGTTTTTGTCGCGGCACCCGCAAGCTGCGGAAGCGGCGACACGGTAAACGCAAGATTCGGATTCGCACTCGTGAAGTAGCTCGCCTCGGAGGCGAAACCAAGGTAGAGCGCGAGGTCGCCCGAGGAAAATGCTTGCTGTGAGTTCGGCATCGACTGGTTCCAAGTGTACGAGACCTTCGACGGGTCGGCGAACTGCGTGTAAAAGCGCACTGCCGCCTCTCCGGGCAGCTGGCCGCTCGCTCCCTGTGATTCGTTCAGGTTCGCCACCACATTCCCGGCCCCGCCATACGCCGTTACTGATACTCCTTCTTGAAGCAGGATCGCGGAAATGATTGCTTGCGCATTTTGCACGTTATCGTACGAGCCGAGAGCAATCAGCCCGCGCGTAACCTGCCGAGTCGACGAGTACACCGCAACGTTTGGCACGAGCCCGGTG
The DNA here is from genome assembly GCA_021784815.1 of bacterium. Taxonomy (GTDB): domain Bacteria; phylum Patescibacteriota; class Minisyncoccia; order Phycocordibacterales; family Phycocordibacteraceae; genus C7867-001. The sequence goes on along the minus strand of JAJYHK010000004.1, from coordinate 68,795 downwards.
AGCGCATCCCAGGTTGAGGGCGGGAGCGCAATATTGTCCGATGCAAGAATAGCGTTATTTGAAAACAGCACGAGCGGATCGACGAGGAACGGCATCCCATAATAGCCGCCGTTATTCGGCACACGGAACAGATTCCCTTCGCTAATGAACGTATTCTCAAACGTGCTCACCGGAAGCGAGGAGAGCGGGATAGACGCGAGAAACCGGTGGATCGAGTAGAGCTCCTGTTGCGACGCAAGCACAAGGCCCGGCGCGTTGTCCGTGGCGATCGCAGTCGCGAGGTCCGCCGCGAGCGTTGCGGGATTCTTCTCTACGTAGGACACGCCCTTGAGACTTTGATCGCTCTGTTTCGCGGCCTGCAGCGTGGCATCCATGCTGGCTTGCGGCAGCGTACCCCAAATGACGACCGTTCCTACGCCTTTTGCACCGGAACTGCCGCCTTGATAAAGCGAAAACGCAACGAGCCCTGCAAGCGCGCCGACGATAAAAAACGCGAAAAGGACGATTTTGAAGGTCGTGAGTTTTTTCATGGCGCAATAAAGACAATGCCGTAATGGTGCGGCCCGGCGCGGAAACTCTTTTCTTTACGGAAGCCGGCACCGGCAAAGAGCGCTTCTGCGGCGTACTCGTCAACCACATGCTGCGGCGCCGGGCCGATACCGCCGTGGCTCCCAGTCCAGTCGACCACGAGCAATCGCCCGCCTGGTTTGAGTACGCGTTTGATTTCTCCAACAAGCGCGGCACGATGCTCTATTTGAAAAAGCGTGTTCGCGAGGATAATCGCATCGAGCGCCTGTTCGCGTAGATGGGTACCGCCCAGCTTCTCAATATCACCCCAAATGGTTTCGATCGCATGATGGTGCCCGCGCGCGTCGAGCGCAGAGTGTTTGAGCACGTCCTCTTGCACGTCTATGGCATACACGCGCCCTTCCGGACCGACTACTCCGAGCGCCGCGCGCGCATAGTGGCCCGTACCGGTACCAAAATCCGCAACACGCATGCCCTCGCGCAAACCAGCCTGCAAGACATTCTCACGCGGATCGCTAAATGAGGCGCTCATATTTTCTCTTTTAAAATACCATGCGGCCGCAACCTAATGCGTCCAGAATCAACAAAAGAATGCCGCGCGAGCCATATATAAAAGGTCAATAGTCACATAGTCATTGACAAATGGCCTGGTATTGCTACTGTTACACCATCAACCAGGCTGGATCTAGAAGAAGTAACGGATCGAGCTTCTCTCTTCGGAACCTGAATTGATATTTTGGTCACACCAATTGAATGGTCATGCAGCAAGGAATCGTAGCCAAGAAAACCGACAAGGGTTTCGGCTTCATTAAGCGTGACGGCGAATCGAAGGATCTCTTCTTCCACAGCAACGAGCTCACGAACGTGTCGTTCGATGAGCTTCGCGAAGGAGATGCGGTCTCGTTCGAGGTTGGCAACAGCCCGAAAGGACCGAACGCCGTAAACGTGAGCAAGGTCTAACGACCAAACACACGAGCGCCCGCTTTCGCGGGCGCTCGTGTGTTTTGCCTCCCTGTTCGAACTGGCACTACTACTCCAGGACTTTGTCCTGGAGTAGTACGCATACCGAGACGGAGCAGCGCCAAGGGAAACGCGCGTTGCGCTTCAGACTAGAATTCAGGAGAACAACACTTGCCTTTGAAAGGCAGAAGTGGTACAGCAGAATCGGTTGGGCGGTATTGTCCGCTCAACGCACAAACCAAAACGAACGGAGAGAAATCACGTGGCGTCCGCAGCTGTAGCCCATGAGGGCAACATTGCGCGGTATCTCGAGAAGATCCGCACATTTCCTGTGCTGTCCGCGGAGAAAGAGCTCGAGCTCTCTCGCCGTTGGCGCGATTACAAGGAGGTGGCAGCGGTACACATGCTGGTCACCTCCCATCTGCGACTCGTCGTAAAAATTGCTTTGAATTACCGTGGCTACGGTCTGCCGATCAGCGAATTGATCTCCGAGGGCAGCGTCGGCATGATACGAGCGGCGCATCGGTTCGATCCAGATCGCGGCTCCCACCTCGCAGCCTACGCCGTGTGGTGGATCCGCGCCGAGATCCAGTCGTACATCCTGCGCTCCTGGTCGCTGGTGAGGATGGGAACCTCGGCCTCACAGAAGAAACTGTTCTTCAACCTGCGGCGGCTGAAGGGCAAGATGCAAGTGATCGATGAAGGCGATCTGCAACGCGAACAAGTGGAGGAAATCGCCCGCGTGCTTAACGTATCAGTGCAAGACGTAGTCACCATGAACTACCGTTTAGCGGCACCGGAGTGTAGCCTTAACGCTCCGGTGCGCCATGACAGCACAGACGAATGGCAGGATTTGCTGGTGGATGAATCCTCTAACCAAGAGAGCGATTTTGCCGAACGCGAAGAGTTGTCCGAACGTAAAGTGCTGCTCGCCAAAGCACTGGAGGAGCTGACGGAGCGCGAGCAGCACATTCTGGACATGCGCCGCTTGCGGGACGACCCAGTTACACTGAGAGATCTGGCGCGAGAGTACACCGTCTCGCAAGAGTGCATACGACAAATCGAGATACGCGCCATCAAGAAGCTGCGGAAGTCAATGAGGGTGTAACCATACAAACGGCTGTCTAGGCCCGTAAGCTCTTTGAGCAAAGCCGTGTAGAATAGTGCCATACAAGCCCCGGGTTGGAACCCTGGGGCTTACGCATACCGGAGCGGAACGAACAAAAGCTCCCAGATGCAGGATGCTACAACACCGCCATACTCGCAATGGAATCGCCCTCGCGCATCTTCATGATGCGCACACCCTGGGTCGCGCGGGAAAGTGAGGGGATCTCCGCGACCGTCGTACGGATCACCTGCCCCTTTTTTGAGACCACGACGAGTTCGTCTTCCGCGCCATCGCCCGCGATGATGCGGGCGCCGATGACGTCGCCGGTCTTCGCAGTCACCTCAGCGGTCTTGATACCGCTGCCGCCCCTGCCCTGCACCTTGTACTCGCTAATCGGCGTATGCTTGCCGTAGCCCCTGCTCATGACTACGAGAAGCGCGCCGGACTTGTTGTATTCAGCGCGGATCACCTGCGCTGCGACGACGTGGTCGCTCTTCTTCACGCCCATACCACGAACGCCGCCGGCCGTGCGGCCCATCTCGCGCACATCGTCGACGTCGAAGCGCACCGACTGGCCCTTGCTCGTGACGATAGAGACGGTGTCGCCCTCGGCCGCGAGGTCGGCGGCGATAAGCTCGTCGCCGTTCTTGAGGTTCACCGCGATGATACCGCTCTTGCGCACATCGGCAAAACTCTTGGCGGAGACGCGCTTCACCACCCCCTCTTTGGTAACAAGCACCACGCTCGAGGCATCGAGCGCCGCGCCCTTGGGCACCGGGAGAATGCTCGAGACACGCTCCTCGGCTGCAAGCGGGAGGAAGTTCATGATGGACTTACCCTTTGTTGCGCGCTTGCCTTCGGGAATCTCATACATTTTGAGCTGGTACACCTTGCCCGCGGTCGTAAAGAAGAGAAGGCCGTCATGCGCGCTCGCTACGAGGAAGTGCATCACCACGTCCTCTTCCTTGGTCGCGATGTCGACGACACCCACGCCGCCGCGCTTCTGGCGGCGGTACTCGGATGGGTTCGTGCGCTTTACGTACCCGCCGTGCGTGAGCACGAGCATGCTTTCCTCGTCGGGCACAAGGTCTTCTACGGAAATATTCTTCACGCCGCCTTTGACGATCTTCGTGCGGCGGTCGTCGCCGTACTTGTCGCGCAGCTCCGAGAGCTCGCTCTTCACCACCGCGAGAATCTTTTTCGGCGAGGAGAGAATGTCTTCGAGCTTCTTAATGAGTTCCTGGAGGCTCTCCAGTTCGTCCTCGATCTTCTTGCGCTCAAGGCCGGCGAGCGTCTGGAGGCGCATCGCGAGAATCGCGGCGGTCTGGCGCGGCGTGAAGGCGAACTTCTTCTGGAGGTTGAGATCGGCGGTCGGTACGTCCGGTGCCTTTTTGATGATAGCAATGACTTCGTCGATGTGATCGAGCGCCTTGCTGAGACCGAGCAGGATGTGCTCGCGTTCCTTCGCCTTCTTGAGGTCGAACTCGGTGCGGCGGCGTACCACTTCGCGGCGATGGCCGATGAACTGTTCGATCATACCGCCGATCGAGAGCATCTCCGGTACACCCTCGACGAGCGCGAGCATGTTGTAGTGGAAGGTACTCTCGAGTTCGGTGTGCTTGTAGAGCGCGTTGAGGACCGCCTGCGGGTGCGCGGTACCTTTGAGCTCGACCACGATACGGATGTCTTCGGTCGATTCGTCGCGCAAGTCGCGGATGCCCTCAAGCTTCTTGTCCTGCACGAGCTCGGCGATGCGGGTAATGAGCTCGGCCTTATTTACGCGATACGGGATGCTTGTGATAACGATGCGCGTGTCGCGCTTGCTGTCATCAACGATCTCCGCCTCGCCGCGCACGACGACCGGCCCTTTGCCGGTGCTATACGCGTGGATGAGGTCGGCTTGGTTAAACGCAATACCACCGAGCGGGAAATCCGGGCCTTTTACGATCTTCAGAAGGTCTTCAGTCGTCGCGTCGGGGTTGTCGATGAGGTGCATGGTCGCGTCGACCACCTCGCGGAGGTTGTGCGGCGGGACGTTTGTCGCCATACCGACCGCAATACCGAGTGTGCCGTTTAAAAGCAAGTTTGGCAACGCCGAAGGGAGCACGATCGGTTCGTTGCGCGTCGCATCGTAGTTCGGCATCCATTCAACGGTCTCCTTGTCGAGATCGGCGAGAAGCGCCTCGGCCACACGGGACATCTTCGCCTCGGTATAACGCATAGCCGCGGGCGAGTCGCCGTCGATCGAGCCGAAGTTACCCTGGCCCAAGACGAGCGGATACCGCGTCGCGAAGTCCTGTGCAAGCTTGGCCATAGCGTCGTACACCGCGCTGTCGCCATGCGGGTGGTATTTTGCCAGCACATCGCCGACTACAGCGGCCGACTTGCGGAACTTCGCACTGGGTGTGAGGCCAATGTCCTTCATCGCGTAAAGGATGCGCCGGTGCACCGGCTTCAAGCCGTCGCGCACGTCCGGGAGCGCGCGGCTCGTGATCACGCTCATCGCGTAGTCGACGTACGACTGGCGCATCTCGGCGACAATCGACTGATCAATAACGTTCTGGTGCTCTACCGTCAGTGCCTCGGTAGGGTTCTCGTTGTTTCTGCCTCGGGCCATGGTAAGCGATTCGCGTATTCAAAAAAGAAACTAGAACGGAATAGTCGTTTGAGTCGTCGTTGCCGTGGCAGCCTTCGAGGCCGACGAGGGCGCGTTCACGATAACGATGTGCGCCGGCTCGCTCTGCTGTTGCGCGTTAAAGGCGGCTGCGGCACCGGCCAGGTTACTGCCGTCCGGCGTAGCGGTGGTTGACGCGTAGACGGGTTGCTGCGGCGCAAGCGCCTGCGCAAAAGAGGTTGGGTGGAGAAAGAACGCACCTGCGGCTAGCGAGCTACCGAGCCAAATGAACCCGATGAGGCCCGCAACGCCGCCCGCGATTCCGAACACGACCCGCTTGCGGATGTGGTGCGGCTGTGCACGGACTCGCTCAATATGATGCCGGACGCCTTTCATGTCTCTTATGGGGTTAGGACTAGTATACTCCCATCGTGCCCCGCAAGATCCTTCCGCTTGAGCGTAAGTTTGTCGACCTTCTCGCCGCCGCCTGCCTCCTTAAGAAATGCATCAAGCGCCTTCGGCTCGCCCATACCGCTCCAGTGCATCGGCACGATAATTCTCGGTTCGAGCGCAACAGCAAGCTCATGCGCCTTCCCCGGCGAAAGCACCCCGTCCCCACCGATTGGCACGAAGAGCACATCCACCGCATCGATACCCTCGCGCGCAGCTTTGGGGAGTTCCTCGTCCACGAGCGCTCCCAGGTGCACGAGCGTCATGTCCTCGAGCTCAACGGCGTAGACCGTATTCACCGCCCTCTCCTGCCCTTTCGCAAATCCGTATGCGCTGCTCGAGAGAAATCCCTGCACGGTCACTCCGGAGTGCTCGTATTCTCCCGGCCCGAGAACCGCAAACGGTTCTTTGCCGCCATACGAGACTTCATCGATGCCGTTCATGTTCGGGTGATTGCGCGAAACGAGCGCAAGGTCGGCGCCGAAGCGCACGCCCGGGAGCGTCCCATTCTTAGCGACAGGATCGAAGACGAGCGTGAGATCGCCAAAGGTCACCTTAAAGCACTGGCCGCTGTGATGGGTAATAACCATCGTGTCCGTATTTTACCAGAATTTGCGCAACGAGGCCACTCAAACGCGCCTCGCCTACGCAGCGTCGCTCTGGCGATGCTTATTTCTTGGTCGGCTTCCCCGGTAGCGCATCGCTTTGATTTTTCCCCATTTCTTGCTATGCTACGGACGTTAGCGGGCACAGTAGGAAGAGCTAACCCTCGCGCTGCACGGGCAGCGCCAGTACTCTTCTGAACATTTGTCCGGCTTTATCATAGTAATGATTGAAGACAAGAAGATTGTCGCTCCGATTGATCCCGTAGCGACCATTCAGCTCGAGGCGGGCCACCCGATGGCGGCGCTCATTGGCAACATCGCCACGCCGCCGGGCGCGGGCGACCTCGTTGAGGGCACGGTCATCGCGATTTCCCGCGGCCGCGTCTACATAGACCTGCCGCCGTTTGGCACCGGCCTTATTTACGGCCGCGAATATCTCAACGCCGCTGACGTGCTGCGCAAGACGAACATCGGCGACGCCATTAGCGCTAAGGTCGTCGACCCTGCCGGCCGGGATGGCTACATTGAGCTCTCACTTAAGGAAGCGCGCCAGGCCGCCATCTGGGGCGAGGCCGAGCAAGCCATCGCCGCCGAGACCGCGTACACCCTCACGGTCGACGAGGCGAACAAGGGCGGTCTTATTCTCTCCTGGCAGGGCATCCAGGGCTTCCTCCCTGCGTCCCAGCTCTCCAAGGAACACTACCCGCGCGTGCCCGAGGGCGACAAGGAAAAAATTCTCGAGGAACTCAACAAGTTCATTGGTAAGCCGTTGTCGGTCCGCATCATCACCGCCGACGCGAAGGAGGGCAAGCTTATCTTCTCCGAACGTACGGGCGATGAGGTTGAGGAGAAGACCTCGCTCACCGACAAGTACCAGATCGGTGACATCATCGACGGCGAAGTGACCGGCGTCGTCGACTTCGGCGTCTTCGTGAAGCTCGAGCCGGGCCTCGAAGGCCTCGTGCACATCAGCGAACTCGACTGGGGCCTTGTCGAGGACCCGCGCGCGCTCTTCGCTGTCGGCGACAAGGTGCGTGTGAAGGTCATCGAAATCAAGGATGGGAAAGTCTCGCTCTCGATCAAAGCGCTCAAAGATAATCCGTGGCATACCGCCGGCGACCGCTACAAAAAGGGTATGGAGGTGCCGGGCGTCATCATCAAGTACAACAAGCACGGCGCGCTCGCCTCGATCGAAGAAGGCGTCGCCGGCCTCGTACACGTGAGCGAATTCGAATCGCCGCAGACGCTGCGCCAAACGCTCGAGCTTGGCAAGACGTATCCGTTCACGATTACCCTGTTCGAACCAAAGGACCAGCGCATGACGCTCTCCTTCGTCGGCAAGAAGTAACTCGACTCCGTTCCCGAGAAAATGCCCGGCCGCTGCGCGGCCGGGCATTTTCCATTTCCGAGCTTCTCGCTACTTCTTTAGAAACGGCTCCACGCGTCGCCAGAGGTGCGGCTTCAGCACCGCCGCTGAGCCAAGATGGCCACCGCGGCGCAGGCTGACGAAATACGCACCGGTCGCGTCGGCGAATTCTTTTGCCGGTGCAAACGGGACCACCTCGTCATCTTTGGCGTGGATGATGAGCAGCTTTTTGCCGTCGATATTTTTGGCGTGCCGCACCGGGTTATAGAAGGTCCCGCTTGCGAACTTGAGCCACGCCGTCTTATCGGCTCGATACGCTTCGCCGAAACCGTCGCGCACAAAGCGCGCTATGAAGCCAAGCGGCTCGGTCGTACCTTCTTGACGCATCCAGTCGATCACCGGCGAAAGGGCCACGGCCTTCTTGACGCGCGGGTCGCGAGAAACAAGGATTGCCGCCGGACCACCAAAGGAGACGCCAATGACGCTCACCTGCGGCTTCTCGATTCGCCGCATCTCCTCGCTCCATGCGTCTTTAAACCCCTTTTCGAGCCCGTCGATGACTGCACGCACGTCTTCGTGCGGCGATTTATCAAGGAAAAGCCCACCGCTCTCCCAGCTGCCGCGATACCGGAGCGAAAACGCCCAGTACCCGCGCTCGGCAAAACGCGCGAGCACGCTCCCTGCCGTTCTTCCGGGATATCCCGGCATGCCGCCGCAGAGGATCACGACCTTGTTCGACTTGCGCAGCGGCTGCTGATACTCGCACACAATCTCCCCGAACCGCGTCCGTGACGGATATTTCGGCAGCTCCTTTTTCATAACGAAAGTGTATCACCGCAAGAGTACGACGAGAATCAAGAACTTGCACGAGCGAATTATGCGCTGCGCTCGCTTATTTCGTATTCGCAAACATCATCGCCGCCTCGATGCCGCTTTCGGCGAAAATGCGCGCAGCTTCGACCGCCTTCTTGAGCGACTTCTTAAGCGCCGGCTCTTCTGCCGACTTGAACGCGCCGATCACGTGCTTGATCACCTTCTCTTCGTCTTTGAGCTTCTTTGCCTGATTCTTTTTGCCTGCGGGCGCGACGCCGACGCGAATCCGCGCGAAGTCCTTCGTCTTAATAGCGCGCATGATGCTTTCCACGCCCTTGTGGCCGCCGCTGCCGCGGGCAAACACCATTTTGATCGTTCCAACGGGCAAATCGAGATCGTCATGCACCACGAGCATGCCCTTTGCCGCTTTGGGCGTCTTTACAAAGGCCGCGACCGCTTTGCCCGATGCGTTCATAAACGTCTCTGGCAGCACAAGCGTCGTTTTCTCGCCGCCGACCACGCCATCCGCGGCGAGCGCGTTCGCTTTTTTGTTGAATACAAAATCCTCGAGCTTGTCCTGCTTCGCCAAGAGCTCGAGCGCCATGCGCCCGGCATTGTGCCGGGTCTTTTCGTACTCCTTGCCCGGGTTACCGAGACCGACCATTACGAGCGGCATTGATCGACATAGTACCACCTGCGCGTACTTTAGTGCGCCGGTGCGCGCGGCGTGCTTCGGCACTACAGACTTTCATCAATTCATTTCATTCTCCAGAAACCGAACCGCGCAAGCCTTGCATGTTGGTTCGAGGCAAGTACAATGGGCGCAATGCGCGACACGGGTAAAGGGTTGCTGAAAGATCTTTTCATCCTCGCCCTGCTCATCGTCGTGGTCGTCATTCCCATCCGTTTGTTTGTCATCTCGCCATTCGTCGTTGATGGCGAATCCATGTACCCCACCTTCCACAACATGGACTACCTCATCATCGATGAGCTTGTCTATGATTTCTCCAAGCCGCAGCGCGGCGACGTGATCGTCTTCCGCTACCCGGACGATCCTTCCATCTTCTACATCAAGCGCATTATCGGGCTTCCGGGCGAGACCGTATCGATTAATCACGGCATCGTCACCATCATCGAGCCAAACGGCACGGGCATTATCCTCAAAGAGCCCTACGTCGTGAACGAAGACACGACCTACACCAATAGCACCACGCTCGGTCCTGGACAGTACTTCGTCATGGGCGATAACCGGCCCAATAGCTCCGACAGCCGCGTGTGGGGTCCTGTGCCGCGCAAAGACATCATCGGCCGCGTCGACGCTCGGCTACTGCCGCTCCCGCAGGCCGGCCTATTCCCCGGCGCCGCTACCTACAAGACCTCAAAAATCATCACCGCTACCAGTTCGGCTTCCGCTACCGGCTTTGTGTACCCAATCTCCCCATCTGTTGCGGCGCTATGATGCGCGACACCATTCCCGCTGACGAGATCTTGACCCACGCCGCCGCGGTCGGCCAATACTACGGATTTACACCCCTGACGGTCCTCACTCAAAAGAGTCGCGGAACGATGAGGCCCGCGGAACCGAACGCACTTTCAGGTCTCGCACTTGACCCTATTGCTCAAACGGTGGCCAGCTTCGTGAAGCAGCTTCAGCGCACGGACTCAGAGCCGAACATCCGCCGACCCGTCTTCGTGTGGCATACCAATATCGCACCCGGCCGGATAGCGCCTAAAAAGGCCATCGTGCAGTTCCATGCCATCGGTACCGACCGGCCGCTCTCTGATACGCTCATCATGCGCGCGATGTTGGTACTCATCCGCGAGCTGTTCGGCGAAGAGCCGGTCATCCGGGTGAACTCGATGGGCGACAAGGAGACCCGGGCGCGCTACACGCGGGAGCTCGGCACGTATTTCCGCAAGCACGCCGATTCCCTGCCGAGCGACTGCACCGAACGCGCCAAAGACAATGCGGTCGAGGCAGCTAAAATGGTGGTCACCCGTGCGTGCGCTGACGACCTCCCTGTGCCGACGGAACACCTCTCGGATGCAAGCCGTAGGCGTTTCGAAGAATTGCTCGAGTACCTCGAGATGACCGAGACGCCGTATGAGCTCGCGCGCGATCTCATTAGCATGGGCGGCGCTTGGAGCGAGACCTGCTTTGAAATCACCGTGCGCGATCGGCGCGTCGCGTGGGGATCCCGGTATAGCGACCTTGCCAAGCACCTCCTTGGCGCGGCGACGCCGGCGGTCGGCGTCGTGCTGCAGATAAACAGCAGCGGCATCGTAAGCACCCAACCGGCCGCGAAGCGCGCGGCGCGCGTACGCTTCGCCTTCGTGCACATCGGCGATGAAGCGAAGCGGCTTTCCATCGAACTCGCCGAGCATTTCCGCAAGGCGCGATTGCCGCTGCTCCAAAATATCGGGGTCGAGAGCCTCACCGAGCAGCTGATCCTTGCCGAGCGCCACGCCTGTCCCTATATGATCGTCATGGGCCGCAAAGAGGCGCTTGAACACTGCGCGATCCTGCGCGATCTGCGCACTCAGCAAGAAACAGTCGTTCCACTCGCCAAGCTCGTAGAAGAGCTTCGCTCGGTAACGGCATAACCCATCCGCGGCCGCCGCTTGGCCTTGCGCTCATGAGAGCGATACCCGCACCGCGCGACGGCTCGCCCTAGCGAGGCTCTCGGGCACAGCATCCCTGAATTGCCCCACGCCTCCGCATGCGGCCGTTCTTGCAGGTGAAATCCACAGCGCGGCACCAGGACATTGCGCGCGCTGGCCGCAAATGGTACAGTGCGGCACACATGACAGCTAGCACTCGTATTGAAGTCCGCCGCGGCAAGAATGAGAGCTCAACCGCGCTTATCCGCCGTTTCTCCCGTCGCGCCCAGGGCCTTGGCCTCGTGCGCGAGATGCGCGATCGCCGCTACTGGGAGCGCACGAAGTCGAAGAACGTCCAGCATCGCCGCGCACTCATTTCAAAAGGGCGCCGCGAGCGCTACGAGGAGCTCGTGAAGCTCGGCAAGATTGATCCGGCAGCGCGTCGAACGCGTCGCTAGATCGAGCCATCAGTGATGGCTAACGTCTCCGTAACCAATTTGGCGCGGCACGAACGAGTGCCGCGTTTTCCGTATGCAGCCGTCACGGCCAAGGTACTCCCCGGCTGGGATATCTCGCTCGTGTTCGTCCCGAGTGCACGCGCCAGGACGCTCAACGAGCGCCTGCGGCGCAAAACGTACGTCCCGAATGTCCTTTCCTATGCCCTCGGCGAGAAAAACGGCGAGATATTCATCTGCCTCGCTCAAGCCCGTAAACAAGCGAGCAGCTACGAGATGACCGAGCGCGTATTCGTCCTCTATCTTTTTATCCACGGATTACTCCATTTGAAAGGAGAGACCCATGGCGGTACGATGGAACGAAGCGAACGAAGACTCTTGGCGCACTTCGTCAAGAGTCGCGGGCGCGCTCGTACCCATGTCCCGACGCATCGCCACCGGCATTGATATCGGCACGTCCCAGGTCAAACTGGTCGTGGTTGAAGAGGTAACTGATCCGCGCACCTCGCGGCGCCATCCGCGTATCATCGGTACCGGCCTTGCCGAATCGCGCGGACTCCGCGGCGGCTATGTGGTTGACAAAGCTGACGTGACTGCGAGTATTCGCGAAGCGAAACGCCAAGCGGAATCAGTCGCACGAGTCCCGATCCGCTCGGGCTTTGTGGCGATTGGAGGCATCTCACTCGACGAAACCCGCGCAAGCGGCGAGGCGGTCATCAGCCGCGCCGATCAGGAAATCACCCCCCTTGACATTGAGAAGGCAGCACATGCCGCGCGCGCTGCAGCAGCCCCGAGCTTCCTTAACCGTACCGTGCTCCACAGCATCCCGGTCGAGCACCGCGTCGACGGTACGCGCGTGCTCGGCGATCCGATCGGCATGAAGGGCGTCAAGCTCGAGACTGATTACCTCTTCATCACCTGCCTCACGCAGCATCAGGAAATGCTCACTGAAGCGGTTGAAGACGCTGATATCGAGGTCATCGATCAAATGGCTTCCCCGCTTGCCGGGTCCTACATGCTCCTCACGAACGACCAGAAAATGAAGGGCTGTGTGCTCGCAAATATCGGCGCCGAGACGGTCTCTATCGTCGTCTATGACGAAGGCATTCCCTTCTCGATAAAGGTGTTTCCCATGGGCTCGAGCCACGTGACTGATGACATAGCGCTCGGGCTGCGTATTTCACTCGAGGAAGCGGAGCGCGTGAAGCTCGGCAAGCTCACCGGCCACATGTACCCGCGCAAGAAGGTTGATGACATCATTTCGATGCGGCTGAACGCGCTCTTCGGCCTCATAGCGCGTCATCTCAAATCGCTTGGACAGCGCGGTCCCTTGCCTGCGGGCATCATTATCTCGGGAGGCGGTGCAGGCATCGGCTCGATTAGCGACATTGCAAAAGACACCCTGAAGCTGCCTGCACGCCTTGCGGAACTACGGCTTTCGGTCGACACCAAGATGCGCGACGCAACCTGGGCGGTCGCATACGGTCTTGCGGTCTGGGGTCTCACTGGCGAGACGACCGTGCCGAGAAAGAATTTTCGCGCGAGCGTAACCGGATTCCTCAAACAGTTCCTGCCGTAGCGGCTCATTTTCATGCGGTATGCACGAGTCACATTTGCATATTGTCAATATTTGCATTCCTCGCGCTTCTGTTATTATGGCGTGGACTGACCAGTAGTCTCTATGTCGAAGCGGATCGAACCTGAAATTGAAACATTTGCGCGCATTCGCGTGGTAGGCGTCGGCGGATCGGGCTGCAACGCCGTCAACCACATGGTGGCGTCCAAGGTGAAAAACGTCGAGTTCATCGCGGTGAACTCGGACGCGCAAGACCTCCATCGCAGCCTCGCAAAGCGCAAGATCCACATTGGTAAAAATCTGACCCGCGGACTCGGCACCGGCATGAATCCGGATCTCGGTCGGCGCGCTGCGGAAGAGACGCGCCAGGAAATCCAAGAGGCGCTCTCGGGCAGCGACATGGTATTCGTCACGTGCGGTATGGGCGGCGGTACCGGCACGGGCGCTTCGTCTGTTGTCGCAAAGATCGCTAAAGAAGTCGGTGCGCTCGTCATCGCGATCGTCACCAAGCCATTCTCCTTCGAGGGCGCGCAGCGCCGCGAGATCGCCGATCGAGGTCTTGAGGAGCTCAAGAAAGAGGTTGACGCCTTCATTGTCATCCCGAACGACAAACTTCTCGCCGTGGTCGACGTGCAGACCTCGGCAAAGAACGCGTTCGCGCTCTGCGATGAGATCCTTCGCCAGGCGGTCGAGGGCGTCTCCGACATCATCACGACTCCGGGTGAAATCAACACCGACTTCAACGATATTAAAGCCATCATGGAAGCAGCCGGTCCGGCGCTCATGGGCATTGGCGTCGCCGATGGCGACGGCCGCGCTAAGGAAGCGGCGCGCCAGGCGGTCAACTCTCCGCTTCTCGACGTCTCTATTAGCGGGGCCAAGGGCATTCTCTTTGTCGTGGCTGGCTCCGACGATCTTGGTATCATGGAAATCCAGGAAGCCGCGAAAGTGGTCAATGAGTCCGTTGATCCCAACGCTCGGGTCATCTTCGGTATGATGCACGATGACAAGCTTAAAAAGGGCCAGATCCGCATTATCGTCATCGCGACCGGCTTCCCCGAGGGCGCTGTCCACTCAACCGGCGCAAGCCACGCGCACGAGCGGTCACTCTTCTCGATGGCCGTGTCGAGCGAGCGCCGCGAAGAGGAACAGCGCGGGCGCATCTATCACGAACTCCTGAAGCGCGAAGAACGCGTCGAGGAGCCCGCGGCGAAGCAACCGGTAAAGGAAAGAGCGGAGGAGAAGCCTGAGCTTGCGCCACAACGCTCATCGACTGCCCCTTCCTCGCTTGAGAAGGAAGAACCGATCGTAACTGCAGCGCCACGTAAACGCGAAGAAGCGGCTGCACCCGAGCCGGAAGACGATGAGGCATGGGGGGCGATCCCTGCGTTCCTCCGCCGCCACAGGAAATAAACCGAGGCTGCTTTTTAACGAAACGCGCGGGCGACTGCCCAGCGCGTTTCGTTATCCCCGCGCGCCAGAAAACTGGCCCTAGAGTATACTGAACGGTGTATGAAGGATCTCATCATTATTGGCGGCGGCCCTGCAGGCGTTGCGGCCGGCGTGTACGCTGCACGCAAGTATTTGCAAACTGAATTCATCGCGGAAGAAATCGGCGGACAGTCCGTCGTATCGGAGGGGATCGAGAATTGGATCGGGCTCGCAAAGATTTCCGGCGCCGATCTCGCTAAGACACTCAGAGCGCACCTCGAGGTAGTGATGGGCGACAAGATCACACTCAAACTGGGCACGCGCGTCGAGAAACTTGCGCGGATTGAGGGCGGCTTCCGCGCGATCACGAAGGGTGGCGAGACCGTCGATGCACGTGCGGTCCTCATCGCGAGCGGCGCCTCCCGCCGGAAGCTCGAAGTCCCGGGTGCGCAAAAGTTTGAACATAAGGGCGTCACGTATTGCGCGTCGTGCGACGGCCCGCTCTTTGCCGGCATGGACGTCGCTGTCGTGGGCGGCGGTAACGCCGGCTTCGAGACCGCCGCCCAACTGCTCGCATATGCAAAATCAGTCACTCTCATTCACCGCCACGCAACCTTTAAAGCTGACCCTATTACCGTCGAGCGCGTGTGCGCGCACCCTCATATGCATACCATTACCCATGCCGAGCCAACCGAGGTTATTGGGGAACAATTCGTGAGCGGTCTGCGCTACCGCAATACGGACACCGGCGAAGAGGCCATACTGCCGGTCTCGGGCGTCTTCGTAGAAGCAGGCGTCATTCCTAGCACCGAGTTCGCTGAAGGCCTGCTCGAGCTCGATGCGGTGAAGCGCGTAACGGTGGACCCGCGCACCCAGCGCACAAGCACGGAGGGCATTTGGGCCGCCGGCGACTGCACCGATGAGCTCTATCACCAAAACAATATTGCCGCCGGCGACGGCGTTAAGGCGCTCGAAGACCTCTACCTTTGGCTCAAGACGCACGCGAGTACGTAGCGTCCGAATGTTTCAAAAACAGAACCCGCGCATCCGCGCGGGTTCTGTTTTTGAAAGCTTACTCGCCCTGGGGGGCGTCGCCGGAGGTCTCCTCCGTCGTCTCCTCACCTTCCGTCTTCTCAACCTGAGTATCGTCCATGTTGGATGGGCAGATGAGATCCGTTCTGCATAAAGCAAAACGAAACCTCATCCCAGTAATTAGCTGGCAAAAGGTTTCGACCTACGCTAGTCAAGATACCATGTACCGGAACGAATTTCAACCGATTTCGCGTTGATAGGGGACGAGGCGGCCTGACAAGACATTTCTCTTACGTTTCAATAACGGCCTAGAATAAGCCCTTCGGGTCTGTCCGATACAAAAGTCTTCGGGCGGTCGTTGTTAGCGTTTGCTCGAACCCATTTTAGCAAAACAGGGTAGTCATACAGGTAGTCATTCCGGTATCGGTGGAATGACTACCCTGCGACTCTGAACTGTGGCTCAACCATTCGCTTTTCTGAAAGTGCATCGGGAAAATCCCAACCCCTACTTCACGTTGTTTTTGGTGCTCTGCTCTCCGCCGCGCTTCGCGCGGCTTACGGGTCGAAAATTCCTTACCTGTTCTCCATACTTACCCAGCCAAAGAGACTAAACACAGAGGTTATCCTTCTAGGAAGGTTCACTCATTCTGCTAAAAGCTTTCGCTACAGCACCCTTCTTCTCCAGGCATTGAGATGAAGTTTAAAGAAGAGCTTAAACGCCATAATAAATTCCAGCGCACAGTGCTCGGTCTCTCCAAATCTGACGCCAAGCACGAGGATGTCGACCTGCGCACCTATGCGAAGTACATCCTGAAAGAGGGCACGAATGAAGAGAAGCGCGAGCTGATGGGATGCTTCAAAACGAAACTCAAAATCACAGCAGGGGTTGTCGCCATCGGATAACAATATTAGACCACGCCTAATTTCTCGAAGGGATAGTGTTTTTCTTTAGGATTCGATACGACCTCAATTGTCGGCTTCCCAGATCTTCTTAAACGAAGTATGTGCCGCTTCGGATGCTTGTGGCACTCTTCTATTAAGTCAAAGGATGTCACCAAATCAACCGCTGGATAAATTTGCGCCATCTTATAGATCTCCTTGGTCGGATCAGACCTACCGATAACTATTACCGGTGCTTTTGTTGTTAGATGTTTATTGGCAAGGGACGCCTGCAGTTCCGCGTAGGGTGGCACCCAAGTTGGCCTATGCACATGGCACAAAATGGTCGTTTGATCGTCATATGACTTCTTTCGAGCCAGCTTGGTGTTCATTAAAAAGTCAATCAGATTGTCTTCTGAAGCATGCTCATCGAATGTCACGACCTCTACGTCTTGAACCGAGAAGTCATTGTCACGAATCTTCTTGTCATAACAACCAGTTCGCACATCGGGACTTCCTTCATCGTCACTTACGAGTTGCATCCAAAATTCTCTGCCGAGAATCTTCATAACGCCCATGAGCGAGATGGCAACTATATAGCCCTCAGCCGCCTTGCGATAGATTTTGCTGCCGGGGACTAATTTGCCCTGTCGTTCCAACTCCCGAAAGTGATGAATGACATTTAGCGGCGGAAACCAGAGATTATCGGTCATGAATACCATGCGCAATAATAATAAGCCCTCGGGTCTGTCCGATACAAAAGTCTTCGGGCGGAGAGGGTGGGATTCGAACCCACGGTCCAGTTACCCGGACGCCGCATTTCGAGTGCGGTGCCTTCGACCACTCAGCCACCTCTCCAGTGATGCCACTCTAGCATTTTTGTAATCGGTGCGAAAGACGAAAAAAGATGGTAAAGTCTCGCTATTGGCCCTATCGTCTAACGGCTAGGACAGCGCCCTTTCACGGCGTAAATCGGGGTTCGATTCCCCGTGGGGTCACATAGTAGAATCGGCTTCTTATCCGCGGTTTTGCGTTTACTCTCCACTCTCCCCAAACCCTAGTTTCCAGCCGTATCGGTAAAGGCGATGCTGCTGGGCGGCGCGAACTGCGTATGGTCAGCCTTCCAAAGGTTGCAGCTGTAACTAATCTCTTGAGCTGGGTTAACGCCGCCATAGGAAACTATCGCGCTCCCGCTTACACTCGAAGCTGCTAGAAGCCGCACCCCGTGCGTGCCAGCATCCATCCAGGCATACAGATACCCTCCGGCGTCAATCATCGAGGAATGCAAGCTTCGTCCGTCTACCGTAATGTTAAAGTCGCCGCGAAGATCTCCATCGGAAAGATAGACTGTGCCCGTCCTTGGCAACGCGGTCCCGAGCGTCGTAACCGCGCAGGTAAGGTCAGACTTGTACGTAAGAAGGTTGTCGAGCGTGCCGACGCCAGCGACAGTGACGGGCGCGCTCACGATCTTTTCGCTCCCTGCCGATGCGCTCACAGCACCGGTCCCTATGCGTCGCGGGACGCGCGGCAAAAGCGGCGGTACAGGCCCTTCCTCAGTGATTTGCGATCCTGTGGTCGATGAGGCGGCCTGAAGCGCGACACTCACATCGGCGTTCGTCATGGAATCGAGCACGCCAGCAACATGCCACAAACCTATGCCTACGAGCATAAAAGCGAGCATCCCGATGCCGCCCACCGCTGCTGTAGTCCGGGTATCCATATACCTTATAGTGTAGCACCCCCCTACCCGATGCAAGCATCGGACGAACGGCGCAGGGGAAAATGGAGGGGTGTCATCCCACATTGAAGCGAGCCCTAAGATAGGGTACAGTGAGCCCAACGCGCGGTTAGCTCAGTTGGTAGAGCATCCCCTTGACGTGGGGAGGGTCAGGGGTTCGAGTCCCTTACCGCGCACAAAATGAAGGAATGGAAGGCGGCGCCTCTCATGAGTATCATTTTGTGCGCGGTAAGGGACTCGAGGGGCGCGGCGCTTAGGGTTGCGGATACCTGGAGCAGCCCGGTTAGCAAAACGTGACCGAGTCTGTTTAGTATCCCCACCTCCATCTTTCCTCCTTCATCCTTATGACATCTTCTAGAGGCCGCACCAAGCGCACCGATCGGGTTGATTCAGGCAAGGTGTACGCCTACGGCGTGCATGCGCTCACCGAAGCCCTCGAGCACGTGCCCCGCGCGGTGCGCAAAGCATTTCTCGCTCCCGATGCGGGGACAAAACAGCTGCGCGTGCTGCTTGCCGAACACAAGATTCCGACGAGCGAGCTTCCGAACGGCCGCGGCAAAGAGCTCGTCGGCCGTGATGCGGTCCACCAGGGCGTCATTGCGCTCATCGAATCCGCCGCGCTTTTTACCTCCCTCGATACGCTGCTCGGTTCTCTCGATCTCGAACGAAAACCCGCTCTTGCGGTTCTCGGCGAAGTACAAGACCCCCACAATGTGGGCGCGATCATACGCAGCGCCGCGGCGTTCGGCATTTCGGGCGTGCTCATTCCCGAGCACAACCAGGCGCGGATCACCGGCTCCGTCTTGAAGACCTCCGCAGGCATGGCCTTCCGCGTGCCACTTGTCTCGATAGGCAACGTCAATCAGGCGCTCGAGAAGCTCAAGAATCGGGGCTTCTGGGTGTATGGCCTTGCGGCCGATGGTGTTACCGCGCTCTCCGAAGAGCGGTTCAGCGCGCCCGCCGCCTTCGTCGTCGGCAATGAAGGCCGTGGCATCCGCGAGAAGACGCTCGAAGCCTGCGACATCACTCTTTCCATACCGATGCACTCGCGCACCGAATCGCTTAACGCCGCCGTTTCCGCCGGCGTCGTGTTTTACGCCTGGAGCGTAACGCATCCGGATTCGCTCGCATGAAATACGACCGGCATCTCGTAACGGAGCCGTGGGGCGACTACGAGCTCCTCGACTCGGGTAACCACGAAAAGCTCGAGCGCTTCGGCTCCGTCGTGGTCGCGCGCCCGGAAACGCAAGCGCTCTGGGAGCAGCGCGCACCCGAGCGCTGGACCCACGCACACGCGCGGTTCGCGTTTTCCGGAAGCAAGGGCGACTGGGACGTGCGCAAGCCGCTGCCAGAGCCGTGGACCCTCGCCTATAACGATCTTCGCCTCTCTGTCCGGCTCTCGTCCTTCAAGCATGTCGGCGTATTCCCCGAGCAAACGCCTAACTGGGAATGGATTGCCGGGCGGGCGAGCACACTCGAAGCGCCGAAGGTGCTCAATCTCTTCGGCTACACCGGCGCGGCCACGATCACGGCCGCGCGCGCCGGTGCGCGCGTCACGCATGTGGATGCCTCGAAACAGTCGCTCGATTGGGCGAGCGCAAACGCGCGGCTTTCCGGACTCTCTGAGGATGTCCGTTGGATCGCCGACGACGCGAGCTCCTTCGCAAAGCGCGAAATGCGCCGCGGTGTGTGCTACGACGGCATCATTCTTGACCCGCCCGCGTTCGGCCGCGGCGCCAAGGGCGAGGTATGGAAGATTGAAGAGGACCTTGCGCCGCTGCTTAGGACGCTCAGGGAAATGCTCAACCCGACACCCGGGAGCTTTTTCCTCCTCAACGGCTATGCCGCTGGATACGCTTCTCGCTCGTTCGCGCAGGCCGTCGAGGACGTCTTCGGACCGGTCGAGGGAGAAAGCGGTGAGCTGCATCTTAAGGAATCGGGCTCGAATCGAGTCGTACCCTCAGGCATCTACGTGCGTTTTGTGCGCTAAACTGACTGCATGACCACCGAAGAAAAACCGCGTCCTTTAGCGGCCGTAGGCGTTATCGTATTCAATGAGAAAGGACAGGTGCTTATTGGCGAGCGCCTCTCGAGCCATGGCGCCGGAACCTACCAGATTCCTGGTGGCCACTTGGAATTCGGGCTCGCGTTCGAGGCCGCCGCGCGCAAAGAAGTGCTAGAGGAAACCGGCCTAACCGACCTTTCCTTTGAAAGGATAGTCTGCTTGAACAATGAGTGTGTATACGGGAAGCACTTCGTGAATATCGGCTTTCTCGTCCGCTGCAACAGTGGCGAGCCGACAAACCCCGAACCGGACAAGTCGCGCAACTGGCGATGGTACAACGCGGACGCAATCCCCGAGCCTCTCTTTGCGCCAAGCAAGGCCGTGCTTGATGCTTGGCGTTCGGGCAATTTCTTTAACGAGGTGATAGCCTAAGTCGATATGGAGAAAGGAATCGTCGTCATTTACCACAAGCGCTGCCCGGACGGGTTCGGCGCGGCCTACGCGGCATGGAAAAAATTCGGCGACGACGCGAGCTACCTCCCTGCCGGCTATGGCGACGACGTGCCGGAAGACCTCGCGGAGAAAGAAGTGTATGTTCTCGATTTCATTTTCGAGCGGCCCGGCGCGATGACGGAGCTTGCCAAAGAAGCGAAGCGGCTCGTCGTGCTCGACCATCATGAAAGCGCGCAGGCGCTCGTGCAGTCGGCGCCCGAACACGTCTTCGATAACGACCGCTCGGGCGCGACGATCGCGTGGGCCTTTTTTCATCCGAAGGCCCCGGTGCCAGAGCTCCTTCGCTACCTCGAAGACGAAGACCTGTACCGCTTCGCGCTCCCCGAAACCCACGACATCTCCACCTATCTCGTCGTGCAGCCGTATAACTTCCGTACCTGGGACGATCTCGCGGCGGCGCTTGAAGACCGCGAACGCCGCGCGCGTATCCTGCAAAAAGCCGCGGCCTACAATGAGTACTACGAAAAGCTCTGCGCCATCGCGGTCGATGCAGCCAAGAAAGTGCGCTTCGAAGACCGCGAGTGCTACTTCGCCAATTCTCTGCCGACGATCACCATGCGCTCGCACATTGGACGGCTGCTTTGCGAAAAGCTGCCCCCGATCGCACTGGTCGTTTCCGCGCACCCGGACGGCTATGGCGTATCGATCCGCAGCAACGGCACGGTCGACGTGTCGGAACTCGCCGCAAAGTACGGCGGCGGCGGCCATGCGGGGAGCGCGGGCTTCTTCATACCGCACGGCCACGCGCTGCCGTGGGTCGAGATCGACGAGGGTTAGCTCTGCCGCGAAAAGAATGCGCCGCGATAAAACGCAAGCTCGGAGATAGAGGCGCGAATGTCATCCATGGCACGATGCACGCTTTCGCCTTTGCGTGCTTTCGCCTCTGCAAACACCGCGGGTGCCCAACGGCGCGCGAGCTCCTTGACAGTCGAGACGTCTATGCATCGATAGAAGAGGTAGTCTTCGAGCTCGGGCATCTGGAGCCGCAAGAAGTGGCGATCGACGTGGATAGAATTACCGCACAAGGGCGCCGTCTGGTACTGCACGCGTTCTTTGAGAAAGGCGATCGCCTGCTGCTCGGCTTGCGCAAGCGTGAGAGTGCTCTTTGCCACATCGGCCATAATCCCGCTCTTTTCATGGAGGGCGCGGGCCGACTCCGGAAGGCCCTCGAAGAGCTCGGGCTTGGCATGGATCACGAGGTCGGGGCCTTCAGCCACAATGTTCAGGTCTTTATCGGTCAAAAGGATGGCGATTTCGATAATCTGATCCTGGCGCGCATCGCGTAGCGAGGTCATCTCAAGATCTACCCAGCACAGGAGATCGTCACGCTGCATTAGGTGTAGTATACCTTTGCTATGAGGATCCTCGCCATAGAGACCAGCTGCGACGAGACCGCCATCGCGATCGTCGAAGCCGAGGGTAACGAGCGCGCCGCGCGCTTCCGCGTCCTCGGTAACGCTTTACTCTCGCAAGTCGACATCCACAAAGAGTACGGCGGCGTATTCCCCGCGCTTGCGAAACGCGAGCATGCGAAAAATCTCATCCCTATCCTCGCAGCGGCGCTTGAGGAAGCTGAGCTTCTGCACGAAGACGCGCAGAACTTGCGCACCGAAACGCACGACGCCATTGCAAAGCTCCTTGAGCGCGAACCCGGGCTCGATGAAGCGACGCTTGCCTTTCTAAAGGAAAGCGAGCCGGCGGCGGTCGATTGCATCGCGGTCACCGCCGGTCCCGGGCTCGAGCCCGCGCTCTGGGTCGGCATTAATTTCGCCAAGGCGCTCACGCTTGCCTGGGGCAAACCACTCGTCGCGGTAAACCACATGGAGGGCCATATTATGGCGGCGCTCGCAAAAGGCAGCGAACGCGAGCTCGAGATTGCAAACGTCACGCTGCCGGCGCTCGCACTCCTCGTGAGCGGCGGACACACCGAGCTTGTGCTCATGAGAGCGTTCCTCTCATACGCCCTCGTAGGCCGTACGCGCGATGATGCGGTCGGCGAGGCGTTCGACAAGGTTGCCCGGATGCTCGAGCTTCCTTACCCGGGCGGCCCGGAAATCTCAAAACGCGCCGAAGCGCTGCGCGCCCTTTCTGTTCAAGGTCGGACCTTGAACACGGCCCGCCCGGCGCCCTTTACGCTCCCGCGCCCTATGCTCCACGAAAACTCCTGCGATTTCTCTTTCGCTGGCCTCAAGACCGCCGTTCGTAACCTACTCAAAGCGCGCGATGACCTTTCCGAAGACGAAAAGGGCGCGCTCGCGCGCGAGTTCGAAGACGCAGTCGCCGACGTACTCTGGAAGAAGACCTCTCGTGCGCTCCGAGAGACGGGCGCAAAGACGCTCGCGATCGGCGGCGGTGTCTCGGCGAACGTTCATCTGCGCCGCGTCTTTAGAGAGGGCATCGCCGCCGAGTTCAATGACGTAACGCTCGCGATCCCCGCTCAGGCACTCACCACCGACAATGCGCTCATGATCGCGCTCGCTGCCTTCTATCGCGCTAAGCGCGACGAGCTCGCGAACCCCGCCACACTCTCGGCGAACGGGAACCTCGCGCTCGCGCCTTAAAGCAGGCTTCGGGCTCCGTCCTCACTCCGATCTTGCCGGCCACCGCAGGACGGCGTACCGCGTCGCGCTTTTTTTGGTATAGTCAGTAGGTATTTTCCATGCTCGAGAAATTCCTGAAACCCTACAACCCCTCTGAAACCGAGCAACGCCTTTACGATGCGTGGGAGACGAGCGGGTCTTTTAATCCTGACAACCTGCCAGAGAGCGAAGGGCGTCCGCCTTTCTCGGTCGTCCTGCCGCCACCCAACGTGACCGGCGTACTGCATCTTGGGCACGCCTATGAAGACTCACTCCAAGATGCGGTCATTCGTTTCCAGCGTATGCGCGGCAAGCGCGCGCTCTGGGTTCCGGGCACCGATTCAGCAGCTATCGCAACGCAAGCGCGCGTTGAAAAGGAATATTCAAAAAGACGAGGGGAAAGCCGTCATGACCTTGGCCGCGAAGAGCTCGTCCGCCGCGTGTACGAATTTGCGAAAAACAGCGAGGACACCATTCTCTCGCAGGTGCGCCGCATGGGTGCTTCGCTCGATTGGTCGCGCTACGCGTACACGCTCGACGAAAAGCGCGAAAAAGCCGTGACTACCGCATTCGTCCGCATGTACGAAGCCGGCCTCATTTACCGCGGCCACCGCATCGTGAACTGGGACCCGAAGGGTCAAACCACCATTTCCGATGATGAAATCGTCTATCAAGAAGAACAGACGACCTTCTACTATTTCAAATACGGTCCGTTCACCATCGGTACCGCGCGGCCGGAAACGAAATTCGGCGACAAGTACGTGGTAATACACCCCGACGATGCGCGCTATAAAGAGTGGAAGCACGGGCAGCAGCTTGAGCTCGAGTGGATCAATGGCCCGATTACCGCCACGATTATCAAGGACGAATCCATCGACATGGCGTTTGGCTCGGGCGTCATGACCATCACCCCCTGGCACAGTATGGTCGACTTTGAGATCGCCGAACGCCACGGACTCGATAAAGAGCAGATCATCGACGAATACGGCAAACTGCTCCCGATCGCGGGCGAATTTGCCGGCATGAAAATCGCCGATGCGCGTCCGAAAATCGTCGAGAAACTCCACCAGAAAGGTCTCGTCGTGAAAGAGGAGCCCTACACGCACAACATTGCAACTGCCGAGCGCACCAGCTGTATCATTGAGCCGCAGATTAAGCTGCAGTGGTTCGTCGACGTGAACCGGCACTTTTCATTGTCTCATTCCGAAATTCCGGGCATCGAAAGTGGTTCGACGCTCACACTCAAGGAGCTCATGCGCGCCGCCGTCGAGCGTGGCGGCGTCGATATGCCGCAGGAAGGGTTCCGCAAAGCGTACTTCCACTGGATCGGAAATCTCCATGACTGGTGCATCAGCCGCCAGATTTGGTTTGGCCACCGGGTACCCGTCTGGTATCGGGGTGAGGAAGCATTTTGCGGTACCGAAGCACCAAGAGGTAACGATTGGGAGCAGGATCCGGACGTGCTCGATACCTGGTTCTCGTCCGCACTCTGGACCTTCTCGACCCTTGGCTGGCCCGAAAAGACCGACGACCTCGCGAAGTTCCACCCTACGTCGTTCATGTCGCCGGCGTATGAGATTCTCTTCCTGTGGGTCTCACGCATGATTCTTATGGCCGGTTTCCACCTCGGCCAGGTACCCTTTAAAACCATAATGATTCACGGGCTCGTTCGCGACAGCAAAGGCCGTAAGTTCTCAAAATCGCTCGGTAACGGCGTCGATCCGCTCGAAATGATCGACAAGTACGGCGCCGACGCGCTCCGGATGGGACTCCTCGTCGGCACCGCACTCGGCAATGATATCCGTTTCGACGAAAGCAAGGTTAAGGGCTACAAGCACTTTGCGAACAAGCTCTGGAACATCGCGCGTTTTGTGCTCGAGAATGCCGAGAAGGCGGGCGTCACAACACTCGAGCCAAATCCCGCCCTTGTGCCCGCCGATCTCGCCCATCTACAGACCCTCAATGCGCTTACAAAAGAGGTTACCGATGATTTCGAAAACTACCGCATCTACCTTGCTGCCGACAAGCTCTACCACTACGCCTGGCACGAGCTTGCGGACAAGATCCTCGAAGAGTCGAAGCCGATCCTCGCCAGCGACGACGAGACGGCAAAGACCTCGCGCGCGCAACTCCTCTTATTCCTCCTTGATCGTACCCTGCGCCTCCTCCACCCCTTCATGCCCTTCGTCACGGAGGAGATTTGGCAATCAATGCCGACCAAAGATGCCGATTTCCTCATGGTGGCGCGGTGGCCAGACGTCTAGCTAGGTAAGGCAACGCAGTACCGCGCACGCGCGGTACTGCGTTTTGCACGGCTAGGCTGTTACAATGCGTGCGTGATCCTTTCTTCCCTTGTCTACGCGTTTTTCGGCGGGCTCGCGCCCTCACTCGTGTGGCTCTACTTCCTTCTGAAAGAAGACTCCCGCTGCCCGGAGCCGCGGCGCCTTATCGCGCTCGCCTTTATTGCGGGCATGGCTGCCGTGCCGCTCGCGCTACCGCTTGAAATACTCGCGCAGGCGCGTCTGGGAGGTACTCCCATCCTTGCATGGGCGATCATCGAAGAAATGCTCAAGTACCTCATGGCGGCGATCTTCATCCTGTGGCGCCGCGCGGTCGATGAGCCGCCTGACTACGTCATTTACATGATGACCGTGGCGCTTGGGTTCGCGGCGGCAGAAAACATGCTTTTCCTCTTTGCGCCGCTTTCAGCGGGTCGATTGGCGCTCGGCTTCTTCACCAGCGACCAGCGCTTCATGGGCGCGACACTCCTCCACGTAATAGCGTCGTCCGTGGTGGGTTTTGCGCTTGCGCTGTCAAGGGCGGCGCACCCCCTGCGCCGAATCTTTGCCGTAATCGCCGGACTTATCCTCGCCATAGCGTTGCATACCGCATTCAACACGATTATCATGCAAAACAGCGGCGCTTCGACACTCGATGCGTTTTTCCTGGTCTGGGTGGCGGTCGTTGTGGTTTTTGCTGCACTCGAAACGCTTAAGTACTTCCGCTACCGGGATCTCCCGCCCAACACGTGTTAGCAACACTTTTATTCACCCACCAACCCCACCTTATGAAGCGATCCCTTTTTGGCCGGCGGTCCAGTTCGTCTGACGACTTCGATGCATTTGATGATGACGATCTCTCCGTCGCGCCGCAGGACTTGCGCGAGCCGGAACATTCGATGCACGTTTCGCGCCGACTGAGTAACGATGCTCCCCTAAGCAGCGAAGGCCAGCTCCCCGTCGACGTATTCCAGACGCCGAGCGATATCGTCGTGCGCGCGTTTGTTGCCGGCGTGCCCGCGGCCGAACTCAACCTATCGATTAGCCGCGACATGGTGGAGATCAGTGGCGCCCGTGCGGAGCACGAACAGGTATCGGACCACGATTTCTTTACACGCGAACTCTTCTGGGGTTCATTCACGCGCTCTATCATGCTTCCCCAGGAAATCGATGTTGATAGTGCTTCGGCAACAAGCCGTGACGGCTTGCTCACCATCGTTCTGCCCAAGCTCGACAAAGCGCGTCAGACCAAGCTTCGCGTCAAGGCGGGCTAGTGCGTGAAAATGCTGCATAAAAACAACCCGCAGCGCCTTAAGGCGCCGCGGGTTGTTTTTATGCAGCAGCGCCCCTAATGTACAAGGAGTCCCGTGGTCTCAGGCGGCGGCGTCTGGACAAACGCGAGGGTAAACGGCAAACGTGCAATGAGGAGCCCACCCATGGTCTCCACATTGACCCGCCATTTCCCCGTGTCGTGCGGGAGGATTGCCGAGTACCCGCGATAACCTTCGTCACGTCCGCCCTCGATAGGATAAGAAATGGCCGCTCGAGTCACCCAGGCGCTTTTTTTCGGATCGTACCACTGCCACTCGTGTACGATGGTCGTTGAGAGTTTGGTCGGAGCAAACACGGCCGTGTATGCGTATACCGCCTCGCCCGGCACCAGATGGATGGTCTGCGCGAGACCAAGGTACCGCACGGCCCACGGCTCATTGGTCTCCCAAGTTGCAAGGTAGCCAGCGCTCGTACGCGAAACCGAGTGGTAAATGCCGTCCGTTTTCGCCGCGAGCGGCAACGGCGGGAGTACGCTCGTGAAATAGCTGATATTAATAATCACGAGCACCGCTGCCACTCCGCCAATGATCCGCCGCGCGTCCGCTCGGAAACGCGGACGATTAATGAGCGAAAGAAGGAGTAGGAAGAGCGCGAATGCGGCAGTTGCGAGCGTGCCGCTCGCAAGGAATATAACGGTCCCCATTGAACCAATAACGATCGGGAGTTCAAACACCGCATACGCGTACAAAGCGAAGAAAAAAAGTATGCTCGTGAACACGAGCCGCTCGTGATACTTGCGCAGCCACTCGTTCCCGATGAAAATCGCGAAGAGCACGAGTAGGAACGGCCATGACGCGGAGATGACCGCCGCTCGCCCGTACAAGATAAGGAACGCGCTCCAGAACCCGCCGAGCGCAAATTGGATCATGATAGGCAACACGCCCCGCCAGCGAGGCCGGCGTCCCGTACGCTCTCCGCGCAGCTCAATGAAATGCAGAAGCGGCATTGCGAGCGCACACACGCCGATATAGACCAAAAGTACGATCTGTGTACGCGACACGTCGATGCGACCGAGAAAAACGTTATCCCAGGCAAAACCGGCGATCATCGCCGTAGCAGAAAGGTGTCGCTCGTAGCGGTTTACCCACGCAAAAAAATCGCGATACGCAGCACTCGCTCTGCGAAAAGGATGCAACATGAGCAATTCTTTATTCAAGTATACCTCCTCTAGCGGAAAGGGCTTTGAACCATTGCGCCCATTCCGCAGTGGATTCAAAACCACTTTGTTCTATTTTGGTGCTTGGAGTCGGGCTCGAACCGACGACCCCTTCCTCTTCAGGGAAGTGCTCTACCAACTGAGCTATCCAAGCGTAGTTTAGCAAGGGCTATTTGCCTTGGACCGAGTGTAGCAAATTCTGAAGCTCTGCGGAAGACGGGAGGCCGA
This sequence comes from bacterium, assembly GCA_021784815.1. Taxonomy (GTDB): domain Bacteria; phylum Patescibacteriota; class Minisyncoccia; order Phycocordibacterales; family Phycocordibacteraceae; genus C7867-001. The sequence goes on along the minus strand of JAJYHK010000004.1, from coordinate 40,547 downwards.
AGAAGCCCGGCGTGCTCGACGCATGGCCCGCAGAGAGCGCGGAGTAGATCGGCTCGAGGTAGTGCTGGTACAGATAAATCGGCAGCGCAAGAACGAGCACCCACATGACGACCTTACCGACGAACCCGATCCACTGATCGCGCCGCATCGCGCGAAGCATGCGGTGGTTATCCTTCGCGAGCGCATGGAGCGCATCGAGTTCTTGCTTAATTTCCGGGTCGAGAGCCATAACACTTCCTACGGTAGCATGCGCCCGTGAGGCGCTGCGGCACTATCCCCCCGCCATCGTTTCGGCGTGTATCTCGGGCGACAGGTCGATGACCTGATCGCTCACTCTCAAGAAAAAGAGCGCGATGAGGCCGCCCGCGCACATCGCGAGCGCGCCATAAAGGAATACGTCGCCATACGAGAGCACCTCCGCTTTCATGATGATAAGCTGCGCCGCTTCCTGAAGGACCGAGGGCGCGTAGCTATTGACGTGCGAGTTTTGCGCTACGACGAGTACATTGCGGTTGATGGTGTTGTTGAGGAGCGTCCCGAATATCGCGATACCGAACGCGCCGCCAACATTACGCACCAGGTTGAGCAGTCCCGACGACATACCCACCTCATGGAGCGGCACGGCCGTCGTGGCAGCATTCGTAAGCGGTGCCATACCGAGCCCGAGGCCGGCGCCAAAAAGCGCGAGCGGCAGGATGAAATCCCCCATGGACATGGACGGATCGAGATTCATAAGCAGGTAGAGCCCGAGTGCGCCCACGAGCATGCCGAGCGCAACCGTGTAGCGCGGATGAAAGCGGATCGAGAGCCGAGCGCCGAGCGGCGCAAATACGGGGAGCGCAAGCCCCATGGGCAGGAACAGGTATCCGCTTTGTATCGCGTTGTAGCCCAAAAATGACTGAGCGAACACCGGCAATAAGAAAAGTGCGCCCATCATACCGCCGAAAGAGATAAAGGAGACGAGCAGCACGGATGCAATCGTCGGGTTCTTCAGCAGTCGGAAATCGACGATCGGACGTGTGTGGCGCGTCTCCCAGTAGTACACGAGCACGCCAAAGAGCGCTGAAATGACGTAACAGAGGATGCTTGCCTGCGAAGTCCACCCCCAGGTTTGTCCCTGATCGAGGACAAGCACGAGAGTCGAGATGACGCCCGACAAGAGCACCGCGCCAAACCAGTCGAATTGGCCGCGCTCCTCCGGCCGGTCATGCGGCAGGAAGAGGAGCGTCATAATGAGCCCGGCAATGCCGATGGGCAAGTTGATGTAGAAAACCATGCGCCAGGAAAACTGATCGATGAGGTACCCACCCAAGAGCGGCCCGATGACGGCCGAGATCGCAAAGGAAGACGACCAGAGTCCTAGGGCCTGGGCGCGCTGCTTCGTATCGGTGAATGATTTAGCGATGAGCGACATCGCAGTTGGATACACAGCGGCTCCTACGAGACCTTGAAGAGCTCGGAAGAATACGAGTGCGCCGAAGTTCCATGCGAGCCCGCTCAAGACCGACATGGCGATGAACCCGACAAAGCTCCAGAGATAGATGACACGATTACCCAAGAGGTCGCCAAGCTTCCCGAAGACCGGAACGAAGACCGCGTTCGTGATGATGTACGCCGTCGCGACCCAGGCGGCAGTCGTTACCGTGATGCCGAAATCACCGATGATCTTCGGCACCGCGAGGTTTACGACCGTGCGGTCGAGTCCGATGAGGAGCGTCCCCACCATCACGGTAAGGAGGACGAGCCAAGGATGCCCGGTTCGATCGTTACTCATAGTAATGGACGGCGGCGCACAACTGTTCGGCGGCGCTCCGGCCCGGGAGGCCAAATCCGACTGCCGAACATGTCTGTATCGCCGTCTGTCTGATCATTGGCCCGTATCCTAGCGCAGGTACACGTACATGCGTGCGCTCATGCCGTTCTTAAGCTCGGGATAGGCGTTCACATCGAAACGCGCCTTTACGTCGAATTGCTGCGTCTCGCGCTGCCCCGAAATGTTAAACACGATGCCGGACTGGTTGCTCGTCGGAGCCACTTCGTCGACGATGCCGTCGAACATCTTGCTGCCGAAGGCATCGACGGTAAAGCGTACTGGATCCCCGACGCGGATCTGCGCAAGTCCCTTATTCTCATCGATCTTCCCTACCACGCGCAGCTGCGAAGGATCGATCATCTCCGCGACCGCCTGCCCCGGCGCGACTTGGGCGCCCACGGTATCGTTAACCTGTACGATGAGTCCGGCGATTTTCGTCCGCACTACTTCGGTGCCGACGAGTGCGACGGCGGTGTCTGCCGGAACCTGATCGCCGGCATGCACGTACAGGGCATTGAGTCGGCCCCCGACGCTCGGTGAGAGGTCAATGAGCGGCGCGGAAATCGTCGAAGAAGTTATGGCGATTTCGCGGCTTGAGGAGAGTAGGTACGCATAGGTGCCGGCCGCGGCAAGGATCACGAACGCAGCGCTGCCATACCGGATGAGCCGGCGGCGGAGCTCCGGTGAGAATGCGGCGTCCGATGTGGTCGTATGTTCGGTTTCGGTTTCCATAGCGGTTCGGTGTTACAGGGCGCTTGAGCCAAAGGTTAGCACTTTCTGTCCGGCTGAAAGGCCGCTCGTAATCTCAGTCGTGCCACTCGCGCTCACGATGCCGGTCGTTACCGGCGTCTCGGTCGCCGTCCCGCGCGCGTCTTTCACGTACACCATCTGCCGGGACCCGTTTGTGATAACTGCGCTCGAGGGCACGGTAAGTGCATTCGCTTTAGTCGCGGTAATGATCTGCATGTTGGCCGTCAGACCTGCCTTGACGCGCTCATCCTTGCCCAAGAAAGTCACCGTAACCCCGTAGGACGGCACTCCGTTAACCGTGGTAGCCGCCGGATCGACCGTGGTCACCGTCGCCGGGAAGGTTACCCCGGGATAGGCGTCAAAAGTGACGTTCACGGCGTCGCCGGACGCGACCGTGACAACCTCATTTTCCGAAACGTATCCTTTCACTTGGTACGCGCCGTCGGCAATCATTGAGATGAGGGGCGTACCGGGCACTACCGTTTGACCGAGGTCGGCATTTTGCACCGTGATGACGCCTGAAACCGGCGCAATGATTTTGGTATTGGCAACGGCAACCTGCGCCAAGCTTATCGCCGCCTGTGCCGCATCGACAGCCGCCTGTTGGGCAGCGATTTGTTCGGTTGTGGCGCCGGACTGTGCGAGCGTGAGCGCGCCCGCAGCGCTCTTTTCAGCAGTATCGGCGCTCGTCACAGCTGAGAGCGCGGCTGCCGTATTCGTGCGCGCGGCATTCACGGCTGCCACATACCCCGCGAGTTCTGCTGTCGTCACTGAACCGCCCGCCGGCGTTTCCGCGAGCGCTTGCGAGAGGTTCGCAAGGAAGCTGTTGACGGCCATAAGGGCCGCCTCTGCCCCGCTCGCGGTCATTATCGTACCTTCTGTCTGCCACTGATCAAGCTTTGGCTCGAGCGCTGCGCGTTCGGTCTCGAGCTTGAGTGCGAGTTCTGAATCGGGTACCTGGATGGACAGCAGCGGATTGTTCGTGCGTGGATTGAGGAACACTTGATCCGCTTCGGTGTACACTGCCTCGCTCGCGGTCACGTACGCCGAGGTAATCGCATTGCTAAGTGCTGTCTTTGCCTGCGCAAGGGTGGTTTCGTCAATCGAGAGCTGCTCGGGACGGGTACCAGCCTTGAGTGACGCGAGGTTCGCTTGCTGTATGGCGAGATTCGCATTGGCCTGCGCGAGCGCCGCTGCTGCTGCCGCACCACTAAGGCTCGCGAGCACCTCCCCGGCATACACGTGCTGTCCAACCTGCACATTAATCTGCGCAACAGTTCCCGCAGCCTGGAACGACAGGTCAGTACTACGCGCCGCCTGGACCATGCCCGAAAAGGCCACAGACTGTGTGATCGAACCACGAGCGACAGTTGCATAATTCCCCACCGGCGCGACCGAGGTTGAGAACCAGACAAAGCCGATAATTCCCGTCCCGATGGCCAACGCACCGCCAATAGCAACCGCTGGCTTGGACAAGATGGTAAGCAAGCCTATGAATCGTTCTCGCATAGAGTTCGTCTCGGTCTCTTAGATATACCACGGCGCCGACCGCTCCGCATGGGAAGCGGCCGGCGCCAGCGAAGAAGCTTATTCCGCCGAGACGCACACCTCGCCGTCGCAGAGCATGCCCCCGCACTCCCTGCATTCCATAGGGAACACCGAGAAGGCACCGCTTCCCATAAGAGCAATCGAGAAGGAGACCATGGCGAGATAGAACTCAAGCCCGAGTCCACGTCCGAAGCCTACTAGGAAGGTCGCAACGAGCATCTCGATGCCAAAGACAACGCCAAAGAAGCGGGTAAGAATGCCGAGCACGAGCGCGATGCCGCCAATGAGCTCAAGCCACGCGATGAAATAGCCGACCCACATCGGGAATCCCATGTGGCCGAACATGACCGCCGTCCGCGCAAGCGCGTTGACTTTCATCCAGCCATGGAGGATGAAAATGAGTCCGGTCGAAACGCGCAAGAGCAGGAGCCCGGACGAACGCTGGTAAAAGATTCGGCTAATGCCGTTAATAGTATCAGTAAGCATTCGCGAGAGTTACGTGGTTAATGCGTACAGTATACCGGGTGCACCCTCCGATGCCGAACGGAATGTTGAAAAGCGAGCGCTGGTCCCCTCAGCAGGAATCGAACCCACATCAATCCCTTAGGACGGGAGTGCTCTATCCATTGAGCTATGAGGGGTACGAGCACGATAGCACAAGCCGCGCGGATCAGCGTCCGCGCGGCTTGTGCTAACGGTCGGCACTAACTTGCCGATACACCGAGTGTCGAAGCGATCTTCTCCTTGTCGAAGCCGACAATCATCTCATCGCCGATAAAGATAACGGGCACGCCCATCTGCCCGGACTTGGTAATCATTTCCTGGCGCTTCTCAAGGTCATGCTGCACATCATAGTCGGTGTAGCCGATCCCCTTCTCCTTGAGAAAATCTTTCGTCATCTGGCAGAAATGACACGTCGGCGTGCTGTAGATGGTAACGGTTTTGTCCATGATTCGTTGATGGTTACTGTACGGGCCAGTATACCACTGCAGGTTATCCACAAGTCCGCTTCCCCTAAGAACGTACGATGATTTTATCAGCCGTTACCCCTCCCTGCGCATCGCGGACTCCAGAAACGATGGTTTCCGAACCGACCGTGACTGCGTTCTGGGATACGGCTTGCCCGCCGCGCGAGACAATGGTCGTTGGGTTGGTGCGAATCGCTATAGGGGCCTTTTTAGGCCGTCCAACAGGGCTTTTAGGCACTAAAAAAATCAGCCCGATCGACATGGCGACGATCGTGCCGCCGACAATGATGCCGCGAGCGCCTGAGGAATGATTAGTGATTGATGCCATACTAAAAGATGAAATTACGGACGGGCTGCAAATCAGACAATCGGCGCCGTCATCAAGTATTACGCCAAATCGACCTGGTTCTTTCGCCTAAAATAAGGCGTATGTAAGAAGTTTCTTAGCATTGACCCTGGATAAGTTAAAATAACGGGCTCGATTTCTTCTTGCTTGGTGCCCCGTAACTGTTCTGGGCTGTGTGGAATGAGGCAGTGCGAGGCCGTTTAAGCCGATAGCCCCAAATTGAGACGAGGCCTCGGCATAGGTTCCGGGATAAGGTAAATGAGACACATCTATCCATAAAGCACATCTTGTCTCTTCTTTGATTTGAGTAAGTATTCACAACGTATTCTACTAAGTAAGGGCAACAAGCCGCCACTCTAAATAGGCCTAGGAGTAGCGAACTAGATTTAAGCTTTTACACTTACCAATGAGAGCTTCATTCCTCGTGTTTCCCGTCCTGTAGAGCCTTCCATTTTAGCTGGACCAATAAAGGGCTCGTTGCTTGGCGGAACAGTAATCTTCGACCACCGATACGATCAAGGCGAAGGAGATGGACATACGCAAATACGCCAAGTATCTGCTCAAGAACGGCTCCAGAGAAGAGAAGCGCGAGTTGCTGGAACACCTGCGCGACCGGCTCATCCTGAACGATCGAGTGGTCACACTCGCCGATTAGCACAAAAACGCGACCAAAATCGCGCTTTTGTGCGGGAATGACCCTCGGAGTTGCGGACCAAAATCGAGGCCTCGGAGTCTAAAAACTGCGTGCTGACCGCTGTGCGGATAGGGAGAATCGAACTCCCGCCCGATGCTTGGGAAGCATCTATTCTGCCACTAAACTATATCCGCGGGCTTCCTTAGAACCACTGTAGCACGCGACGCCACCACGGTTTCGTGGTCGAAGCTGTGGTCGAAGCGGGCGGTACGACGACAATAACCTCTTCTCCGGGCTTCGCAACGCCGAATGCCGTGCGGATCGCCGCATCACGACCGAGCGGCGTTTGGAGCGCATCGATCTGCTGCTGGAGCACCTCCTTGCGGTGCTCGAGCTGGCGGTATTGGCGTTTTGCGTCATGTGCCTGTGCGATGGCTATTTCTGCCTTGCCAATAAGCCCCCAAATGAGCGACCCGAGCCAGAGCGCCGCGAGCACGAGTACGCCGATCGCGAACCCCTGTCGCCACTGTTTGGTGCGCATAGAGAAATTAAACCACATGTGCGCTGAAGCGCACAGAATCAAAAGCCAGGGGCGTACTGAAGTACTTAGTGCCCCTCGTCGATTTTGAAGGTATCGGTACCCTCTTTGCCCTCGAAGTGATGTTTGAGGTACTCCGTCACCATGTCTTTGGACACATTGCCCACCGAGACGGCAAAGTACCCGCGTGCCCATAGGTGCTGGCCCCAGTATCGTTTGCGGAGTTCCGGGAACTCCATCTGGAGCCGTCTGCTCGTCTTGCCCTTGAGGGGCTTGACGAGGTGGCTGATGCTGGTTGCGGGGTCGAGGGAGAGCAGGAGGTGCACGTGGTCTGGGCTTAAGGTACCCGAGAGGATTTCCGCACGTTCTTCCAGGGTGATGCGCCGGATGAGTTCTCGGGCGCGTTCAGCGATAGGGCCTTTCAGTACCTTGTACCGGTACTTGGTGGCCCAGACCACGTGCACCTCCAGGCGGAAGACGGTATGGGAGGCTTTGCGGTATTCGGTACCCACCTCGTCATTATTGAAATGATCGCCTGAAGGCGTGGGCTATCATCCTGATCAAAGGGGGACTGTATACTCCACCGCGTAATTCCGGAGCGCAGCGAGTAAACCTAATCCTGCTGAGGAGCCGCGAGTGTGGGTTATTTCGGTGGTTAGACTTGGCCTAGCGGCCCGGGGCGCCGCCGAAATAGACTACACCCGCGGCGAATGACCCTAATCCGACTCGCGGACCATTTTCATGAACACGTCCTCCGGAATCTCTACCTTGGCGCGCGCCTGCAGCTTCTTTTTGCCTTTCTTCTGCTTTTCGAGCAGTTTCTTCTTGCGCGAGACGTCACCGCCGTAGAGATACCCGGTCACGTCTTTCCGCATGGCCGAAAGCGAACGGGATGCGATGATGCGGCCCAAGGCGCGCGCCTGAATCTTCGTCACAAAGAGCTGCCGAGGCAGCACGCGCTCGAGCCGTTCGACGATTCTGTCTGCCTCCTCTTGCGCGCGCCGCCGCGCCACAACGCGCGCGAACGCCGGCACCGCCTCCTCTGCGACCAGCACGTCGAGCCGCACAACATCCGCTGGCCGTTCGGGCAAGAGCTCGTAGGAGAGACTCGCGTACCCGCTTGAGACGTTCTTGAGTTTGTCGAAAAACCCGCGCATAAGCTCGCGCAGCGGCATCTCTGCAGTGAGCTCAATACGGCCGTCGGCATAGGTTTCCGTTTTGTTGGTCTGTGCCTCGTGATCATAAAAGAGCTGCATGATCGCTCCAAGCGTTTCTGCCGGCGCGATGACGGTCACTGCAGCCCACGGTTCGTCGATTTGTATGATGTCGCCATGCTCGGGGAACTTTGCTGGCGTGTAGATTGTTTCTCGCTTGCCGTCCTTGATTGTTACGGTATACGAGATAGTAGGCATGGTAATGACGAGCGCAAGGCTAAATTCGCGCTTAAGCCGCTCCGTCACAATCTCAAGATGGAGAAGCCCCAGAAAGCCGCAGCGGAATCCTCTGCCGAGTACGCCTGAAGACTCTTCTTCGAATGAGAGCGACGAGTCGGAGAGCTGGAGTCGTTCAAGCGCCTGGCGCAGCCGCGGGAGGTCATCCTGGCTCTCCGGATACACGCTCGCCCATACGACTGGACGTGGGCGTTCAAATCCCGGTAAAGCCGGGAGTGCACCGCCCTTGAGCCCGAGTGTATCGCCCACGGCGGCGACTCCTGCCTCCTTAATGCCCGTAACGACGTAGCCGATCTCACCCGCCGAGAGTGCGTCGACCGGCTGCTCATCCGGCGCGAAAATACCCGTCTCGAGAGCCGCAAACGCCTTCCCTGCCGCATGGAAATGAAGCGGTTGTCCTTTGGTGAAGCGCCCGTCGAACACGCGAAGGAAGACCGTGACGCCGCGATGGGTCGAGTAGGAAAAGTCGAAAATGAGCCCGCGTGGTTCGTCGCCGGCACTCGTGTGCGCGACAGCGCCCTTGACTGTCGTACTGCCCGCGGGCGGCGAAATGCGCTCGACGATGGCTTCGAGAAGTTCGTCGACCCCCGCACCGGTCTTACCCGAGACGCGCAACACCGTGCTGGCAGATACGCCAAGCAGGGTCGCAAGCTCTTGTGCCACCTCGTCCGGCCGCGCGGCAGGCGCATCGATTTTCGACACCACGGGGATGATCGTGCACTGCTGCGCGCGTGCCATCGAGAGTGTTGTCAGCGTCTGCGCCTGCACCCCCTGAGTCGAATCGACCAACAGTAAGACGCCCTCGACCGCCTTGAGCGCCCGCGACACCTCGTACGAGAAATCGATGTGCCCGGGCGTGTCGATGAGGTTGAGTATATACTCGACGCCGTCTCTCGCGCGGTATGCCATGCGCACCGGCTGCATCTTGATAGTGATGCCCCGCTCCCGCTCGAGATCCATGCGGTCGAGCACCTGGTCGCGCATCTTGCGCGCTTCGATCGTGCCCGTACGCTCAAGCATGCGATCGGCAAGCGTGGACTTGCCGTGATCAATATGGGCAATGATTGAAAAGTTACGTATTTGCACGCTCCGACTCTACCACGAGACGTACCGTTTGTCGGCTCTCAAAACTGCACCGGCTCCTCGCCTGAAGGGGCGAGCATATCGGTTCGCATACGCCGCGTCGCGAGCCGTCGTATCGCCGCGACAATGTCGAAGAATTCCGCATTGTGCACGAGCCAGAGCACAAGCGCGGCAACCATGAGCCCGACCACGCCCCCGATAAGCCCGTTCATGAAGACCGTCCGAACCGTGTCGAGCGGCGCTACTCCGCCAAGAAGCGCGAGAACGCCGTACGCCGCGGCGCCCGCGGTCACGGCCGCAAGCGTTCCCTGCACGAGCGGCCGAATGAGGCTCGTTGCGAGACCGGGGACGGCCTTCCGAAGGGCAAAAGTCGCCCAGGAGGCGAGGAATATCTCGCCCAAGGTTGCCGCGAATGCAAGCATAAGAACAAGAGCTCCTGTGGTGTCGCCAACCTTGAGCACGTGCGCGAGCCAGGGTGCAAAGGTTGCGCGTGAGAGCGGCGTGAGGAAAAAGAGCGCGATCGCCGCCGTAAAGAGCGCCGCACCGAGCTGATAGAGAAACGGACGCCAAGACTGCTTCATGGCATAGAGCGCACGGGAAAAAAGAAGCACGAGCCCTTGGGCGGCTAACCCGGCCACAAAGAGCGCCAGAAGCGCGGCCGTAAGCCGCGTCGCGCTCCATCCGAATGCTCCTGAGCCGAGAATCACCCGCACGAGGTACGCGCGCAGTACAATGACAAGTCCGAGAAGCACCATCGACCAAAGAATGATGTGCCGAGCGCTACTCGAAAGGACGCGCCCGAACTCTTCGCGATCGGAAAACGCATGCTTGCTGAGAGACGGAAACGCCGCGACAGCATAGGACCCGCCAATGAGCGAGAGCGGTACGTTTTCGAGGTTACCCGCAAGCGTGAAAACAGAGACGCTGCCGCTTGAGAGCTTTGCCGCAAGCGCGGTAAGAAAGAGGAGCGTGAAAGAATCCATGCCGAGTGCGAGCGAACGCGGCACCGAGTCCTTCACGATCGGTAGCATCGCAGCAAGCTTCGGCCATGCGGGCCGAAGCTTGAGGCGCGCTCGCATGACCGCCGGAATGTTCGTCGCAAGGTAGAGTACCGCTCCTCCGGCCACACCGTAGCCGATACCGGGCAACCCATAGCGCGGATAGAGCGCCACGGTCCCGAAGATGATGCCGAGGTTATAGAGCACCGGTGCGAGGGCAAAGAGGAAGAACTGCCGCTCAACCTGGGTAACGCTCCCGAGTACGCCTGAGGCACCGAGAAGGAGCGGCTGGACGAGCAGGATGCGCGCAAGCAATACGAACCCGGCACGATGCGGCGCGTGTGCGAACTCTGGGTAAATGGCAAACAGCAGCGTCGGTGCAAATATTGCCAGTACGAGACAGATAAGTCCTCCCCCGATGACGAGAAACGAGAGCGATTGCGAAAGCAGCGCTCCTGTTTCTTCCCGCGAAGCAGACGTGATCCGCGGAATGAGGATGTACGCGCTGACAAGCGAAGAAACCAGAGCAAATACCAGGTCAGGCACCTTGAAAGCGGCGTAGTAGAGATCGAGTGTATGCCCCGCGCCGAACACGTGGGCGAATGTCCGGTCGCGCAGGAGCGCGAGGAGCTGTGACGCAAGCGTAAGTGCGGCGAGCAAGTATGCTGCTTGATGCACCCCCCGCACCGGCGCTGTGATGCGCCGCAAAAGCTGTCCGACCATCTACTCTATCGTACTACGAGTACCCTGCTCTCCGAAGGCTATGCTCCGGGTTTGACCGGGGTCGACGAGGCCGAGAGAAGGTTTGCCGGGAAGGGGTTCTTGTTGCTCTGGAGCGCCGTCATGAGCGGCGCGACGGTCTGCTGGTTGGATGACGAGAGCGCGGCAACTGCCTGAAGCTGAGCGAGCGCGGCGCTGTAATTACCCTCCTTAGCAAGAATCGCGGCGAGGAAGTAGCGGGCATTGGCGAATTTCGGGTTCACCGACACTGCCGCGGCGAGCGCTTGGTCGGCTGTCGAGAGGTCATTTTGCGCGGCGCTCAAAATGCCGATTTGGAAGAGAATACTCGGGTTATTCGGCGTGAAGTAGTTTGCCGCCTCAGCCGCCGCGAGCGCGTCCTTTACATTACCGGTCTGCACTTCAAGTTGCGAGAGCAGGAAGATAGCCGACGTATAATTCTGCTTGAGCGCGATCGCCTTCTGGAGATCGGCCTGGGCTGCCGCGAGGTCTTTGTTTGCGATATCGAGCTGCGCGACGGCAAATGGAATCTGCGCGTTCGTCGGATCGAGCGTCTCGGCCTTTGCGTAGGCGGTTTTTGCGCTTGCATAGGCGCCCGACACCTTAAACGGCACGGCTGCAGCATACAGGTTGCCAAGCGCTACCCATCCGCGGTAATCGTTCGGTGCAAGCTGTGTTGCCGTAAGCGCCGCGTTAATGCCGTTTGAAAGGGTTGCCTGGAATGCCTGCTGCGCGGTTGCGGCGGGCATCGTGGTAGAGGAGGTTATCTCCCCGAGCTGGGCGTTCGCCGCTTCCGCCTCAAGAAGATACGTTTCCGGCATCGGAGCGAACGAGATCGAGGACTGGGCGGCCGACTGCGCGACGGCAATGTTGCCATTATTGAGCGCCGAGAGGCCGCGTGCAAGTTCAGAGGTGGCAACCGAACGCTCCACAAGTGCATAAGCGGCCGCTACCGACGAGAGAAGCAGGAGCGTGAGCGTGAACACGACGACAAACCCGATGCGCGGAGCGCGCGAGAAGACGATGCCCCACTGGTGCGACTGTTCAGCATGGCGCATGAGCGACGCAAAGAGCCCCACGAACACGAAGAGGAGCGCGAGCATGACCGCGCCTGGTTGATCGAAAACCGCCGAGACGAAGAGATACGTCGCACCGACAAACGAGACGACTGACGCGAAGCGCAAGTACGGATCACGCGGCGCGCGGCGCAAGAGCATACGCAGCCCGAGTACGAGGAGGAGCCCGGCAAAGAGGAGCCACGCTGCAGCACCGACGAGGCCTGTCGTCGCAAACGAGGTCGGAATGAATCCGACGCCCGAAGAGAAATCGAGATTCCAGAAGACCGTCTGATTGAGCGCGGCATCGCGGTACTTAAGCCACTCGTTGCCGAACGTGTCCGGACCCGTACCAAAGAGCGGCGCATCCGAGTATACATGGCGCGTCACCGCGAGTGTCGATTGCCAGGAGGGGCGGACGTTGAGCTCGCTCGCATGCAGCGCGCTCGCAAGCGCGCTGCCAAGGTTGCCGCCGATGAGGAAAAAGAGCGACACCGCAAGCACGACGAGCGGTACGACGAGCGAGCGGCTGCCACCCGTCGATTCGGACATCGACTCCGCGACCACCGCGACATCATCGAGATCCGCGTCCCCGGTACTCCCGTTCCGGCGCATGACCGACTCTACAAAGAGACCGAGCGCGACGAGTGCGACGAGCGTCCAGGCGAGCGGAAGGTTGGCGACTGCAAGCAGGAAGAGCGTAAACACCCCGGTAACCGTGCTCGCGAGGCGCGCACGCCGGGAGAGGTCGAGGAAACGCGTCGCGAGGAGCAAGCTCACGAGGCCAAGTCCGAGGAACATCGCGAGACTATTGTATGAGCCCACGATCGAGAAGTTCGGCGAGACCGTCGCCGGTGCTACTTGCCCCACCAGGAGCACGAGCGTCTGGATCGCAACGACTGCCGCAAATGCCCAGAAGGCCGCCGTGAAGAACGATCGGAAATGCTCAACCCGGCGAACGAGAAGTGCCGCGAGCATCCCAAGGAAAGTAACGACGAGTATGAATCCAAGAGTATCAGGCTCAAAACTCGTACCCCAAAGCGCCGCAGAAAACGTCGTCCCAGAGAAAAGCGCTGAGAAGCCATAGGCGAGCGCCGGGAGCCAGAGCGCGAGGACGAGCACATAGGGCGGAAAAATGACATTGCCGCGCGAAAGACGAGCAAAGATAAAGAGTGCGAGCGTGATAATGGCGCCGGCGCCGAGCACAAACCCCTTCACGAGCGCAGGCGGGAGGGAGACGAACGGCGTCGCGACGATGAGCGCGACTAAAAGAGTCAAAACGAGGGACCAAACAGCAACGGTGTCCAAAGAGCGCCGTCTCGGTGCGGCAAAAACGTGCGGGGGCATGGGAATTACCTTGAATTACTACGTACTAATAGCTATCAGTATACCTCTCGCACTTGCGAGTACGCGCGTCGTCCACAGTTTATGGAGAAAATGTCGTTCTGTGTTATAATCTATACGGACCGAGCCAGGCGGCCGCTGTGCGGAGACGCCGCGCAGAGGAAAGTCCGAACACGAGCGGCATCATTTCGATGCCGACAGTACGGTAGCGGGTAACGCCCGCACGCCGCGAGGCGCGAGGTGCGAGCAGAGACGCCGGCACGCGAAAGCATGCTGGCTTCCGGCAACGGAAGAGCCTTCGCATACGCGCAAGCGAAATCGAAGGGTGAAACGGCTAAATCCTTACCGTCGTGCAAGGCCGAGCCACACAGCGCACCTGCGCATAGTGGAGCGCCGCGTGAGGTGCTGAGCAATCAGCGTCCCAGATACATGGTCGCCTCGTCCACTACTACGGTAGCGGAAAAGACAGAATTCGGCTTACCGGCTCGATCCACATCCATGGAACGCCCGTGCTCACGCGCGGGCGTTCCATATTGAGAACGTATTGAGAATATGTTCTAGCGAGCGGTGGTCGGGAATTTCTTCAGCAAAAGTGCGGTCCCCGTGGCAATGCCGTGTTGCTGACCGAAACCTGCAGCCGTCTCAAGGACATACCGCGCCGGGACGCTCGGATAAAACGCGCCGGGATACGTCGAGGTCGCAACATTCTCCACCATATACACCACCTTTCCAGCATCGTTGAGCCAGAATATATCGAGCGGCACGAGGGTATCTTTCATCCAGAATCCGTACTCCCCGTCTTGCGGAAAGACGAACAGCATCCCGGAGTTCTTAGGAACGCTGGTGCGGCCACCGAGTCCCTTTTCACGCTGGACTTCGGTGAGCGCGAGCTGTATCCGCAAAGGAACGCCGCCGAAGTTCGCAGAAACGTATCCTTGGCCAGCAACCGCACCGGTTCTAAGCGGGCTGATCGTAAGCCACAGTGCGAGGAAACCGGCACCAATCGCAATCGCAGCAATGAGCAATGCTCGGCCCATATCACATGGGCTAGATTGTAGCACGCTGATCAGAAGAACCACTTGGAATGAAGATGCATTTCATCGGCTTCGGAGGAGATGGGATGAGTAGCGTTGCAAAACTGGCACTCTCTCCAGCGTGGCATCTTGTACAATCCACAGTATGTCTGTACCGCTGCTCATTGCGCACCGTGGCGCACCGTACGTGCTGCCCGAGAATACGCTCGAGTCCTGTCGCTATGCGGTCGAGCTCCTCGGGTACCGAGTGCTCGAGATTGACGTGTGTCTCTCTCGCGACGGCGTGCCCTTCCTCTGGCATGATGCGCACCCAAACGCGCTCTACGCGCTGTGGCGCGAGAGCGGTCTGCGTGGCGACGGCCTTTTTGCTCCGCGCGTGCCGCTGCCAGGAACCCGACTGCGAAAGCCGGTCGGCCGGCTCGACTTCGAAACTATCAAGGAGCATTTCGGCTACCATTGCATTGTCCGGATGCCCCGACGGAACGCGACCGAGCACGCGGTCGCCTGCGCCATACCGACGCTTGCCGAGTTTTTCGACTGGATGAGCCGCACCACGCAGCTTGAGCACGTATTTCTCGATATTAAACTCACCGATCCGAATCGCGCCACTGAGCTGGTTGAGGCGGTTACGGTTGCGCTACAGAGCACCTCGGAGGCGTTGTACGAGCGGATTACCCTCTTGAGCATGGACAAAGCCTTTTTAGAAGCTCTCGCGGCAGCGAAACAGCGTACAAACTCCGCACTGCGGCTCGGCTACACGCTCGAGCTCCGACTCCAATCGGTTGTTTCTCCTGGGAAATGCCGCCCGGACGCTCTTGCGAATAAACTCGGACTCAATGTCATTACCGCCGGGAGCGCCGTCTGGCGGATACCCTTTTTAAAGAGCATTTTTCGGAAAATCGTGACCGCACAAGTAGCGCGTTTGGATGCGTGGCGGACCACGAATCCGTCATCCGCTCCAAGTTTTTACGTCTGGACGATAAATCATCCGGTGATGATTGCGGAATTTGCCCAGCTGGGCATCGACGGTATCGTGACCGATAATATCCCCAAACACGACTTTGATTCTGTTGCCATCGTGCCGACGACCATCTAAACCCCCACGGACGCCTGAATAAACGAGATACGCTTCACGAGCTCGATGAGGAAGAAGCTCGCGAGAGTGCTTAAGATAACGAACGGGAAGAATCGTAAAGGCAGCGGCGCGATGAATATGCCGAACCCCGCAACAACCGACGAGAACGCGAGCGAAAACAAGAGCGCAGCGACGAGGACTCCTTTTGGCCGCACGCTCCAGCCGAAGGGCCAGGCACGGACGGCGAGAACCGTGCTTGCGCCGAGATAAATGAGCGACGCGTACACCACGGTCCGCACCACCGCAAAGGAGTAGCCGTCATGCCGGGCAAGCAGGTAGAGACCCATGGTAAACGTGTAGGGCACAAACGCAATAACGAAGGATCCTACAACCAGAAGAGGGATATTCCACCGGACCGGCCGGCGGATCGGCTTTGTGTGGTCGGCGGCGAGCGATATGGTGACAAAATCGTTTGAGAGGAGAATAAGAATGGCAATGAGCGGCGAGAGAACGTACGAGTGGGTAAGTACGAAAATGACCGTGCCGATGAAGAGCGATTCGATCGATTTAACGATCTTATTGAGCACCCAGGTGTGGATTCTCGTATAGACTCTGCGACCCGCGGTGACGACCCGGCGCACTCCTTCGAGGCCCCCGCTCGTTAAAATAAAGCTCGCCGCCTGCTTGGCAACCTCGGTCGCCCCAAGGACCGCAATGCCCACCTCGGCACGATGGAGCGCTGGTGCATCGTTGACCCCGTCGCCTGTCATGCCGACGATGTGGCCGGCCCTCTGGAGCGCCTCGATGATCGTGAGCTTATCTTCGGGATATGCTTCTGCAAACACGGCGCCCGTGAGCGCTATATCGGGATTCCTCTTCAATTCGTCCGCCGTGTAGACGTCGCCTTCGATACTAAGTTCGCGTGCGACCGCGCGGGCGGTCACGCGGCCATCCCCCGTAATCATGACGATCCGCACGCCGAGCTCGCCGAGCTCGCGAATGAGCGCGGGGGCATCGGGACGAATCGGATCACTGAGGCCAATGAGCCCAGCACACTCTTTCCCCACCTGTGCGTGTGAGACGACGACCGCGAGCACGCGGAGCCCCCTCGTGCTTAGTTCGGCCACATCGCACAACGCCGCATCCGCGTAGCGTACATCGGGAGAAAGCAGTAGATCGGCAAGGCCCTTTTCAACGGCCGTCGGTACGTTGCCGTCCATCACGTCAGCGTGCGTACGCTTCGTCGAGGGATCAAAGGGGGTGAAGCTTGCGCGTACCGGAACGACGGCGCCTATCTCCGCGGCACGGTCCAAAATAGCCTGGTCGATGGAGTCCTTATCGGCCGTGTCGCTCGCCGCCGATGCGAGACCGAGTAGGCGCGCTTCGTCGTAGGTTCCGTAGGTGGTAAGCGCGGAAACCGCGAGCTGATTGAGCGTGAGCGTGCCGGTCTTATCGCTACAAAGCACGTCCATGACCGCTGCTTCCTGCACCGCGCCCAAGCGCCGCGTGAGCACACGCTTGCCCGTATCGCCGCCTGTGCCGCTGTCGACCCCGAGCTGGAGCGCCCCGTAGGTCTGCGCGACAATAAACATCGTCGGGAATGCTACAGGTACCGACATGAGCAGGAGGACGATGTCATAATTGGCGATTTGTATACTCGACGCGCGGACAAGCACGCCGAATACGGTGATGCCGACCGCCACGCACACGTTAATGAGAAAGAAGTACCGAATGATAGCAAAGACGATCTTCTCCATATGGGTCGGCGGATGGGCCGTCTCGAGGAGCTGCGTCGTCTTCCCGTAGCGCGTCTGCTTCCCTGTCGCTGTTACGCGGGCCGTCGCTTCGCCCCGGCGTACGATGCCGCCGGAGTAGGCGTTTTCCTCGACCCCGAGATCCCGCGGCAGCGATTCGCCGGTGAGCGCAGAAAGGTCCACGCTCACCGAACCTTCAAGAAGCGTTGCATCGGCTGGCATCACGTCGCCCGCGCGCAGGCGCACAACGTCTCCCGGGAGGAGCTCGCGAGCGGCAATGACCTGCCACGCGCCATCGCGCTTCACCCGCGCGGTAACCTCGATCGCCTTGCGCAGCGTCGCGAGCGCTCTATCGGCCGAATGGCGCTGGACGAGGTTGATCCCGCTATTCACGAGGAGTAGCGCCACGATAATGAACGCCTCCACTTGGTTGCCCGACAGATAGGTGACGACCACGATGAGCTCCATGAGCCACGGGAGCGGGCCCCAGAAATTCTTGAGATACTGTATAAACGGGTTCTCGCGAAATTCCGGAAGCTCGTTGTAGCCGTACCGTTCACGCAGCGCCTCAAGCTCCCCGCTCACCAGCCCCTTGAACTGATTATCGAGCGCGCCGACAACCTTCGGAGCTTCCATAGTATCCGCCTGCATTGCAGAGAATCATAGCGCACCCGAAAGAGTTATGGAGAGAGGTCTTGTAGCCAAATCACCTCTTCGGTCGCGGTACTATTAGCCCATGCCGCCTACAAATGCCTTTAGCATAAAACGATTGTTTAGCGAGAAGAACATTCACTTGGTTTTCGATGTCAGCCTGTGGCTGAAAGCTTTTTCCGCGCTCGGAGAGATACTCTCGGGTATCGCCACTTATTTCGTATCGAAAGAGTTTCTGGTACGGATGGTCCTGTGGGTTACGAAGGCGGAGTTTGCCGAGGACCCGCATGATAAGGTCGCACGCTACCTGCTCCATACCGCCCAAAGCTTGTCCGTAGGGGCTCGAGACTTCGCGGCGATATACCTCCTCGCTCACGGCATCGTGAAGCTCTGGCTCATCGTCGGTCTCCTACGCAAGCGGCTCTGGTATTATCCGACCGCCATAGCCGTCTTTTGTCTCTTTGTCGCCTATCAGATTTACCGCTATACCTCAACGCACTCGATTCTCCTTATCTTCATCACCGTCCTCGACCTGATCGTTATTGCGCTCACCTGGCATGAGTGGCGATATCTGCGCCGCGTCCTGGAAAACGCACCGAGTCATGCAAATAAAAGAGGTCGTCTATAAGACGACCTCAAGCGCCCGCTCTACGAACACGCGCGCTATAATCCTCAAATGCTCCCTGGAGGTGCTGTACGGTGAACGCTGGCCAATACACTTCGCTGAAATAGAGCTGCGTATTGCGTAATTGCCATGGCAGAAGCAAATCGGACCAATGAGGATCCCCCTCGACACCTGTACGTATCAAAAGATCAACATCGGGCAAATGGGAGGTCCAGAGATGCTTCCGAATGGACGCCTCGGTGGGAGGACCTTCCTTCGCTGCCTTTTCTGCCGCAACGACAAGTTCAGTCACGCCACTATACCCGAACAGTATAGTAAGGTGCTGATCAAAATGTGCGGTTCTTTGTTGGACCCCTCTCACAAGATCTTCAAATTCGGTATCGATTCTCCCATTTTGCTTTTGTAATATGCCACAGAGATGAACGCCTATCTTTTCTCTTTGTTTTGAGCGATACGTTAGCTCGGTTTTTAACAAGACAAACAGATTCGCAATTTCTTGCGAGTCGCGGTTCTTCAGATTTGCTTCCGAGGCAGCCCAAATGACAACGTGTTCAACGCCAAGATTAAAAGCTTCAGCAGCTATCGTTCGGCAGTTTACAAGACCGCGAGCATGGCCTATGGATCGGGTCAAATTATGCGAACGAGCCCACCTCCGATTTCCATCCGGTATGATGACCAGGCATCGTGGAACTACCATAGAATGACCCTTTCTTACATTATGGGTTTAGAGAGGACTTCTCCCTAACGCTAGTAAACTCGTTTGTGGGGCTAAACGTTTCCTTTATGTATTGGCGAGTGAAAACGGCAAAAATCCTGCTGCGGCTCGGCTTCGTCCGTTTCCCCGTACCTCAGGTACGCTAAAACGGCCTCATTGAGCCTCCCGACGGATTTTTGCCGTTTTCACTCGCCATTATCATTGAAATGAGTTTTAGGAAATGTTCTATGCTGCGAGGATGCCGCATAAAATATCGAAACGGTACTTACTTGATTCTTCTCTCTAAGAAAATAGAGAGCCCTTTCTTTCTTTGTGAGTCTCCGTATCTCGGTTCTGTAATGAAACATGATGAAACACAAAAAAGTAGAATATCCCGGCTCCTGCGATTCCAGCTGCCACAGATGCCGCTACCCATATTGCAAGACCAAGAGCGAGCACCAGAAACATCGGCCTTTCACTCAAAGTAGGCAACAGCAGCACGAGTGTAATAGATAGAACAGTTATCACAGTTGAGGTGCAGAACCCCCCATATGACAAGACCTTGAGGAGCTTGTCTTTTATCTCCCGATGTTTTGCGAAATCTTCGCGCGCGAACTCAAACGAGTAAGTAGATGCTACGACAGGTTCCCCGCCCTCGTCACCACCCAGATTATTTTGAGCAACATCGATTCTATCCATAGAAGGAAGTCTTTGTGAAATTAATTTTAATTCTTGGTAGAAAGCGGCACGATCTCACTTTCCTTTGTTGTTTGACAGATTGATTTAGGTGCCTAGTGAGGAGGAACCAAAACCCATCAGGCCCCACAAGGGTTTCCCGGCGAGTTGGCGACGTTACAAAACGAGGGAGAACGGTCAGAAAAAGATTCTAATTCGCCACTTGCAATGTCAGCAACGTGGTCGTTTGTTCGTTGCCAGGACCGACGCCGACAAACGTTTCCATCAGCCGGACCTGATACGTTCCGGCTTTCGAATACGTGTGTGTGTGAGCGGCGCAAGCTGACTACAGACAGGTTGGCCGTTAGTTGCCATGGTTTTGCACTGCACGCTAACCTGTGACGTGCCGTCACCATAATCCAAGACGTAGCTTTGCTGCTGTTCTGCAAACGGACCGCCGAAAGTAAACTGCCACGTATTAGAAGCCGTTGGTGTCGCGGTCATCCGACCATTTTGGTTTGAAACTGTCACAGACTGAGGAGTCGGAGAAGTCGAATTATCGCTCGTCTGCTGATTAACTTCAGTAGTAGTTTGAGATCGCACGTTCGTATTTTGCTCGTTCGTTTGCGCTTGAGTAGTCTGACCTGATTGAGAGGGATATGCTTGCTGAGTTTGCAATTCTGTCGTTGAGGTAGCTGTTGGTTGTACTGGGCTCTGGCTCAAATACCAATAAGCGGCCCCCCGTAATGACGATGATTAGAAGTGCGATCATCCAGATTGCCGCCAACCCTTTTTGATAGTTCATGTATATGGACTCTACACCATATTGGCCCTTTAAGTAAACTCTGTTTAACATAGGCGCGTCGAACACTCGATACTTTAAATTTCCCGCGGAGCGAAGGGACACGAAAGCTTCGAGTCACCCCTTCGCTCGTGGCTTAAAACATAGCGATTCTATTTCCGAGGTTGGTTCGAATCTCGGTGGGTTCTGCCTATTAAACCACTCGTCACGTCCGTATACACCCTAGCGACACCGGAAATATACGAGGGTTCGGGCATTTGCGTTTGTGCTCGATAGTACCATGTCTTCACATAATCAACGGCAATGAAATAAAGCATCATGAGGACAGCGATGGTGCCTATGGCTGCTGCGGAAATCGGAACGAACGAGAACCATATTTCAAACTGCGGCACATAGATGATGCCGAGCGCGAAAACAAACGCGAGGGCGAATGAAATATCGAGAATCATTGACGGAGCCTTCGCCTTCCAGAAATGTTTTTTGTTGCGAACGGCAAAGAAAATGATGAGTGCCTGGAACGTGAGGAACACATACAGGCTTGTCTGCACGGACGCGACCGGCTGCGATCGGATCAGAGCGAAGTACAGTATCTCGAACAGCGCCGTCGGTACGCCGAGTATAAGCGAGATGAACATGAGTTCCTTCACGTTGTGCCGCTCCGGCGCGACCACCTCCTCGTCCTCGACGGTGTCCGTCGAGACCATGACGAGCGGAATATCGCCAAGGAGATTGTTCAGAAGCGCCTGCACGGGAAGGATGGGGAGATTGATGGAAAACAGGTAAAGCCCCGAGAGGCCGATGAGAACGCCGAAGTTGTTGCCCATTGTATACCGGATGTACTTGTTTACGTTGACGAAGATCGAGCGGCCATACGTGATCCCGCCAATAATGACTTCGAGACTGCGGTTGAGGAGCACGACGTCGGCATTCTCTTTGGCGATATCGGTCGCTGTGTTCACCGCGATCGCCACGTCGGCAAGCTTTAGCGCGGGGGCATCGTTGATGCCGTCGCCCTGATACGCAACGGTATACCGCTCTTTGAGCGTTTCGATGATCTTGAATTTTTGCTCGGGAGAGACACGAGCGAAAATGTCGCTGTCAAATACCGCTGTCTTGAATTCTTCGGCCGGCATCGCCTCAAGCTCGCTGCCGAGGTAGACTTTGCCGCCTTCTTGCATGAGTCCGACTTCTTTGCCGACATACTCAGCGACCTCGCGGCTATCACCCGTGAGTATTTTAATCTTAATACCGAGTTTCGCCGCACGCGCGATCGTGCCTTTCACAGACGGCCGCAGCGGATCGAGCAGGCTGACGTATCCCAAAAATGAGAGATCTGTTTCGTTCTTCAAGATATCGAAGTCATCGCCGTACGCCACTTTCTTGTACGCGATCGCCAGATGATGCAGACCGGTTTTACCCTCAAGCGAGATATCATGCTGATACTTCGCATGCTGCGGCGTGTGAGCTATGTGCAACAAGACTTCTGGCGCCCCGATCACGACCAGAAAATGCTCGCCGCTCTTCTTGTCTTCGAGCACGACGCGCCGGCGCCGATCCGCTGGATCGAACGGCAGCTCTTTCACAATGCTGAGGCGCGATGCCTCTTTTTGGAGCGCGGGCGATACGAATGCGATGAATGCGTCGTCGTATGAATTGGAAGTTCGGTGCTTGCGGTGTTTGATGGGTGCAATACAAGCGAACGCAAACCTCTGGAATAATGCACCATCCGAAGAGACGAGCTTGCTCACGGTCATTTTATTTTCCGTGAGGGTGCCGGTCTTGTCAGTGCACAGGAGATTCACATTGCCGAAGTCTTCCATAGCGGAGAGACGCTTCACCACGACATGCTTTTTGGCAAGCCTCAATGCTCCGCTTGAGAGCGTAACGGTCGCGATGACGGGCAGGACTTCGGGCACCGTTGAGACCGCAAGAGCGATGATAAAGAGAAGGAGCTCGGTGATATTCGAGGTGCCGTGGGTCAGAAAGAGCTTCGCGACAAAAACAAGGGCAAGCACGGAGAGAATGACTCGCATCAATTGCGAACTGAATGACTGAAGAAACTTCTCGTACTGCGTTTGCTTCTTCGTCTCGGTTGAAAGTTTGGCAATCTCTCCTAGCTGGGTATCCCGGCCGGTGGCATAGACGATGCCGATACCCTCGCCTTTCTCGACGACGCTTCCCGCAAAAACAAGATTATCTTCCGATACCCTGTCTCCGGCAGGTTGCTTCACGGCTGGTACCGATTCGCCGGTGAGCTGAGACTCGTTGATCTGCAGTCCCGTTGCTTCGAAAAGGCGCATGTCGGCGGACGCGATATCGCCCTCGTGCATTTGCAACACGTCACCGGGCACAACCTGCGATTCGTCAACGAGCGAGAATTGCCCATCGCGCTTTACGCGCACCTGTTTCGTGATGAACTGCGTGAGCTTCTCGATAATGCGCTCAGATTTGTACTCCTGATAGAAGCCGAGCCCGGTGTTGACAAGAAGAATGACGAGAATGATGGTGCCGTCCTGGACGTCTTGTATGAAATACGCAATGGCGCTTGCCGCGATGAGAAGATAGACGAGCGAACTTTTGAATTGGCGAGCGAGAACGGCAAGGGCGTTCGCCTTCTTCTTGCCAAGAATATTCGCCCCGGCTTCTGTGAGCCGTTTTACGGCTTCTTTCGAAGTCAGGCCGTCAGTTGAAGATTTGATCTGAGCGAGAAAATCTTGTTGACTGAGTTGTATTGCAGCGTTTTTCTCCATAACTTACTCAAAGCATATCACTCCAAAGTTCGAATCCCTTCGCGGTGGGCTAGATTTCCTAAAATTGTGCTGCGTAATAATGGCCTAGAATAAGGCCGTCGGGTCTGTCCGATACAAAAGTCTTCGGGCGGGGGGCGAAGGGATCCTAACTACTCGGGTCGTACCTTCGCCTACGGCTTAAAATATAGCGATATTAATTTCCCAAAAAGTTCGAATCTCGGCGGGGTTACGTACCCTCAGCCAGCGATCGCCGCAATGATCTCGTTTGTCTTCCGCACCCTGCCTATCCGCGGGAATATTTTTCCGATGGCGAACACATGATCCGATGCGTCTTGCGAAGCGCACGCATCTTCTGCAAAAATTTGGTTGTATCCGTATTCATACGCGAAGCGCGCCGTGCTCTCAACGCCGATATTAGTAGAGATGCCGCACAGGACGATCGTATCGATACCGCGGCGACGCAATTGCAAGTCGAGCTCGGTGCCGTAGAAAGCGCCCCACTGGTGCTTAGTGATAACAAAATCGGTCGGCTCCGGCCCGAGCTCTGGCACAATGGTTGCCCAATCCGCGGGCATATCGCGCATTTGCATTGACACGTCGGTGATCGGGTGCAGCGCGTCCTTCTTGTCAGGCGAGGGCGTCACCCGCACGAGAAAAACAGGTACGCCGTTTTTTCGGAACGCCTGCGCGAGCGTTGCCGCGTTTGCGATGACGTCGACGGCTGAGTGCGGCGCCATCTGCATCGCCGCGATGCCTTTTTGCAAGTCTATGACGACCAGTGCTGTTTTTGATGTATCGATTGAGAACAATTTAGTCATATCCAGATAGTACTACATCACCACCTTCGGGTACATGTATGCGCTCAACAGCGAGATGATGAGCGTCGTCACGAAAAGAACCGAGAGATCGAGAGCTATCCCAGCGCTCGTGCCTGCGATGAGCACCGCCCGCAAGCCGTCGACCATGTAACTGAGCGGATTGATCGTGGCAACGAACTGAAGCCAGCCGGGCATGATCGAGATCGGATATATGGCGTTCGAGGCGAAGAAGAGCGGCAGCGTGATGACCTGCCCAATGCCCATGAAGCGCTCTCGCGTCTTCACGATACAGGCGATGACCATCGAAAGGCCGGTAAAGAAGCCCGCGCCGAGCAGCGTGATGATGAGAACGATGAGAATCGAGAATGGTGTGAGTATGATTTGCACGCCCAAGAGATACGCGAAGATAAAGACGATGACCGCTTGGAATAGTCCGCGCACTGCTGCCGAGACCATCTTCCCCCACACAAGCGCAAGGCGCGGCGCGGGCGTCACGAGAAACTTCTGCAAAAGCCCGAGATCGCGCTCCCAGATAACATTGAGGCCGTAGAAGATGGCGATGAAAACGATCGATTGCGTGAGGATGCCCGGTGTGATGAATTGCAGATATGAATAATTTCCGGTCGGTATCGCGCGCACCTTGCTCAATGCCTCGCCGAAAATGCCGAGCCAGAGGATCGGCTGCACGGCACGCGTGACGAGTTCGGTTGGGTCGTGGAGAAGTTTGCGGATTTCCATTTCCGCCATTACCCACGATTTGATTATTGTTTGAGAGAGATATCGCATATGTTAGCCGAGCCGTTGTTGCATCCGCCTCGCGCGCCGCACGTCGCGGAAATTCGACATGTCTTCCAGCTGCGCGCCGGTGAAGAAAATAAACGCGTCTTCGAGCGTCGCACCCGTCTTGCCAACCTTTTGGTTGATATCAGGCACGGTGCCGATGACGGCAATCTTCCCCGCATTCATGATGGCAACGCGATCACACATCTCATCCGCCTCTTCCATCTGGTGTGTTGAAAAGAAAATGGTCGTTCCGTACTGCTCGCGCAACTCCATGATGTGCTTCCAGACGTTTTGCCGTGCGACCGGATCAAGCCCGGACGTCGGCTCGTCGAGAAAGAGCACTTTTGGATGATGCAGAATCGCTTGGCCAATCTCGAGTCGCCGTATCATACCGCCGGAGAAAGTGCGCACGAGGGCATTAGCATGGTCCGTAAGGTTGAGCAGCTGGAGGACTTCTGCGATGCGGCTTGTTCGCTCTCGCCGCGGAATATCGTACAGCCGCGCCATGAGCATGAGATTCTCGTAGGCGGTCAGCGTGCCGTCCACCGAGATTGTCTGAGGGACATAGCCGATGATGCGCCGCACCTCAGCGGCACTTTCTCTGACGTCGAGTCCATGTACGGAGATATTCCCTGACGTGGGCGCAAGGAGCGTGATGAGGATTTTGATCGTCGTGCTCTTGCCGGCGCCGTTGGGACCGAGGAGGGCGAACACTTCGCCGTGGGCAATGGCAAACGACACGTTATCAACGGCAACAACATCAGCTGAAAAGCGCTTTACGAGATGATCAACCTCAATGATGCCAGCGTGTTCGTTCGACATATTTAAGTAATGTGAAGTATATACATACACAAGTTACTTGTACAAACACCTTGAATGGATTATACATACCATATGAAGAAAAAGACAGGCGCGCACGATGCATTGGCTTTGCAGATAACGGTCGCTATAAAGCGCCTGCGGGCCCGGCTGCGCGAAACCGCTTCTCACGGCATGCCAATCTCCCAATTGACCATCCTGCATCATCTGCGCGCTGAAGGGCCGGCTACCGCTGCCTCGCTCGCTGAGAGAGAACACGTCTCGCAGCAGGCGATAGCCCAGAACCTTGCCGCACTCAAGCGCTCTGGATTCGTCGGTATGGCTTCGGATAAAGCGGACAAGCGCAAGAAGTTGGTCAGAATTACCGCCGCCGGAGATAGGTTATACGACTCCATCATCGCCTCGCGCAACGCGTGGCTCTCTCGCGCTATCGGCTCTACCATACGCGCCAAAGACTTGCCAGCTCTTCGGAAAGGAATCGACCTGTTAGAACAACTTTCGGACGCAAACGGCTTTAAACAATGACGAAAGGAAATATTCACTCGAGCTCATATAAATGGGTGGCGCTCACCAATACCACGTTGGGCGTTTTTATGGCCGCCCTCGATTCTTCCATCGTCATTATCAGTTTGCCCGCCATTTTCCGCGGAATCAACCTCGATCCGCTCCTACCCTCAAACATCGGATTTTTGCTCTGGACTTTGATGGGCTACATGATGTGCACCGCCGTCTTGGTGGTAACGTTCGGAAGGCTCGGCGACATGTACGGGCGCGTGCGCATGTACAATGCGGGCTTTGTTGTATTCACGCTCGCTTCGATCGCGCTCTCACTCACGCCCGGCACCGGCGCCGCAGCAGCGACTTACATTATCGTCGTGCGCATCGTGCAGGGCATAGGCGGATCGTTCCTGCTCGCTAATTCCGCCGCGATATTGACGGACGCGTTTCCTCCGAACCAGCGCGGGCTGGCGCTCGGCATCAATCAAGTCTCGGCTATCGCCGCCTCGTTTATCGGTCTCGTCTTGGGCGGCATCCTCGCCGCAGTCGATTGGCGGCTCATTTTTTGGATCAACGTGCCGATAGGCATCGCTGGCACGCTCTGGGCGTATTGGAAACTGCGCGACACGGGCGTACGAAAAAAGGAGCGCATCGACTGGTTGGGCAACATCACTTTCGCGCTCGGACTCATTTTGCTGCTGATTGGCATCACGTATGGCATCCAGCCGTACGGTAGCCATACGATGGGGTGGACGAGTCCCACAGTGCTCGGGATGCTCGCAGTCGGTGTTTTGCTCCTCATTTCGTTCGGATTCATCGAACTGCATACTCGGGAGCCGATGTTCAACCTAAAGCTTTTCCGCATTCGCGCATTTATCGCCGGGAATATATCGGCGCTTTTAGGCGCCATCGGCCGCGGCGGTCTGCAATTCATGCTCATCATCTGGCTGCAAGGGATCTGGCTGCCGCTCCACGGCTACTCGTTTGAATCTACTCCTTTGTGGGCTGGGATCTATATGCTGCCTCTCACGGCCGGCTTTCTCGTAGCCGGGCCCGTCTCAGGATGGCTCTCCGACCACTTCGGTGCAAAATATTTCGCCTCGGGCGGCATGGTTTTGGGCGCGCTCACGTTCTTATTCTTAATGTTGCTGCCCGTAAGCTTTACCTACTGGCAATTCGCGCTCATTCTTCTTGCGAGCGGCATCGGCTCAGGGCTCTTTTCGGCGCCCAATTCGACCGCCATCATGAACGCGGTGCCCGCGCATGAACGCGGGCAGGCATCTGGTATGCGCGCGACCTTCCAGAACGCGGGGCAGGTGCTCTCGATAGGAATCTTCTTCAGCTTGATGATAGCCGGGCTCTCGGCGAGTTTGCCGCAGACAATCCAGAGCGGACTCGCCGCGCAAGGCGTCCCGGCCACTATTGCGCAACAGGTCGCTTCAGCGCCGCCGGTTTCGAGCCTCTTCTCGGCATTTCTCGGTTACAACCCGATGAAGCAGTTGCTGCCAGCACAGGTATTGAATGCGCTTCCCCCGCAAAATGCCGCGACGCTAACCGGCAACACGTTCTTCCCAGATCTCATATCCGCGCCGTTCAAGCAAGGGCTCGATATCACTTTCATACTTTCAATCCTCGCCTATCTCATCGCCGCGGTCGCTTCGTGGCTGCGCGGCGGCCGGTACGTACATGGTGAAAATTCGTAACGGCTGAATAAGTTCGAATCCCTTCGCGGGAGCTAGATTTCCTAAAATTGTGCTGCGTAATAACGGCCTAGAATAAGGCCGTCGGGTCTGTCCGATACAAAAGTCTTCGGGCGGAGGCGGAGAGATTCGAACTCTCGAGACCCTTTCGAGCCTGCCGCCTTTCCAAGGCGGTGCACTAGACCACTATGCGACGCCTCCTTGCGCCTTCCTGTTATAGCAGAAAAGCATTCCTGCAGCACCTTTGGATGGCTACGGACATGCCGTCATCGGCGTAGCGGTTCCTGTTTCCTCTTTGAGGGCTCCAGCGCTATCCACACAGAAGTAGTGACCGGCGGCCGTTTGCGCCGGCGCGACGACGGCGTAGGCGGAGCCGTCCGCCGCGCAACTCGGGGTCGCGCCGTTCCCTTGTATGCTGTGCACGGCATTCGCAATCGTGGGGTTGGAGAAGAGGGATTTGGGCGCGCCACACACACCTGCCACACCATACGTCCCGTTGTGGTCCTCGTAGTAGACGAGTGCGAACCTTTGAATCATGCTGAGGTCCGCTTGAACGGCCGCGTCGCGACCCTGGAGCTGCATTTGTTTTTCGGCAGCCGTTCCCACGAATGCCTGCGGCGTTGTGGTAGCGGCGTTCGGAGACATAAGGGAGCTAGCGAACCCGAGCGCCGCCGCAACGAGGGTCGCGCCGAAAAGCGCGTAGAGCACGGTCATCGCGATGCTCACGATCGCGCCGGCGAAAAAAGCGCTCCCTAGACCTCCGTTGCCAAAGTAAGTGTCCAACCACGAGTAGCAGGTAAACGGTCCGTAGCGATTCGCCTCGGCTCTGCCCGGCCAAAACGCGACGAGCAGCCAGAACGCAACGACGGCAATCACGCTCCCGGTATAGATCGCGGTATTGCTTTCATAGACGGTGCCGGCAGCACCAGCCATAGGTACCAGAATGAAAAGCAAGGACATCCAGCCCGAGAGACCAAGGTCGTGGAGCCGGCGCACAAGCACGCCGAGCGAAAAGAAAATGATCATGCTGCGCGCGAAGACAGCTAAGACAAGCGCCGAGAGCAACGTCACCACGGCTCCGCCGAGTCCCGTACCCGCGAACTCCTTAGCGAGCGCGGACAGCGCAAAGAACAACCCTACCCACAGCGCAATCGAAAACAAAGTGCCGACTAGCACCGCCTTCCAGTAACCGCCCACGCCGATGCGACCGGTAAACATGGAGAACGCGCACCTAACCAAGCCCCTCCCTGCGCGGCGAGCGTCTGTGGAGGCAACGTCTTCGGTGTATTCGGAGACCCACTCTTGCAGATGCGAGATGTTCGGCTCTTTCCCTTCCTTGACCGCCGCGATGCCTTCGGCGATGAGGAGCTCGCCCCAGCCAGCCTTCGCGAGCGCTTCGCGCACTTGCGCTTCGGTTTGGCCTCGCGCAAATGCATTCTTTATGAAATTGTAGAGACCGAGATCGACCATGCAAATCGTAAGCACTACAGGCTGTAGCAAAATCGTAGCACGCCTTCTTGCAGCCATCCCGACAGAGCACTACACCCTGGGGAAAGGACCCAAACAGCATGGCGGCACCGAGTGCCGCCATTTCACCTTCCTTTCTTCACTTGTGTCCCTTCTTTTGCGATCCCGATGGCCACACGCCGGCACCGAGAACAAACGAGCTTACTTGCTTGCCTACACCCGCGCGCCTGGGTCGAAACCCGTGCATGAACGCGCTGGTCGGCACATATGGTACGTGCTCCGGAGAGGCTTCCCATTCGCCGCGTATCCTTGCCAACACCGAAGCTAGTCTCCGCATCCTCGAACCGGACATCCTGAACCTCCTTTATGCCCGTTCTTTTTAAACCACACAAGTCTTCCTCGTGCAATGTGTCCTGTGCACACAAAGGAGCGCATGGTGCTTCTATTCTATAGGGATGGCTGCCGTTCTCCAGGAACCGCCCGAAAGAAAAGCGCTTATGCGCCGGAGCGCAAGAGCCTCTTGATTCGGTCAGCTATTGGTGGATGGGTCGAAAAGAGCCGTTCGATCCAGCCGGCCGAGCCTTGGCCCCTGGTGCCCTTCGGCCCGAACGGGTCATTCATAAAGAGGTGGGCCGTCGCAAGATTCGGATGCTGCATCGGCATTTGGTAGTTGCCGATTTTCTGGAGCGCAGAGGCGAGCCCTTCCGGATAGCGCGTCAGCAGCACGCCCGATTCATCGGCGAGGTATTCGCGACGGCGGCTAATGGCAAGCTCGATGAGCTTGGCTGCGAGCGGAGCGAGGATGATGCCGACGATGCCGAACACGAGCATAATTACACCGCCTTCGCCGTCATTATTACGCCGGCCACCGCCCCAAAATGAGATGCGCAAAAAGAGGTTCGCCGCGATGGCGATAAACCCGGCAAGTACGACCGCGATCGTCATGAGGAGCATATCGCGATTCTTGATATGCGAGAGTTCGTGCGCTATGACGCCCTCGAGTTCCGTGCGGTTCATCATGGCGAGCAACCCGGTCGTTGCGCACACCACCGCATGACGCTCGTCTCGTCCGGTCGCAAAGGCGTTGGGTGCCGGATCGTCAATGACGTAGAGCTTCGGCATCGGGAGCCCCGCCGTAATCGAAAGGTTCTCTGCGACCGTGTAGAAGTCGAAAAATTCCGCGCGCGTTGCTGGGCGAGCGCGATTAAGCGAGAGCACGAGCTTGTCGGAAGCCCAGTACGCGTAGAAATTAGTCGCGATAGCGATGATAACCGCGACGATGACGATTACGGAGTTCTGAAAATACCACGAAAGAAAGTATCCGATCGCGATGACGACCACAAGGAAGCCGATAATGAGTCCCCAGGTGCGGCGGATGTTACTTGCGCGCTGTGCGTAGAAGTCCATAGAACTATGATAGCAAAAAACGGCGACCCTCGGCGGGGCCGCCGTCTACGCGAGCGAATCCGGCAATGACGCTATTGTAACCGACCGCAAGAGCGTCTTTTGTTTGGGTCCATACCATGCTTCGCCGTATATCCGTTCTCCAGCAAGCACCGGGGGGAGCCAGTACGGGTCAGCCGGCATGAGCTCGGTAAGCGGCAGTTCCGCAATCATGAACCACTGCGGGTCGAGCATTTCCGCGGATTCGATCGGCTCCCCTTCCCATGCGGTCAAGAGATACACGTGGCAGCGGCAGGTGAAGGCTCCGCCATCGGTCGTCGTGTTGTGGAAGTCGATAACCGCACGTTTGGCGAGCGCCGAGGCGTCGCCGTGCACGCCCGCTTCCTCAGACAGTTCGCGCAGCGCGCACTGCTCGGCTGTTTCTCCGGCATCGATTCCGCCGCCGTATCCGTTTCGGCAGCCGGCACCGATCTTCCGCGCCTTCATGGGGAGCAGCACCGCATCTTCTCGCACGAGAAAGACGAGTGTCGCCTCAAGCAAGATCTTGTCCGGTTCCATAGCAACCCCCTTACAACTTCTAGGGGCAGTGTGCACCCAAAGAGCCGCGGGAGCAAGAAAGCTAAAACTGCACCTTCACCGGCTCGCGCGCGGCCGCATCCGCCTCGCCGAGCTCGAAAAGGTCCATCGGAGCAAAAGCGAACGAACTCGCCATGAGATTGGTCGGGAAGGTTTGCTCAGCGGTATTGAGCGCCATAACCGTACCGTTGTAGAAGCGACGGGCGGCCTGGATCTTGTCTTCCGTGTCGGTGAGCTCGGCCTGGAGCTGGAGGAAGTTCTGGTTCGCCTTAAGCTCCGGGTAGTTTTCTGCAACCGCAAAAAGCGACTTAAGGGTGCCGCTGAGCATGTTTTCCGCTTGCGCTTTGTCCGCGGGCGCAGTCGCGCCCATGGCTTTCGTGCGAGCATTCGTCACATCTTCGAACACCGTCTTCTCGTGCGACGCGTAGCCTTTCACTGTTTCAACAAGATTTGGGATCAGGTCGTAGCGGCGC
Source organism: bacterium (assembly GCA_021784815.1). GTDB lineage: Bacteria > Patescibacteriota > Minisyncoccia > Phycocordibacterales > Phycocordibacteraceae > C7867-001. Next base: position 8,683 of record JAJYHK010000004.1, on the reverse strand, counting down.
TTGAGCTGCACGTCGATGTCGGCCCAAGCTTCCTTAGCGCGATTGCGCAGCGTCACGAGGCGGTTATAGGCAAATATCGCCCACAGCACGAGCACGACTGCTATTACGAGAACTAGGTACAGGATAGTCATACGCCGGAAGTATAGCAAAATGGAGGACTCGCGGCACCGGTGCCGCGGGTCCTGGATTTCTTTTCGTCGGGAACTACCGGATCGCGCGTGCGACCGCGGGAACGACCTTTTTATCGAGGGAGTCGGGGATGATCTTGGCCGCCGTCGGCTTGGGGACGAGCGCTGCGAGCGCCTTTGCCGCGCGGAGCTTCGACGCTTCAGTGATGGCCGTCACCCCGCGGTCGAGCGCGCCGCGGAACACGCCTGGAAACACGAGCGAATTGTTGATCTGATTCGGAAAGTCGCTCCGCCCAGTCGCAACCACGAGCGCGCCTGCCTTCTTCGCTTCCTCTGGGTAAATCTCGGGTTCCGGATTTGCAAGCGCGAAGACGATCGCGTTCTCCGCCATGCGCTCCACGTGCGCTGCGGTAAGCACGCCTTTGCCCGAAAGGCCGATGAACGCATCGGCGCCGTTCATCGCCTCATCGAGACCGCCTTCAAGCATGCGGGGATTGGCGAACGACAACAGTTCCTGCTTCACGGGCGAAAGGTTCTCGCGCGATGGAGCGATAATGCCCGACCGATCAAGCAGCACGATATCTTTCACCCCCGCGGCGCTCAAGAGCTTTGCGGTCGCAATGCCCGCCGCGCCCGCGCCGCTTATGACGACCCTGAGCTTGCCGAGTGTTTTCTTCGCGACCTTTGCCGCATTAATGAGCCCCGCAAGCACGACGATAGCCGTACCGTGCTGATCGTCATGCATGACTGGAATGCCGAGCTCGCCGAGCGCCTTTTCCACCTCGAAACATTTCGGCGCAGCGATATCCTCGAGATTAATGCCGCCGAAGGCGGGGGCTATTGCCTTCACCACGCGGACAATCTCGTCCGCATCTTGCGTATCGAGGACGATCGGCCATGCATCGATGCCTGCCAGCTGCTTGAAGAGAAGCGCTTTGCCCTCCATAACCGGCAGTGCCCCGTACGGCCCGATATTGCCGAGGCCGAGCACGGCCGAACCGTCAGACACGACCGCCACCGAGTTCTTCTTGACGCTCATCTGTCGCGCCTCTTTGGGGTTTTTTGCGAGATGCGAGGACGCGACGCCAACTCCCGGCGTGTACCACAAGGCGATGTCCTGCTTCGTGCGCAGCTTCACGCGCGGCGCCGTCTCGATACGCGCCCCCTGTTTCTTGTATCCTGAAATGATTTTCTTGGTATCCATGAGTTGCAAGTTTTTAAATGGTTGGCCTTGGTACAGCTTTTCGCATCCCCGGCGAGTGGCCAGTATACTACACGAGTGAATCCGCTCGACCCTGTAGAAAAGTCGTTTCCGCGGCTCAAACCCGACCAAAAGCGCGCGCTCCTTAAGCTCCGGATCCGCACGCTGCGCGACCTGCTCTATCATTTCCCCGCGCGGTACGAAAACGCGGGGCCAACGGGCACGGTCGCGGCGCTCGCGCTGGGCGCTGATGTCACCCTCTACGGCACCATCCGCAAGCCGGAGACGAAAAAGTCATGGAAGAGCCGCCGACCCATGGCGCAAGCCTGGCTTGAGGACGCGTCAGGCCGGGTGAAGCTCATGTGGTTTTCGCAGCCGTATATCGCCAAGACCCTCCATGACGGCATGGTGGCAAAAGTGCGCGGCCGCGTCGGAGGCTCCGAGCGCAACAGGTACGTAGCGAACCCTGAGATTGAGCGCTCTACGGTTAATCCGGAGGCGATCCACCAGACGCTGTTCCGCGAGGCGCCCGAGACCGAACCGGAAGCGCACACGCTCCATCCCGTCTATCCTGAGAGCCAAGGCATCTCCTCGCTTTGGCTCCAACATGCGGTGCGCAAGCTCTTCGAGGCGCGCGTGCACGAGCAGGTGCCTGACCCGATTCCCCCAGACCTGCTCGCGCACTATAAGCTCCCGACCCTTGGCAGCGCGCTTGTCTTCATGCATGCGCCCCAAAAACGCGAGGATGCCGCGGCGGCGAAGAAGCGTTTCGCATTCGAAGAAATATTCCTTCTCCAAATTGCGCTCCAAGAACAACGCCGCAACGCCGAGCAGGAGCGCGCGCTGCAGGTTAACATCGACCGCGCCGCCCTTGCCGATTTCATTGCGACTTTTCCCTTCCCGCCCACGGGCGCGCAGCAGCGCGCGATTGAATCGATCGTGTGCGATTTCGAGCAGTCTCACCCCATGCTGCGACTTCTCGAGGGCGACGTCGGTAGCGGCAAGACGGCCGTCGCTGCCGCGACCGCGTACCTCGTCGCGATCTCGAGGCCGCCCGGACGCATTGCCGGCGCGCTCCAGGTCGCCTACCTCTGTCCCACCGAAATCCTCGCGAAGCAGCACTTTTCGACCTTCGTCTCGTACTTTAAGGACCATCCGATCCCTATCGGGCTCGTGACCGGCAGCGAGTGCCGCAAGTTCCCTTCGCGTGTGCCGTACCAGGAGTCGGCGCACCTCTCTAAAGCCACATTCAAGAAAATGGTCGCAAACGGAGAGGTTCCGATCGTCATTGGTACCCACGCGCTCATCGAAAAATCGCTCTCGTTCAAGCATCTCGCGTACGCGATCGTCGACGAGCAGCACCGTTTCGGCACCGCGCACCGACAAAAGCTCGTCACCAAGGACAAAACCGCTCCCCACCTGCTCTCGATGACTGCCACCCCCATCCCTCGAACGCTCGCTCTCACCCTCTACGGCGACCTTGATCTGTCGCTTCTCGATGAAATGCCTAAGGGACGCAAGCCGGTCATTACCGAAGTGCTCGGTCCCGAGAAGCGCGAAGCGGCATACGAGCGCGCGCGCATCGAGCTCGCCGCAGGCCGCCAGGCCTACGTCATCTGCCCGCGCATCGACGAGCCCGATCCGGATAAGGCGCTTGCTATTCAGGCGAAATCAGTCAAGGCGGAAGCTGAGCGTCTTAAGAAAGACGTGTTCCCGGACGCGCGCATCGGCATCCTCCATAGCAAAATGCGCCCGGGTGAGAAAGAGGCGGCCATGGACTCGTTTGCCGCCGGCGCGATACAAATACTGGTTGCGACGAGTGTGGTCGAGGTGGGCGTCAATGTGCCAAACGCGACGGTCATCCTCATCGAGGGCGCCGAGCGCTTCGGCCTCGCACAGCTCCACCAGCTGCGCGGCCGCATCATCCGCTCGACTCGCCAAGCGTACTGCTTCGCGCTTCCCGAGAGTTTCGGGGAAGCCACGAAAGAGCGCATGAAAGCTTTTACGACTGCCAAGAACGGCTTCGAACTTGCCGAGTACGACCTCGCGCTGCGCGGCGCCGGCGCGCTTGCGGGCGGCAAGCAGTGGGGCGTGTCCGATATTGCTATGGAGGCCCTTAAAAACGTACGGCTCGTCGAAGCCGCCCGCACCGAGGCCGCGCGTCTTGTCGCTAACGATCCCGGTCTCGCTCACCACCCCATGCTCGCGGACCGTGCGCGTAATGCACTTTCCAACTTACATATGGAATGAAAAGCTATACGAGACTGGTTCTAGTCGCATAACCACTCATGAGATAAGTCGAGGCTAAATGAGGGGTTTTGCGCAAGAAAAACTACGCTTCCGCAAGCACGTTGTTTAATTTATCTATCGTTTGCAGTTCTCACGAACAATTCCCAAAGACCGACACCTCTCCGTATTGGTGGGCGTACCTGGATTCGAACCAGGGACCGCGGAGGTATAAGCTCCGTGCTCTAACCGCTGAGCTATACGCCCTCATGCAGCTCATTCCTCACGATAAATCCACTGCTCCCATTTGGCTAAGGTTGGTTTTTCTCTCTCGCTCATCTGAAAACAAGCGGTCTTTGACTCCATGAACCGTAGGCGCAGAAACAAAGGCAATCTACCACTGTTTCTCTTTCTTTGATACCCGACCGCTCCCTTTAATATTTCTTACTCTTGCGATGGTAAAGAAACGACCGTTGCCACTATGTCCTCTTCGCGCTTCTTGGGCGTGATGCCGTTTGCAACGAGAACCTTCTCGAAATCGTCCCGCTCTAAAGTCTCGTGCTCGATGAGCGCAGCGGCTATCGCATCGAGCGTACCGCGGTGGTCGGCGATCACCCTCTTCGCGCGGTCCTTCTGCTCTTCGATGATCTTCGACACCTCGGCGTCGATCTGCGCAGCAACCACTTCCGAGTACGGCTCGCGCCCGAGCTCGCGGTCGCCGAAAGCGATCGGCCCGAGCTTCTCGCTCATGCCGTAACGCGAGACCATGTCGCGCGCGAGCGCAGTGACGACGACCAGATCGTTGCTCGGTCCTGTGGTCACGTCGTCAAAGAGCATCTCCTCGGCAACGAATCCGCCCAGGGTCGCCGCAATATCGTCGAGGAACTGCCTGCGCGACTGCATCTTTTTGTCTTCAAACGGGAGTTTAAGCGTATACCCTGCGGCGCGGCCGCGGCTGATGATTGAAATCTTGTGCACCGGATCGGCGTCGGGCAGCACGCTCGAGACGAGCGCGTGCCCGGCTTCATGGTACGCAGTAAGCTCTTTCTCTTTCTTTGTGAGCAGATGGCTCTTACGCTCCGGACCGAGCATAACCTTTTCGATGGATCGGATGAGATCATACTGGGTAATCTCTCGGCGATTCTCGCGCGCCGCCAGAATCGCCGCTTCGTTCATGAGGCTATAGAGTTCCGCACCCGAGAAGCCAGGCGTCCGCTCAGCGATGACTGAAAGGTTCACGTCCGGTCCGAACGGCTTACGTCGCGCATGTATGGAGAGAATTTCCTCGCGGTCTTTGCGATCGGGGAGGTCGATGGTGACGCGCCGATCGAAGCGTCCCGGGCGCAGCAGGGCCGGATCGAGCACGTCGGGGCGATTCGTCGCGGCCATCACCACTACCTTTTCCGCCGGTTCGAAGCCGTCCATCTCAACGAGAATCTGGTTTAGGGTCTGCTCGCGCTCGTCATTCCCGCCGCCCACGCCCGCGCCGCGCACGCGGCCGACCGCGTCGATCTCGTCGACGAAAATAATCGCCGGAGCTGCTTTCTTCGCCATCTGGAAGAGGTCGCGCACCCGGCTTGCGCCGACGCCCACAAACATCTCCACGAACTCGCTGCCGCTGATTGAGAAGAACGGCACCCCCGCTTCGCCCGCGACCGCGCGCGCAAGCAAGGTCTTACCCGTACCCGGTGCGCCCATAAGGATAATGCCCTTCGGGATACGCGCGCCAATATCCAAGAATTTCTTGGGGTTCTTCAAGAAGTCGACAATCTCAAAAAGTTCTTCCTTTGCCTCCTTCGCCCCCGCGACATCAGCAAAGGTTACTCTTTGGCTCACATCAGACGGATCAATGACGCGCGCTTTGGATTGCCCGAAGCTGAACGCTTGCATGCCCGCACCGCGCGCTTGTCGCGTCAGGAACCAGAAAAGGAAGGCAATGAAGAGAAGCGGTAGAACAATCGGCGCAAGCTGTACAAGCCAAAAAACGAATCCAGATTGTCCTTGGACCGTAATAGCGACTTTCGAGAGCTCAGCGGGCGTGACTCCATACACGGCCAGCGTCTCTGGCAGTCCTGCGGCTGGATCCTTCTGCGAAGTCTTCTTTGCACCATTGGTATAGGTGACTGCGAGAGAATCACCGTTCACGGTAATTGCACTAATCTTCCCGGAGGCGACGTCGGTCGCGACGGTCGAGATCGGCTCCTCGTTGGACGGTTGCGAGAGCCCTACCGCGAGCGAGTATACGCTCATGAGGATGAGGAAAATGACGATAGTCGTGATCAGGTTGCCGAAAAACGACGGGCCGCCGAGTGGCGATTGCCAATTCCACCGCCCCTTCGGGGGCGGTGGCTTTTTGTCTGAGGGTTTTTTCGGAGCAGGCCCAGCCATGTACTGCACTATACCGTATAGTACGGATCTTTGGTACATTTCGATGAATAGGCCGCTCGAGCGTCGCGGCGCGCGGCGCTCTATCCCCCGCCACCCCTTAGCTCGCGCCTGCCGACAGCCTATACTGGAGTTGCATGCAGACAGAGAAAACGGCACTCATTACCTCAGGCGGCGGCATGAAATGCGCGTACGCTGCGGGCGCGCTCGTCACGCTTGCGAAGCGGCTCGGGTTCGCCAAGCCTGACCTCTTTATAAGCGCCTCGGGCTCGGTCGGCGCCATGTTCTACTACCTTGCCGGCCAGCACGACGAGATCGAACAGTTCTGGCTCCGGTACGTTCCCTCGCCGCAAATGGTGACGCTCTTTCCTCCTCGCCTGCACCTCGATTATGTAGTTGACACAATCATGCACCGCGAAATACCGCTCAATGAAGACAAACTCTCCGCGACGGAAACGCGGTGGTTCGTCCCCATCACTGACCTTCAGACGGGTAAGACCGATTACGTCTCAAACGATACGTGGTATGACTCTTACGAGGTTATGCGGGCTGCAAAAGCGATTCCCTTCCTCTATGGCGGCGCCGTGCGCCTCGGCGGCAAGAAGTACGTCGATGGCGACGTGAGCGTCAACATGGCCGATCTCATTCGCAAGGCGCGCCACGAGGGTGCTACTAAGATTTTTGTTATTTCAAATACATTCAAGCACACGGGGCTCTCGAAGCTCCTCATGTTCTATTGGGCATTCTCATCACCGCCCATGATCCGCCAGCTCGTCCTTAATGATATGCGCCGCGAGGAGTGGGACCACTTGCCTGGCGACGTCGATATATATGTCATCGGCCCGCAGTACCCGCTGCCCCTAAATACCATCACGCATGTCCGGCGCAAGGTCGCCGAAGCGTACTATATGGGCGTTGCCGATGTCCTTTCCCGCCGCGAAACCATCGAACGGTTCCTACGAATAGAGCGGCCCGCGGAAAAACCGCAGCTGCCACAAAGCAGTTCGTAATTCCAAGCTGACTCGTACTTTGCTACAGTTTGGCCATGGCCGCACTACTGGCATACAAGAAGGCGAACCTCCGCTTCGAGCGGCTGCAGGAGTACGCAGCCGGTATTGAGCTATTCGGCCATGAGGTGAAGAGCCTGCGCGCCAAGCTCGGTTCGCTCGACGGCGCGCGCGTCGTCGTACGCGGCGGCGAGGCATACCTCGTCGGCATGACGATTCCCTCGTATCAAGCCGCGAACACGCCCAAAGGGTACGACGCTGAACGCACGCGACGCCTGCTGCTTACTAAGAAAGAACTGCGCGAACTCGCCGCAGCCGAGTCGCAGAAAGGGTTGACACTCGTGCCTTTTGAGTTGTATACTAGCGGGCGGAATATGAAGGCGCGCATCGCGATCGTGCGAAGCAAAGGCAAGGCCGACCGCCGCGAAGAGCTCAAAAAACGCGACGCTTCACGCGAAGCCGCACGCCTCCTTAAAAACCGCTAGTGCCCCGGCCAATCGCTGCAAGTTCGTACGCCTAGCCGCGTATTAGTTTCCAGGGGGTGACCGGCATTGACGGTCTGTACATTGAAAGACGTGCGACGCGGTGCACGCCTGGTGGCCACCTACAATCCTCCCAGGCACAAAACGTGCCAACAACACTGTTGCACGCGCGATCAAGTCGCCTTACTTCGGTAAGGCCGGCGACCTCGCGTTCGCCTACGCGACGGCTCGAGCCTAACGGTTCGCCTGCGCCTAGCGCGACGTTTGCTGCAATGCGATGCGCATAGCGCGCGCAGCAGGCGGAATCTTCTATGTGCTGGAGCTCTGGTCGCCCAGCGAGAGCTTGAGACTTCGGGATCGGAGAAGAGCGGTTTCGTTCTGATTTTCACGCCTTCTCTTAACCATTAATCGGAACTACGCGTCGTAGAAGCGCTTTCTTTGTCAGATTCGGACGGGGGTTCGATTCCCCCCACCTCCACATCCAGTAACTGTTGACCCGAGATTAGCTGAAAAAGCCTTATGGCTCTTGCTAAATCCTTGGTTCGATAACCCACTTCCCGGTCGAAGACCGGATTTTTGACGAACACCAGCTTCGTGATGAGGCGCTTTCCCTTGTATCCGCCGTTTGCCCAGGTGTCTATTGGCTTTTTCAGCAGCCCGAGCACCAGATCAACAGCGGTTCCGTACGCTTCGTCGGTAATGGAGCGGCGGCTTATGTTTTCGTCCAGATCGGCTATACCGCGCTCTATGGCCTCTATCTTCTCCTCGAACGCCTTTATGACGGAAGCGCTTTGCGTGCTGATGATGCGCTCTAGGAGCGTCTCTCGTTGCTTCCGTAGTTCGTCCTGGCGGCGCTTATGGCCCTCAACCAACCGAGCTTGATCTCTCACTCGTTTTTGCCAGACATCCGCAAGCACCGCTCCTGCAAGCGAAACCGCCTCGCGTCTGGGCTCGAGGTCGTCAAGCAGCTCCGCCAGGTTGCCCTCCATACGTTCTTTCCGAATGTCCACCGCATGGCACCGGCTCCATTGGCACTTATAGTACGGATACTTTTCCGTGCGGCCCTTGCTCCATCCTGACGTAAACAGGCATTGGCAGCGCGAGCAAACTGCGAGGCCTCTAAGAGGAAAGTCCTCTCGCTCAACGCAGCGCTTGAATGTCCGCGTATGCATCCGTTCATTACCCTGATCCCGACGACGACGCCTGGAGAGGGTACTCCCAGTCAGATTAGCGCATTACAAGACGCCATCGATA
>JAJYHK010000006.1 GCA_021784815.1 bacterium | reverse complement strand
CAAGCATACCGAAACACGCGCCGGCAAAGCCGGCGCGTGTTTCTTGTTTTTAAATGAAAAAGATGTGCATGCTCTTTTGTTCCGCCTATTCCGTTCCCGCTCGAGAGCTCATATGCGGCCCTCGAGCGACCACCGGGTTACGTTATCCGGCTTCCGGGTACCGTTTAGAGACGAGTACCATCTCTCCGCTCATCCAAAGACGAGCGATCGACATGCTGTCCTTTCGGGAACAGCTACTCCAATTGGAAATGTTCCACGACCAGCTTCCGCTAGCCGTGCCTTGTTACGACTTACTCCCTGTCACTGAATTTGCCGTAGTACTGCACGAGGCAGTCCTTCGGGCACCCCCAGCTCCCTTGAGTTGACGGGCGATTATCTTCTCGTATCTGAGAATTGATGTTCCCACGCAGCGAGCGGATCTCCCGCACTGCGCGAGCTCAATGCATGCGTTGCTTCAACTCAAACAACTGACTTAACCCCGATGCCGTCTTATGAACGCCTTCGTTAAGGAGCGACATCGTCGCGACGAATAGCTCAAAATCATTTTTCTTCGACACAAGCCGCAGCTCGTGCTTCCGGAAAAAAGGTATGATCACATCCGTCAAGTCGCTCCAGCGACAGACTTCATATCGGTAGCAGTTCTGGCGGTTCAGGCGCGTATCCTTTTGAAAATACACGCTGCCGCACTTGAAGAAATCTGCGAGTGCATAGAGCACTTCCTTATCACGCTCTACGAGCTTTAGATAGAATTTCGGTTCTACCACTACTCTGCGCGACCGAAGTACCTTCGCTTCTGGATTTCTAACGTAAACCGTGAAGCTGCCTTCACCGTCTACCAGACCTGCCACATACTCGGGTGTAAGTTCTTTCATTGAGTGAGTCCTTCCCGATCATAGACCGGTACTATGACTCAGCTGACTTCTGACGCTGCGTCAGATACATTGTATCTCATAGAGATACCAGCGTCAGATCTCCACAGGTTACTTGCGCATCTTTTCCATGCATCCTGATACGAGCTTTTTCTTCAGACCTTCCCTGCGCTCACCACCCATCCGCAGGTCGGCCAGCTTTTTTTGTGTATCGGCTGCCTTTTGCTTCGCGATCCTCCACCATTCATCTCACGACGCATGGCTATCGGTCGGCTACGCTCTCGCCGGGTGACGAGAGGCGCGGATTTTAACCGCGTAGGTGCGCACGCTGCTGTGCGCTTTTATTGTGAGTACAAGACTCGAGAACGTATTCACGGCGGTTTGGCTGACCCGCCATTACTAGCGATTCCGGCTTCATGAGGTCGGTTGCAGACCTCAATCCGTACTGGGGCTGGTTTTGGAGATTAGCTCCACCTTGCGGTATTGCAACTCGTTGTACCAGCCATTGTATTATGCGTGCAGCCCAAGATATCAGAGGGACATGCTGATCTGGCGTCATCCCCACCTTCCTCTCCCGTGAGGGAGCAGTCTCGCCTGACCATATAGGCAACAGGCAACGGGGGTTGCGTTCGTTACCCCACTGAAGGGAACAACTCAAGCCACGAACTGACGACGACCATGCATCACCTGCCCAACACCCTCGAAGGCTCCTCGTCTTTCGGCAAGGATGCAGTTGAGCTTCAAACCTTGGTAAGGTTCTTCGTTTATCGACGAATTAAGCCGCATAATCCACCGCTTGTGCGAGTCCCCGTCTATTCCTTTGAGTTTTAAGCTTGCGCTCGTACTACCCAGGCGGCTCGCTTACCGCGTTAGCTTAGCCTCACAGAGGGTCGATACTCCGTGAAGCGAGCGAGCAGCGTTTAGGGCCAGGACTACCGGGGTATCTAATCCCGTTCGCTACCCTGGCTTTCGTGTTTCAGCGTCAGGAACGCACCAGTGCACTGCCTTCGCCTTTGGTGTTCCCCATGATATCAACGGATTTCACCCCTCCACCATGAGTTCCATGCACCTCTCGCGCCCTCGAGCCATACCGTTTCTCCTGCAGCCTCTGGGTTAGGCCCAGAGATTTAACAGAAGACTAATATGGCCGCCTAGACACCCTTTACGCCCAGTGATTCCGGGTAATGCTTGGGGCCTCTGTATTACCGCTGCTGCTGGCACAGAGTTAGCAGCCCCTTATTCATCGGATACCGTCAATAACTTCGTCTCCGATAAAAGATGTTTACGTACCAAGGCACTTCATCCATCACGCGGCGTCGCTCCGTCAGGCTTTCGCCCATTGCGGAATATTCTCGTCTGCAGCCTCCCGTAGGAGTATGGGCCGTGTCGCAGTCCCATCGGTGGGGGTCAGGCTCTCACCTCCCCTAAGCGTCGTAGCCTTGGTAGGCCGTTACCCTACCAACTAGCTGATACTGCGCAGGCCGCTCCCAAAGCGAAAAACTTTACCCTCACGGGACTATCGGGAATTACCCCTCCTTTCGGAGGGCTATGCCCGACTTCGGGGGACGTTCCTACGCGTTACTACCTCGTTTGCCGGTTGCCCTTGCGGGCCCCCTTGACTTGCATGACTTATCCACGCCGCCAGCATTCACCCTGAGCTAGGATCAAACTCTCATTAAGAATAGGCGGAACAAAAGAATTCACACATCTTTTCTCCCGCATCGGCGCAATGCATTTCGCAATGAACTCCGCACCGATGCGGGTATTTACTTCGTATATGGTATTTCAAGCAACAGCGTAAACCCCACACACGAACCCCTTTCGGAGCTCATCTGTGGAAGCTCTCCCTGCCTTCTCATCTCGTACCGAGTGGCAGTAGGCACATACTATAGGAGTCCCCGGGCATCGTCAAGCGCCTCATTTAGGGGCCATAGTAGCCCGACTCCACAGTGACGACAGCAGTGGACAATGCGCGGGTTTCCCGCGTTGTGGACAGAGCACCTTGTCAACATTGCGCACCGGTACAGGGGGCGTATGATAGTGACAGCCGTCACGCTTTGTCTGGACTCATGCAACCAACGCACGAGCGAATTATCGTATCCGTCGGTGGATCACTCATCGTCCCCGGCGATATTGCGATTGATTTCCTCAAGAAATTCAAGAAACTCGTGCTCGAAAAGGTGCGGCGTGGATACTCGTTCGCCATCATTGTCGGCGGCGGCAAAACCGCGCGACGCTATCAAGACGCCGCAAACGCCGTCTCTCCCCTTTCCCCTCAAGATCTTGATTGGCTCGGGATTCATTCGACGCGTCTCAATGCGCAGCTCTTGCGCAACATCTTCGCCGGCTACGCTCACCCGCAGGTCGTCCACAATCCGACGATCGACATCGAGACAGATGAACCGATCATTATTGCGGCAGGCTGGCAGCCGGGCTGCTCGACCGATTACGACGCGGTACTCATCGCCAAGAACGTCGGCGCGCGGCGCCTAGTGAATCTTTCTAATATCGACTACGTCTTCACGGCCGATCCGAAGCAAGACCCGGCGGCAAAAAAGATTGAAAAAATCGACTGGACCAAATTCCGGGCGCTCATCCCCGACGCGTGGGATCCCGGCCTCTCTTCCCCCTTCGATCCGGTTGCTGCAAGGGAAGCTGAGTCCCTCGGCCTTGAAGTAGCAATCATGAACGGTAACCGCCTCGAGGAATTTTCGCATTACCTTGACGACAAACCGTTCAAGGGCACGGTGATTTCATAATTAAAGAGGCCTCTTCACGGAACCTCGTTACGTGCGGTTGGCCAAGCCGGCCCCTAAGCCTTAGCTACGAACGTAGGGTATGCGGGTTTTCCTTCCCTGCAGATCGCTGCCGGACGTCAAGGAAAATCATCTGGGAAACAGCCCCCTCCTCAATACCTCGACAGTCTCTGAGAGAACCAACCTACACGCCAGGCTAATACGAATCAAGCCGAAGTCAAGCGGTTCGCGTCGCCAGCTTCGCGAGTATGGCATCCACCTGTGCGTGCAGCTCCGTGAGCGAGCCATCGTTCATGATAGTAAAGTCAGCGAGCGTCATGACGCCGAGTACATCCATCCCGCGCGCCGCTTCGTTGCACCACTCGATTTCTTCCTGCGCCACCCAGGTAGCAAAATCGACGTTGCCGGTGTGCGAGCCGCACAGAACGGTGCATTCGTAGCGCAGCTTCTGATCGGCGTTTACCTCGAGAAGCTTCGCACCATGATGCAAAAAACGCGCCTCTCCGGGTGCGCGGATAGATTTAATCACCGCGTCTTCCCCTTTATCAAGAGCCCGCAACAGGAGATTGACAGATATATAGAAATGAGCATAATCATGACTGCTCAGGCGATGCTTTGAGTGCCGTTACAGTCGGGCTACTGACTGAGGGGCGCGGCAGTGCCGCGTGACCCGCATGTTCCTAGCGATGTCCAGGGAGTGGTTCATCATGTCCGTACCTCAACACCTCCACGTATCGGAAGGTTCGACGGGATTTTCCATTTTCAGAAGGTACCTATCTTCCCTCCGGTATTGCGGGGGAACCTTCCCTACGGGCCTCGACTACGACGAGCCCGTGGAGTTCGTCGTACTACCTTTCCCGAAATGGGATGGCCTGCCGCACATCCTCGCATTTAGGGAGGATAGCACCCGGATCAATTTGGTCCTTCTTCACCAGAGGGACGGCAGCGGCGTTACGGTATCTACACTTTCCTACAACAACAAAGTGTTCGCGTCTGATTGCAACGGGTTCGTCAGTCACGCTGGAGAGCCATGCTTGTCCGCAACTAATCCGGCCAATAACGACCGGTACGTCACGGCCGTCTCCGACGCCACGCCGCCTTACCTGAGGATCAAACTCGTCTCCTCCGACGCGATGCTGCGATACATCACGAAACGTGCGACGTTCGAGGAACTCGATGCGGCTGCAGCAGCCGAACGGAAAGTGCGTGACCAGCTCGCTGAGCTACAGGAGCAGAACGAACTCCTCAAAGAACGGCTCGCTATAGCCGGACGGGCCAATAGAGAGCTGCGCGAGACGTCACGGCAGCTACGTATCCAAAATGCGGCCGCACACGGATCGGTAGCCAGGCAGGACGAAGCGCTCAAGCTCGTGCTTACCTGGTGTGCTATCCTGTTCACCGACGGATTGGTCCGTTGGTTGGCTGAGCGCAAGTCGCCCGTTCAAACGCGCAGTCTGTTACGCGCAATCAAAGCGGAACGAATGGGCGGCAGTGTTACATCGACACCGTTTAGTCTCGCGACGAACATCTGCAACCTCAAGCAACGCGGCAACAGGATCCTATAGTGCATACCGCCGGGAAGCATGCTTCCGAAACACGTATCGCCGAGCTCTTGCGAGCTCGGCGATTTATTTTTTAATGAAATACTCCGACAATGGGACGAGGAGCGGCGCCGCAAGGAGGATCGAGGAATACGTACCGGCAACTACGCCCACGAGAAGCACGAGCGCAAAGAGGCGCGTTGCTGGCGCGCCGAGCACCGCAAGCGCAACAAGTGCAAGAATCACCGTAAGCGAGGTATTGATCGAACGGGTCATAGTCTCGCTGATTGACTTTCCTACCGTCTCAGCAAACTCCTCTCGCGTGTGATCTCGATCGTTGTTGCGCAGGTGTTCGCGCACGCGGTCGAAGATAATGATCGTGTCGTTCACTGAGTAACCAAGAAGTGCGAGGAGTGCGGTGACAAAAAGCGAGTCGACCTCGGCGCCCGTGAAGTGTGCAAATATCGCGAAGAAACCAGTCGGGATAAGGAGATCGTGCACGAGGATCGCGATCACAGTAAGGCCATACCCCCAGCTCGGCACCGGCCGCGACACCTTGCGGAACGCAAACGCAATGTACGCAATAATCGCAAGCACGACAGCGACGATCGCCCAGATCGCCTTGTGCGCGAACTGGCTCCCAAGCGCCGGTCCGACCGAGGTAAAGGCGAGTTCGGTGGTGGAAGCGTTTTCTGAAAGCGCCTGAAGCATCGCCGCATGCTCCGCGGGCGTGAGGGTCCGCGTGCGAATCGAGACGCCATCGGTGCCGGTCGGGATGACCGAGATCGCGCCCACCGGCACCTTAGCCGCCTCCTGCTGGATGGTCGAAAGCGCCGGACGGCCATGCGGATACGAAAGCTGAATGAGCGAGCCGCCCGTGAAGTCGATGCCTATCGGGAGCCCAAGGCCGATGATGGCGCCAATCGCGCCGACCAGAACGACGCCGGTGAACCAGAAGAAGAACGTGCGGTGTTTAATGATAAACATAGCGGCTTACGAATTACGGAATCCCGACCCCAAAAAGAAGTGCCACGCCTTTCGCGCCTGCTCTGGTACGAGCGCGAGCAGGTAGATACGTGAGACCGAGACCGCCGAGATGAACGAGGCGAGTACGCCGAGGAGGAACACGAGGGCGAAGCCCTGCACGATCGAGGTGCCGAGCCAGAAGAGTATGACGCCGGAAATGATCATGGTGAGGTGGCCGTCGCGGATGGCCGTCCACGCGCGCGCAAAGCCGATGTGCACCGCCTCGCGCGGCGCCTTGCCGCTACGCAGTTCTTCCTTGGTACGCTCGAAGATGAGTACGTTCGCATCAACCGCCATACCGACGGAAATAATGAGGCCCGCGATGCCGGAGGCCGTAAGCGTCACCGGGATGAACTTGATGACCGCGAGCATGAAGGCGACATATTCCGCGAGTGCGAACGCGGCGACGACGCCCGGGAGGCGATACCACGCGACCATGAAGAGCGCGACGATTGCAAAGCCAACGAGACCCGCGACCGCGCCGGCGGCGATCGCCGCCGCGCCCAAAGTCGGCCCGACGGTCGAGGTACTTTCGAGCGAAATCGGCACCGGTAAGGCACCAAAGTTAAGGTTCTGTGCGAGCTCGCGCGCTTGCGCGGCGGTAAAGTTGCCGCTAATGGTCGCTTGCCCACCCGGAATCGCCTGCTTGATGACCGGTTCGGAAATCGGTTGCCCATCGAGGAAGATCGCGAGCACCTGGCCCACGTTTTCCTTTGTGATTTGTTCAAACAGCTTTGCGCCCACGCCATTAAACTGGAGAAGCACCTCGGGCGAGACGAGCCCGACCGTTGCGCCTGAAGCGAACTGGAGCGATGCGCCGGTGAGGTAGCGGCCAGTGAGGCCGGTCGGCACAAAGGTCGTCTGCGTCGTCGTGCCGACGGCCGTGGTCGTCGCGAGCTCGAAATCGAGTGTGGGGGTCTTGCCGAGCGCCGCAATAGCGGCATTCACATCGGTCACTCCTGGAAGATCGACGATGAGCCGGTCCTCGGTCGTACCTGAAAGCGCACTCGCCTGCTCGGTCTGGACGAGGGGCTCGGCGACACCGAAGAGGTTCACCCGTCGCTCAATAACGCCCTGAAGCGCTGCGAGCGCGCCGGCGCGTTCAGCGGGCGAGGTGCTCGCCATGTCGGCCTTGTATACAAGCTCGGTACCGCCCGCGAGGTCGAGGCCGAGCTTAAAGCGGTAGGCACTGTACGGATCCGCCTGGGTCGACCAGACGAAGTACGCAAGCAAAAGCCCTGCGACGAGGGCAACGGCGGCAAACACCCGATAGCGAGTCATCGCCTAGGAGTATAGAGCAAATTCATGAAAAAGAAACCTTGCGTTCGGCCAGAAATACTGCATTTTCAAAGAGCTTCGCGACCGCGATCGGGCCGATGCCGCCCGGCACCGGTGTAAAGAGCGCGCACCGCTCGGCACAAGCCGGATCAGCATCTCCGACAGCCCTACCGCCCAGTTCGCTCGTTCCGGCATCTATGAGCACGACGCCCTCTTTGAGGAGATCGCCGGTAATGAGGTGCGGCGAACCGGCTCCGGAGACGACGATGTCCGCGGCGCGCAGCGCCGCGGAGGCATCTTCTTTGGGCGTATCAATCGTTACACGGGTTACCTCGGTGCCCACACGCTCAAGCCAGTGCGCCGCCGGAGCGCCCACAAGAAAGCCCTGCCCCACCACGACCGCGCGTTTCCCGCGCGCGTCGATCCCGTACCGCTCCAGCACTTCGGCGATCGCAGCAATCACCGGCGGCAGAAGTGCATCCTCGTCCCCCCGCTCGAACGATGCGCGCGCGGCCCTCGAGAGCACGTCAGCATCTTTCTCGAGCGGAATCGCGTCACAGACTCTCTGTGTATCGATACCCTCCGGCAGCGGGAGCTGGACTAACACCGCATCCGCATCAGTTTCGGACACTGCGGCAATGAGCTCGTCCTCGGTAACCGCTGCAGGGAAGCGCCGCACCTCGAGCGCACACCCCGCTTCAGCCGCGCGGCGTTCCTTTACCGCGAGGTATGAACGGGTCGCTGCGGATTCGTTCGCTGCGATCGCAACGACGTACGGCGCGCGCGGCAATTTCTCCGCGCGCGCTCCTGTGCGCGCGAGCGCTTCGGTAGCAATAGCGGTTCCGTCGACAATCATACTTACTTGCCGGAAAAGCTCGCGAGCGCGCGCAAGGTCTTGAGCATGATCGCCACGTCGAGCCCGAGCGAACGATGCTTGAGGTAATACAGGTCGTACGAGAGCTTTTTGCTCGTGCGCGCGACATCGACCCCGCCCTTCGGGGCATCCGGGTCGCGCAGCTGCGCCCAGCCGGAGAGCCCCGGCGGAATGCTGTGGCGCGCCTGGTAGTACGGAATCTCCTCTTCATACTCGACCGCAAGCGCCGGAAGCTCCGGACGCGGCCCGATGAATGATGCGTCCCCTTTAAGGATATTCCAAAGCTGCGGAAGCTCGTCGATACGCGATTTACGCAGGAATGCCCCGATCCGAGTAATCCGATTTTTCGCGCGCAGCTCCGGGTCCCCTTTGTCGTCGTAGAGCATAGTGCGCAGCTTGTAGAGGTGGAAGGGCCGGCCGCTCTTCCCGATCCGCTCGTTATACAAAAAGGCAGGCCCGGTCGTGCGTACAAGCGCGCCGGCGGCGAGTATAAACGGACTCGCGATGATGAGCGCAACGAAAGCGCCCACGATATCGATCGTGCGCTTGGCTGCGTCATAGAGCGCGTGGCGTTCGGGCATGCAGCCCAAAAGCCATGCATAGTCGATGTGCGCAAGCGGCACCCGGTCAAAGACGCTCTCGTAAAATTCCGAAAATTCGATAAACGCGACATCGTCGAGCATGAGCTCGTATAAAATGGGGAGCGCGCGCTCTACGGTTTCGTCGCGCGTGTCGAGCACGACTACTCGCGCGCCCGCTTGAATCGCCACGCGCACGCGAACCGCCAACGCTTCGGACGACTGGGCTTCGCCAGGATCAATCCGTTCAATGAAGCGGACGAGGAGCAGGCTGTTCCCTGCTGCCTCGCGGTACGCTTCGTCGACCGCTTCTCCGCGCCCGACGAGCACGGCGCATGTCCGCGCCTCCACGCGCCGCTCGCGGTTCATACGATAGAAGCGCCACAAGCTCACGAGCACGACCGAGACGACGAGGTAGAGGGCGAGAATGGTCTTCGGAGTCACCGAAAGCTGCAAAACGAAAAAGAGGAGCGCGGCGAGAATGACGTTCGCAAACTGAGTCCAGGCGATGCGTTCACCCATAACGCGTCGCGCGAGCATAGTTTGCTTTTCGTAAAGACCGGCGATGTAGAACACGACGAGCGAGAGGAGAAAGATCGGCAAAAAGGGGCCAAAGAGCGTCTCGAAGTAACGCAGCGAGGGCAGCGCAAAGTTACGGATGACAAGCGCCGCCCAGAGCGAGGCGCATAAAACGAGAAAATCGCCGATCACGAGAGTCGCCGCCTCCCGCCGAGTAAATGCCATAGAATTACCTTACTATAACGCTTTTCCCTGGTGTACAGTTACGCTCATACGGAAGCTGCTGCTATGAAAATCTTGTACGTCATCACTAAGTCGAACTGGGGCGGCGCGCAGTCCTATGTCTATATGCTCGCCAAAGCCGCCACTGAGCAGGGCCACGAGGTCGCGGTTGCCCTCGGCGGTACGGGCACACCAGGCGCCGAGACCGGCCTCCTCGCGCGGCGGCTCCACGACGCCCATATCCGGACCATCCTCCTCCCTTCCATCGTGCGCGATATCGCGGTTACCAGGGAGCTCGACGCGTTCCGAGAATTGCTGCGCACCATACGCGCCGAAGCGCCGGATGTCGTGCACCTTAACAGCTCCAAAGCGGGAGGCATCGGCGCGCTCGCTGGGCGCATCGCGAATGTGCCCACCATCATCTTCACCGCGCATGGCTGGGCACACCGCGAAGCGCGCAGCCCGCTTGCGCGCAGTCTTATTTGGCTTGCGTCATGGCTCACCGTCATGCTTGCCGACCGGGTCATCGCGGTGTCGCGGCGCGACTACGTCGATGCGCCGACGTTCCCTTTCAGTCGGCACAAGATCCGACTCATTCATAACGGCATCGACCTCAAAGAGCCCCTGCCTGCACGAAGTGCCGCGCGCGAAGCGCTCACGGAGCGATCACCCGACCTTGATCCGAGCACGCCCCGCATCGTCGCCATCGGCGACCTTGTGCCGAACAAGGCCCACGCGATGCTCGTCGACGCGCTCGCGCAGGTGAAGGAACCGTTTTCATGCACGATCATCGGCGAGGGCGAGCTGCGTGGCGAGCTCGAGACGCTCATCCGCGCGCGCCGCCTCGAAAAGCGCGTGGCGCTTGCCGGTTTTATCCCCGAAGCCGCGAAACTTCTCGCGGGCGCCGATGTGTTCGTCCTTCCTTCGCGCAAAGAAGGACTGCCTTTCGTGCTGCTTGAGGCGGGTCGCGCCCGCTGCGCGAGCGTCGCAAGCGATACGGGCGGCATACGCGAAATTATCGAGCACGGCACCTCGGGCTACCTTGTCCCGCCCGACGACGCGGCGCAATTGCGCGCGCGGATTTCCGAACTACTTAAAGATCCGAGACAGCGCGCGCGCTTTGGAGATGCGCTTCACGAGCGCGTGGCGCACGCATTCTCTCAAGACGAGATGCTCACGCGCACCTTTGCCTGCTACTAGCGGGCACTATACGATCATATATTCCTGATCGCGCTGATCGCGCGCGACCGTTCGGCCATACCGCGCGAGCGAGGTTACGATACCCAGGAGACCGAATTCAAGCATGAGGTGCGAGCCGCCGCTGCTCATAAACGGAATGGTCGTGCCCGTCACCGGGAGGAGTCCGAGACTGATGCCGGAATGGATGACGACGTGCGCGGCAAAAAGCAGGAGCACGCCGAGCGTAAAGAAGGCGTCGAAGTTGGTCGCCGCTGACCGGGCGATTTGCGCCAACCGCATAAAAAGGAGCGCATAGAGCGCCAAAATGAGAATAATGCCGACGAATCCCCATTCCTCCGCAAAT
The DNA here is from genome assembly GCA_021784815.1 of bacterium. Classification (GTDB taxonomy): domain Bacteria; phylum Patescibacteriota; class Minisyncoccia; order Phycocordibacterales; family Phycocordibacteraceae; genus C7867-001. The sequence goes on along the minus strand of JAJYHK010000006.1, from coordinate 13,179 downwards.
GCCGCGAAGATGAAGTCGGTCTGGTACTCCGGCAGAAACCGGAGCGTGCTCTGGGTGCCGTAGCCGATGCCTTTCCCGAAGAGTTCGCCGCTGCCGACCGCGATCTTGGCCTGGTACGCATTATAGCCGGCGCCGCGGATGTTCGCCGCCGGATTAATGAACGACACGATGCGCTGCCGCTGGTACGGCTTCATACCGCCAAACCATAGGAGTGTGCCGACGACGAGGGCTGCGGCAAAAATGAGCGCGAGATGCTTTTTCGAAATGCCCGAGACGAGCATCATACCAAGCCAGAGGCAGGAAAAGATGATCGCGTTGCCGAGGTCCGGCTCGACGAGGATGAGGAGAATGGGTACCGCCGCATAGGCGCCGGTGACGAGAATGTGGCGGAAGTCGCCGATTTCGACGTGCCGGCGCGAAAGGTATTTCGCGAGAAGCGCGATGAGCGCGAGCTTCGCAAGGTCGGCAGGCTGGAACGACACCGGCCCGAACGTAAACCAGGCGCGCGCGCCCATGACCGGATGCGCAACGACGAGGAGGAGTGCGAGGAGAACGAGCGCGATGCCGTAGAGCGAGGTCACCACCTCGGTGCGGCGCAGCGCGCGCACATCAATGGCTGAGAGTATGAAGTAGAGCACCGTGCCGAGCGCGAGCCACAGGAGCTGGCGCGGCGCGAGCGAGGCACCGAGTCCGAACGTGTTCATGGTAAGGAGTCCGAGAAGTGAGAGCGCAACCGCGGGCGCGAGCAACGTCCAGTCGACAGCGGCCGAGAAGAGGCCGCGCGCTTTCCAGAGATCCTTGGTCACGGCAGGGGAACGACCGGCACAACCTGGATCGCCGACGGTGCGCCCGGGAACGGCTTGTTCCAAGTGAAAGTCGCCTGTGCGGTACCGCCGCCGCCAATGCTCGGCACGAGCGTATGCGACGCAGCAATAACGTTCCCTTGTACATCGGTCACGAGCACGTCGAGCGGAACCTCCGAGAGGACTACGGCACTAGGGTTCGTGAGGAGCACGGTGATGCGCGGCGCGCTATTCGTACCACCGAGCATCGTATTCGAGACGGTCGGCAGGATGCGCGGATCCGTCGAAAGTGCGTACCACCGCGGCGCAGAGGATGCAATCGAAAGAAATGCCTCGGTAACGGTCTGCGATCCAACGGAAATATTGGGCACGAAGACAGGCATCGTCACCCCCGGCGGAAAGTCGACGGTCCCTGTGAGCTGCTGCACGAGCGTGCGATCCGCTCCGTAAAGGCGCAGCGTGTACGGTACCGCCTTAGCCGCGGCGGTTGGGTTCTTGTTCTCGATTTCGGCGACAATATCAGCGGAATCGGGCGCAGCGCCGGGGAGTACGGTCGTATAAAGAACGGTCGGCGGCTGCTCAAGGGAGGTACAGAGGTACGGGCACGGACCGCCACAGTCGACACCTTGTTCGCCCTCGTTCTGGATGCCGTCGCTGCAGGATGGCGCGTGGTGCAAGGTAACGTATCCGACGACGATCAAAAATGCACCGAGAACAAGCCCGATGATGAGGAGAATGAAAAACCTGCGCCGCGCCGCCCAAGACATTGGAAGCAGTATATACCGAAACAGCGCCCGCGCATATGCGGGCGCTGTTTCGTATTATTTTTGTATCGATACTGCAAGATAGCATATTCAAGATGACATCTTGAATATGCTATCTTGCGACGAAAGAACAAAAAACGCGCCCATGATGTTGGCGCCTAGCTACTCTCCCCGGCTTGCGCCGAGTACCATCGCCTCAAGAGGGCTTAACTGCCGTGTTCGGAATGAGAACGGGTGTTTCCCCTCCGACGAAGCACCAACAGCATGGGCACGTTCCCGTGCACATGACAACGAATACGCAAAAGTGTGCACGCAAACGATCGTGCTATACAGAGTTCCGTACGAGAGACTGGGCGTATTAGTACTCCTCGGCTCAACGCCTTGCAGCGCTTCCACCTAGAGCCTATCAACCTCGTCATCTCCGAGGGGCCTCATAACGATTCCTAATCTTGGAGCACGCTTCCCGCTTATATGCTTTCAGCGGTTATCGCAACCCGACATAGCTACCCAGCGGTGCCCTTGGCAGGACAGCTGGTAGACCAGAGGTCAGTTCATCCCGGTCCTCTCGTACTAGGGACGACCCTCCTCAAGAATCAACGCCTGTAGTAGATAGGAGACCAACCTGTCTCACGCATCATGTTTTCCTTCATTACTGAAGGGATCGGACTGTAACTTCACCGGTTCTCGGTGCTCAACGTTCAGTCTCTCGGGGTCCTTTTCGGGTTCCCTCGGAATTGCCCCTGAGAGAGGGGTTCTTCCGATATCAGTTGAAATGGTCGCACTACATTCCTGCAATGCGCCGCCGTGAATTGTCGATTTCGCACACTGCATCTCCAATGCAGCTAACAGCTTGCCTCGGGGTTCAAACCGTTCAATCCCCCATCTCGTCGCAAGATAGCATGTTCAAGATGACATCTTGCGGGGAATGCGGTGCTGAACGGTTTGAACCCAGCTCGCGTACCTTTTTAATTGGCGAACAGCCAAACGCTTGGGACCTTCTCCAGCCCCGCGCTAAGGTGAGCCGACATCGAGGTGCCGAACTCCGCCGTCGCTATGGACGCTTGGGCGGAACTAGCCTGTTATCCCCAGGGTAACTTATATCCGTTAATCTTCCCCCGCATCTAAGGCGTAGGGTCGGTTCACTAGACTCTGCTTTCGCATCTGCTTGGGTTGTCCCCCTCGCAGTTAAGCTGGCTTGTACTCTTACACTATCGGCACGGTTTCCATTCGCGCCTAGCCAACCTTAATAGACTCCTCCGTTACTTTTTAGGAGGATAGCGCCCCACCAAAACTACCCGCCACGCACGGTCCCGATGTGGTTCCGCACATCGGTTAGACACTGCAAGATACAAGAGTGGTATTTCACTGGCGACTCCACGCCGCCCGAAAGCAGCGCTTCAATGTCTCCCACCTATGCTACGCATGTATCCCGCAGTGCCAATACGAAGCTGTAGTAAAGCTCCTGGGGTCTTTTCGTCTAACTACAGGTATCCGGCATCTTCACCGGAAGTGCATTTTCACCGAGCGAGTCCTCGAGACAGTTCCCCAGTCATTACACCATTCGTGCACGTCGGAATTTACCCGACAAGGAATTGCGCTACCTTAGGACGATTATAGTTATCGCCGACATTCACCGGGGCTTGCACAGCCCAGCATACTACCGAAGCAGCATACCAGCCGTGATTGACCTTCCGGCATCGGTCAGGTGTCACCCCCTATACTTCCTCTTACGAGTTCGCAGGGAGCTGTGTTTTTGGTAAACAGTTGCCAGGGAAACTTTCACTGCGACCCCTCTTGCGAGGGGCAGGCCTTATCGCTAACTTACGGCCGCTTGTTTGCCGAGTTCCTTGAGGACATCTTACTCGTTCGTCTTGGGCTACTCGCCCTGACCACCAGTGTCGGTTTGCGGTACGGTCGTCTGTATGGTTACGCGTAGAAGTTTTTCTCGAGACCGCGCTCAGCGCTCTCTCTCCCCCCGTAGGAAGAAATTGCGACACCGCTCGCGTTAACGCATGCCGGTTTTGCCAAGCATGCACGCTCACAGTACCGACCTCAATCCAATAAGAGGCAGCACCTACAGCAGTCCGTCACTCCATCGCCCATATAAACGGTCACGGAATATTGACCGTGTGTCCATCGGGTGCGGCTCTCGCCATCCCCTTAGGCCCGACTAACCCTCAGTTGATCACCATAGCTGAGGAAACCTTGGTCTTTCGACGTGCGGGGTTCTCACCCGCATTGTGGTTACTTGTACCGGCATTCTCACTTCCGTACGCTCCAGGACGGGTCACCCCTTACCCTTCAGCGCGAACGGAACGCTCTCCTACCGCTTGTATCAAAATATCGATACAAACCCGCAATTTCGGCACGACATTTAACCCCGATCATCTTCGGCGCAAGAACCCTCGATGAGTGAGCTGTTACGCTTTCTTTAAAGGGTGGCTGCTTCTAAGCCAACCTCCTCACTGTCAATGGATCCTCACTTCCTTGTGATGTACTGAATGTCGATTTAGGGGCCTTAAGTGGCGATCTGGGCTCTTCCCCTCTCGATCGATGGAGCTTCGCCCCCACCTTCTAACTGCTACGCGGGTACTGGGTATTCGGAGTTTGATAGGAATCACGAGATTTCTCCCTGTTGATCCCTTCCAGTGCTCTACCCCCCAGTACACATACCGTAGCGCCAGCCCAAAAGCTGTTTCGGAGAGAACCAGCTATTCCCAGATTCGATTAGCTTTTCACTCCTTGCCACAAGTCATCCCAAAGCGTTGTACGACTTACGGGTTCGGACCTCCACGACGCTTTCGCGCCGCTTCATCCTGCTCATGGCAAGCTCATCTGGCTTCGGGTCGTATGTATCCTACCGACGCGCTATTCACACTCGGTTTCCCTACAGCTCCACCCCGGAAGGGTTTAGCTAAGCAAGATACACACACTCGCCGGCTCATTCTTCAATAGGCACGCCGTCACGGTGTGGCTTACGCCACCCGCTTCGACCCTTTGTAAGTACACGGTTTCAGTTCTATTTCACTCCCCTCTCGGGGTGCTTTTCACCTTTCCCTCACGGTACTAGTTCACTATCGGTCATAGGACGTATTTAGCCTTACCGGTTAGTTCCGGCAGATTCACTCGAGCTACTCGTGTCTCGAGCTACTCAAGAATGCGAACAAGAGTCATCATGCATTTCATCTACGGGGCCATTACCCTCTGGGGCGCTGCTTCCCAGCAGCTTCGACTATACTGATGTTTTGTAACTCTTCTCGTACAAGTACGACGTCCGCACCTTACAACCCCCGCGTCCGAAGACGCAGGTTTGGGCTTTTCCCTTTTCGCTCGCCGCTACTGGGGGTATCACGCGAGTCGCGTTCCCTTCAAACGAACATAACGCTTGAAGAGAACGCAACTCATATTGTTCTCTTTTCCTCCGGGTACTGAGATGTTTCACTTCCCCGAGTTCGCTTCACATGGGCGTTACCCCATGGATAAGAGGTCAAACCTCTTGGGTTTCCCCATTCGGAGATCTCCGGATCAAAGGCTACAAACCGCCTCCCCGAAGCTTATCGCAGGTTAGTCGCGTCCTTCTTCGCCGTCCTAGGCCAAGGCATCCACCGTGTACTCTTCATGTCTCCCGTACGGAGACCTGAATACCACAATCTTTTTGCTTACACTTTGATACCCCACAACTATTATTGTTGTGGGCATTCAATTACCTTTGCGTATTCGGTTATCAAACTGCGCGTGTCCCCCTTCGAAATGAACGAACCGCCCCCTGGGGCGGTTCGTCGTGCGAATTGCACGAGGGCCTTACGGCCTATTTCCGCTCCAGACGTGTGGGTTCGTTCGCTTTCGTAGACACGTAGTCATACCTTACACGAGTCAACGATGGACGTCAACCGGCCCATAACGGGCATTTCCGGTGGCGGCCGGTAGGTATTGACATATACATGAAACATGTACATCATGTGCATGGGCTTCACCAACCAAAGGAAAGGAACTCTATATCGTGAACACCAACAAGACGGTGCCGAGCTTCCCCGCCCAGATCGGCTTCTGGGTTTTACTCACTCTCCTGTTTTTGGGAGCAAAAGCCTATGGTGACCCCACAGCAACGGGGGTTGGCATGCTCCTGTTCATGTACACAGGAGTTCTGGCGGGTACCCTGATTCGGCGGGTCTTTGGTTCCTCCTGAAGAACCGGAGACCCGCTAAAACCGAGCCTGGCGCATACAGCGCCAGGCTCGATTACTTTTCATTTTTATACCGCCCAAAGACGTCAATTGTGCGTTTCGTACACAGAAAAACCTAGTGCTTAATTTCCTCTCGGAGATGCTCAATATAGCGCGCAGCCGCCTGCTGGCCGCCAAGTCCGAAGGAAAGGCCGACGGCGAGCGACACCGCGATCACCACGCCCGTGAAGAGGGTCTGCACGAAGGCCTGTGCGACCTCAAGCTGGTCGAGCGCCGCAAGGATGGCGAAGACCCAGATCGAGTAGCGCGCTACCTTGCCGAAGAAGCCGGCCGAAGTGAGTGCTGCTGCCTTTGCCGAGCCCACCACAACGCGCTCTGCCGCCTCGGCGAGGACCGCCGCGACGAGCAGGATGAGCACTGCGACGATCACCTGCGGAAGGTAACCGAGAACTGCATCGCGCAGGAAGAGGTTCACCGCGTCGAGATGGAGGAGACCAAGCGACGCGACGAGGAAGACGATAATGAAGAACCATTCAACCAAGAGACCGAGGAAGCGGCCCGAGGAGAGCTCGAAGCCCGCGCGCGAGAGCACGCGATCCACGCCCGCGCTCCTGAGCGCCTGGTCAATACGAAGCGAGTTGACGATCTGCGCCACGACGCGCCCGACGCCCATGCCAATGAGCCAGCCGATAACAAAAAGAAGAACGGCGGCGACTAGGTTTGGAATGAAGCCCACGAGCCCATAGAAAAGGCTCTGGAACGATTGGTTGAGCACATCTGCCCAGGTGGTGAAAACCATACGTGTGCGATTGCTTGCGCGTTATAGCTAAAAAGTAGGCTCTTAAATGCTCGCGAGCGAGCGCCTGCCATAAAGTGTAGCAAGGAATCAGAGCCCGAGTTTGTCGAGTAATGTTCGGTGTGGATAGTCAAATACATCGCGCAGAAGACGGTCGTACACGCCGAGACGGTACCGGAAATCCTCGGTCGCAAAGGAAGCGTACCGAATCTCCCGCCCGAGCTCCGCCTCAATGGTACGCACTCCTTGGGCGAGGGCACGCTCCTCAAGCTTGTCCCCCACCACGAGGAGATCGATGCGCGGCTCGATCGCACCCGTGAAGAGGCCAGAGAGCACAATGAGGTGGAGGGTCCCTGCTTTCTTAAGGAGTTCGCGCACCCGCTGCGGCCGTACGCTTGTCGTGTCGCGGATGAATTGCGCGAGCGCCGGGAACTGTTCGAATTTCGGATTCGTCTGGAATTGCGCTCTCGTACGTTCCCCCTTCTTACGGAGGAAGCCGGCGGCATAGAGCTCTGAAAGCTCCTTCCGCGCGGTGGCGACGGAGACCTTTGCCCGCTCAGCGGCCTCAACGGCGGTGAGCTGCAGATCGGGGTTAAAAATGAAGAGCCGGAGCATTTTGAGACGCGCCGGCGAACCAAAGATTTTCGCAAAATCCTCCATACCCTAATGCCGCCTCAGTGTACGAGGCGGGCGGGCGTTTGAAAAGCCTTTCGCTCTGCTATTTTCTGTGGCGTTCTGTAGGGCGCTGGGGAAGGGCAAAGGACGCCACTACCTCGTATTTTGTTCGGTCAGAGTTGAACAGATCCGACGGACTCGCGGATCACGCGGCAGTGCGCATATGCTCCTTACACAGAAAACCGCCCCAGGGGCGGTTTTCTGCAGCACATGCGGATATGGATTTACTTAAGGGTCACCTTGCCACCAGCCTCTTCGATCTTCTTCTTGAGTTCCTCGGCCTCCTCCTTCTTCACGCCCGTCTTGAGCATGCTCGGGACGCCGTCGACGAGATCCTTCGCATCCTTAAGACCGAGCGCGAGCGCATCCTTCACCACCTTGATGACGGAAATCTTGTTCGCGCCCGCATCGGTGAGCTCAACGTCCGCCGTGGACTTTCCTTCCTCGGCCAGCGCGGCAGCTACCGGGCCCGCGACCGCGACCGCGGCGGCGCTCACACCGAACTTCTTCTCGAGCACCTTCACAAGCTCGGAGAGCTCAAGGACCGTCATGCCCTCGATCTCCGTAACGAGCTTCTTGAACTTCTCAGGAACCGCCACTTCCTCTGCCGGAGCGGCCGCTTCCGCGGGAGCTTCGACCGGAGCGGCCACCTGCACTTCAGTTTCGGCCGGGGCCGTTGCCTGCGTAGTTTCCTCTGCCATAGGTAAATAGATAACAGCTAAATAATGCTAAGCCTTCTGCTCGCGAATCTTGTCGAGTGCGGTGACCAGGCCCTGGATGGGGCTGTTGATCACGTTCACGAACATGCCGCGAAGGACCGGAACCGGCGGGATCGTCGCAACTGCAGTGATTCTCTCGCGGTCAGCGAACGCGCCTTCGAAAATGCCGCCCAAGAGCGAAAGCGCTCCCTTGAACTTCGTAGCGAACTCGTGGACCGAGCGCGCCGGAAGCGTGCTGTCTTCCTCAGCGCTCCACACGAGCGCCAGCTCGCCCGGCAACTCCGGAACAGCACCCTCGTACCCGCGATTGGCGAGTGCGCGGCGCAGGAGCGTCTTCTTCGCCACAAAGTAGCGGACGCCTGCCTTCTTCAGGTCACGGCGCATAGCTGACGTGTCAGCGACGGAGAGCTTATTGAAGCCTACAAAAGCTGCGGCCTTCGCTTCACCGAACGCTTCGTCGAGTTTCGCGCTGATCGCGCGCTTTTTGTCTTTCGTAATTGCCATGTTGAATGGGCGTTTGAAGCAGGTTCCCCCGCCACCATAATTTTCGTACGATCGAAAAGGAGATTGTCGACCTATCGGTCTCCCTGCGTAGGCATTACATTGAGGCTTTCGCCGCCCACGGTCTTCGGTTCGTACCCGAGTACCATACCACACCTGGGCTATCGATCAAGCTGCACTGCTTTCTTTTTCTGAAAAAAGTAGTACTGTCATCCCGGACTGCCCTTTTCCTGGTTCGTCAGCACGAAAGGACGAGAACGTATGGAAGAACGCCTGGTTGCCGTAGTGGGTCAATACAACACTTGGCTCAAAGGGTTGCGAGACGTACCTCGCCACGAAGCAGCGAAAGCCCTGCTTCGGATCGCACGGGGCGGATCGCGTTACAGCCCCATTGGCGATCTCACCGGCGAACTCATGAGAACGTGCGACGGGCTCGCTCAGAGCGACAGAAGCCCTGCCTTGTTCTCGATGCCTGATGCATATCATCGGACAGCGATAACACGCTGCAGAGCGACGTACGATGGATTGCTTGAGCTGAGGCCTGAACGAATACATGCTCCGTGCTAGCGGTCCGCTAGCTCGCCACTTCTTTGACCCCCAAACAACCCTCCCCATGTGGGAGGGTTGCTTTTTTGCTTTTAGTTCGCCGCAATGACGCTCGTGGCGCTCAGCGCCAGGAATGCGACCGCGATGATGATCGCAAACAGCGCCGAGAACTTTACAAACTCAATGAGAAACGGCAGCGCCTTGCGCTCGGCATCGCGACGCGCTGTCTTTTTCGCTTCCCTACTGCTTGGCACTCCCTGCGGATTGTTCATACTGGGTGATGGCGTTTAGGAAGGCTTGGTCCGTTTGTAGGATAGCCGGATTCGTCTTGCGCAGCTGCACAACGATCGCTTCGGCCTGCGCTTTATTCCCGTTCAGGTATTCGGCCTTCGCTAAATCATACTGCGCCGCGACGTTCCCGGGATCGAGTTGTACGACCTGCGCGAGGAAGTACGAGGCGTTTGGCCAGTCCTGCACGCTTTCATAGAAGCTCGCGGCGCGCTCGGCGGTCGGTAGGTCGCTCGTGTAGTAGCGTTTCCCTTGCGCCGCCTCGGCAAGCGCACCCGCCGTATCGCCCGTCGCGAGGTCGAGCTGCGCGAGCACGTAGTACGGCTCGGCAAGGCCCGGCACGAGCGCGATGTACCGGTTCAAAATGTCTTCCGCTGCAACATAGCCGCTTGTGCGCTCTGCAGACCCAACCGGGTAGCTGTTGGCATGCGTGAGCATCGTATTTACGAGGATGTACCAAGACTGCGCGCGCTTGGGCGAGAGACTGATCGCGCGCGCAATTGCATCCGAGAGCTTGGTCTTGTCAACCGTTACCCCCGAGGGCGCCATAGAGAGCAGGTCGGCGTAGTCGAGCGCAGTCCGCGCATCGTAGGGCGTACGGGCGAACTCCTGAGCCAGGATTCCCTCCGCTTCCTGGTAGGCGGCGGTGAGCTTGTCGCCCGAGAGCTGCTTCGACTGTACGTCGGCGTACATCGCGTACGCTTCGTAGCCGTACTCGAGATTGCCGTAGGTGTCGAGCGCGAAGCCGTTGTGAAGGTACTCGATCGATTTCTGAACGTCGGAGAGCTGGTATCCGTACGCGTGCGCAAGGTCGTATGCCGCAATGGCCGGGCGCACCGAAACGGGCACAATGAGCGCGACGAGGCCGAGCGCCGCGACCAAACTCGCGCCCTTCACCCACGACGGAAAGACGTGGGCGACAGCGGGCGATTCATCGAGCGAGGCGGCAAGTGCGGTCGCAAGGAGCGCAAGGAGGAGCCAGAAAGAGGTTATCGTATCGAAGACGAAGAAGTTCTGGACCGCATACACAATTGCGAGCAGCATGAGCGTCGCGGCCGTCCTTTGATCTCCCTTCTTAACGAAGCGGCGCGCCGCAACGAAGAAGGACGCGATGAGGAGCACGTAGAGCGCGAAGCCGAGTACACCGTACTGTGCCGCGTAATCGAGGAAGGCATTATGCGAGCGGTCAAACCACTGCTCCTGGATCTGCGACGGGTTATAAAACTTATTAAAGAGGTAGTCTATGTGCTCGGCCCCGACCCCGATGAGCGGTCGCTGCGCGATCTCTCCGAGCATGTGGCGCCAGATGAAGAGCCGACTTGCGATATCGGGCGAAGCGAACGAAGCGGTCGCAACGCGCTGCACGGGTGAGAAAGGAACTTTCGCGATCTCGCCCCGGAAGGCGATGAAGAGTATACCGGCGACAGCGAGCGTAGCAAGAACGCCGAACGCTCGCGCGCGGCGTTTCCCCACTCCCCGCACTGCCTCGTGAACGAGCACAAGGAAGAACACAACAAAAAGTGCGAGCATCGTACCGCGCGTCGCGGTAAGCACGATCGCGACCACTTGGAGCGCCGCGCCCGCATACGCGGAGCGGCGCCAGCCCTTAGTGAGCCCCCCGGCAGCCGCCACAGTCGCGAAGAGCGCGATGCCGAGGTATCCGGCAAAGAACGCCGCATTCCCGAGAAAACTGCCGATGCGGCCGCCCGTCACGAGCCACTCGCCAATGCCGTATAGCGCGACGAGGCTCGCGACAACCGCCACAGCGCGCAGGAGCCTCGTGAAGAACGCGCGGTCGGCGTAGAGCAGGAGCAGGTAGAAGTCCGCAGTCGCGCAGGTGAGCATAAGGAGCCCGTCGCCACGGTCGAAGATGCTCCAGAATGAATGGTAGAAGCCGAGACCGAGCGAGCTCGTGACGTACGCGACCGCGAGAAGCGCGAGCGGGATCCAGATCTCTTTTCTATTGAGGCGCGCCCAGTAAAAAGCCTCTCCAGACGCGACGAGCACGAGGAAGACCGCAGCCGTCACGAGCGAAACCGCATAGAACGAGAGCGTTTTGGGGACGAGATACGGGTAGATGACCCCGTTATAGATGACGACCGGCAAGAGCACAGGCGCGAGGAGCAGCCAAGGAAAAACGCGTTTCAGGGTGTTCATGCTTTGGTAGATGACGCAGCGGCTTGCCGCGCTTCTTTCGCCTTCAGCTGTGCGATCGCGCGCTCCATGCCGGAAACATCACGCCCTGGCGAAATGGCAATCGCTCGTTGGTATGCCTGAATCGCCTTCGCGTACTGCCCGAGGCCCGCAAGCCATTGCGCCTCGATCTGGAGCACCTGGGCAATATCACCGAACTGCTTGCTTGAATCAGCAAAGGCAGCCGCGACGCGCGGCGTGTCAGTCGCGAAGTAGTTCGTGAGGAAGTTGAGCTGCTCGAGGTGGTAGGTGAGCACCGAAGGCTGCGCTACTTCCGCTCTCTGGTATGCGTCAGCCGCCGTGTAGCGGGCGCCCAGCTCGCTCATGAGCGCCGCGAGATCGGTGTATGCGAGGCCCTGGTTCGGATAGAGCGCGATCGCGTGGTTGAACGCGTTGTATGCCGCCTTGCCATTACCGAGAAGCACATAGTCCTCGCCCATACCTATGTAGAGGTCATAGGGGTCGTACTTCCCTTGCCGCATGTCCATGCGGAGATTTGCAAGGTCAGTATTCGCCTTCGTAATAAAGCTCGGGTAGCCGGTGTACGTGCCCTTAAAGGTCCATGAGGCGATGCGGTCCTTCGGATTAATCGGGAAGGCGGGGACACGTGGGGCCCGGAAGAGGAGCCATCCTCCTGCCCCGAGCGCAAGCACTAGAACAGCAATTCCCGCCCAGACCCCCGCTTTGCTGCTCATCGTCATATCGGAAAGAGCATAGCATTGTCCGCGCGTTGGTGCGAGCGCATGGAAAATGCCGTGCCGGTACGCGGAAAGTGAAGTGAGCCTTTCCGCGCTGCTTGCGCAGTAGTGGCAAGATAGCGTTTCAAGATGACATCTTGAAACGCTATCTTGCGGTCTCTTGATAATACAGCAGTGCTTCGAGTAGTAGTTCCCTTTCGTCCGGCAACTCCTCTCGCATAAGGTCAAACGCTTCGGCGTTCAGAATCGCCTTCTCTGCCCTGTCCCCTTTCCCCGTGGCGTTGCCGTAATAATCAGGCAAGCTTGAATGCTCGTATTCGGCCAGTCTCGTCCGTAGCGAACCAAGATCCTCGACTCTGCCCTCTTTAAATCCCGGGGCAAACAACTCCGCAGGATTAAGGTGAATGTACTGCGCGACTCTTCTTAGATACGCGTCGTTTGTCACTCGCTTCGCCCGAAACGGCTTTACGAAAAGGTTACCGACGCGCTCGTGCTTTGTGTTGAAATACATTGCATAGGAGATGCCGAGCGTGCGCATGAACTGCGAAATACCACCCTCTCGAACTTCTCGGAGCAGCAGGTGAAAATGGTTCGGCATGAGACAGTATGCGCCAATCGAGACGAGCGGCGTTCCCCGTGGAAGAGCGTAGAGCTCACCGTCGGTAATATTGGCGATAGCGCTGCGATGTATCGCCGTGCCGCTATTGCATATATACAGCAAATGCTTAAAACGCGCGTACTCAGACGCGTCGGTAAACACCGTCTTTTTGTCGACGCCACGACTATAGCAGTGATACCACTCATCGACAGCAAAAGGTTCGCGAGCCATTCAATCTCAAGATAGCATGTTCAAGATGACATCTTGAAATTCGCGCATAGAGTCGCGAGAAACGTACCGACCGCCCCTTTCGGGGCGGTCGGTACGTGTAAGGCCACTGCGGGCTACCCGCAGCAGCCTGAAGATGACAACTTAAGATGTCTTCTTGAGGGTTCGGCGGAGGGCTGGCGAAGAG
>JAJYHK010000003.1:22268-25150 GCA_021784815.1 bacterium | reverse complement strand
TAGGAGGTTGCCGATGTTGAGCTGTTGGGAGGCGGTGGCGCTTGGGAGGTTGATGTTCTCTCCGATAGCTATGTTGTCTGAGCCGGTGGTGACGTTGTATCCAGACTGGTATCCGAGGAAGGTGTTGCTGTTGCCGACTGCGTTGTATCCGGACTGGTAGCCGAGTTCTGTGGTGGAGGCGAAGGCGGAGCTTCCATTCCAGTTTGTTTGGTATCCGATGACGGTATCGGCGTTGTATGCACCAGTGCCAGCCTCGGCGGCATCGTATCCAATGCCGACGTTGCCGGAGCCGGTGGTGTTGGAATAGAGGGCGCGGTAGCCATTAGCGGTGTTGGAGGAGCCGGTGGTGTTGGAGTCGAGGGAGAATACGCCGTTGGCGGTGTTGTCGGAGCCGGTGGTGTTGGAATAGAGAGCGTTCAAACCATTTGCGGTGTTGTCGGAGCCGGTGGTGTTGGAATAGAGAGCGTACCCGCCGTTGGCGGTGTTGTATACGCCGGTGGTGTTGGAAAAGAGGGCTTCGCTACCGACACCGGTATTGACAATACCTGAATCAGTCGAGAGCACGTTGTAGCCGAGTGCGGTATTCGTGTTACTTGTGCCGCCGCCCTCACCCACCGTCACGCCGTTAAACTTCGCGTCGTTGGTGGTCGAGAGGAAGTTGCCGTCGAAGCTGAGCTTACTGCCGCTCGTGATCTGTGAGCCGTTGTAGTAGAGGACGCCGTTGGTGGTCTGTGCGCTCTCGCCCGTGCCACCATGAGCGACATTCAAGGTGCCGTTCAGCGTGAGCGTGCCGCTGCTCGTCACGGGACCGCCGGTGAAATAGAGCCCGAAGTTGTTGGCCGAGGTCGTCGCGTTGATCGAGGTGACCGAGCCGAAGCCGAGCTGCCCCGGCGCGATGCAAGTGCCGTTCTCCGCGTAGCAACCTTTCTTTAAATTAAAGCCGCCGAGCGTGTTGAGTGTCGAGGTTCCCGTCGAGAAGTTGATGCCGTACGCGCTGTTGGTCGAGGAGCCGATCGCGAAAAGCGAGCCTGGAGTTGTCGTAGCGATGCCGATGCGGCCGTTGCTGGTCGCGGCCGAGGATGCCGATGAACCGCTGTAGATACCCGAGCCGTAGAGCACATCGCCGATGTTGAGCTGCTGAGAGGCAGTGGTGGAAGATTCGAGGATGTTTGCGCCGAGCGCGACGTTGTAGGAGCCAGTGGTGACGTTTGAGCCCGACTCATAACCGAGGAGCGTGTTGTAGCCGCCGGAGCTCACCGAGGCGCCCGCGCTCGCACCGAGCGCGGTGTTACCCGAACTAGTCGTCGTGAAGAGCGCGTTCGAACCATTCGCGGTGTTGTAACTGCCGGTCGTGTTCTCGAGGAGCGCCGACCAGCCAGTCGCGGTGTTGTCGGTGCCGGAACTGCTCACATGAAGCGTCTCGTAGCCGAGGCCCGTGTTGTGCGAGCCTCCGGCATTCGACGAGAGCGCGAGGTAACCGAGCGCAGTGTCCTGCGTCGCGCTGCCACCCGCGCCCGTGCCGACCGTGAGCGTGTTTATGGTTGCATCGTTTGCGGCGGTGAGCGCGCTGCCGTTATACGTGAGACTGCCGTTGCTGGTGATCTTCGTACCGTCGAAATAGTTCACGCCGTTGGTCGTCTGGGTCGAGGCGTTCGTGCCGCCATTCGCGATACCGAGCGTGTTAAGTGCGAGCGTCGAGCCGGTGAGCGAGAGGAAGCTCGGGAGCGAGAGCGTGTTCAAGGCGGAAGTGCCGTTGCCGACGAGGATCCCCGTGAGCGTGGTCGACCCCGTGCCGCCATGGGCGACGCCTAGCGTGCCGGAGAGCGTGAGCGTACCGCTCGTCGTGATCGGGCCGCCCGTGAAGGAGAGCCCCATGCCGTTCGTCGTCGTGGCGTTAATCGAGGTGACCGTGCCGCCAGCTGGAAGCGGCGTCCACTTTACGCCAGAGCCGGTGGTTTCGAGCACTTGGCCGTTCGTACCTGCGCTTGAAGAGGCGTCGTAGAGCTTGCCGGTGAGCGCGAGCGAGCCGTTCACTGCGAGGGTAGCGAAGGGCGAGGTGGTGCCGATGCCCACCTTGCCTGCGTTCGTGACAAGAAGACCGGTTCCAGCTGAAGAGCCTACCGCAAGAGCCGGACCCACAGTACCGCTCGAGCTTACCGAGAGCATGGCCCACGGCGAGCTCGTACCGACGCCGACATGACCTAGCGGAGTTGATCCGCTCACGGCAAGTAACACCTTGCCATCGCCCGCAGCGCCCGCATTATTCCCCGGCCCGCCGCTGATATAGACATTGCTCCCGCCGCCGTTTGCGGTCGATCCTGCGTAGATCCCAATCGCTCCGGAACCCCCATTGTTATTACCATTTGCGCCCTGAAGAATGGTCATACCAGGAATCCAGGCGCTTCCTGCAAGGGTAAGGTAACCTCCTGCAAAGCCGCTATAGTTTCCAGCCTTGAGCGTCAGGTTCCCTCCGGTAGAACCGCCGCTACCAGCCTGAATGTTTATACTCCCGCCAGTACCGCTTGCATTTGAACTTGCTTGAGCAAAGACGTTGATGTTGCTCCCCAGAGTACCGTTTGTCGTGCCTCCGTCAACGGTAAAAATGCCGGTAGGGCTTGAGGTGCCAATACCCACATATCCAGTACTTTTGACCGTAAGGAGCTCGGTCGAGGAAGCAGCACTCGTCGAGGAGCCGACCGTAAAGAGGTTCTTATCGATCGCCCCAAACGGAGCCTGGAGCGAAAGTTTAGCCATTGGCGACGTCGTGCCAATCCCAACGTTCGTCCCATTGTCGTATATCAGAGAGTCGGCGAAGGACGAGCCCGTCCACTTCGGGAGGTAGTTGGAGGCGAGCGAGGCGATGGTGGAGGAACCGAGCTTGC
>JAJYHK010000003.1:0-21701 GCA_021784815.1 bacterium | reverse complement strand
CGGGGGTCGAAGAGCCGATGCCGACGTTGCCGCCGTTGTATACGAAGCCTGCGCCGTTGGTGAGCGTGGCGCCGTTGTAGTACTCGACACCGTTGGTAACGCCGCCGGTGGTGGTGCCGGTGCCGCCGTGGGCAATCGCGAGCACACCCGCGAGCGTGAGCGTGCCGCTCGTCGTCACGGGACCGCCGGTGAAGGAGAGGCCCATGCCGTTCGTCGTCGTGGCGTTAATCGAGGTGACCGTACCCTTCGTGAAGCCGAGCGATGAGGTCGAGACGAGGTCATAGCCGCCGAGATGGTTGCCCAAGAGAAGCTCTCCATACGTCGGCGCCGTGGACGTTCCCGTGCCGCCATTCGTCACACCGAGCGCGGTGCCCAGGGTGAGTGCGCCCGAGAAATGACCGGTGCCGCCCACGGTGAGCGGCCCGGTGATGTTCGTCGCACCCGAGTTCGAAACCGAGAAAAGCGTCGTCGTCGCACCCACGGTCGATGAGCCGATCGCGAAGAGCGTGCGGTAGTGCGAACCGGCATTCGCCTGTATACCGACTTCCGCGTACGGCGCCGTCGACGCAATCCCGAATGCACCAGTGAGCGGATAGAGCGTCTGCGCGGTGCTCGTTGCGGGAAGAACACCGAAGAGAAAATTACCGATCGAGAGCTGATTGTTCCCCGTCGGACTCGGGAAGTTCGGATCGTACCCGATGCCGACATTTCCGTGACCGGTGGTGATGTTGGTTCGGTTATCGGGATTCGGACCGATTAACGTGTTGCCGTAGCCGGTAGTCAGATTGAAGCCAGCCTGATACCCAAGTGCAAGGTTATCGTTGCCCGTCGTATTGTAGGCGAGCGAGAAAGCGCCAAGCGCGGTATTTTGGTCCCCTTTAGCGTTAGCGAGCGCAGTCGAACCAACAGCGGTATTCCCCGAACCGGAGTTGTTCGTATTGAGCGCAGAATACCCGAGAGCCGTATTGTCTGAACCTGACGTGTTCCCATACAGCGCCTGATAACCCGTCGCCGTGTCCTTTTGTCCGACCGTATTGCTGATGAGGTCTTGGAAGCCGACCGCAAGGTTGCTTTGGATGCTGCCACCGCCTTCGCCGATCATCACGTGTCCGGAGAGCGTAAGGCTTGCATCAGCCGAGTTGTAGGTGAAATCCGAATTACTGGTCACATGAGCGCCGTCGTAAACCAGGATGCCCATGTTCGTGCCACTCGCGTATTGCGTGCTCGTACCCGTGCCGCCGTTTGCCACCGGCACAATACCCGTGAGCGAGACGGTGCGGGTCGTCGAGCTATAGGAGAGCGGGGTCGCGGCATTCAAGGAATCCGGGGCAAGGTAATCAACGCCTGGAATTGCCGTCGCGATGGAGCTCGTACCATTACCCATAAGGAGTCCGAACAACGTTGTCGAGCCTGTGCCGCCATGAGCGACATTGAGTGTGCCGCTCAAGGTCGTCGTACCCGCGCCTGTAATCGGGCTCGGGCTGAAGGCAAGCCCAGTAACGCCGCCGCTAAAACCAACGGAGGTGACTGTGCCGACCTTGCCGCTGCCGCTGCCGCCGATACAGCTGCCGTTTACCGCATAGCAGCCGGAGCCAACGAGGTTGATGCCCTGCGTAGAATTGATAGTGATTACATTTGAACCGAAACTCCCGACGCCGCCAATCGCGAACGGTACCGCGGGCGAAGTAGTCCCGATACCGAGGTAGCCGTGGGCCGTTAAAACGTCGGCGAGCGTCCCCGCGGTGTTATACACGTCGAGAAGATTCGCAACCTGGGTCGTCGTCGCCTCCAAGATTGCGGTCGGCGTATCTGCCGCCGTGGCGACGACCGAGAGTTTGGCGAAAGGCGTCGTGGTGCCGATACCGACCGCATCGGTCGAAGTCGCAAGATAGACATGACCAATATTATCCGTACTCCACCCGCCGGCAGTGGAGACGCCGAGTGAAGCGATCGGACCGCAAATCACGTTTCCGTACGCGTCCGTCTGGAGCGCATGGCTCTTTCCGCAAGAAGAAATACTACTGAGCGTGAGCGTACTCGTCGTGCTGAGCCGTACACCACCCGCGACTTCGAGCGCGCGGCTCGCCGACGGCACTATACCGATGCCGAGGTGGCCACTCACATAGGTATCGCCTGTGCCATTGATTGAGAAAAGCGTTGAGCTCGCATCCGCGATACTGAATAGATTCGTCTTTGTACTCGTTGCTGAGCTCGCGATTGAAAGCAGCGCATCTGGACTTGTAGTACCAATGCCGAGCGATGAAGCAATCGCGCCCGCGTTAAACGTCTGCAGGGCGGTCCATTTATTGGCGCTCCCCAGGTTGAGCGAGATCGTGCCCGAATCGGTTATGTTTCCACCCGAGAGTCCGCTGCCTGCGGTTACGGACGTTACCGTCCCTCCAGAAGCAAAGATTCCGCCAAAGGACGGTACATTCACTGAAATAGTCGGGTTTGTCGCTGGGCCGGTAATCGTGACGTTGGAGCCCGCTTTAATACCGTTAAGAACGTTCGAAGCGAATACTTTGCCCGTGCCGAGATTAATATTTGCTCCATTGGTGCTGATGCCGCCGTTCGCCTGCAGTACGCCACCCACCGTCTCGTTTCCCGCAACTGCGACGCTCCCGCCGACGGTGAGCGCGCCATTAAGCGTGGCTCGTCCGCCTACGGAAAGGCCGCCGCCTATCGTCTGCACGCCACTCACTCGGAGATTGCCGGCCACTGAGAGATTTGTATTAATCGCCAAGGACGTATAGTCGGTGAAGTTCGAACTCACGTTCGGAAGCGCGGCAGCTGACACTGGTGCTGCCGATGCTGCCGAGCGAGCGGTCGCTTGAACCGGTACGCCTGCCAGCAAATGCGCAACCGGCACCGACGGTGTGCTCGTCGACGTAGTTGCGCTCGCGATTGCGTGCGGCTGCCCCGTTACGCCATTAGCCGGACGGCCTAGGAACGGAAACGCGACAATGAAGTGCGTCGCTTGCACGACGCCCGAGACAACCGAATGCCACGCGCTTGAGAACACGCTCGCCGGTTGCGTTACGCTTGCTGTCGGTACGCCAAGCGCAAGCGTTGGCTCGAAGAAAGCTGCGGGCAGACGTCCAATCGTCGCTAGCGCCGGTTCGATATTCGCTACCGCAAACTGCTCCGCCCTGCGAAACGCCGCGGCGGCCGATCCAGCATTCACAAACACAATCATGACGAGCACGAGTCCGATGACCCCCAATACCGGACGAATCGGGCGGCGACTGCGAGCGGCTTTGTACGTTGCACGAACGTTCTTAAGAAGCGAGATACCTTGGGGCACTTCCGTTTCGTACTCCGACTTGCGCTGTTTGGAGAGTGTCGCACTCCGTGCTTCTTTCCGTCCGTTCTGCTCACGGAGAAACGCATTGAAGGATCCCTCATCTACCATCCATGCATTGCCGACTTTTTGACCAGCAACGTATCCCTGTCGGCACAATCGCGAGATATAGTCATGCGTATACCCCGCACGTTGCGCAGCGTCTTTCGAAGAGATAAGAGTACCGTTCTTGTTAAAAAGAGCAGAGGACATCGAAGTAACGAATTAGCTATATGTTAGCAAGCTATTTCGTTTCGCCTATAGAGAAATAGGCTATCTGTTGGGGATAAATTTCCCCGACCAAAGACACGTAAAGTCGCGTCAGAAAATCCGATCGACTCCTATGGGACTAATTGAAAAGTCACATCGAAGACAACGAGAACCGATGGAAAATCAGGATCCCACTACACATTCTGTTCATATTTGATTGCATAGCCACGCAAGAGTGCCAAAAGATACCAGACAACATCTGGTCCCCAGTATTCTATCTATAGAACCTCTCATGACAGAGACGAGAAATCTATATAATAAAACATTATATGTAGCAACAACTCGTGTATACGAGATTATATTTACTTGATCTATGCTATATCTTGGCTCGGGTAGGGTTCAGACCCCTGTAAAAATCTTTATTATTCCGTCCGACACGTACACAACCGCAGTTCGATATTTGAAACTCTTATCTCCCCCTGCGCTCCGGATGATTATCGGCTTCCCCTCGATCATGGTAATGAAATTGGCGTGCCCAGGGAGAATGTCGAATGGTCCTGACTGGTTTTCCGAGGATACGCTTTGGGCGGGCCCCTCCCAGAGAAGCTCGTCGGCACTGCTAACCCTCACCATGATCTCTGGTTCGCCTGGGCCGGTCATAGCCTCGGTGGCGCTGGTACGGGTACCGGTGGCGGTATTTCGCTATTTGCAGCTTTCACTTCACTAACACGCCCGATATACATGAACCGTTCCGCGGGGACAGTATCGTAGTCGCCCCGAAGAATCGCGCCCACGTCCTCGATGGTCTCTGCCCGCTTCACAAATACCCCGTTGCGGCCCGTATGCGCCTGCTGGGTATAGAACGGCTGCGTCATGTAGTTGCGCAAGCGGTTTGCACGTTCGTAGATCACCTTGTCCTGCGGTGCGAGTTCACTCTCGCCGATAATGTTGACGATGCGCGCGATGCGCTGATACTGCTGGAGCAGTTCGATCGCATCGGTAAGGGTCTTAACATGCGCAGCATCGGTTGCATCGGTCGAAGCGCGGCCCAGGATAGATGATTTCGAGTTGAGCAGATCGATTGCCGGGAAACGCCCTTCTTGGCTCATCTCGCGAGACAAAATGACCACCGCCTCGAAATACGGCAGCGACGCGGCGAGCGAGGGATCGCTGAGCTCGTCAGCGGGAACGTAGACCGTTTGTACAGAGGTAATCGACTTATGATTACCGGGACCAAGCCGGCTTTCAAACCGGGCCATATCGGACTCCAAGGTCGATTGATAACCAAGCTCTGACGGTATCTCTTCGAGCAAGGTAGAGAGCTCGTTGCCTGCCTGCACGAAGCGGAAGATGTTGTCGGCAAAAAAGAGTACATTTTCCTCTGCTTCGTCCCGGAAGTATTCGGCAAGCGTCGCAGCCGCTGCGGCGACCTTCAGGCGGACAGCGGCGTTCTCGTTGATATGCCCCACGATGAGCGCGGTCTTAGCAAGCACCTCGGCTTCCTTGAGGGAAAGCCAGAGTTCGTGGCCTTCTCGGATGCGTTCGCCGATGCCGGCAAACAACGTAACGCCCGGGTGCGACGAATTGAGGTTGCGAATGATTTCCGTCATGAGCGCGGTCTTCCCAACGCCGGCTCCTCCGACGAGCGCGAGGTTCCCACCATCGAGCAGTGGCGTAAAGAAGTCGAGCGCTTTAATGCCGGTATCCAGAAACCGCCGCTCGGCGGCATCTTGCCGTAATCGCTTCTGATCCGGCTCGTCAATAAGCCGCACATCATCAAAAGAGAGCGGCGGGCCGCCATCGACAGGATCTCCATAGAGATTGATTGCTCGACCGAGCACGGTCTTCCCCACCGGTACGGTAAGCGATCGCCCATGCGAGGCGATGCGCATGTTGCGCTGGAGCGCGCTCTTATCGGTGAGCAGCAAGCAGTACAGAAGGTCGCGTTCCCTGTACGAGTGCACCTCGATGAGAACGCGGCCGTCATCTTCGGCCGAGAGAAGCTCCTGGAGTGCCGGGCGATAGTCGCTCTCGCAACGGACAATGACGATCTGTCCTCGCACCGCAAGTACGCGCCCCACGAATTGTTCACCAGCGTTTGGATTCATTTTCTAAATTTCACTAGGCCAGAAAAAGTCTCAAGCAAGCGCGCGTCCTTAAACGCCTCCGCTTCATGCCGGACTCGGTGCTGGAGCGCCGCGAGCGACTTATCGGCGCGGTCTTCCGCTTGATTCATCGACAGCAGGCGCGCCGCGGTACGGGCGAGTTCCGCTTCAAGCATGGTACGGCGAAACAGTAGGTAGCGCACGCGTGTCTCAAAGAACGAGAGGATGCGCGAGAGCTCCGGTTCGAAGATATAGTCGACGGCTCCGAGAGCCTCGTCTCTCTGCCCGTATTCCGGCGGTGCATGTGTGATGTCGAGCTCACCCACTGTTTGCGTAAACACGTTTACAAATGATGGATGGAAGACGCGCACGTGCTCGTAGGGAGCGACGCGATCGAGAAATTGGCGAATCTCTTCGCGCGTCGGATCATCGCCTGCGAAGGAGAAAAATTCGCCCGCGCGTCCGTGGAGGCCATACCCCTCCATAAAGCTTTTACCGGTGTTCCCGATCACGAGGATCTCTTCCTCGGGCGCTTGCGCGATATGATCGACGAGCGCACGCACCACGTCGGCGTTAACAGAGCCGTAGAAGTGCGCGTTCGAGGTGAACGCGACGGCGACGCTTCGTCCTCGCGCCGTACTCCCGTGCTCTCCTTTCGCTTTGGCGGCCGCTCGACGCACCGCTTCATAGAGTCCGGAAACCTCCTCAAAAAATTTCCGGTTCTTCTCGAACTCACGCCGCAGGCGGCCGATTTTTTCAGCACTCAGCTCGAAAAAGGTGCTCGTCACGAATTGCAGCGCTTCGAGCCCGAGCAGTTCTTGATGGCGTTCCGCTAAGGTCGACATACGGCTTCAAAGGGTGCGAGACCCGCCCGGAGCTTCTTGAGAAATTGGTCGAACGAGATCGCCCCTCGTCGAGCGCTCTCAACGAGGGGTTGCAGACGCGGATCCTTTGCAATTGCAGCGCTCAATGCGGGACGATTACGCTTAATGAATTCAAGATCCTTATCGGCGAAGAACGACGTGAAGACGAGCGAAAGCAGTATGATCTGCTCTTCCGGAGAGACGAACAACATCGGCTCCTGGCGCAGGAAAATATTAGCCACATCACCTTGTCGCAATAGGTTCTGCGCTTCGGCCGAGAGCTGCGCTCCGAATTGACCATAACGCTTTTCGCGCTCGTAATCGGCGAGGAGCGCCTGGACGCGAATCGAGAGCTGCTTAGCAAGCGTGGTCTGGGCCTGGCGACCCACGCGGGTAACCGACTGGCGCGGGTCGATTGCCGGGAAGTACCCTTCCGCGTGCGCAACCGGCGAGAAGAATAGGTGCCCGTCCGTCGCCGACATGAGGTTCGTCGAAATGAGGCTAGTCATCTCTTCAATGTTCGTCTCCAGAACTGGCAGCAGCGTCAAACTGCCGCCCCCGTACGCTTTATTGAAAAAGCCCGCGCGCTCGAGCAAGTGCGCCTGTGCATAAAACGTGTCGCCCGGATACGACTCGCGTCCCGGGACGCGCCCGGAGAGCAGCGCGATCTCCCGGAAGTACTTCGCGTGGCTCGCCAGGTTATCGAGAATGAGGAGCACATCCTTCCCTTGCTTGGAGAAAGATTCAGCAACCTGCAGTGCTACCGCGGGCGCGATAGAAACGAGCGGCGCCGGATCATCGGAACGCGCCGCAATAACGATCGTGCCGGTATTCCCTCCCTGCCGATGCAGATGCGCGATCACGTTCTCTATGTAGGCAGTCGGACGGCCAATGAGCGCATACACGCACACGATTTCCGTATCCTTCTGCGCCGCAGCAACACTCTCAAGAAAGACGTCCTTGCCGCTCGAAATCGGTCCAATGACGAGCTGGCGCTGCCCTTTCGCAATTGGAAGCAAGATATCGACCACCGTCATGCCGAGCGTAAGCTGTTCGACCATGAGCGCGCGCGCACTCATATCTGGCGCGTCGCTCTCAAGCTGGAGCGGCACGGTCGCAGGAGGGAAATCACCGAGACCGTCTATAGGCGCCCCAAGCACATTCATTGCCCGACCAAAGAGCGCTTCGCCCAGATAGAACTGAATGCCTTCTGGATGCGCTGCGAACCGTTCGCCCGAGCCGGGGCTTCCCGGATCAAGCAGGAGGGCTTCAACGCCGCTTTCGTTAAGAGCTGTTACGAGCGCCCGCTGGCCATGCGCACTCACGATAACGTCGTTGATGCGCGCCGATGGCAAGCCCTCGAGCGTAATGAGGTAGCCCTTTGCTTGTATGACAAACCCGGCTTCTTTTTCCGCGAACGTCTCTTCCATATGCGCTATGCCGCCTCAAGCAATGCCGGTATGCGTTCCGCCAACTGCGCTTCGTTTTTCCGTAAACGCGTCCCAAGACTGTACTCGTGGATTGTGTCATGCCAGAGCAACTGGCACCCAGCCGCGATTTCCGGGTCGACCGATAATTCAAGCATGATCCGTTCGCCAACGGCCTGGCGCGCCCACTGACCGAGTACCGTCACCTCTTCGGTCGGCAGGACGACAGCGACCGTAAGGCGCAGCGTCGGGAGCGCTTTCGCTTCCCTAAGTGCTTGATCGAGAACCGCATGGAAGCTGCCACTCTGAAACGATGCGAAAACTTCCGGAGAGAGTTTCTGCAAAAAGCCGATATCGCCGAGACCATGGCGTCCAACAGCCGAGAAGGGTGCGATTGCCGCCGCGCTCGCAGATGTGCTCTGTTGGGTGAAAAAACAAAACTCGAGAAATTCTCTCAGCAAACCAAGACGGTACGCCAGGTCAGATTGGCGGAATGTGAACGGAAGCAGCGCTGTAAGAACGGGATTCATGTCGGTAGCCGGCCAAAGACACCGTCGCGCCGGGCTTCCTCAAGCGCGGCAAGAATGAGATCCCGGTGCTCCTGGAGCGAGAGCGCCTTCCCGAGCGCGATACGCGCTGTTTCCTCCACGAGCGCCACAATGTGCTGGTCGACCGCAGCGCTGCGCTCTTTCCGATAGGCAGTGAGTTGCTCTCGAACGCTTTGTACCTCTTTCTCAAAAAGGTCGGCAACCTGCGCGCGCATCTGCGCGACGATCGCCTCCTGCGCCTTCGCTGCGTCCGCACTGAGCTGCGCGAACACCTTGCGCATGCTTTCTATCTCGGCTGCGGCGACATCCTGCACGCGCTTCGATTCCGCACCCAATTGCGCCGTGATACCCTGCCCCACCGTCGAGAATTGCTCGGCAAAGTGAGCGGACTGCTTCTGAACCTCTTGGGCTTGCGCGGAAAGGGCCGCATCCGCGTGCGCGATGAGCTCCTTAAAATGATTAGCGTAAGATGCGCTTAGCTGATCGTCCGCGAGTTTGCGGTCAGCAAGGAGCTTGTCGGCGGCCGTCTGTGCTACCGCATGGAGCGTGTGGGCTTCGGTTTCCGCCTCAGAGAGCACTTGGTGCGCTTTTTCTTGGGCTTGGCCGACTATCTGATCGTAAATGGGCGTCGAGAGGTGGCGCAATCGAGTGCTGAGCTGTATGACCATCGCGACAAGCACGAGGAGCGCAACCACGATAAGCGCGAGCACGCTGACAACGAGCGGCCCTATGGGGAGCGCAAGCGCGGCACCGGAAGCGAGAGAGGTCAGCATAAAAGATCAATGACTACGGGTGCGTACATCCGCATCATAGCACTCGCCTTGCCTCGTACGGGCATCATTAGTGTGGATCATAAGGGCACAAGCGTGATGACGAGCGCGACAAAGAGCCCAAGCAGACTGATAAAGACAATGAGCGCCGCATTGAGCGCCACCATGAGCTGGATGGATGACTTTGCAAGCGGATTACGGCCGACCGAGACGATACTGCTGGTAATGTTTGACCCGAAACTACGAAATGCCGCATACACCGATCCGACCGCAATAAACGCTGCGAGCACGTATCGTAATACCTGCACCGCGGGCACGGTCGGATCTTTCTGCGGTACATTCGTCTGGATGCTCGACACGGCGCTCGTAGAAGCGTTAAAAGAAGAAAAAAGCGGACGGCGCGCAAAATCGAGCGCAACAAGTATCTGGCTGGTACTGCTTGTTGAAGTACCACCCGAAAACGGCTGGAGCGCGGTGCCTATGACGTATGCATCGCTTGCACTAGCCCGCTGTGCCTTGCCCGGAATGGTCGAGGACGTGAGATAATCGCCTACTGCAATGGGCCCGCCGACGTTCGTGACGTTTACCACCGCTTCCCCGGAAGTAACGACTGGGGTAGTGCCGTTTTTCCCTTGCAAGACGATCAACGGCTTGGCAACCACGATTCCATACAGGCCGGAGTCGTTCGGCGCGCCGGGCAAGTAGTACGTCTCGTTCGAGCGGTTGTATGCGACCACATCACCCGATGTCGGCGTTCCGGTCGCGATGGTGAGTGTTTGCGCAATGGCGGTTCCTCCAAGTTGCGCATGGGTAATCGTCGGCACGACTCCTAAGAGGATGCTGAGTATCCCGAAAGCGGCTAACGTGCGAGCTTTTTTGCGCAGGACATTCCCCATGCCCTAAGGACGCACTGATACCGCGGCTGAGAAAGAATCCAGTGCTGCCGCTGACGCCGCAACTCCCCGCCCGAGAGCAATGCGCGAAAAAGCTGCAAACTGTGTTGCAGCGAATTGCGCTTCAGTGACCGCCTGCTGCATCGAGGAAGAGACCGCCGTAATGCCGGAGTCGAGCGCAACCGCGGTTGTTTGGATGCCGGTCATGTACTGCGACGCCACGGCCTGCACATCGTCCGTAAAGCGCTTCGCAACGCCGTACTCGAGAGAGAACGCCCCCCGGGCCAGGGCCGGGCCAATGTGCTCTGGCATTGCGGCTATACGCAACGAAAGGTTACGGGCCGCATACGGCGCGACGGCGGCAACACGCGCCATCTGAGTCCCGATCGAGCCGATTCCAAGCACCACAGCGCGAACGAGCGAAGGAGCGAATATTACGGTACCGTATGCGAGCTGGACGTCAGCGCGTATTGCCGCATACGAAGCCGCTTGAACTTCGCTTCCGAGAAGCGTAAGCGACGCCGTGATGGCTCCGGGCACCTCGCCCACGATGTCGCGCGTTTTGACTGCTCCGGCGTACACCCGATTCCCTACCTGCTCCACTGCTGCGAGGTAATATCCTGGCATCGCATGCGCAAGCGCATACAACGAATCGCCCATGCCGAAGTACGCCGAGGCGAGCGACGATTGCGCTCGTGCCGGCGAATCAAAGCGCGCCATGAGGCCTGGGATAGCGGCCCCGAGCACCGTGAGCAGTTGCGCGCCCCGCGCTTCATACCAGTACGCGTTAAGGCCGGCGGTTTCGCGCTCGCGCACCGAGAACACGGGAAGCCGGACGGCTGAACCTGCATTCAAATCGCGCTGCATAGTTTGCGTTGCGGCCGCCGCGGCCGCATACTGGCCAGCGGCGTGGGTTGGCGCGCCAGACGAAACGCCCAGGAGTGCGAGGTGCGCCTCTCGGACAACCGACTGCAGCGCAACTGCCAGATGCGCCTCGGTCCTAGGGAAATAGTTCGTATTTGCTATCGCCGCACTCGAAAGCAGCACGATCGCCGCTACCGAGAGTGCAAATAGCTGCTCGTGAAGCGGCGTCTGCGCAAGACCGTTGAGCCAGGACGGCTGTACCGCGCGCATGTGGTCAGAAAGGGTGTCGCTTTGCACTTCGACAAAGGCAAATCTCGTCTGCAGCCGCTTCGACGAGAGGTGTTGCTCGAGCGCATAGCGGCTCACAAACCACGCGTCACCGTATTGCCTCCCTGGCACGATTCCCGACTGAACAAGTCGCGTAAGGTACTCAGGCGAGTAACCCGTCATGCGTGCTGCATCTCCCGTCGAGATAAGCACTGATCCGAAAAAAGGCGTCATGGTTCGGTTCGTAAATCGCGAGCTATGTAAATACTAGAACACGATCGTTCCCAAGACGCCGTGCTCATGTGGATAAATAGCTCGGATTTACCTATCTTCGCGGCTGCTGATGTAGAAGCCCTCTTATCTCCCGCAACTACGCGCGTTGCCTGCAACCCAATTGCCTGGGTGCCGCGTGCAGACGCGAAGAAAAATACGTCTCACATTGTTCGGATCAAGTGGTATCCATTTAACCGAGATTCGCACTGCGATTTCATGAAGACGAACCGAAAAGACTATATTTTATACTATTTCCTATACACGCTTACGCCGGCGAGCCGATCCAGTCCGGCAGGCAGTTTAGAGAGGAGGGTTTGGCTCGAGTGCGTCTGAAGATACGCAAGACCGACTGCACAGAGCGCGAGCATAAGGCTTACGAGGCGGATCAGACGCACACCATGACGCTTCCCGCTCCGTTGCACATTGAGTAGTACGGGCGCTTCGGCAGGCTTCTGTTCTAGACGGTCCGGCTCGCGTGCCTCATGCATTTCGAGCATCTCAAAGCGAGGCGAGGCCGACGCCTCTATCTTGCGGATAATCGGCACTGGTTCTTCCAAGACGGCGTCCGTTTGCTGCATTTCCGGCTCCTCAAGGGGCTCCACCCACGCCGGTTTTGGTTCGCTAGGTGTAAATGCTGATTCAAGCGGTCTTTCCGGTGATACAGAGGGGACTTCGGCGGTAGCGGGCGCGTCCTGAATCGGAGTCTGTGGCAGCGTCTTGTTCGAAAACCAGGCTTCCCAGGCGTCATTGAGGTTATCAAGCGGTTCAGCCGAGTCAGTCTTGCCCTCGGTCAGCTGCGCTTGAGCCTCTTGCGAAGTTGCGCTGGGCTCCTTTTTCAACAAATTAATCTGGGGCGGATCAGTGTACTCGGGAGAATAGCGGGGAGCGTCCCAGGTGTAGTCCACGGGCTTTTGTACGAAATGGCTCGCAAGTGCGCTTTTTTCCTCTGTTTTTCTAAGGTCGTCCATCTTCGGCAACGATACGGAGGGCGTACCTGCCGCTTCTGAACCGAATCGGTGCTGACGAATGTCAGTCTCAAGCACGTACCAGCTGCGCCCTACTTGGCGCGCCTTGACGCGTCCCTCTCGGCAAAGCTGCCCGATATAGTCCTTGGCATAACCGGTAACCTTAGCTGCGCGCTTTGTGGAGAGATATTTTTTTTCGTCGATAAGGAGCTCGTCCATTACCGCAAAGTATAGGGCAATCTCGTCTCACCGTGCTAGGTGGTTGTACACAGATCGCCTACCTTCCAAGTTCTTCGATAAGAAGCTCCCGAATGCGCGATGGGTTACCCGCTCCCTTGCTTTCCCACATACTCATCCCAACGAGGTACTGCAGGGCGGCTTCCTTCCCCGACCGATACTCCTCAGCGGCCTTGGTCTCCCTGTTCACCACCTCGGCAATAATCTCCCGCAAGGCACCATCATCCTGGATCTGTATGAGCTCATGGGCGCTCGCTAATTCCTCAGGGTCTCCGCCCTGAGCGACGAGGAGCTCGAGCGTGTCCTTGGCTCCTCGCGAGGAAAGGGTTCCTGCTTGCGCCAGCCGTATCAGCTTCGCAAACGCGCGCGGATCAATCGGCAGCGCCGCCCAACCCTCTCGCGCCTGGATGCCAGCGAGATCAACCGTCAGATAGTTCGCTGCAAGCTGAACGGCCTTCTGGTCTTCAGCAAGCGCCGCAGCGACCGCATCAAAAAAGACGCTGAATATCGGGTCTTTGACGATCTGCTCCGCAAGACTCTCCTTGAGCGTATATCGCTCTCGGTAACGGCCGCGACGCGCATCCGGCAGCTCCGGAAGCGACGCACGAATGGCCTCCGGCGCGCACTCCGGATCCTCGGAAAGCATGAGCTTAGGAAGGTCCGGCTCCGGGAAATAGCGATAGTCGGCGCTGCCTTCTTTGAGGCGCTGACTGAAGGTTCGCTGGCCTTCCTCGTCCCAACCTCGCGTTTCTTGAGTCACCGGCTTTCCTTCGCGCAAGAGCGCAATATGGCGGTCAATCTCAAACGCAATGGCTCGTTCGACCGAGCGGAACGAATTGAGATTTTTAACCTCGACTTTGGTGCCGAGTTTCCTCGGCTCGGCTGATACAGAAATGTTCGCTTCAACGCGCATTTCGCCCTTTTCAAGATTCGCCTCTCCGGCGCCGAGCGTCCGCAAAAGGAGCTGAAGTTCGCGTGCGAAGCGTCCGGCCGCCTCGGCACCATGAATGACCGGCTCGGTAACGAGCTCCATGAGCGGAACGCCGGCACGGTTGAAATCAACGAGACTCACCCCCTGCTCATGACTCGAGCGCGCGGTATCCTCCTCAAGATGCACCCGCGTGACTGCCACCCCGGCAAGCTCCCCTCCCGTAACGAGCGGATATTCATACTGGCTAATCTGGTACCCCTTTGGGATATCCGGATAAAAATAGCTCTTGCGATCAAACTCTGTGTAGTCAGCAAGCGTTCCTCCTATGGCTGCACCGACGCGCAAAACGTGCTTCACCGCTTCGCGGTTAATTACCGGCAGGGTGCCGGGGTGCGCGAGGCAGACCGGGCACACGTTCACATTCGGCCGAGTCTCATCCGGGTCGTTCGCTGAATCGCAAAACATCTTTGTTCTCGTCTTCAATTCGGCGTGAATCTCAAGGCCGATCGTTGGCACATAGGGCAAGGCATCCATAGCCCTAGAGTATAGGGCCCGCGCCGAAAAGGCTACTTCTAAACCCCGTATGACTTGAGGAAATCGATAAGGCGAGCGGCAAATGCGTCGCAAAGTTCAGGACGCTCTGACGAGAGCGGGACGATCTCTTTTTTGGCCTCCTCGGCAAGCTGCGCGCAGCGTTCTCTCCACTGCTCTTCCGGTACGAGGTCTACTTTTGAGAGGACCAAGAGTTCTGGCTTGTCCGAGAGTCCATGACCAAAAGAGTCCAGTTCTTTTCTTACTTTTCTATAGGCGGAGCTCGGGTCGTCTAGCTCGGCCGAGACGAGATGTACTATAATCTTCGTCCTTTCTGCGTGCTTCAGAAATCTCGTTCCAAGACCTTTCCCTTCGGAAGCGCCTTCTATGAGACCAGGAATATCTGCGATAAGGTGCCCATTGAAGTCACCAAGGTTCGGCTCAAGCGTAGTGAAGGCATACGAACCGGTCTTTGCCTTCGTGCGCGTGAGGGCGTTCAGCAAAGTCGATTTGCCGGCGTTTGGCATGCCCACGAGCCCGGCATCGGCTATGATTTTAAGGGTCAGTTCGATACCCCCTCCCTCCCCCGGTTTACCGTCCGTTTGCTGAAAGGGATTCTGGTTTGTTGACCCCTTGAATCGGGCGTTCCCTTTGCCGCCATCGCCGCCATGCAACACCGTCATCTGCGTCCCTTCCTCAAGAATTTCATACACCCGATTCGTTGCCTCGACACGCGCAACGGTTCCGATAGGCACCTTCAGTACGATCGATGCACCTTTTGCACCGTGGCGCAGTTCGCTTTCGCCTGGCTTACCAGCCTCTGCACGAAACTCTTTCTCATATCGATAATAGTTGAGTGCGGAAAGATCGCGCACGCCCTCGAGGATCACATCGCCGCCGCGCCCGCCGTCGCCGCCGGCAGGGCCGCCCTGCGCTTTGCCTTGCGAACGCAACCAGCGGACGACTCCATTGCCGCCTTTGCCTGCGTACGCGCGAACCGTTACCTCATCGACGAATGCCATGGGTTCACCCTAGCACACTTGACGACTTTGTACATATGAGTCGCAACGCAGCATCCAAAACAGAAGCGGCCCGGGCGCTGCCCGGGCCGCTTCTGTTTTCAATCGGAACACGCGGCTACGCCACGATGCTCCACCCCTGGGCGAGGAGTGGTTCTGCCTTCTTATATTTAAGAGTCTGCCGCTCGATGCCCTTAACGATAGTGACGAGATCGTTGCGGCCGTACGACTTACCCTTGACCAGGGGAACTGCCGGCTCCCCGGCGCCATCCTCGGCACCGGCGGCAACGAGCTGAGCACGGACCCGTTCCTCTTCCGCACGCACCCGTGCCTCGTCGATCGGCGCGATGCGCGGAAGCGCATCTCGGACCGCGGCTGCGATATTCGCTTCGAGCGCGCGGAAGCGGATGAGGCCTTCGCGGCGATACTCAATGAGCGGGTCGCGTTGGCCGTATGCGCGAAGCGAAATCGCGTGCCGCAGGTAGTCCATCGTCTCGAGATGCTCGAGCCAGAACCTGTCGATCACCTGGAGCAGGAGGTGGCGCAGGTGCGGCGGGAAGGCGTCTCCGAGTTCGCGCTTCTTCGCCTCGAACTGCGACTGCACGGACTCCTCTGCACCCACAAGTTCGCGCATCGTGGCCTCAACCTCTTCGGCGCTCCCGAGAAGCGCGGCGCGCCGGCGCGCGTAAATCGCAAGGCGCTGCGTGTTCATCACGTCGTCGTAGGCGAGCACCTGCTTGCGGGCGTCGAAGTTGAACCCTTCGATCCGCTTCTGCGCGGTCTCAAGCGAACGCGTGATTATCGAGCTCTCGATCGGCTCGTCTTCGGGGATGCCGAACCGGCCCATGACGCGCTTTAAGGTCTCGGCGGCAAAGACCCGCATGAGCTTGTCTTCCAGAGAGACATAGAAACGCGTCGCGCCCGGATCGCCCTGGCGGCCGCTGCGACCGCGCAGCTGATCGTCGATGCGGCGCGCATCATGCCGCTCGGTACCGATTACCATGAGGCCGCCGCTCTCGAGCACCGCCGCGCGCTCCGCTTCGATCGCGTGCGCGCCGCCAAGCTTAATGTCGACGCCGCGTCCGGCGAGGTTGGTCGCCACGGTCACGCGAGAGAGCTTGCCGGCTTCCGCAATGATCTCGCCTTCCCGCTCGTGGTTCTTGGCATTCAACACCTCATGGGGGGTGCCCGCATCGCGCAGGTACGCGCTCACCACTTCGTTGTCTTCAATCGAGACGGTGCCGACCAGCACCGGCTGTCCCCGTTCGTGGCATTCTTTTACCGCACGCGCGACCGCGCGATATTTGCCTGCCGCGGTTTGAAACACGAGATCGTCGAAATCTTTGCGCGCCACCGGCTTGTTCGTGGGTACCGCGACCACCTCAAGCGCGTACACCGAATAAAACTCCTCCTCCGAAGAGAGCGCGGTGCCAGTCATACCGGCGAGCCGCTCGTACATGCGGAATAGGTTTTGGAAAGTTACCGACGCGTACGTGCGCGTTTCTTCCTTCACCATCACGCCTTCCTTCGCTTCCACGGCCTGATGGAGCCCCTCGGACCATCGGCGTCCCGGCTGGAGCCGGCCCGTAAACTCGTCAACAATGATTACTTCCCCGTCGCGCACGACGTACTCTTTATCTTTATGGAAAAGCGCCTTGGCGCGCACGGCCGTCTCGAGGTGGTGCGCGTACTTAATGCCGCCCTCGGTATAGAGGTTGTCCATGCCGAGCGCTTCCTCGGCTTTATGCATGCCCTGATCAGTGATCTGGATCGCGCGCTGCTTCTCGTCGACCGCATAGTCCTCGCCCTCGGCAAACCGCGCGACGATCTGGGCGAACCGCGCGTAGAGCGCCTCCGAGTCCCCTGCCGGACCGCTGATGATAAGCGGCGTACGCGCTTCATCAATAAGGATAGAGTCGACCTCGTCGATAATCGCGAAATGGTGGCCGCGCTGGACAATCTGGCCCGCGTCATAGGCAGTATTGTCGCGCAAGTAGTCGAAGCCGAGCTCGTTGTTCGTCACGTACGTGACGTCGGCAGCGTATGCTTCCTTTTTCGTCACCGGGCGCAGGTAGTCGTAGAACACCTGATAGGAACCTCCGGCATCGCGCGCCTCGTCCTCCTGTGCCGACACATGGCTTGCGTCGTAGCGGTACGAGCCGGTCGAGGTGGCGACGCCGACCGAGAGGCCGAGGAAGTCATACACCTGCCCCATCCACGAGCCGTCGCGACGAGCGAGGTAGTCGTTCACCGTGACCACCTGCACGCCCTTCCCCGCGAGCGCATGGAGGGTTGCCGGAAGGGTTGCAACCAAGGTCTTGCCTTCGCCGGTGCGCATCTCGGCAATCTTGCCTTGGGCGAGCGCAAGCCCGCCGATGAGCTGCACGTCAAAATGGACCTGCGCGAGCGTGCGACGCCCCGATTCTCGGACGAGCGCGAAGACGAGCGGGATGTCCGCGTCGTTAAACGTTCCTGCTTCCTTGATGCGCGCATGCACCTCGGCAAATCGAGCCCGTATAGCATCGTCCGGAAGCGACCGCAGCTCCTCGGTGAGGCAATTGACCGCCTCCACGATCGGAGCCGCGCTTTTGAGGAATGCGGCGGATTGATTTTTAGCAAAAAGGCGTGAAAGTCCCTTCATCAGCGCACTATACCATTTGGCTTATGTAGGCGCTATAACGGAGAAAACGCCCGAAAACGGCGGCAGGCGCGCCTTTCGGAACTTCAAAGAGCGAACCCGCGAGATGCGCGTTGTAGGCGTAATAGATACATCGTCGCGCAAAAAAGAAACGCGCCTCCCGAGCGGGAGGCGCGTTTCTTTTTCAAACTAGCGGCGCTTAGCAGCGCGCTTCTTCGTGGTCTTCTTTGCGGCCTTCTTCTTTGCCGCCTTCTTCGCCTTCTTCTTTGCAGCCATGATGATGCGAATTAAAATTTTTTTCTTATATGTCGACCCATCTGCAAAAGAATTTTCTTCCGCAAATGTTGCTACGCGTATTATTACGCGCAAAAAAGAATTTTGTGGGAAGAAAAAATAATTATTGTGGATAACATGCGCGGAAACTTTTTGATGCAAAAAACTTTTACGCGCGGTTAAAAAGAATTTGCGCCGCAAACGTTTCAACTTCGCGCTCGATGCGCATGCGCGTCGCGTCATAGACGCGCTGCGCAATCATGTCGGCAAGCGCGTCGACGTCGCGCGCGCGCGCGCGAGGCTCCGTCACAATGACGAGCGCCTGCTTCGGCCACACGTACGCGCCGCCCACGCGCGCATTGCGCAGGTCCATCACGCCGTGGCGGTAGTCCATGAGCCACGCGATCGGCACCTTCACCCCGCCCTCGGGAAGCGCAAAGAGCGGCATCCCGGGAAACCGCTCGGCAATGGCGCGCGCGCGCGCGGAATCGAGCACCGGATTGCCGAAAAAGGACCCGGCCGTCCCGGCGATCTCCGGCGCAGGAAACTTCGCGGCACGGATCGCGCGGATCGCCGATGCCGCTTCAGAGGGCGTCTCAATGCGCTCCCCTTGCGCGCGGCGCGCGGCGACGTCGGGGTACCCGAGCTGCAGCGCGCCTGCGCGCAAAAGCCGCAATGTAACGCGCAGGAGCACCTGTTTTCCGCTGCGTTTAAACGAGCTCATGCGGTAGCCGAAGGCTACTGCGCCGGCTTCTACTCGGACGATGGCCCGCGCATCGAGGTCATACGTTTCGGCGTAGGCGAAGACGCTTGAGAACGCTGCGCCGTAGGCGCCGATGTTTTGCACCGCGGCGCCGCCGACCGTGCCTGGCACGCCCGCGAGGTTCTCGATGCCGTAGAGCCCGCGCGCCACGGCCGCATCGACGAGCACGTCCCAGCGCACGCCCGCACCGGCCGTCACGAGTACCGCCTCCTCGGATTCGTCGGAAAAGGAAATGCCGCTCGAGGCGAGCTGCAAGACAACCGCATCGATGCCGCCGTCAGGCACGAGCACATTGCTGCCGGCGCCGAGGACGCGCAGCGGCAGGTCGTGAGCGCGCGCAAAGGCAGCGGCTACGGCTACCTCATCATCGTGTTCCGCGTATATAAAAAAGCGCGCTGGGCCACCAATGCCCAGCGTCGTCTTTCCAGCGAGCGGTTCGTCGAAACGCGGCGTCATTGCACCGGCACCCCGCTTTGGATCTGTTTGATGGCTGCATTCACCGAAGCGGACGCGCTCGGGAACTGCTTCGCGATCCGCTGCAGGAGCGCGATCGACTGCGCATTTTTGCCCGCCGCATAGTATGCCGCGGCAAGGCCGAACCAGTCCTGCACCGTCGCGCCCGGCTTATTTGCGCGCAGCTGCCAGAGGCGAATGAGCCGCGTCCAGTCCTTTGCCTGATAGTACGCGAGCGCGAGCGTATTACTGTCGACCGTGGTCGTACCATATGTCTGCTTGAGGAGCGCATCGCCCTTGGCCGCATCGCCCGCGGCGTAGTCACCGGCCGCCGCATACATCGCGAGCTGCGAGAATTGCGGCCCGAGCGCATACGCATGAGCGAAGTCCTGCTGCGCCGCAGCAAACTGTCCCGCGTTCCACTCGATGAGCGCCTTCTGCACCCAGAGGTCCTCCTTCGAAGGCGACGCCGCGATCGCCTGCGTAATCGCCTTGAGCGCGCCGGTCGTGTCCCCTGCCGCGCCGTAGGCGAAGGAGAGCTCGAGGAGCTCGCGCGCGTCGCCCGGGTGACTCGTCACCTGCGCCTGCATCTGCGAAATCGCGAGCTGCGCGAACTGCTGCTGCACGCTCGGGCTCACCGAAGAATCCTGGGTCACCTGCGAGGCGAAGGAGACGAGCTGCTCGCGCACCTCCTGCACCGACGGATACGAACGGCCCTGGACGAGCTGCTCAAAGGTCGCAAGGTTCGCCGCCGGTCCCGAAGACGACGGCGTGATGGCGGTAATGAGCTCGGCGCACGCATTTATGCTCGGAACGTTGATCGCCCACACCATCGCCACGGCCGCGATCGCGCTCATGGGGAGCGCATAGACGACCCCGTCGCTCGGCGAGAGCTCGGGCTGCCGCTCGAACCAGCCGATCGGCCGTCCGACACGCGCATCAATGAACGCGAGGAACGCAAAGAAGTACACGTACGAGTAGAGATTGTCGAAAACGAAGAGGTTGTGGATGAAGTAGCCCGCAAGGCCGCCGAGAATGAAGATCCGCTCCGCACGCGAGATCTCCGAGCGGGTAAAGACGAGCCACACGAGGCTGCCAAAGAGCGAGAGGTACAAGAGGAGCGCCGACAAGCCGCCCTCGATGAGCCAGTCGATCGGCACGTTATGCGCGCGGTCAAACCACGGCTCTTGGCTATAGAGCGCCGGGTCGTAGTACTTATTGAACACATAGTTGAAGCCTTCCTGGCCCCAACCGAAGACGACCGTCTTCGGGCTCTGCGCGAAGCCCTCGAGCGCCATGTGCCAGATAGCGAAGCGCACGTCCCCCGCCTTAAGCGAGATGGAGGTGATGCGCTGGAGGACGTGGTTGCCCTGCACGAAGCTCGTGTGGCGCGCCGCGTAGAGGCTGCCGCCGAGCACGATGATGACGGCGACGCCCGCGAGCGCCCACCGTCGCCACCGCTTGCCGCCCGTAACCGCGGCAATGAGCCCCGCGAGAATGAGCCCGCCCGCGAGCCCGAGCACCGTGCCGCGCGTCTCGGTGAGGAAAATGAGGAACGCTTCGACGACCGCAAAGGCATAGAGCGTGTACTTAAGCCAAGCATACCGCTCGGTTGACGCGAGCCAGAGCGCGATGAAGGTATTGAAGAGGAGGTAGATCGCAAAGTACGCGGAGTTCCCGAAAGACGAGTCGATGCGCGTTGAGCCTTGGTGGATCGGAAAGCCAGGGACGCCGAGCTGCTGGAAGATGCCGTGGATAGAAACGACCGCGCCAACCGCAAGCGAAGTGAGGAACCAGGAGCGCCACTTCTTCTCTACTCGGAGCACGGCGCTTGCCGCGTAGAAGAACCCGAGCAGGTGAATGAGAAGGATCCAACCCTCCGAGCGCTCGAAGTTGCTCCAGAACGCCTTCGAAACGTTCACCGCGAAGAG
The DNA here is from genome assembly GCA_021784815.1 of bacterium. Lineage (GTDB taxonomy): Bacteria > Patescibacteriota > Minisyncoccia > Phycocordibacterales > Phycocordibacteraceae > C7867-001. Next base: position 400 of record JAJYHK010000003.1, on the reverse strand, counting down.
GTCGGCGACGAACATCCACGCTACGAACGCGATCGCCGCGACCCCCACCCAGGAGAAGCGTGGGCGATAGTCCTTATCGAGGAAAGCGAGACCGACCCAGGCGGCCACCGCAATTTCCACTAGGATGCGGAAGTAGAACGTCTTCCCCGTGATGAACGGGAAGAAGAAGGAGTTAACGACAATGAGCGGCGCGAGTGTCGCGAGGAAAAGCGCGGCCAGAGCTACCCACCGGAGAATCTGCTTCGCTACACCCGTTTCTGCCATCGTGGGTAGCACTATACCACAAGGCTGGAGCCGTCCAGTACGAAAAGCGCGCTCGCCGACAGAGCCGGCGAGCGCGCTTTTCATGCCCAGATTCTAATCGGGACTTCGTCTAGAGGTGCCAGCTGAAGACGCCCCA
>JAJYHK010000008.1 GCA_021784815.1 bacterium | reverse complement strand
ATTGTGCAGCGTGTGAAGCAGGCGCGTTTCGTTAAAGACAACACGATTTTGGTGAACCTTAACGATCCGCGCTATTTCAAACGCACGACTGACGGCCGCTATACTGCTGTTTAACCGGTTTTAAACCCCGCCAACGAGCGCCGGCCTATAGGCCGGCGCTCGTTTGGTATACTTTCCGTAACCATGCTGTCGTTCCTTGATAAGGCAAAGAAAATCGGGGGCGTTGAGCTGGAAAAGCATCCGATTTTCGCGCTCGGGGTATCGCTGCTCCTCATCGCTTTTGTCTTTATGCCGGGGCAAACCGAGACGGCGATACAGCTTGCGCTGTTCCTCGCTCCGCTCTGGCTCCCGCCGCTCCTCCTCCTCGGTGCCTGGAAGCTTTGGGTAGTACTCAAGCAATCAGAGTTCATTGCGGGGCAGGACATGATCCTCCTCGAGATTCGACCTCCGCGTTCGATTGAAAAGACTCCGCTCGCAATGGAAACGGCGCTCGCAGGTATGCACCATGCGCCGGGCGAGGGTACCTGGTATGGTCGCCTGATTCAAGGTAAGGTGCGTCCCTGGTGGTCGCTCGAACTTGTCTCTATCGAAGGACAGGTGCATTTTTTCATATGGACGCGCAAAGGCTTTCGCCGCATTATCGAATCAAATATTTACGCCCAATATCCGGGAGCGCAGGTGACCGAGGCGCCGGACTACACGCGCATGATCTCCGCATCTCCGGAAGAATGGAACATCTGGGGGTGCGAATTCGTGCACACGAAGCCGGATCCGGTCCCCATTAAGACCTATGTGGAATACGGCCTCGATAAAGTGCAGAAGGAATACGAGCAAGTTGATCCGCTTGCCAACCTCGTCGAGTTTCTCGGATCCATGCGCAAGGGAGAGAATCTGTGGGTGCAGCTAATCATACGCGTCCATAAGGGCGAGAAATACCATACCCTCAATGAAGAGGGGAAAGCATATGATTGGAAGGACGAAGCGAAGAAAGTCATCAAAGGGATTCGTGAAAAAACTGTGAGCAAGACGAGGCGCAAAGACCCGGTCACGGGAGAAATACACGAGGTCGAAGGGTTCCCGAATCCGACGCGCGGCGAGTCAGACATGATGGCGGCGATCGAGCGAAATGTATCGAAACAGGCGTTTGATGTCGGCGTTCGCGCGCTCTATATTGCAAAGCCGGAGGCCTTCGACCCTATCACCATTGCGGGCGTGACGGGCATCTTCCGACAATTCTCTTCGGAAGCCTGGAATGGATTCAAGCCCTCGGGAGGCATGACGAAGTTCGATGATTATCCGTGGGAGCGCAAGGTGGATGAGCGCAAGAATAAGACGCGCAACGAGTTGGTCGATTCCTATAGGCGGCGTATGTACTACTATGAGCCGTATAATATGCGCGAACAGGCCATGGTGATGAGCGTTGAGGAGTTGGCAACGATTTTCCATATCCCATCACGTGCCGTCCAGACCCCGACCCTGGCCCGGGTGCCTTCTGCGACCGGCGAAGCACCCGCGAACCTGCCGATATAATGAGCGCCTTCTTCGATCGAGCACAGCGCTATACCGCGGCCAGCGTAGCGGCACTCAACATGCATGTCCAGCGATTTTGGCGCTCATGGCTCATCGTGATCGTGATATTCGTGGCCGTATTCGGGATCGCGTACCAGCTCGTTCTTGCGGCGCCGTTTGCGTTTACTCCGGGAACCGTCGTTGTGCTCAGGCCGGACTCGTCGCTGCGTGCAGATGCACAAGCGCTTGCGCACGCACAGATCATCCGCCATCCGCTCGTCTTCGAACTGGTCGTACGCCTGTTTGGAAAGGGGCGCGATATCCAGGAGGGGGCATACAAGTTTGCGCGCGGGCAAAACGCGCTTACGATCGCGCAACGGCTCCTGAGCGGTGACTTCGGTATCCCGACTGCGCGCATCACGTTTTACGGTGGCATGAGCGTCCGAGAGATGGCGCAAAAGATCGCTCAGGTCTTTCCGCAGATTTCCGCATCGGATTTTATTGCAGCCGCTCAGCCGTACGAAGGGTACCTTTTCCCCGATACCTATACGTTCTCGCCATCCGCTACCGCTGTAACTATCGTCCAGACCATGCGTACGAACTTCGCGCAAAAGACCGTGGCGCTTCAGCAAGAAGCGAGCTCGACCAGACACTCGTTCGCGGACATCGTCACCATGGCCTCGCTCGTCCAAGACGAAGCGAACACGACCGAAAGCCAGCGCATGGTTGCAGGCATTCTCTGGAACCGCGTCAAGAAGGGCATGCCGCTCCAGGTTGACGCGGTGTTCGGGTACATTTACGGGAAACAAACCTATTCGCCTTCGCTTAGCGACCTGCAGGTTAACTCTCCCTACAATACCTATATCAACGCGGGACTCCCGCCCGGCCCGATCGGCAACCCAGGACTCTCGGCGCTCGAAGCGGCGGCGTTCCCCGCTAAGACGAGCTACCTGTACTATCTCACCGGAAAGGACGGCCTCATGTATTACGCTGTGACCTATCGGCAGCACCTCGCAAATGAGCGCGCGTATCTGGGTACCTAGACGCGCCTTGCTTAGCGGAAAACGAAAGCTATGCTTTGATAGCATCGTATGCAAGACGTTCGCGGCAAGCGTATATTCCTTGGCCTCTCGGGCGGCGTAGACTCCGCCGTGGCTGCGGCGCTGCTGGTGCGCGCCGGCGCGCAGGTAACGGGCGTGTTCATAAAGGGCTGGTATCCGCCCGGGATGCCCTGCACGTGGGCGACGGACCGTCGCGACGCCATGCGGGTTGCGGCGCGCCTCCGTGTCCCTTTTTATACGCTCGACGCGCGTGACGAGTACAAGCACGGGGTCATCGACTATTTATTGGCGGAGTACCGCGCGGGTCGAACGCCGAACCCCGACGTCATGTGCAACCGGGAGGTGAAATTCGGCACATTCTACCGCTTCGCCAAGGCGCACGACGCCGATGCAATTGCCACCGGACACTACGTGAGCGGTGAAAAAGATCAACGCTATTTTCTTTGGGCGGTTCCCAAAGAAGCCCTCGCGTACACGGTGTTTCCGCTTGCCGACAAGGAGAAGGCCGAGACCCGAGCGCTCGCGCGGCGTTTTGGGCTCCCGGTTGCCCAAAAGAAAGACAGCCAAGGCGTCTGTTTCTTGGGCGATATTTCAATCGAAGCTTTCCTTAAAGAGGAGTTCGGCATACGCGCCGGTCGTGCCGTCACGAACTCCGGCGAACCAGTCGGCACACACGCAGGGGCGGTCCTCTATACCATCGGCGAACGCGTATCGCTTGCCGGCGCATCGAACGGCCCGTGGTATGTCATTGCGAAAGACATGGAAGCGAACGAGCTTACCGTGGCGCACGAACGCGGCGCAAGCGACCTGCGCTTTGAGTGCGGCATACCGTTTTCGCATGAAAATTGGCAAATGGAGCCGCATACTGCGCAGGTGGCGCAACTGCGCTATCGCGGCCCGCTCGTCTCCGGACGCGTTGAACGGAATCGTTTTTATCCCAGCGCCCCTCTTGCGGAGCTTCCGACCCCTGGACAGTCCATAGTTTTTTATGCTCAAGGCATCCTTGTCGGCGGTGGTATCATAGACCCATGAGCTCCTCGCGTTTACTCGCCTCCGCCGGCATCGTCGCGATCGTAATCATCATCGGCTTCGCCCTTTCCATTCCGCATGCGCGCGATGGAACAATCCCGCCATCGTCCTCACGCGCGCCGGCGACCACGACTCCTATCGTGACACTTCTCGATGCGTACCGCCGCGGCGTCCATACTATTTCAGGGTCGGTGATCGCGCCTGATCCGTGCACGCTCGTTACGGCAACCGCGACGCCGATGCTGTCGGGAACGACGACAATCGGCATTGCCCTCGCGCTCACCATGCCTGCCGACCAGGGCATCTGTCTCGAGCTCCCGAGTCCTATTACCTTTTCAACCCATATCGCGGCGCCACGCGGCCTCCCCATATCAGTATCCGTCAACGGTGCCACGGCAAGCACCAGCACCAGCTCTAATCCGTCATGAGCGCGTTTCTGCACATTATTAAGGCCGATGGCTCGATCGAACTCTTTGATCCTGCGCGCCTAGTTGCATCGCTTAGGCGGGCTGGCGCAACAGAACGTGCCGCCGAACGCATAGCTCAGGGGATAACGGGCTCAATCGTCCCGGGATCTACCTCAAAGGAGATCTATGGGCGCGCTTTTGCACTCTTGCGCAAGGAAGGGCGGCCGGTCGCCGCGCGGTACGCAATGCGCCGTGCACTCCTTGAACTTGGTCCTTCGGGCCACCCATTCGAGGATTTCATTTCACGTCTGCTCCAAGCGGAGGGGTGGGAGGTGGAGACACGGAAAACTATCCAGGGCCGCTGCGTTCAGCACGAGACCGATTTCTACGCGACCCATCCGGGGAAGGGCGAATACCTTGCGGCCGAACTCAAGTATCATAACGATCCGGCGTATAAGACCGACCTGAAAGTCGCCTTGTATGTGAAGAGTCGATTTGACGACATCTTCGCATGCGACCCGCACGTTCAGACCTGCCCGATCGATCGCGGTATGCTCGTTACTAATACCAAATTCACCTCGGAGGCAATTAAGTATGCCGAGTGCGCCGGTATCGAACTCTTGGGATGGAGTTATCCGCACGATGCGCCCCTCTTCATGCGCATGAGCAAAGCAAAAATCTATCCGATAACGGCGCTCACTTCGCTCACTCGGGCGGAAAAGCGCCTCCTCATTAGCCAGCAGACCATCTCTGTAGATGAGATCGTCCACAACCGAGATTTGCTCGACCCGCTCCACCTGCCAAGCGAACGGATCGGCGTTCTCATAGCTGAGGCGGACGGACTACTGACGCATCCTTAACGCTCGTGCTAAGGTATCGGCATGAAAACGTTCTCAACACAGACTTTTATCGGCGGGCTGATAGCCGGCATTCTGCTCTCCGTCGCATGGTTTTATGGCAACGCGTCATGGGGCGCTGCGCTCGTACCGAAGCCGGCCCAAACCGCAATGACCGCCGCACCGCAGATCCCCGCGACGCTCACGAGCGCAACGTCGACCGCAACGAGCACCAGCGCCGCGCTGTCCGTCACCGACCAACCTGCGGGAGGTACGGTACAAATTGAGTCAGTAACGGTCCCGCCACCGGGTGTATGGATCGCCATCCGCGAAGTGAGCGCAGGAGCGCTTGGCAATATCTTGGGAGCAGCGCGGGCGGGCGGCCCCCGAAGCCGCGTATCCGTGCCGCTCCTGCGCGCGACGATGCCTGGCCGCACGTACGCGGTCGAGCTCTACCGGCCGGCAAATGCGACGAGTACCGTGTTTGACCTTAAAACCGCAAGCGTCTATGTGGACCTTACGAGCAGCAGGCCGGTGATCGCATACTTCAACACAATTGACTAGTATGGCGGGCGGCTCCTCAGCGAAACCTTGGGGCGTATTCGATCCGACAGCAGCGGCCCCGTTCAAGGTTAGTCGGTCAAAAATTGACCTCTTCGTCGAGTGTCCGCGTTGCGCCTTTCTCGACCTCAAGTACGGCGTGAAGCGTCCCTCCGGCCCCTCCTTTACACTCAATAACGCGGTCGATGAGTTGTTGAAACGCGAATTTGACGCGTTACGGGCAAAAGGCGAACCTCATCCGCTCGTAAAGGCCTACGGCATAGATGCGGTTCCCCTCAAGCATGAGAAACTCGACGAATGGCGCGATGCGCTTAAGCGCGGCATCGCCTACCTGCACGAACCGACGAACCTCCTCGTCCGGGGCGGCGTAGATGATGTGTGGACGACCCGATCGGGCAAGCTTATCATTGTCGACTATAAGGCCACATCGAAAAAAGTAGGCCCCTCGACTGAGAACGACCTTTACGATTCTTATAAGCGCCAGATGGAGGTCTACCAGTGGCTTTTCCGGAAAAATGGCTTTCCCGTTTCGCCCAAAGGATATTTTGTATACGCAAACGGTAATAGCGACGCGGAAGCGTTTGACGCAAAACTCGAATTCGATATCAAGCTCATCCCGTATGACGGGGACGATGCCTGGATCGAACCGCTGCTCGTTCGCTTGAAAGCCATGCTTCTCTCTCATGAGATCCCCGCGCCGGGCACCGCCTTTGGCGGCGGTCCTTGTGACTTCTGCGGCTACCGCGATGCGGCGGGGAAGACCCTTATGATGATTCACTTCGAACAAAAAGCAAAGAAAACCGCCGTGCATCAGGCTGCTGCGAAGGAACCCGGTCTATAAGTGCTGGATCCGTCGTATAGTAGGAGGGCATGGAAGTAAAGATCCATCCCTCTTGGAAGGAGAGGCTCCAGGCAGAATTTGAAGAGCCGTATTTTGCGGAGCTCGCGGATTTTGTGAAGCGCGAGTACCGAGATGAGGTCGTCTACCCGCCCCCCAAGCACCTCTTCCGAGCGTTTGAACTGTGTCCGTTCGAGAAGGTGAAGGTGGTTATCCTCGGACAAGATCCGTACCACGGACGCGGGCAGGCAAACGGGCTCTGTTTTGCTGTTGGCGATCAGGTGCCGCTCCCGCCGTCACTCCAGAACATCTTTAAAGAAATAGAGGCCGAATACGGGGAACCGGTGCGTAATCGCAGCGGCGACCTTGAGCGATGGGCAAAACAGGGCGTCCTCCTGCTCAATGCAACACTTACCGTACGGGCGCACAAGGCCGGTTCACACCAGGGCAGGGGATGGGAACGCTTCACCGACGCGATCGTCCGCGCGCTCAACGCGCAGCGGGAGCATCTCGTCTTCATGCTGTGGGGCAACTATGCAAAACAAAAAGGCGCCCACATCGACCGTGCGAGGCATCTCGTACTGGAATCGCCGCACCCGTCGCCGTTCTCCGCTGTAAGCGGATTCTTCGGCAATGGCCACTTCAAAAAAGCGAACGAATATCTTTCCGCGCACAAAGAAGCGCCCATCGACTGGCTCGCGTAACGTCCCTGCACCACAGGTACGTTGAAACAACTGACACGGAGTCCGAAGGACGGCGCCGCGACGATCCCTTTATTTTTTGCTGTACACTTATTTGCGATGAACCACACGCCGCAAATCAAGAAAGCGATCCAGTATGCCGCCCGCAAGCACGATGGACATAAGCGGCTCGGCGCAGAAGGCCTGCCGTACATTACCCATCTCCTTTCGGTAGCGCTTCTCGTTGCTGAAGATGGCACCGACGATGACGTCGTCACCGCGGCGCTCCTGCATGACGCCATCGAAGACACGCAGACTACTCAGGAAGAACTCTTAGCGGCCTTTAACGAGCGCGTTGCCGAACTGGTGCTCGAAGTAACCGAAAAGAAAGAACTCTCCTGGGAAGAACGCCATGAACGGTACCTCGAACGCCTTGAAGCGGCTTCTGACGATGCGTTGCTCATCGCTATTGCCGACAAAATCGACAACATCGAAGATAAGCTCGCCGCGCTCGAACGGGAAGGACCATCTTTCCTCAAGAGATTCGCTCGACGCCCGCAAGCGTACGTAGAATTCTACGGCAAATGCCTCGCTATCGCCGAACGCCGTTTGCCGGAGCACCGCCTCAGCAAGCGTTTTGCCGAGGCGCACGCGCAGGAAGTCGCTGCTATTTCCGGCCTGAACGAGAAGCCCACCAGCTGAAATAAGATAAGATTAAGATAATGTGATAAGATGCCCCTGGAGGCTCTTGGGAGCCCAACGATCAACACCTATAATGAGAGGAGGCAGCGATGCGTGAACGCGTCGTGCTGGTTGAGCAAGGTTCGCTACAGGCCGATATCGCGCGAGCGCGGCCGGAAGTCGAGGAAATACTCGCGCAACGGTACGAAGTCTTCTGCAAAGAGCTCAGGGCACGACCCTGGGAACGCGCCCGCCCGGGCTTGGATGAAGACGAATTCGATCCCTACTGCGACCACATTCGTGTGCTCAAGGACGGCGTTCTAGTCGGCTCTTGTCGCGTTTTGCCCGGCGAACGCGCAGAAGCGGGTATAGGCTTTTACTCGGCGAGGGAGTTTGATCTCGAGAATATGCTCTCTCAAGACCAGAACGCGTGCGAAATTGGGCGGCTCTGCATCGCGGTCGGCCACCGTAAGGGTTCCGTGGTACGAGTCTTATGGAGCGCAGTCGCGCAGTACGCGAGCATGCGCCACGTTGACGTCCTTTTCGGCTGCGCTAGCTTTGAGGGCGCCGACCCCGAGAAACATGCGAAAGCGCTCGCGTACCTCTATGAGCAGTATCGATCGCCCGTGCGCATAGCCGGTGCCAATGGGCGCGGTATTGGCATGAGTCGCGCCGTTGTTGGCACAAACGAAGCACGCGCTATTCACAACAGTCTCCCCGAGCTCATTCAGGGCTATCTTTGGATGGGCGGGACCGTTAGTTGGGAAGCCGTCAGCGACCGCGATTTCGATACCACGGATGTGCTCACAAGAGTGGTTATTGCTGAGGTGCCGGAAAACGTGGCGGAGTTCCTCACAAAAATTCGACAACGAAGGAGGTAGCCTCTCGCCCGCCCCCGTAAGGGCGGGCATCGCTTTTGCACTCGAGACCAGAGTCGTTATACTCACACTATGAAAACCACTTGGGATCTTGGGCTTTTCTACAAGGGACTCGATGATCCAAAAATCGAGCAGGATCAGAAAAAGACAGACGCTGCCGTCGCCTCGTTTGCTCGCGCGCGCCGCAAAGACAAAAGTTATTTGAAGAAACCCTCGGCCCTTGCCAAGGCGCTTATTGAGTACGAGAAACTTCTGACTCTCCCCGGTGCAAGGGCAGGATACTATGCCTACTACCGCAAAGACCTCGACGTCGAAGACAAGAGCGCCGAAGCGCTCCTTGCCAAGCTCCAGGATCGAGGCACAAAGCGCAGCAACCAGCTCCTTTTCTTCACGCTTGGACTCGGCAAGATTTCCGCGCCGCTTCAAAAGAAATTTCTCGCCGCTAAAGAGCTCCTTCCATACCGCTACTGGCTCACGCTTCTCTTTAAAAATGCCAAATACGACCTTTCCGAGTCCGAAGAGAAAATCCTTTTGCTTACAAGCGACGTCGCATACAGCCGCTGGATCCAGGCAACCGAGAACGTCCTCAACAAAATGACCATTCAGTTCGACGGGGAGTCGATTCCGCTGCCACAAGCCCAGAATATTCTCCGCACGTTGCCGACAGAGAAGCGCCGCGCCTTGGGTTACGAACTCAATACTGCCTATGCCGCAGCGGGCGATATTGCCGAAAGCGAGCTCAATGCCGTTTATACCGACAAGAAGGTCGATGACGAGCTTCGAAAGATCAAAGAGCCTTACGAGGCGACCATCCGCGGCTACCAGAACGACGTCAAGAGCGTGCTTGCGCTCGTTGACGCGGTCACAGAACACAACAAGATCGCCCACCGTTTCTATGATGCGAAACGCAAGATGTTGAAGCTCGACACGCTTACGTATGCGGACCGGAGCGCAGCGGTGGGAGAGGTTTCTGAGCAGATTCCCTTTGAGCGCACATGCGCGCTTGTACGCGAAGAGTTCGCCACACTCAACCCGCGATATGCGGAGATTTTCGACCGTCTGCTCGACAATGGCCAGATAGACGTCTACCCCAAGAAGGGGAAGTCCGGTGGAGCGTACTGCTCCGGAGCCATCGGCCAGCCGACGATGGTCTTGCTCAACCACACAAATGACGTCGAAACGCTCAAGACACTGGCGCACGAAATGGGCCACGCGATTCACGCCGAGCGCGCGAAGGCTCAACGCCCGCTCTACCAAGGCCACCCGATTTCGACCGCAGAAACGGCCAGCACGTTCTTCGAACGCGTAGCACTTAAACGCGTCATTGCCGAGCTGCCGCAGGAGCAGCAAATCATCGCTCTCCACGACGCGATTCAGGACGATATTTCCACCATTTTCCGTCAAATCGCCTTCTTTCGCTTTGAACTCGAACTCCACCACGAAGTGCGCGCGAACGGTTATGTGCCGAAAGAACGCATTGCCGAACTCATGAATGAACACATGGCGGCGTACCTTGGCAATGCGTTTCAACTCGCTCCAGAAGACGGGTACTTCTTTGTCGCGATAAGCCATATTCGCCGCTTCTTCTACGTGTACTCGTACGCATACGGGCAGCTCATTAGCAAAGCGCTCCATCGCAAGCTCGAGAAGAATCCCGCGTTCATAGAGAAGGTAGACGGTTTCCTGACCTCGGGTGAAAGTCGTTCACCCTACGACATCTTCAAGTCGTGCGGCCTCGATACGCGCAAGCCCGGGGTCTTTGCAGAAGGCCTCAAGAGCGTCGAGACAGACGTCGCCAGATTCGAAAAGCTCGTCGCCCAAGCTGCATAAACAGCGGCCGATGTGCTAGGCTGCACAGCATGACGGTTTCTGAAGTCCGCAAACGGTACCTTGCTTTCTTTACAGGCCGCGGACACGCGGTCATTCCCTCGGCGCCGATTGTGCCCGAGAACGATCCGACCACGCTCTTCACCAGTAGCGGTATGCAACCCTTGGTACCGTATCTCCTCGGACAGCCGCATCCAGAAGGGAGCAGACTCGTTGACTCACAGATGAGCTTCCGCGCCGAAGACATCGAAGAGATTGGCGACAACCGCCACACGACCTTCTTCGAGATGCTTGGCAACTGGTCGCTCGGCGACTATTTCAAAAAAGAGCAGCTGCCGTGGTTTTTTGAGTTCCTTACGAACAAGGACGAGGGGCTTGGGCTCGACGCGGATCGGCTCTATGTGACGGTCTTTGACGGAGACGAGGCGGTCGATATGCCGCTCGATGAAGAGGCGGTTGGTATTTGGCGGGACGTTTTCGCACAGAAAGGCATTGAGGCAAGGCTTGCGCGCGTCGGCACGGAAGCGGACGGCTACAAGCGCGGGATGCGGAAGAAGGAGCGGATTTTCGCCTACGGTTCGAAGAAAAACTGGTGGAGCCGCGCCGGAGTACCTGCCAAGATGCCGACAGGAGAGCCGGGCGGTCCTGATTCCGAGATGTTTTATGACTTCACGCCCGATTCCGGATTCCCCGGCGGCCACGCTACGCGAGACGGAGTCCAGACATGGGGCACTCACTGCCATCCCAACTGTGACTGCGGCCGCTTCGTCGAGATCGGTAATTCCGTCTTCATGCAGTTCGTTAAGCAAGATGATGGCTCGTTTAACGAGCTTCCGAAAAAAAACGTAGATTTCGGAGGCGGTCTTGAACGCCTTACCGCCGCGACGCTCGGCAATCCCGACGTATTCCTCATCGATGTTTTTGATGACGCCCGGGGCGTTCTTGAACGACGGTCAAGCAAACTGTACGGCGAAACCGGAGTAACGCGCTCGTTCCGCATCCTTCTCGACCACATGCGCGCCGCGAGCTTCATGCTTGCAAGCGGCATCGTGCCAGCTAACAGCGAGCAGGGATACGTTCTGCGCCGTCTCATCCGCCGCTCTATTCGAGAAGCCGACAAGCTCGGTATCAAGGACGCTGTTCTTGCGGACGTGGCCGATGGCTTTGGCAATGCCTACGCTGACCAGTATCCATTCGTAACGGAGAACCACGACTTCATTCGCGACGAACTCGCGAAGGAGGAGGCACAGTTTCGTAAGACGCTCGAAAACGGGCTTAGGGAGGTCCATCGCATGGCGAATAGGACGTTAATGCAACTTGCCGACACAAAGGAAGTTCTGGACAGTGGCGGATTATTTCTTACGGGCGAGCAGCTGTTTTTGCTGTACTCAACTTACGGATTCCCCTTTGAGCTCAGTACCGAGGAAATCGAGAAAGTTCGTGGAATCGCGCTCGCAGACAGCACGACACTCAAGAAGGAATTTGATGAGGCGATGCGCAAGCATCAGGAAGAATCGCGTACCGGCGCCGCGCAGAAATTCGCCGGCGGCCTTGCCGATCACCAGGCACAGACGATTAAGTACCATACCGCTCACCACCTGCTCCTTAAAGCGCTCCAAATGGTGCTCGGAGGCGACGTACACCAGCGCGGCAGCAACATCACCAGCGAACGATTACGTATCGACTTCAGCCATGGCACAAAGATATCTGACGAACAAAAAGCGCAAATCGAGAAGATCGTCAACGAAAAGATTGTCGAGAGTCTACCAGTGAGGCGAAGCATCATGGCGAAGGAAGATGCAGAGAAGATCGGTGCCGAGCACGAGTTCGGCGCACGCTACCCGGAACAAGTGAGCGTGTACTCGATCGGCCCCAAAGACGCGGATGATGCGGATCCGAGATTTATCGATGCGTTCTCGATTGAATTTTGCGGCGGTCCGCACGTTGCAAACACGTCGGAACTTGGCGAGGGAGGGAAACGATTCAAGATTCAGAAGGAGGAAGCGTCCTCGGCCGGCGTGCGGCGCATCAAAGCGGTGCTGGAGTAACCGAAACGTTCCCCCTTAAACGCGAGCCGCATGCAGATCGCTAAGTCTAGAGCGAGATCGTTTATACTACTACCAGCTATGCCCGGCCTACTTGCGCGATTACTAAGAAGACCGACCAAAGCAATTCGCGTGCTCATAACCATTGACGCACGTGCGATCGCTGGCGCGTATGCGTTCTATGAGGACGGCGCTTTCCCTAAAATCGTATACGAAAAACGAGTGCCGATCGTGCCGCAGCCGAACGAGCCGGTGATCCAAGCCATGCTTCGCGCGCTCCGGGTACTCGGTGAAGCACTAATCCACGAGGGTAGTGCCGCAAGCACCCGCATCGCCGGTACGAGAGCCATCGAATCGGTGTTGGTTGCCATAGGGTCTCCATGGCAGGAAACGCACTTGAGGCGCGAGCACTTGCGTAGCAAAGAGCCCTTTACCTTCACGCACGCGCTCGCGCATAAAGCGCGCGTGCGCGCGGGGGAAGCGCCTCCTGGAATGCTGCGTACCGACGACTGCATTGTCGGCACGACCCTTAACGGATACCACACGGAAAATCCCTACGGAAAGAAGGCACTCCGAGCTTCTCTGTTAATCCTCACTTCGTTTATTAAGGAAGACGCGAGCGAACAGATTCGCGCGCTCCTGCGCAAATGGTACCCAATCCGGCGCACGAGACTCATCGCCGGAACAGCCATGCGCTACCACTCGGTCCATACAGCGTTTCCGCATGAAGAAAATGCACTCGTGCTCGATGCTGACGAGTCAGGCATCATGCTTGCGCTCATCAGAAACAAGCTGCTTTCGGCGACCGCGGATATTCCCTGGCCTATCGGCGCCGCGGTTGACTGGTCTGAAGGTATCCGCCGCGGTTTGACCGAACTCGCCGAGCGGTACCCGCTCCCGCAGACTATCTTTCTCCTTGCGCCCGAAGCTCTCGTCGAGCCGCTCAAAAAGGCAATAAACGATGCCCGGTCAGGACTTCTTTGGTTCTCAGACGGGGAACCGCGCATTGTCGTCGTGCGCGTCAAGAGTCTGCTCGCGCTCGTTACCTACGCAGCAACGGGGGACCCAGACCCGTCTTTACTTCTTCTCGCGCATTTCGCCCGAACCGATGCCGGCCATTCGCTGACCGCAGCAGACCTTGCAGCAACATAATGCACACAACGGTGAGCACGACCCCCAGCGGCTCTGCTATACTGGCGCCATGCGAAATTTCGATGACATCATCCCCCCCTCAAAGCGCAAGGAAATGGAAACTCCCGCCCGCGATCTGCAGGAACCGCCTGTGCGCGTCCAGCGACGCCGCACCTATCGATTCCCTTACATTACGGTGCTTGTTGCGTTCATTGTGATCGTCGGCTCCGTCGGGGCAATGTTCTACTTCGCCACGGCAGAGGTGCTTATCACGCCGAACACCCAGAGCGCCCCAATCCAAGGCACGTTTACCGCGAACCTCGGCAACAGCAACGGACTCTCTTTTGAGGTCATTAGCGCGCAGAAGATCGCCCTACAGGACGTAGCGAGCAGCGGTGAAAAACCAGTGACCGCAAGCGCGTCGGGGGCCATCACCATCTACAACAAGCAAGCAAAGCCCCAGCGCCTCGTGATCGACACTCGTTTTGCCGCATCGAACGGTCTCATTTACCGCATCCACGCTCCCGTAACGATCCCCGCGGGATCTGACGCTAAACCTGGCTCGATCACCGCGACAGTCACCGCTGACCAGCCGGGCAGTACGTACGACATCGGACCATCTTCGTTCACGATTCCCGGCCTCGCCGGAACCGCGCTTGCTACGAAGATATACGCTCAATCGACTGCACCGATGGCTGGTGGCGCTTCGGGGACGCAACCGGTGGTCGACCCGTCGGTCGCGGCCAACGCGCAAGGAGCGCTCGTGTCGGCGCTTGGTCCATCGCTCGAAACAGCGCTCCAAAAGCAGGTGCCAAGCGGCTACGTACTTCTCCCGGGAGCCGCAACGACCACCTTTGAAAATCTCCCGCCCGCTGCCGCAAGCTCCACTGGAGAGGCGACGGTTCGTGTCCAGGGAACCGTGACCGCAGTAGTATTCCCGAATCAGTCGCTTGCGGCGGCAATCGCGTCCTCGACACCAAGCATGGCCTACCAGGGCGCGCCCATCGAGCTTACCGCCGTTACCGGACTCTCGCTTTCAACGCTCGGAGCGCTCCCGAGCGCTGCCAGCCAGAGCTTCACGTTTGCGCTTTCCGGCACAGCACAGCTTGCCTACGTCGTGCAGCCCCGAGAGATAGCGGCCGCTGTGGCAGGGAAGACCCGCGCCGCCGCGAAAGTGGCGCTCACTAACTTCACCTCGGTTAAAAACGCCGTCCTTATCCTGCACCCATTCTGGCGCAACAGCTTCCCCCAGGATCCAACTGCTATTACCGTCCAGGTCTCAAAACCATAGTTTGACGCCGTTTCAGGCGTCTGCTATATTTGTTTACGCATCCGCATGAGCGACGACAGCAAGGAAACCGCGACCGGCATTGTCGAAGAGGTACTGCCGGATTCACTCTTTCGTGTTCGTTTACCTGCGGCCGAAGGCGAAGCAGGACAACTCGTCCTCGCGTACCTCGCCGGGAAGATGCGCTTACACCGGATCCGCGTACTGGTCGGCGACCAAGTCGAAATGGTCGTGGATCCCTACGGCGGACGGGCACGGATTGTGCGCAGATTATCGTAATTACGCTTATTTTTGATTCATGAAAGTTCGCGCGTCCATAAAGAAACAACAGCCCGGCGACCAGCTTGTTCGCCGTGGCGGACGCCTCTATCGCATCAATAAGCGCAATCCGCGCCGCAAGGCACGCCAGGGCTAACTTTCTTACCTTTATGCGCATCGCCGGCATCACTATTCCAGACGATAAACAGCTCGCGTACTCGCTGCCGCTCATCTTCGGCATTGGCAGAACGCGCGCGCTTGAAATCCTCAAAGAGGCGCGCGTACCCGCCGCAAAAAAGGGTACAGAACTCACGAGCGAAGAAGAGCAGAAGATCCGTTCACTTGCTGAGGCGTTCACTATTGAAGGCGATCTTCGTCGCGAAATTGGTCAAAACGTTAAACGCCTCAAGGATATCCGCTCCCAGCGAGGCATCCGCCACGAGCGCGGGCTCCCAGTGCGCAATCAGCGCACCAAGACGAACTCGCGCACGCGTCGCGGTAATGTCCGAAAGACGATGACGAGCGGACGCCGTACGCTTGAGAAGACTTAAAACCATATGGGAAAGAAACGCATCATCAAAAAACGCGGGCGGGGGATGGATCAAGGTCGCAAGGACCGTGCGCTTGCGCGCACGACCAAACACCGCCTCGAGAAGGGCGTGCTGCATATCGAAGCGACCTTTAACAACACGAAGGCGACGCTTGCCGATGAGCATGGCAACGCGGTTATTTCTTCATCAGCGGGCGCGCTCGGCTTTTCCGGCGCACGCAAATCGACCCCGTACGCGGCAGCGAAAGTCGGCGAGCTGCTTGGCGAACGAGGCACCATGATCGGCCTCAAGGAGGCTTCGATAATTATTCGCGGGGTCGGTGCGGGTAGAGAATCAGTGCTGCGTGCCTTTGCGAGCAAGGGCATTCAAATCCGGTCTATTAAGGACAAGACGCCGGTCCCGCATAACGGTCCTCGCCCGCCCAAGCCGCGGCGTGGCTAAGTCATTGCCAAACGTATGAAAACTGGCCCCCGATATAAAGTTGCAAAGCGTCTCGGTCCTTCGGTATTCGAGAAGGCGCAAACGCAGAAGTTCGCGCTCTCTGCGGAGCGCAGCGCGAAAAATAAGCGCCGCGGACGCGGTCGCACAAGCGAATACGGCAAACAAATGCTCGAGAAGCAGAAGGTGCGCGTCACTTACGGCATCCTCGAGCGACAGTTCCGCAACTACGTGCGAATGGCGCTTTCCGCAAAGGGCTCCAAGCCCGTTGATCGACTCCACGAGCTCCTCGAGCTGCGGCTTGATAATGTTGTCTGGCGTCTCGGTCTTGCGCCGACGCGCCGTGCCGCGCGCCAGATGGTCGCCCACGGCCATGTGCTCCTCAACGGCAAGAAGGTGCGCGTCCCTTCTGCGGCCCTTTCAAAGGGCGACCACATCGCTATTCGCCCGAGCTCGAAGGAACACGGCGTGCTTGCCGGTTTCAACGAACGCTTTATGGAACGCGCGCTTCCATCCTGGCTTTCCTGGAATCCGCGGTCTATGGAGGGCGGCGTAGGCGAGATACCAAGCACAACCTCCGCTGATCCGGCGGGCGACCTGAGCGCAGTACTCTCGTTCTATTCGCGTTAGTCGTTATTATTTACCCGATTGGTAACAAGATTGAGTTATGGAATACCACATCACGCTTCCAAGCAAACCACGCGTTGTATCCGAGGAAGGCAATCAGGGCGTATACGAAATCGATTCTCTCTATCCCGGCTACGGCCACACGCTCGGCAATTCGCTCCGTCGCATTGTCCTTTCCTCGATTCCCGGCGCCGCCGTTACGCAGGTGAGCATTGACGGCGTGCCGCACGAGTTTGCATCGATCGAAGGCGTCCGCGAGACCGTTATGGAGATACTCCTTAACCTGAAGCGCGTACACTTTGTGCTTCACGGCGACGAACCACAGACCATCAAGCTCTCGGCAAAGGGTCCAGGCATCGCGACGGCTAAGGATTTTATCCTGCCGAGTCAGGTAGAGGTCGCAAACTCCGATCAGCATCTCGCCGAGCTCTCTGAGAAGACTTCGCTTGAGCTTGAGGCGACAATCGAGCGCGGCCTCGGCTATATGCCGCGAGATGTCCTCACAAAAGGGAAAGCTGACATCGGCATGATTGCGCTCGACGCAACCTTCACGCCGATCCGCCGCGTAAATTACGAGGTCGAGAATATGCGTGTCGGCGACCGTACGGACTTCAACCGTCTGCGCTTTCTTATCGAGACAAACGGCACCGTTGCTCCGCGTGAGGCGCTCGAACGCTCCATCGAGGCTATGATTCACCAATTGACGGCTATCGTGGGTTTCCAGGAAGGCGCAGTGCTTGCGACCGAGCGTACCGAGGACTCTGCAGCTACAGAACCTCCCGCTCCGGCAAAGGCGGAAGATCGAGGGGTTGATCCTACAAAACTCAAGCTTCTAGAATTGGGCCTCCCGGGCCGTATTGCGACCGCTCTAGAAGAGGCGGGTATTAAAAGCGCAGCCGGGCTCGCTCGAAAAACCCCAAGCGCCCTCAGGGAGCTCGATGGTATCGGTGACAAGGCCATAGCGGAGATTACGGAGGCGCTCGCAGCCGTTGGCCTTACGCTCAAGGCAGAGTAGCTCGCAATCAGTTTTCGAATCATGGCATATACCCGCAAAGCACGAACGTTTGGCCGACCGAGCAATCAGCGCGCGGCGCTCTTGCGCTCGCTCGCTCGCTCGCTCGTGCTTGAAGAGCGTATTTCCACCACCGAAGCAAAAGCAAAAGCTCTCCGTCCCGTGGTCGAGCGTCTAGTCACCTACGGTAAGCGGGGTACGATCGCAAGCCGTCGTCTCGCCAAGGCCCGGCTCGGCGATGACGCGGCGGTTAAGAAGCTTTTCGATACGATTGCGCCGCGCTACGCGGATCGTGCGGGCGGCTATACGCGTGTCGTAAAGCGAGCCCGGCACGGAGCAAACGACGCTCGCGAGCTTGCATACATCGCTTTCGTCTAATATCCATACCTGATACCTCATCATCATGACCACGACCGCAAAAAATGAAATCTACACGATCGACGCAACCAATCGCACGCTTGGGCGCGTGGCAAGCGAGGCCGCGCACGCATTGCTCGGCAAGCGCTCGGCAACGTACGCGAAGAATATCGCGCACCCGATCAAGGTCGTGATCGAGAACGCGAACAAGCTTCACATAACGTCGCGCCGGTCGCAGGGAAAGGTGTACACGCACTACACCGGCTACCCGGGCGGCCTGCGCGCGATGCGCATGGACGAGATGATCGAGAAGAAGGGCATCGAAGAAGTTGTCCGTAAGACGGTCGACGGTATGATACCGCGCAACAAGCTCCGTACGCCGCGCATGAAAAACCTCATTGTTAAGGCATAATTTTCCTATGGCTACCACCCACACCACCGCCGTCGGCCGACGCAAGACCGCAATCGCGAGCATTCGCATCGTGCCTGCGGATAAGCGTTCGCTCTCCGTTAACGGCAAGAGCCCGAAGGAGTACTTCAAAACCGACGAGCGCGCCCGCACGGCACTCGAAGCCTTTGGTACGACTGAGACCAGTCAGAACTACGTTGCCACGGCGCACGTGGAAGGCGGCGGCATCGCCGCGCAAGCAGAAGCGGTACGCCACGCACTCGCACGCGCACTCTCCGAAGCTGAACCGGGCCTGCGCCACTCGCTTAAGGCCGCCGGGCACCTGAAACGCGACCCGCGCGCCAAGGAGCGCAAGAAGCCGGGTCTCGTCAAAGCCCGCAAGCGCAAACAGTGGTCCAAACGTTGAGTAGAAAGGCACCCACCAGGGTGCCTTTCTGTTAGCATAAGGCTTGTTATTTTACTGCTCATAGGCTCTCTCTGGCCTTTGTTTTTTGACTCACACAGCCGTTTCCGGCATAGTTACCCTATGAATGATGAAGAACGTGATGATTTCGAACTAACACCGGACGATCCGGAGGCTGAGGAGAAAGCCGAAGGGAAGGTGGCGAGGCTGCGCAAAGAGCTCGAGCAGTGCCGGACTGAAAAGCAGGAGAACCTCGACGGCTGGCAGCGCGCTAAAGCCGATTATGTCAATGCGCTCAAGCGCTTCGAGGAAGAGAAAAAAGTAGAGCGACAAAGGGGCGTAGTAAGAGCTGCGAGCGCGCTCTTGCCGGCTTTCGACGCGCTTGAGCGCGCCAAAGAGCATGGCGACATTCCGGAAGGATTTAGCGGCATCGTGAAGCAACTCGAAAGCGGCTTTGGCTCGCTGGAGCTTACGAGCTTCGGCCAAGCAGGAGAGGAATTCGATCCGGCGCTCCATGAAGCGCTCGGCCAGGACCCCTCCGAATCAGCAGACCAGGAAGGGACGGTATCGGCAGTGCTTGAAAAGGGCTGGAAAATCGGCGATACGATCATCCGCCCTGCAAAGGTACGCGTGTATTTCGCGTAGTAGTTGCGCGCGTTTGACGATTTACGTAAAATAAAAATAAGTAAAGTAAGTAACATCTTGTAACTATGGCGAAGATTCTTGGTATCGATCTGGGCACCACCAATTCCGCAATGGCGATTGTCGAGGCCGGCGAGCCGCGCGTGCTCGAGAACGCCGAAGGTGCGCGCACGACGCCCTCGATCGTCGCTGTCGGCAAGAACGGAGAGCGTACGGTCGGCACGCTCGCGAAACGTCAATCGGTCACAAACCCGCTCAACACGATCTACCAGATCAAGCGCTTCATCGGGCACTCGTTCGACGAACCAGAGGTGCAGAAGGATAAGGCGGTAGTGCCGTTCGAAATGCGCAAGGCCGATAACGGCGGCATCGAGGTGAAGATGGGCCAGAAAAATGGTCAAGATGCGTGGTACCGCCCGGAAGAAATCTCCGCGATGATCCTCGGCAAGCTTAAGGCCGATGCCGAAGCAAAGCTCGGCGAGAAGATTACCGAAGCGGTCATCACCGTACCGGCGTACTTCAACGACGACCAGCGCTCGGCAACCAAAGCCGCAGGCGAGATCGCCGGTCTCGCCGTGAAGCGCATCATTAACGAACCGACCGCTGCAGCGCTCGCGTACGGCTTCAACAAGAAACGGGACGAGAAGATCGCTGTGTTCGATTTTGGCGGCGGCACTTTTGATATTTCGGTCCTCGAAGTGGGCGACGATGTTATTGAGGTAAAGAGTACCGACGGCGATGCACACCTTGGCGGTAAGGACATCGATCAGAAGATCATCAACTGGCTCGCTGACGAATTTAAGAAGGAAACCGGCATCGACGTGCGCAGCGACGCGCTTGCGCGCCAGCGCCTCGACGAAGCGGCCGAGAAGGCGAAGATCGAGCTCAGTAGCGCGATGGAAACCGAGGTCAATATCCCGTTCATCACCTCAACCGATGCCGGTCCGCAGCACCTCCTTATCAAGTTCACGCGCGCGACCCTCGACGAACTCGCTCGTGAATATGTAGATCGGGCGCTCGCGATCACCAAGCGCGCAATGGAAGCATCGCCCTTTAAGGTCGGCGATATTAACGAGGTTATTCTCGTGGGCGGCCAGACCCGCATGCCGGCGATCCAGCATGCGGTCGAACAATTCTTCGGCAAAAAGCCGAATATGAGCGTGAACCCGGACGAGGTAGTCGCGATCGGTGCCTCCATCCAAGCAGGCATCCTCCAGGGCGACGTTAAGGACATCCTTCTCGTGGATGTCATTCCGCTCTCGCTCGCGATCGAGACTATGGGCGGCGTCGCCACGAAGCTCGTTGAACGCAATACAGCGATCCCAACGAGCCGCACTCAGGTCTTTTCGACCGCTGCAGACAACCAGCCATCGGTAGAGATTCACATCACCCAGGGCGAGCGCGCTATGAGCGCCGACAACAAATCGCTTGGCCGGTTCATGCTCGATGGCATCCCGCCGGCGCCGCGCGGCATGCCGCAGATCGAAGTGACCTTTGATGTCGACTCTTCCGGCATTCTCACTGTCAAAGCGAAGGAGAAGACTACCGGCAAAGAACAGAGCATCCGTATCGAAGGCTCAACCGGTCTTTCGAAAGAGGACATCGAAAAGATGAAGGCCGATGCCGAGGTACATGCTGCAGACGACGATAAGCGCAGAGGGCTTATCGAGGCGCGCAACATCGGTGAACAAGCGGTCTACACGGCCGAGAAAGCGGTAAAGGAAAATAGTGAGAAAGCCGGTCCGGAAGTCGTCAAGGAAGTCCAGGACAAGATCGAGGACCTCAAAACGGCGCTCAAGGGCGAAGATGCCGACCGCATCAAGGGTACAACCGAGACGCTCTCGATCGCTCTTTCGAAAATAGGCGAGGCGATGATGAAAGACGCGGGCCAAACCCCGCCGAGCGGGGAAGGCGGCGGTCAGAACCCGCCAGACGCAGGCGCGACTGACGCCGAGTTCAATGAGAAATAACGTGCTGGGGGAAGTGTCAAAAATAGGCGCGCACGCGCCTATTTTTATCACCCGAGCATTGCCGCGTGGAGAAACGCACAAAACTCCTACTCTGTGGACCGCTCCCGGGACGGTCTGTTTTCATCTTTGCTTAGCTCGCGAGTGCGAGTATACTAGTCGTGATTATGGCAAAAGATTACTACAACGTACTGGGCATCGACCGCAAAGCAAGCCAGGACGACATCAAAAAAGCATTCCGCAAACTCGCACAGAAGCATCACCCCGACAAAGGCGGCGATGAGACGAAATTTAAGGAAATCACTGAAGCATACGCCGTGCTCGGCGACGACAAGCGCCGCCGCGAGTACGACGCCTACGGCCAAGCATTCCCCGGGGGGGCGCCGGGCGGCGCGGGATCGGGTTTCGGCGGCTTTGATTTCTCGCAGTTCCAGCAAGGCTTCGGTGGGGGGAATGTCGAGTTTGATTTCGGCGACATTTTCGGCGACCTCTTTGGCGCGCGCGGCAATCGCGGACAAACCCCGCGCGGACGCGACATCTCGATCGATCTCGAACTGCCGTTTAAAGATGCAGTCTTCGGAACGACGCGCACCGTCCTGCTCGGCAAAGTCTCCACTTGCGATCTCTGCCACGGGAGCGGCGCAAAGCCCGGCACCGAGCTCGAGACGTGCGCAATCTGCAACGGAGCCGGCCGCGTGCACGAAACACGCAACTCCATTCTCGGCCAGTTTACGAACGTCCGCGTATGCCCAGATTGCGAAGGCACCGGCAAGATACCGAAAGAAAAATGTTCGGCGTGCCACGGCCATGGCGTACGCCGTAAAGAAGAGGAAGTGGTCATATCGGTCCCTGCCGGAATCGACGACGGGGAAATGATCCGCATGCCGGGGCGCGGTGAAGCAATCCGTGGCGGTATCGCCGGAGACCTATATACCAAGGTGCACGTGAAGCCCAACCCGACCTTTACGCGCGAGGGCGCACAGCTCGTTATGCATCTCCCCATGAAACTCACGGATGCGCTCACGGGTACGATGGTGACCATTCAGACGCTCGAAGGCAAGACGCTCGAAGTGAAAGTGCCGGCCATGAAGCAGCCCGAGGAGCTCCTGCGCATACGCGGACGAGGCGTACCGCTTGAGGGGCGCCGCGGAGATCTTCTCATCCGCCTTACGGTCGCCTTACCGCAAAAACTCTCGGGTAAAGCGAAGGATGCGATCAAGCAACTGCAGAGCGAAGGACTCTAGCCAGTCGGAACTCGAAGCAGACGCACCCTTTCGAGACCGGCGAGGTTCGTTCCGCCTCGTGTTGGAAGCGTTATGCTGGCCCGATACCTAGCGGGTGTGCATAGAGCCGTTTGACCAGACCCGATCCCGCTATGATTAGCCGTATGAGCGCAGCCACTACCGGCCTCGTCGGGATTACGAACCTTGCGACCCACACCGCGTTTTCCTTGTGGGCAGCAGCAAGCACCGTACTCGCACTTATCGTACTAATTGCATCCTTCTTTGCGCTTGCTCGCCTCATCGGCAACGCCGGTTTTGTCTGCGTGATCGTTGGGCTCTATGGCGGCTATGCGCTTTACGCGCTCTTCCCGTACCTGTCCTATCTTCCGAGGGCCCCTGCGGGCGCCGACGTCGCCACCCACGCGCTCGTCTATGCCGCATTTGTATTCGCGTTCTATCTCATCTTGCGGAGAGTCGTCGTCCCGGATTTTGTGCACCTGTCTCCGTTTGCCGTGCTGGTACTCTCGTTTTTCTCGGCATCTTTTTTGCTCGCCTTTGGCTTCCATCTCTTTGCCGTGACGCGCGTGCACCATTTCAGCTCCCAGATCGTCTCGCTCTTTGCGCCGGGACAGTACTTCTTCTGGTGGTTCGTCGCACCGGGAGCCGTGCTCTTTTTCTTCCTGAAATAGCGTTCTTGCGCTTTAGGAGCGCATGAGCTCTAATCGAATGGTGGCGGATTCGGAAAGATCCTATACCTGGCAACAGAAAAGGAAAGCGCTGAGCCGTCAGCTTGCGCCGTTTCGTACAACGCTCCTCTGGCTCGGCGGCGCGGAGGTTGCCATTGCGCTCGGCAATGCCATTATTCCGCTTATCACCGGGCGTTTTTTCGACACGCTCATTAAACCGGGGTTCGTCGCCTTCGCGGCGTTCGGTCCCTACCCGCGCTGGGCATGGCTCCTGGGCCTCTGGGCAGTCATCCAAGCGTTTACGAACGGCATTAACGTGCTCACCGACCGCCGCTCGCGCCTGCTCACAACCGAGGTTCAAGCCGGTATTGAAGTGCGCGGGTACACCCACGCGCTCCTCCTGCCGGTCGCATTCCACAAGAAGCAGCGAGTGGGCGAAATCATGGACACCATCGGGCGGGCTGGCTGGATGCTTGAGAGCACCATCGGCACCGCGCTTTCGATCACGCCCCAGATTCTCACGCTCATCCTCGGCATTCTTATTGCGTTTATCATTCGGCCGTCGCTTGCGCTCATGCTGCTTGCGGGCATTGTGATCTATTGCATCGTGCTCGCGCGCACGCTTCCGCATACTTCGAAACTCCACAACGATGCGTTCAGCGCCTGGCGTCGGGCTCACGGCGACTCCACGGATGCATATGCAAACGTGACCACGGTCAAGCAGGCAAGCGCCGAGACGTACGAGGTCGCCCACATTCGAGACGGCTTTTTCGGCAGCGCCGTACCGGTGTGGTATCGGCTCGAACGGCTGTGGAGTCGGGTCAATACCTCGCAACGCATCACCGTCACCCTCACTCAGGGCGGCATCTTTCTGTACTCCGTGTTCCTCATTTCCCATGGACAAATCACAATCGGCGACCTCATTGCATTTAATGCTTATGCAGGCATGATTATCGGGCCCTTTGTGACGCTCGGCAACCAATGGCAAACCGTACAGAACGCCCTCACGACACTTGCCGCGCTCGATGAGATCTTTGAGATCCCCGAAGAGGCATACGCACCGCAAGACGCCGAACCGCTCGGGACGCTCAGAGGCTCGGTCTCATTCAGTGACGTTCGTTTTACCTACGAGGCGGGCCAGCCCGAGGTGCTTTCGGGCGTATCGTTCGACGTGTTCCCTGGACAGGTTGTCGCGCTCGTGGGGCAGACGGGTGCAGGAAAGAGTACGGCTGCCGAACTCATTTCCGGTTACTATTTTGCCAGCCGGGGCACCGTGCGCATAGATGGCCACGACATCCGCCGCCTCAACCTGCGCGAGCTGCGCTCCCAGATTGCCGTCGTGCCGCAAGAGGTCGTGCTCTTCAACGCGAGCATCGCCGATAATATCCGCTACGGCTGCCCCGAGGCGAGCGATGAAGCGGTCGCAAGCGCTGCTGCACAGGCGCATGCTGACGCATTTATCGGGCGCTTCCCTAAAAAGTACGAACAGGAAGTAGGGGAGCGCGGCGTGAAGCTTTCGGTCGGACAGAAACAACGCATCGCTATTGCCCGCGCCATGCTGCGGGATCCGAAGATTCTTATTCTCGATGAACCCACTTCTGCGCTTGACACCGAGACCGAGCACTTCATTACTCAGTCGTTTGAGGCGCTTATGCGGGGCCGCACGACCTTTATCATCGCGCACCGGCTCTCGACGGTGCGCAAGGCCGACCTCATTCTCGTGCTTGAGGGCGGGGAAATCGTCGAACGAGGAACCCACGACGAGCTCATTGCCATTCCAGACGGCATGTACCGGCGCCTCTACAGCCTCCATATCGGCCTCCGCGAATAACGCCCGCGCCGTGCTATATTCTGGCCATGAACCTCGCTCAAGAACTAAAGAACCGCGGGCTCGTCGAGCAATCCTCTGCGCCGATTGAGACGATTCTCTCGCAGCCCCGCACGGTGTACCTGGGCGTGGACCCGACCGCCGACTCCATGCAGGCGGGCAATCTGGCCGTCATTCTCCTCATGAAGCGACTCTCGCGGGCAGGGAATAAGGTCATCCTCCTCGTGGGCGGAGGCACGGGCATGATCGGAGACCCGCGCGAATCCGGTGAGCGCCAGCTCTCGGACGCGAAGGTTGTCGCGAAGAATGCAAAGGCGCTCCGCGCCCAAATGCAGCAGATCATCGGCACGAAGGTGATGCTCGTCAATAACGCCGACTGGCTGCTTAAGGTGAAGCTCGTTGACTTCCTCCGCGATATCGGAAAGCACTTCACGGTGAACGAGCTCGTAAAGCGCGATATCATCCGCCGGCGCCTCGAAACCCAGGATGAGAGCATCTCGTACACCGAGTTCGCGTATTCACTCCTCCAGGGCTACGACTTCATGGTGCTCAACCAGAAGTATGGAGTGGATTTGCAGGTGGGCGGCAGCGACCAATGGACAAACATTCTCTCGGGCGTCGAGCTTATCCGCCGCAAGCTCGGCAAAGAAGCATTCGCGTTCACCGGACCCATCATCACCGACTCGACCGGAAAGAAATTCGGAAAGTCAGAGGGTAATGCGGTCTGGCTCGACCCGAAAAAGACTTCACCCTTCAAGTTCTATCAGTTTTGGCTCACGTTGCCGGACGAAGGTCTTGACCGCTATCTAAAGGTCTACACGTTCCTGCCGCTTGAGGAAATCGAACAGCTTATGGAGCGTCACCGTGCAAATCCAGGCGTGCGCGAGGCCCAAGAAACGCTCGCGCGGCTCGTGACCGAGATCGTGCACGGTCCTGCCGCAACGGCCCAAGCTGTGGCGGCGACCGAGGCGCTCTTCGGCGGCACTCCCTTCAGCAAGCTCCCGCGCGAGGCGCGTGCGGTAGTGCTCGCAGAAGCTCCATCCGTGAGCGTAAACGCCTCCCAGGTCGAGCACGGGTTCCTACTCACCGAGGCACTCGTACAAGGCGGCATCGCAAGCTCAAAATCTGAAGCGCGCAGACTTATCGAGGCGAGAGGTATCTCACTCTCGGGCTTTCCTATCCAAGACCCCGATCAGAAGCTCTATCGCGGCGACTTCGCCGACGGCCATGCCCTTGTCCGGAGAGGGAAGCAGAGCGTCCTTATCCTCGTTTTGAAATAACCGGGCATTTCCGGTATACTTTCTCAGTACCCGCTAGTCGGCCTCTGCGGCTAGTGAAAAGCGTCGGTGGCGGAGTGGTCAATCGCACTTGGCTGTAAACCAAGCGACCTTGTGTCTACGTTGGTTCGAATCCAACCCGGCGCACATTACTGAAATATCCGCATTTTTAGGGGTGCGGGCGAGTATGTCATAGGGGCTTTTGAATAGATACTGCGCCACATTTCCGTTTTGGAGTGAGGCGTTCGAAAGAAGCAACCGGTTGGTGGCCCTGTGTGCCCATCTGAGCAAGCTGGTTCTTGATCTCAACCCGTCGGTCTGCCGCCCGACGCATCTTCTCCTGGTAGAGCTCGTGGCCGAGCACTTGAGCGGCCATTTGGTCCGTGAGGAGCGATTCGGCCGTCGCGAGCGCCTGGAGCTCATTTTCGAGCCGCTCACGAGCGTGAAGAGCGTACTGGTCTACGCCGACGAATCAAGCGAAAAACCTGAGAATTGTGGTATCTTTTCCCCATGACCGACAAGCCCGTTCTTGTTTCCGGCATCA
>JAJYHK010000005.1 GCA_021784815.1 bacterium | reverse complement strand
CGGGCCGAAGGCCCGCGGCGCTTCAGTATTGGGTTTCTCCTTCTCGCTTCCTTGCATTTGCCCTAGGCCTCTCGTATAGTGCCCATAACGCATCTTGGCGTCGCTCTTTGGCTTGTCTGCTATCAGTGGTAGCGGGCCGGGGAGTTGTTCCGATCCGTCGGAATCTTTATCCAGGTTTGTAACCACATACTCATGGCAGAATTCACCCGTTCGAAGCCGCACATGAACGTGGGCACCATTGGCCACGTTGACCACGGCAAGACGACCTTGACCGCCGGCATCCTCCACACGCTCGACATGCTTCGAGACCAGGGGTATGCCTCCCGTGTCGAGGAAGTCGACAAGATCGACAGCGCTCCGGAAGAAAAGGCGCGCGGCATTACCATCGCGCTCCACCACAGCGAGTACGAGACGCCGAACCGCCACTACGCGCACGTGGATGCCCCGGGCCACGCCGACTACATTAAGAACATGATCACGGGTGCCGCCCAGATGGACGGCGCGATCCTCGTGGTTGCCGCCGGCGACGGCGTCATGCCGCAAACTCGCGAGCACATCCTCCTTGCCAAGCAAGTGGGCCTCAAGAAGCTCATCGTCTTCCTCAACAAGGTAGACATGGTGGACGAGCAGGACCTCATCGACCTCGTCGAGGAGGAAGTCCGCGAACTCCTGACGAAGCAGGGCTACGACGGCGCGAACACGCCGATCCTCCGCGGCTCAGGCCTCAAGGCGCTCGAGGCGAAGAGCTCGGACGACGAGTGGGCGCAGAAGGTGAAGGAGCTCGTCGATACGATGGACACGTACTTCGACCTTCCGGTGCGCGAGACGGACAAGCCGTTCCTCATGCCGATCGAGGACATCTTTTCGATCGAAGGCCGCGGCACCGTGGTGACCGGCCGTATCGAGCGCGGTGTCGTCAAGGTAGGTGAGGAAGTCGAGATCGTCGGCATGAAGCCGACAACGAAGACGACCGTCACCGGTATCGAGATGTTCAACAAGCAACTCCAGGAAGGCCAGGCGGGCGACAACGCGGGCATTCTCCTGCGCGGTACGAAGAAGGACGACGTCCACCGCGGCCAGGTGCTTGCCAAGTCGGGCTCGATTACGCCGCATACGGACTTCGAGGCTGAGGTCTACATCCTCAACAAGGACGAAGGCGGCCGCCATACGCCATTCTTCTCGGGCTACAAGCCGCAGTTCTACATCGGTACCACCGATGTGACGGGCGAAGTGACCCTGCCGGAAGGCAAGGAGATGGTCATGCCGGGCGACACGGTCACCTTCAAAGTGAAGCTCGTCGCGCCGATCGCTCTCGAAGAGCAGCGCCGCTTCGCCATCCGCGAAGGCGGCAAGACGGTGGGCGCCGGCGTTGTGACTAAAATTACGGCGTAAGCCCTCGGATCTTATTCGTATGGCAACGACCGCCGAAAAGCCAAAAGCAAAGCGTACCGCTAAAAAGGCGGAAGCGCTGGCCCCAGAGCACAAGCTACGCATCCGCGTCCGTGCCTACGAGCACAAGATCCTCGACCTCTCGGTCAAGCAGATCATGGACACGGCGGCTCGCTTTGACGCCAAGGTCGTGGGCCCCGTGCCTCTTCCGACCGAGATCAAGCGCTGGACGGTGAATCGCTCGACCTTCGTCCACAAGGATGCGCGCGAGCAGTTCGAAATGCGCATCCACAAACGCCTCATCGACATCATGAACCCGACGCCGAAGGTGATCGAGGCGCTCACGAATCTCTCTCTTCCGAGCGGCGTGACGATTGACGTGAAGATGGTGTAAGACCGGATTTCCGGCAAACGAAAAGCCCTGCACTAGTGCAGGGCTTTTCGTTTGCCGGCGAGCTTTCTCCTCGGGAGAGTCGTAACCGTTGGCTCGTGGAAAGCCGCCTTGATCTCACGTGTTGCACAATTGCACGCATTGGGGTAGAGTGCGCCTGTCGCTACGTCCCAGAGAAGAGAAAGCTCCGGGACCTCCAGCAAGTCGCGCTAACGGCGGGTTGCTGTGGCGCGATTTGCCTTATTTACGCATGAAATTCATTCTCGCCAGGAAAGACAGCATGACCCGTATCTACGGGGAAGATGGGCGTGCCCGCGCGGCGACGCTCCTCAAGACCGATGGTGCCACCGTGACGCAGGTCAAGACGGCGGGTGGCGCCGACGCGTACGACGCGGTGCAGGTCGGCTTTGGGACGCGCAAGGAGAAGAATGTCTCAAAGGCGATCCTCGGTCACACGAAGGGCGTCGGCTACGAGGCACTCCGCGAGTTCCGCGGCGTCGAAGGCCTTGAAACGGGTGCCACAGTAGACGTTTCCACCTTCGCGGTCGGCGATATCGTGTCGGTCGCGGGCCTCACGAAAGGTAAGGGCTTTGCCGGCGTCGTAAAGCGTCATGGCTTCCATGGCGGCCGTCGCAGTCACGGCCAGAAGCACTCCGAGCGCGAGCCAGGCTCGATCGGCGGTTCGGGCGGCCGCGCGGGCGGCCGCGTTGCCAAGGGTATCCGCATGGCCGGTCGCATGGGCGGCGACCGCGTTACGGTGAAGAACCTCCGCGTGCTTGCGGTCGACCCTGCGGCAGGCGAGATTCTCGTGTCTGGTGCCGTGCCTGGACGTCGCGGCACTTTGCTCGAGGTTGTAGCGGAGTAACTTTTACCTATGGCTACCACAACCACTCCCAAGAAAAAGGCCTCCGCTAAGGCGGCAAAGACGGTTCAAAAGGCCGCGCCAGTAGCGGCGACCGAAGCAGTCGTCTATTCGATGGCTGGCAAGGAGGTCTCGAAGGTCATGCTCCCGACGGAGCTCTTCGGGGCGTCCTGGAAGGCAGACCTCGTCCACCAGGTCGTGACCGCGATGCAGGCGAATTTGCGCCAGAATCGCGCCCACACCAAGGATCGTTCCGAAGTGTCCGGCGGCGGCAAAAAGCCGTGGAAGCAGAAGGGCACCGGCAATGCGCGCCACGGCTCGACCCGCTCGCCGATCTGGCGCCACGGCGGTATCACCTTCGGTCCGCGCAACGAACGCGATTACTCGGAGAAGATCAATAAGCGCATGCGCGCAAACGCACTCTTCTCGGTGCTCTCGCGCAAGATGCGCGACGGCGAGGTGCTCTTTGTCGATGAGCTCTCCTTCAACGCGCCGAAGACGGCCGAGGCGAAAAAGTTCCTCTCGGCGCTTGCAAATGGCGCGAGGGCCGACGCGCTCGCTGCCAAGAGCAAGAACGGCGCCCTCATTGCGCTTTCGGGCTACGATCTCAATTCGATCAAGAGTTTCCGCAACATAGGCAACGTGCTCACGGAAGAGGTGCGCAACCTGAACCCGGTCGACGTGCTCGCGCACCGCTACCTTATCATCGAGCGTCCGCAGGCGGCTTTTAAGACGCTCGGCGCGCGTACGAAATCTAAGAAATAGCGTATGGCACTCTTTGGCGATTCCAAAAAACCGAAAGCGAAGAAAGCGAAAGACGAGAAGGTCCGGAAGCACAGCGCCCGGCGCGCCTCGCTCACCGAGGGCATGGCCCACGAGATCATTCGCGCACCGTGGTTCTCGGAGAAGGCACTCCTTGCGACCGAGCATGGCATGTACGCCTTCGAGATCCCTGCTGATGCCACCAAGGCGCAGATTGCCGGAGCCGTGAAAGAGATTTTCGACGTCGAGCCGCGCAAAATCCGCATCGTCCGTCTGCCGGGCAAGCGCAAAAACCTGCGTACGCGCCGCGGCGAGGGCGTCCGAGCGGCCCGCCACAAGGCATACGTCTACCTCGCAAAGGGCGATACGATCCAGTTCGCATAAACGTTATCACCATGAAATCCTATCGACCTATCACCAAGAGCCGCCGGCAAATGACGACCCTGTCATACCGGGAGCTCCTCTCGGGCGACAAGCCGCACAAGCCGCTCCTGAAGCGCCAGTCGAGCAAGGGGGGCAGGAACGGTTTCGGCCGCATCACGACTCGCCATCAGGGCGGCGGCCACAAGCAGCGCCTCCGCGCCGTTGACTTCGCCTACGATAAAAAGGACATTCCCGCAAAGATCGAGACGGTCGAGTACGACCCGGGCCGTAGCGCCTTCGTCGGCCTCGCGCTCTACACGGATGGTGAGCGCCGCTACGTCGTCCTGCCGAAGGGCGTGGGTGTGGGGAGTACGTTCCTCGTCTCCGAAAATGCGCCGCTCATGCCGGGCAACCGCTTGCCGCTCGGCAAGATACCCGTCGGCACCTTCGTATACAACGTCGAGCTCTCGCCGCGCGCTGGCGCCATTCTCGTGCGGAGCGCCGGGGTGAATGCCGAGGTTATCGCACATGATGCCGGCTACGCACAGATCAAGCTCCCCTCAACCGAGGTGCGCCGCGTATCCGATTTGTGCTGGGCGAGCATTGGCGCCGTGGGCAACGAGGAATACAACCTCGTGAACCTCGGCAAGGCCGGCCGCAGCCGCTGGCTCGGCAAGCGCCCGACCGTGCGCGGCACGGCCATGAACCCGGTCGACCACCCGCACGGCGGCGGCGAAGGGAAGCAGGGCCGCGGCCTGAAGCGCGCGAAGAGCCTCTGGGGCAAGCCGACCGGCAAGGGCCAGAAGACCCGTACGCCGAAAAAGTACAGCAACATGTTTATCGTGTCTCGCCGCAAAGTGGGCAAGCGCAAGAAGGCCTAAGAAACGCAAAAGAACCGCCGCGCTTAGCGCGGCGGTTCTTTTGCGTTTCTTTCTTATGCCTGCGCTACGGGTACGATTTTCGGAGGTAGCCTTGGAGTCCGGCCGCAGGGATGCGCACGGTCTGCGGGCCGGCCGCATACGCAGCGACCTGGTAGGGCGGGAAGAGGAGGACGAAATCGGTGTTGTCGAAGAACCAGTCCGAGAATTTCTTCGCTTCGGGGGCGGTGCCGTCCCTGATTACGGACGCGGTAGCGAACTGGCCGAGGTTCTGCGCGAGCGTTTGCCCCGCGAGCGCGGAGAGTTTCTCGAGGTAGCTGCCCGTGAAGATATCGTTAAGCGTTAGCAATGTGCCGCTGTGCGTATTGAAGGTGAAGGTCTTGAAGAAGGTGTTGCCGTGGGCCCCGCCCGTGTCTTCGTACACCGTGTAGATGTATGAGACGGTGTGCGCGGAGGATCCTTCGAGATATACGATGTCAAGGGTGTACTTCCGGCCGTTCGCGAGCCCCTGCTTCTGGGCCTGCGCAGGCGTCAGGCGTGCAACGCCCGTGTCCTTCTTGAATTGTGCGATTTCGCTCCCGATCCAGCCGCGCATGCTCGAAAGTGCCGCAGCGTTTGCGTTGCCCGACAACGGTGTTGTTGTGGGGAAATTTGCGGCGAGCGCATAGTATGGGCCGTTCTCCTGGTAGGGCGAATGCGCCGAAAGCGCGGTCGCTGGGAGGGATCCGCCGGGGACAATTGTGCTTACAGTGTACCAGACGAGGCCAGCGACAAGGAGGATGAGAGCGACGATCCCCCCGAGAATCCATTTATTCGTGCGCGCCATATGGGTTCCATGATAGCAGAGCAGGCACAGGTTGACGTTTCTCGCGCGTTCCTGTATCTTTCACACATCCCGCTTCGCGGGCTTTTCATTAGCTTACCCATGGCACGCTCGGTTAGGAAAGGACCCTTTGTGGACGTCAAACTCCTCAAAAAGGTGGCCGGCAAGAAGCCCTCGGAGACGGGGGTAATTAAGACGTGGGCACGCCGCAGCCAGATTAGCCCGGAAATGATTGGGTTCACGCTTGGCGTGCACAACGGCAAACAGCACGTCGATGTGCTCATTGTAGAGGAAATGGTTGGGCATCGCCTTGGTGAATTTTCGCCAACCAAGAAGTTCCTCCGCCACGGCGGCAAAATGCAGAAAGAGCTCGAGCAGAAGAAGCAGCAGGCGGAGATTTCTGCCGCTAAGGCGGCAAAGGTTGCGCCTCCCGCAGGTAAATAAGTAGGTATGGCACACGCGACTCTCGAGAGCTACAGCCAGTCCCCGCGCAAGGTACGCTTGGTGACTGACCTGGTGAAGGGCAAAAAGGTGCCTGAGGCTCTTGCCGCGCTCGCCTTCCTCCCGAAGCGTGCTGCGCTTCCAGTGAAGAAACTCATCGAGAGCGCAGTGGCAAACGCGCGTCAGGAGGGCCAGAATCCGGAAGGGCTCGCGGTGCAGTCGATCACCGTCGAGAGCGCGGGCATGCTCACCCGCCACATGCCGCGCGCCTTCGGCCGTGCATCCATTATTCGCCGCCGCAAGAGTCGGGTCCGCGTAGAACTTAGCTAGCCAATCTTTCCATGACGCACACCGTACATCCCTATGCGCACCGGCTCGGTATCATCCGCGACTGGAAGAGTCGCTGGTTTGCAGGCGGCAAGCAAGAGTTCCGCGATAACCTTAAGACCGACGAGCTTATTCGCCGCTTTCTCAAGAAGCGCCTCCGAGGTACCTACACTTCAGGCATCGAGATTGAGCGTTCGGCAAACGAGCTCCACATCATCCTCTCGACCGCGCGCCCGGGTCTCGTCATCGGTCGTTCGGGCGAAAATGCGACCAAGCTGCGCAAGGAGCTCTCCGAGGCGATTCATAAGGTCAATCCGGCCGAACGCCGGACGCTCAAACTCGATATCGTCGAGGTTCGCCAGCCGGAAACCGACGCAGCAGTAGTTGCTTACATGGTGGCCGAAGGGCTTGAACGCCGTATGCCGTTCCGCCGCGTCCTCAAACAGACGATCGAGAAGGTTATAGCAGTGCGCGAGGTCGAGGGCGTCCGCATCACGATCTCGGGCCGTCTTGGCGGTGCGGAGATGAGCCGCAAAGAAGAGCTCAAGCGCGGCCGCATTCCGCTCCAGACCTTTCGCGCGGATATCGACTTCGCACATGAGGAGGCCTACCTGCCCTACGGCGTGATCGGCATCAAGGTATGGATCTATCGCGGGAACATTTATCAAGATAATAAGCGCGGTGCCTCTCGCAGTGCCGCGCCTTCGAGCGCGCGCGCCTAACGCCTTTTGTTATGCTGTTTCCGAAGAAGGTAAAGCATCGCAAGTGGCAGACTCAGCGCAAGAGCGAGGCTCGCCTCGCGCGTCCGGACACCCGCGGCGTCTCCCTCGATTTCGGCTCGTTCGGCCTTAAGGCGATCTCGAGCGCGCGTATCACGAGCAATCAGATAGAGGCAGCGCGCAAGGTGCTCACTCGCGCGACTGCTAAGACCGGCAAGCTCTGGATCCGCATCTTCCCAGACCGTCCGGTCACCGCGAAGCCGGCGGAGGTCGGTATGGGCAGCGGCAAAGGCAATCCCGAGCGCTACGTCTTCGAGGTGCGTCCGGGCCGCGTGCTCTTCGAGCTCGACGGCGTGGCAGAACCGATCGCTCGCGCGCATCTGCGCCAGGCAGGCATGAAGCTTCCGGTCAAGACTGCCATCATCGCGCGCTAAGTTGCGTTCACGAGAATCCTATGGCAAAAAAAGATGACATGACGAAGAAGACTGACGCCGAGCTCATGAAGCTCGTTGCTGAGACGCGCGCGCAGATTCGCACGGAGCGCTTTACGGCCGCGGGGGCGCGTCCGAAGGACCCGAGCGCTGTTCGTAAGTTCCGCAGGATCGTTGCCCGTGCGCTCACTGAGCGCGGCGTGCGCAAGCGCGCGAGCACCCAAAACGCCGCCGAGCCGGTCACCGCCGCTTAATACCTTTACGCATGGAAACCATCACCGCCCAGCCTCAATCTTTCACCGGTACGGTCGTTAAAACGGCTATGGCTAACACGGCGACGGTGCGCGTCGATCGCTATGTGAAGCATCCGAAATACAAGAAGTATCGCGTCCGTTCGAAGCGGTACCTGGTCGACAATCCGGACAATGCCGCGCAGGTCGGCGACACCGTCACGATCGTGTCGGTCCGCCCGATCAGTAAGCTGAAGCGTTTCGCCATCGTCTCGAGAGAGAAGACGAGCGCATAGAGCCCACCATGCTGCAACCTCAATCCATCGTATCCGTCGCGGACAACTCGGGCGCAAAGGTCGCCCGCATTTTCAAGGTACCCGGCGGCTCTAAGCGCCGCTACGCGCGCATCGGCGATGTCGTGATCATATCGGTGCAGACGGTCGAGCCGCGCAAGGCGGTTAAGAAGAAGGATGTCTATCGCGCCGTCGTGGTTCGCCAGAGCAAGCCCTTTGCGCGTAAGGATGGATCATACGTGCGCTTCGATGAGAACGCGGTCGTACTCATTGAAAAGCAAGGTAAGGAAATGGGTCCGAAGGGGAATCGCATCTTCGGTCCGGTGCCGCGCGAGCTCTCCGAGCGCGGCTGGCACAGCATTACCTCGCTCGCCCCGGAGGTGGTCTAACGAAATGAGTATGCACGTAAAAAAAGGCGACAAGGTTCGAGTCATTACCGGCAAGGATAAGGGGAAGACGGGCGCCATCGTGCGCGCGCTGCCGAAAGAAGACCTCGTGGTTGTCGACGGCGTTGCGATCGTCAAGCGCCACCGCAAGGGAGCACAGGGACAGGCCGGCCGTATCGTCGAGCACCCGCGCCCCATCCACGTTTCAAACGTCAAAAAAGTATGACGATTACCCAAGAAAAACAGCAATCGGCGAAAGAGGCGCTCTCGAGCAGCTTCGAATACCGGAACCCCATGCAGACGCCGCGCCTCGTGAAGGTGGTGGTCTCTGCGGGGGTGGGCAAGAAGCGCGATGCCAAGCAGCTCGCGCTCATTGCCGACCGCATTGCGAAAATCACCGGCCAGAAGCCGAGCACGCGCACAGCCCGCCTCTCGGTGGCCTCCTTTAAGGTGCGCCAGGGCGACCCGGTCGGGCTCCAGGTGACCTTGCGCCAGGGCCGTATGTACGACTTCATCGAGAAGCTGGTCCACATCGCGCTCCCGCGTACCCGCGACTTCCGCGGTATTCCGTCGAGCGCGATCGATGAGATGGGGAATCTCACGATCGGTCTGCGCGAGCACACGATCTTCCCGGAAACGGCTGACGAGGATCTGCGCGACGTGTTCGGCTTTGCGGTGACGGTGGTCACGTCTGCCAAGAGCAAGGCCGAAGCGAAAGCGTTCCTGCGCCACCTCGGCTTCCCGCTGGTTGACCGAGCAGAGAAACGCTGATAAGGTAAGGGCACGCTCTTCCAGAGCTTTATTTTTTACTTCCCAGCGAGGGAGCGGAGAGAAGGGCGGAGTCTTTCTCTCCCGACCGCGCCGGAAGCAAACCTTTATTTATGGCAAAAACTTCCCAACTCGCCCGCTACGCCAAGAAGGCGAAGCTCGTCAATAAATACGCCGCGAAGCGCGCGGCGCTAAAGGCTGCGGGCGACGGGGACGCGCTTCAGAAGCTGCCACGCAATGCCTCGCCGGTGCGCCTAAAGAACCGCTGTGCCATTACTGGCCGCTCGCGCGGCTATATCCGGGCTTTCGGTATCTCCCGCATGCTTTTCCGCGAGCTCGCGCGCGAGGGCAAGATCCCGGGTGTAAAGAAAGCATCATGGTAAGCGACCGCGTCGGAGATTTCATAGTACGCCTGCAGAACGCGGCGATGATCGGGAAGCGCGATATCGCGACGCCGTACTCGACGCATCTTGAGGCAATCGCAAAAAAGCTTAAGGAGCTCGGGTACCTCGGTACCGTCGAGGTTAAGGAGAAAGACGGAGTAAAGCGTTTGCTCATGGTCACGCTCAGTTATGACGGCCAAGATCGTCCGAAGCTCCGCGGGGTGAAACGCGTTAGTACGCCGGGGCGGCGTCTCTATGCTCCGCGCACCGAGGCGCACAAAGTGAAAGGCGGTCTCGGTGCGCGCGTCTTCTCTACTTCGGTGGGTATCCTCTCGGATGCGCAGGTGCGCAAGCAGGGTATCGGCGGGGAAGCACTGTTCGACATTTGGTAAACCATGGAAAAGCAAACCGCACAAATGAAAGGAGTCAGTCGTCTCGCACGGAAGCCGATCGTTCCGGGTAAGGTTCAGGTTTCAGTCGTGGACGGCATAGTCACCGTCAAGGGTTCGAAGGCGACTCTTGCGAAGCGGGTGCATCCCTCGATCCGCATCAACGTCGACACTGACGGCGTAACAGTGTCGGTAAACGATCGTTCCCGGCTCGCACGCGCGCTCGTCGGTACGTACGCCGCGCACCTCAAAAACATGGTGCAGGGCGTCGAGAACCCGTATATGCGCAAGCTCGTGCTCGACGGGGTCGGCTACCGCATGGAGGTGAAGGGTTCGCAGGTAGTGCTCACAGTCGGCTTTTCGCATCCGGTAACGCTCGCTATTCCCGAAGGCGTGACCGCCGCGGTAGAGAAGAACATTATGACGCTTACAAGTTCAGACAAAGAAGCGCTCGGCCAATTCGCCGCCAACATTCGCCGTGTGAAGCCACCCGAGCCGTATCTGGGCAAGGGTATTCGCTATGAGGGCGAGGTCGTTCGCCGCAAGCAGGGCAAGCGTGCCACCTAGTGTTATGAATACTTCTAACGTCAGAGAAACCATGCGCCTGCGTCGTCGCGCCCGCGTTCGGGCGCGCGTCTCAGGTACGCCGTCGCGCCCGCGACTCTCGGTCTTTAAGTCGAATCGCTATCTTTCCGCTCAGCTTATTAATGATGTTGCCGGAGAAACGCTCGCCGCGGCGCACGGCAAGAGCTTTAAGGGCACGCAATCGGCCCAGGCCGTTGCAGTCGGCAAGGCTATTGCTGAAAAGGCACAGGCGCTCGGGGTCGTTGCGGTCGTCTTTGATCGCGGCGGCTACCGGTACGCCGGACATGTTAAAGCGCTCGCGGATGCGGCGCGCGAAGGGGGACTTACTTTTTAAATGGTTATGACCACTATTACCGAGTCCGGAATCAAGCAAGAGGAGACGCCAGAGGCGCCCCAGGAGAACGCGCCGCAGCGCGGCTCGGGCGATCGGCGCGAGCGCAGCTCGCTGCGCGGTCGTGCTCCGCGCGGCAGAGAGCGTACGCGAGCCCCGCGAGAGCGCGGCGAGTTCGATCAGGTTACTATTGATGCGCGTCGCGTTGCCCGCGTCATGGCCGGCGGTCGTCGTTTCAACTTCAGTGTGGCGGTTGTCATTGGCGACCGCAAGGGCCGCGTCGGCGTAGGTCTCGGCAAGGGTATCGATACGGCGCTTGCAATCGAGAAGGCGACGCGCGATGCACGCAAGCGCCTCTGCACCGTGCCGCGCACGGAGAACGGATCGATTTCGCACAGCGTGAGCGCCAAGGCGAACGCGTCGGTCGTCGAGATCTTCCCCTCAAGAGGGCGCGGGCTCGTCGCCGGTTCGTCGGTGCGTACCGTGCTCGACATGGCCGGCGTGACCGACGTAGTGACCAAGATCCACACCCGCAGCAAGAACAAGCTCGCCATAGCCCGTGCGACGATTGTGGCGCTTGAGCAGCTTCGCCGTGCACCAATGCAGACCACGAAGGTAGCCGAGCAAGCCGCCTAGTCACCACCATGCAGCTTCACACCCTCACCCCCCATACTCAAAAGAAGGCCTCGGCTGTCGTCGGCCGCGGCGGCAAGCGCGGCAAGACGAGCGGTCGCGGTACCAAGGGCCAGAAGGCGCGTGCCGGGCATAAGATGCGCCCGGAGTTGCGCGATCTCATCAAGAAGCTCCCGAAGCGCCGCGGCCACGGTAAAAACCGCTCGCGCACCGTCCGCACCAACCGCGTTCCGGTAAGCACGGTAGACCTTGTAGCGATCGAAGCGGTCTACGCAGCAGGCGAGATCGTCTCTCCGGCGACGCTCCTCGCAAAGGGGCTCGTGCGCCGCGCGAAGGGCCGGGCGCCTATGGTTAAGGTGCTCGCCGCAGGCGCGGTATCGAAGGCGCTCGTCGTCTCGCGCTGCCAGGTCTCGCAGGGCGCTCGCGCAGCCCTGCTCGCCGCGGGCGGAACGATCCATGATTGATGCTTTTTTTCGCAAGCTCAAGCTTGCGTACGGCGACACGGAGATTCGGCGCCGCGTACTCTTTTTGGCGGGCGCGCTCGTCGTCTTCCGTTTTCTCGCTGCGATTCCCATCCCAGGCGTTAACCGTGCGGCCCTCGCCAGTTTCTTTGCGAACAACCAGTTCTTTGGGCTTTTGAATATCTTCTCGGGCGGCGGTCTCTCGCGGCTCTCGCTCGTCATGCTCGGGGTCGGTCCCTATATTACCGCGAGTATTATCATGCAGCTCGGGACCATCATCTTCCCGCAGGTGAAGAACGCCTACTTCGAAGAGGGCGAGCAGGGTCGCGCGAAGTTTATTCAGTGGAGCCGGCTCCTCACGATTCCTATTGCGGTACTGCAAAGCATCGGCTTCCTGCTCCTGCTTGAGAGCCAGGGAGTCATTGCGCGTCTGGGCGCGGTCGCGTTCATTGCGAATATCGCGCTCGTCGTAGGCGGCTCGCTGCTGCTCATGTGGATCGGCGAGCTCGTGACCGAGTTCGGCATCGGCAATGGCGTCTCGCTCATCATCCTCGCGGGCATCATGGCGCGCGTGCCCTCCGGTATCTCCCAAGCGGTCTATGCTTCTACAGCAGCGAACATTCCGGCATACATCGCGTTCCTCGCGCTTGCGCTCGTCATGATCTATGCGGTGGTCGTCGTATCCGATGCCGAGCGTTCAATCCCGATTGCGTACGCCCGTGCGGTACGCGGTGCGGCTATGGCGCAGGGCGCCGATACCTACCTGCCGATTCGCCTCCTTCAGGCGGGCGTGATTCCTATTATCTTCGCGCTCTCACTCCTCTTACTCCCGCAAATGGCACTCACTATGCTTTCTGCAGCACACGTTTCTTTTGCTTCAGGCGCTTCGCTGTGGTATGCGACCTTCCTTGCTAATCCCTGGGAGTACGGCGTCGCCTACTTCTTCCTCGTCGTACTCTTTACCTACTTCTACACGGCGGTCACTTTTGAGCCGCACCGTGTCGCGGAGAACCTCCAAAAGACCGGCGCCTTCGTGCCGGGCGTGCGTCCGGGCCACGAGACCGAGACGTACATCTCACAGGTGGTGAACCGCGTGACGCTCCCGGGAGCAGCCTTCCTTGGCCTCATTGCCGTTGCGCCGAGTATCATTCAGGGACTTACCGGCGTCACGACGCTCGTCCTCGGTGGCACGGCGCTTCTCATTGCGGTGCAGGTGACGCTCGACCTCGCACAAAAAATCGACGCCCAGGTGTCGCTCCGGGAATACTAGGGAAAAACTAGCGCAAAACGAACAAAACCCGCGGGCTCTGTTCGTGGATTTTGTTCGTTTTACTTGCTTCTTCAGCTTACCCTTCGTGCCAAGTCTGGTAGGCGGCGAGGGCGGTCGCAGCGACCGTTGAGAGGTCATCCCCCACTGTATCGATGACAAGATCGAACTGCGACTCGTTGTAGATGTCGACGCCGTAGAGCGTCCGGTAGCGCGCCGTCTCTTGTTCAGTGCGCGTCTCGGTCGCCGCTCGAATCTCTTCAATCGAGGAACCGCTTTGGCCCACACGGCCGTCGTTCGTAATCTGCGCGAAGATACGCTCAGCCGCCGTTTCCGGGTCGACATGGAGGAAGAGTTTGAAGGAGTCGGGGATCCAGCGGAACGCCATTCGCGAGTCGATGACCAGATGCTCGCCTTCACCAAGGTCGCGCAGCATGTTGTCGATGTGCTCATCAATGTCCCGACGCTCATCGACTGGGAAAGCGTTGATTGCCTCGATCGACAGGTTACGCTCCATAGCGATCGCGCGCATGAGGTCGCCTGAGGAAAAATGCTGGTACCCAAGCGCGTTCGCGAGTGCCCTTGCAGTTGACGACTTACCGCTTCCGATCGAGCCGGCTATCGTGATAATGCTCTTCTTCACGTGTGCGTTCAGTATAGCGGCTTTCATCCGCCTTTGCTAGACTTTCACTATAATGCCCCAGCCCCATAGCCAAATGCAGGTGCGCACCGTCCTTTTTATCGGACGACCCGGTTCCGGCAAGGAGACCCAGGCACGCCGGCTTGCCGATGATACTGGCTTTCACATTTTTTCCACGGGTGAGCGGTTCCGCGAGTTGCGCGAGCATCGCGATGCGCTCGGTGAGCGCGTGAAAGAGGTGTACGACACCGGGAGGCTCATGCCGAGCTGGTTTGCGGAGTATCTCTTCGAGGACGCACTTCTGCGCTTGCCGCACGGCACAGGCGTGATATTCGAGGGTACGGGCCGCTGGCGCCCCGAAGCGGAGCTGTTTGACGAGGTGGCGACCTGGCTCGGTCGCCCGTATAACGTCCTTAACCTTGAAGTGGGCGAGGAGGAAGCGATGCGCCGCCAGCTCAGCCGCGCTCAGTTCGGCGGTCGGCCTGACAGCAACTCGGAAGAGAAAATCCGTATACGTTTCAAAGAGTTCAAAGAGCATACGCTTGAGGCCATTGACTTCTTTCGCGAGAAGGGAGTTCTCATTGATATACGGGGCGAGCAGGGACCGGACGCTATTGCTGCGGATATTCGTAATGCCCTTGGGTTTGGTCTTTCATGACTATTGCAACCGATCGGCAGCGGACGGCGCTCATTGAGGGCGGCAGGCGCCTTGCGCGCGTATTGGAGGAGCTTGGCAAGCAGGTTGCGCCGGGCGTCTCGGCACAGAGTCTCGATGACCTTGCTGAGAAGCTTATCCGCGATGGCGGCGACACACCCGCGTTTCTGGGCTACGCGCCCGACGGCATGCATCCCTATCCGGCGAGCCTTTGTGTATCGGTAAATGAGGAGGCAGCCCACGGCCTGCCGCAGGCTGCCAAGGTCATCAAAGAGGGCGATATCGTCATTCTCGACCTTGGTCTCGTTCATGACGGCATGGTGGTCGATTCTGCTATAACCGTGCCGGTAGGGCAGGTAGACGAACGCTCGCAGAAGCTGCTTGACGTGACGAAGGCCGCTCTTTCGGCGGGGGTTGCGGCCGCTGTCCCCGACGGCCGCGTAGGCGACATATCCCACGCGGTGCAGCGCGTGGTCGAGAAGGCAGGCTTCACTATTATCAAAGCGCTCGGCGGGCACGGTCTCGGTGAACTCGTGCACGAGGAACCGTTCATTCCCAATTTCGGTAAGGCAGGGACGGGGCCTCTGCTCGAGGAGGGTATGGTGCTCGCGATCGAGCCGATCGTCGGTATCGGGAAAGCAGCCATCACGCTCGCCTCTGACGGGTTTTCTTTTGTCACGAAGGACGGCTCGCGCGTCGCCTGCTTCGAGCACACGATCATCCTCGAAAACGGCGGCGCGACGCCAGTTACCGTATCCTCAAGATAGCGTTTCAAGATGTCATCTTGAAACGCTATCTTGAGGTGCAAGGTTGGGGCTTAGAAAGTAATAACGAAGAGTGTTAGCGTAACCGTGTAGTAACGTGTCGTAATGAAAGCGGCGATTCCTGGGTTTGGCATAAAGCGCGAAAATGAGGAGCGCCGCGACGGCGGCTGTGCGGTGATTTTTGACCCTTCAACACGACGATTTTCCGTCGGTGAGCAAAGAAAAGACGGACGCTTTCATTTCTTCGCGGGCGGACTTGAGTCCGGCGAGGCGGTGCGGGAGGGCATTTTGCGCGAAGTGCGCGAGGAAAGCGGTTTGCACGACTTCGCACGTGGAAAAGAACGCCGAAGCGCTTACGCATTGTCGCAATACCGCCAAGAACGTGAACCGCGTTGCACACGCAACCTGCCTGCTTGGCATCCTAAAAAGCGCCGACACGCTGCCGATGCAGCTCGAAGCGCACGAACAGTATGCATTGCGATGGGTGATGCCCGAGGAAATCCGCGC
Source organism: bacterium (assembly GCA_021784815.1). Lineage (GTDB taxonomy): Bacteria > Patescibacteriota > Minisyncoccia > Phycocordibacterales > Phycocordibacteraceae > C7867-001. The sequence goes on along the minus strand of JAJYHK010000005.1, from coordinate 86,485 downwards.
AAACTGGAACGAACGCAACGCAAGCCACGACCTCGATCGCGGGCTCTACTTCCTCGATACGGCTGTCGCCCGTGCCATCGAACTTGGGTTTGATACGATGAGCGCGCCGGCTGCGCCGGCGCGCTGAGTTGGCCGGCTGCCTAAAAACGGTGTATAGTGTCTCCGTACCCGTCGCCTTTGGCGATTTTATTTTTAAACGATATGGCACATCCTAAAACGGAACGAACACTCGTTATCATAAAGCCCGATGGCGTCCAGCGCGCCTTGATCGGCGAGATCATTAAGCGTTTTGAAAACGTCGGCCTCAAGCTCCTCGCGATCAAAATGATGACGACGAACGCCGAGCACGTCGAGAAACACTACACGCTTGATCCCGAGTGGCGTCGGGTGACCGGCGAGAAGACCATCAATAGCTATAAGGAGAAGGGCGCGACCCCGCCGTCCGAGGATCCGTACGAGGTCACCGCGGTCATTCTTGATAACCTCAAGAAGTACATGGTCGCCGGGCCGATCGTCCCCATGATCTGGGAAGGCGCTCATGCGGTGAAGATCGTACGCAAGATCGTCGGCGGTACCGAGCCGCTTTCGAGCGCGCCGGGAACCATTCGCGGCGATTATGTGCTCGATTCCTACCCGATGTCGGACGCCGACGGCCGAGCCATCCGCAACCTTATACATGCTTCCGGTTCGCCGAGCGAAGCGGAGGCGGAAATAAAGCATTGGTTCAAGCCGGAGGAGATTATCGAGTACCGCCGCATGCAGGACGCGATCGTGTACAGTCCGGAGCTCGACGACTACCTCGAGCGATAAATCTGCGCTTCGTCTTCACGCACGCGCATAGGCGCGTATACTTGAAGCGGGGGCCGTTCCGTATAAACGCAACTTGCTCTCAATTCGGGGCATACGTGTATTGAGCACGATCGGCGGAAGCTCTCGAAAGCATCCCATGTAGTGCATTGCACGCCCCACGTGGCACTCAAAGTTGCCACCCCGGGACGGTTCCTCGCAACACACCATGCACGCGCATGGTGTGTTGCGTTGCAGGAGCGCGCGTCGCGCGTGCTAGAGTTTTTGCATGGCACTACGGCTTGGGTTTTACGGCGGCGCCGGGAAGGTTACCGGATCGAATTTTTTAATCGATGGCAGCAAAGCAAAGGTACTGGTCGATTGCGGCATCGAGCAGGGTGCCGATGTGGCGACCAAAGACGTCTACGGCCCGTTCCCCTATGACCCGAAGAGCGTCGATGCGCTCGTGCTCACACACGCTCATCTCGACCACGTCGGCCGCATCCCGAAGCTTGTGAAGGACGGCTTCCGCGGGAAACTTTTCATGACGCCCCCGACCGCGGACTTGGCGAAGCTCATCCTTGCCGACTCGGTACACATTCTCGCCGAAGACGCCGAACGCCGAGGTCTGCCGCCGCTCTACGAGGAGAAGGATGTTGCCGAGACGTTCCAGCTCATAGAAACGCTTGAGTACCACACCGAAAGGGAGATCGCGCCGGGCCTTACGGCCTACCTGCGCAACACGGGCCACATCCTCGGCTCCGCAAGCGTGCGGCTTACGGACGAAGAGGGCGTACGCGTCGCGCTCACGGGCGACCTTGGCAACGCGCCCTCGCCACTCTTGCCGGACTGGGAGCCGGTACCGGACGCCGATGCGCTCGTTATGGAGAGCGTGTACGGTGATCGACTCCACCCGCCGCACGAGGACCGGGTTACCCGCCTGCGCGACACGCTCAAGAGGGCGATCGAGCGCGGGGGTACCATCCTCATTCCCGCGTTTTCGATTGAACGCACCCAGCTCATGCTCTACGAGCTCTCCAATCTTTACGCAGCCGGCGAGCTGCCGCACGTGCCGGTCTACCTCGACTCGCCGCTCGCGATACGCGTGACCGACGTCTACGATAAATGGGGCGCAACCTACTTCAAACCGACAGCCGAGGAAGAAATGAAGCGCGAGGGCAGCCTCTTCGACTTCCCTTTCCTTACCAAAACGCTCTCGCGCGACGAATCAGATGACATCATCAAAGCGCACGGCCAGAAAATCATTATCGCCGGTGCCGGCATGAGCCACGGCGGCCGCATCGGTCGGTGGGAGCGGCAGTACCTCCCGAACTCTTCGACGACGCTCATCATGGTCGGCTACCAGGCTCCCGGCTCGCCGGGCCGGCGCATGGCGGAAGGCACAACGCAGGTGCGCCTAGGCGGTGAGGACGTGCGCGTGCGCGGCAGGGTCGAGGTTCTCGAGGGCTGGTCAGGCCATGCCGACCGCGATGAACTGCTTGAGTTTGCGCAGCAGTCGCTCGAAGGGAAGCGGCTCGGTACGATTTTCGTAGGTCTCGGCGAACCCTCAAGCGAACGCTTTTTGGCTCAGCGAATCCGCGACTACCTTGGCGGCCGCGCGATTGTGCCGGAAGCCGGCGCGGCATGGAAGATCACGAAAGAAGGCATTTCTAAAGTATGAACTTCACTAACGAGTTTTCGTTCATACTCAAGCCGTCTGAGCATGGTGTAGGGGTTTTCGCTGAGCACGACATCCAAAAAGGAACTCTTCTTCGGCTTTTCGGGAAGGGAGATGAGTTGCAGGATCGAAGCGTCCTGCGCGAGAAGAGTTCAGTTCCTGAGTTTTTCCGATCGTATTGCATGGATCGAGGAGACCAAGTGGTAGCTCCGAGGGATTTTGGCGAAATGGCAGTCGGGTGGTACTTGAATCATTCTGCAGACCCGAGTGCGGAACACCGCGGTTATTCGTGGTACGCGTCAAGGAACATCAACGCGGGGGAAGAAATCACGATTGACTACAATACTCTAGAAGAACCTGAGGGCGGCCGCGAATCTTACTACTTACAAAAGTAAACGGCCCCGCGTCGCGGGGCCGTTTTTCGTTGGCTGCCTCCCGGATCTACTTCGCTTTTGCCGCGATGCGGGCGAACACCTCGGGCTGTTTCGCCGCAAACTGAGCGAGCACTTTGCGATCAAGCAGGATGTCCTGCTTCTTGAGGCTGCTCATGAACGTCGAGTACGACTTGAGGCCGTTCTCGCGGACCGCGGCGTTAAGGCGGACGATCCAGAGCTGGCGGAAAACAGTCTTCTTGTCCTTGCGGTCGTTAAAAGCGTACTTGCCCGCGTGGAGGATCGCCTCGTGCGCCTGGCGGCGCTTGGTGGAACGGCCATAGCGGTAGCCCTTCGCGCGGGAGAGGAGATTCCTGCGCCGCCTCTGCGCTACCACACCGCCTTTGACTCGTGCCATACGAAAAAAGTTACGAAGTTTTTAAATCCCTATGCGCCGGGGAGGAATCGGCGGCGTGCACGCGTCGAGAGCACGAGGCTGACCGCACGCCGTTTCGCTTGCCGCTTAGAGCCGCTCGCCTTTGCGTTGAAATGGTTCTGGCCCTTCACGCGGGCAACGAGCTTACCGTTACGCGTGACGCGGATCCGCTTGGTGTACGATTTGTTGGTTTTCATGGGTTTGGTTGGGTTTCCTCGGCTTTTCGTGCAGCCTTCGGGTCGCGCTCGATGACGCCGGCAAAGCCCTTCGGGCTGCGGATGATCGGTTCGGCCATCCGGTACGCATACGGGATGCGCTCCAGGAATTTCACGAGGCGTTCCTTGAGGAACTCTTCGCTCATGCCTTTGTAGCGGCCTTTCAGGAAAAGCTCGGCGCGTACGCGATGGCCTTCCTCGAGCCACTCCGCGGCCTTTTTCGCCTTGAGGAGCATATCGTGCTCACCGGTGCCGACCTTAATCTGGATTTCCTTGGTTTCGGATACCTTGGCCTTGGCTTTTACCGCCTTTTCCTTCTTGCTTCGCTCGTACTCGAATTTACCATAATCCGCGATTCTCGCAACGGGCGGTACCGCCCTAGGCGAAATCTCAATGAGGTCGAGCTCAGCACGTTCGGCCGCAGCAAGCGCCTGAGCAAGACTAAGCACGCCGAGGTTTTCACCCTCGGTGCCGATAACGCGCAGCTCGCGCGCCGAAATTTCCCGGTTGATGTTGAGTCGTTCCGCTGCCACTTGAGGCTGATTATAACATATTGTGGCTTATCGCCAAGCTTTAGGGAGCGAGCGAGAGCTGGCTAGGGTTCGTGAGTTTCATTTCTGCCCTGCCGTTGTAGGCGGTGAGGGTGCCGGTGAGGGTGACCGTTTTATCCGCGTCTACTGAAAGATCTCCGAAGGCTTTGGCATCGCTCGCGAAAATGACGCCCGAGAACGGGCAGGATTGGTAGCTTTTGCAGAAATCGAGGAAGACCGTGCCACTCGAGGAGGTATAGGCTTCGATGAGGGTGCCGCGTATCGAGGCATAGGCGCCGATGTGTTGCGGCGCCTCGGTGAAGTGGATGGTGCCGATGGAAGATGGAACGGCGACGCTCTGCGCCGCCGTTCCGGTACCCGCGTATTTCCGGAATAAGCGTTCAAGCAGGTTTGCGTAAGCGCCCACGAGCACAGGGTCGATACCGACCTCGAGGATCTCATCGTTTTCGTTCGTTGCTGACTCGGTCCAGTTGTAGCTGCCGATCGCATAGGTCCCGTCGGTCACGAGCGCCTTGATGTGCATGATGCCCTGGCCGTCCGGATGGCGCTCAGTTTCCACCGGAATGCCGGCGGCGCGCAGCTCGGCAATGATCGGCGCGTCGTAGCTTTTCGCGCTTTCTGTTGCGTCGACGAGTCCGCGCACATCGACGCCGCGGCGCTTGGCCGCCACGAGCGCGTCGGCAACGTCTTTGAGCGTGAACTCGTATATGGCGAAATAGGCGCGTTTCCGCGTCGCGTTTAAAAGCGAGATCAGCTCCTGGTCGTTCTGCTTTTGGTCGAGCGAGTAGAAAAGGCGGGTGGTGCCTGGTGCGGGTGAGGGCAGTGCCGGGCTATCGAGGCTCAGGGGTGCGGCAGTGCTGGCGCTCCCTTCGCCAACGAGGTAGCCGCCTAGTCCGGTAACAGCGGCTAGAACGAGAGCGGCGCCTGTGCGTCGTGCCTGCGAGTTCATACTCTGATTAAATCACGAGGCGGCGCACAGCTGTGGTTTAATGCACGCATGGCGCTTGTCTTTGATGTCGAGACGGTCGGCGAAGACTGGGATGCGCTTGATGAAACGACGCAGCATAACCTCACCTGGTACATTGAGCAGTCCTCGCACGATGAGGACGAAGCCGAATTTGAGCTCAAGCAGCTGCGCGAAGGGCTCGGACTCTCGCCCTTGACCGGCTTCATCGTCGCGATTGGCGTCTATGATACGGAGAAAGAAAGGGGCGTCGTGTACTACGACCCGGCGGGCGCACGCGCTGAAGAAACGACTGAAGGCCAGATTACCTATAAGCCGGTCACGGAGCGCGACATGCTCGCCCTCTTCTGGGAAGGCGCGCAGCAGTACAAAGAATTCGTTTCATTCAATGGTCGGTGTTTCGATGCGCCGTTTCTCGCGATCCGATCAATGGTGCACGGACTCAAGCCGATGCGCGACCTTTTAAGCAACCGCTACACCTCGCTTCAGCGCGGGTGCGTGCACGTCGACCTGCTCGACCAGCTCACGTTTTACGGCGCGGCTCGTTTCAAGAAAAGCCTGCATCTTTTCTGTCGCGCGCTCGGCATTGAGAGCCCGAAGGCCGGCGGCACGAAGGGCGATGACGTCGCGGGGCTCTATCGAGCCGGAGAGGGTATGACGATCGCCCGCTACAATGCCGGGGACCTCTTCGCGACTGCCGCGCTCTACCGGCGCTGGAAGGCAGCCTTGCGATAGCGGATCCTAGAACTCATTTCAATAATAATCACTTTTTATGAAAGAACTCGTAGTTTGGCGAGTGAAAACGGCAAAAATCCTGCTGCGGCTCGGCTTCGTCCGTTTCCCCGTACCTCAGGTACGCTAAAACGGCCTCATTGAGCCTCCCGACGGATTTTTGCCGTTTTCGCTCGCCATTATCATTGAAATGAGTTCTACTGAAAAGCGCGAATGCCATGGCGCGTTTTGCGATTATCCACAGCCGGACGGTTTTTGCGGCGGAGTACGCTGGGGACGTATCCCTAAATAGTTTTGAGACATGAACATCGTTGGTATTTCAGGCAGTTTGCGCAAAGGCTCGTACAATATTGCTCTTTTGCACGCGATGCAGGAGCTTGCCCCTGCCGGAATGAAGATAGACATTGTCGGTATCGGCTCGTTGCCGCTCTATAATAGCGACCTCGAGGCCGAATTCCCGGCTGAGGCGAGAGCGCTTAAACAAAAAGTCGAGGCAGCTGACGGGGTCATTGTGGTGACGCCGGAGTTTAACCGCATGATTCCGGGAGCGCTCAGTAACGCGATCGACTGGCTCTCCCGCCCCTACGGAAAGAATTCGTTTGCCGGAAAACCGGTGCTCGTCGCGGGTGTCTCGATCGGCAAGATCGGCACGGCCATCGCGCAGAGCCAGTTGAAGCACACGCTCCTCTATCTCGACGCGCGCATTATCGGCCAACCGGAACTGTATCTCGGTCCAGCGAGCGATATATTTGCGGAATCGACGGGACAGGCCGGGATGCCCGGGCCGGTGAAGAGCGAGGACACCAAGACGCTCATTGCGAAAGCGCTTGCGGTGCTCGCGGATCGTATCGGCTAACCACAACAACAGCTACGCGTTCGCTTTCCCAAGCGAGCGCGTAGCTGTTGTTGTATCCTGCGCTGCATGGCCGAGCCGCCGACTGGGCCTCGGAAGGAACTACAATTGCCGCGCGAACGGGATTTGCGCTGGATTTTTGACGCAGCGCTCGCCGTAAAGGCGTTCGATGGCGTCGTTGAAGTGCTTGCTGGGGTATTCGTTGCCGCAGTACGTCCAGCTCTCATTACCGGCTGGGCGGCACGGCTTGCAGGCGACGAGCTCGCGCGCGAACCCAGTGGTCTCACAGCTCGGACTGTGCACCTTCTCGCCCACACGCTTGCCGCGAGCGGCCATTGGCTCGTGGCGCTCTACCTTGTGCTCCACGGGCTTATCAAGGTGCTGCTCGTCATCGGCATCTTTTCGGGCAAACGCATCGCGTACCCGCTCTTTATAGCGGCGCTCGTCATCTTTGGCATGTACGAGATCTATCGCGGGGTCGGCCGGCATGAGGTATTCCTTGAGGCGCTTGCGGCACTCGATTTCGTCATTCTCGTCCTTACCGTACATGAGTACCGCGTCCGTTACGGAGAGTCGATTCTCAAGCTATTCCACTGACTGGAACTCGTTTCAATAATAACCACTTTTTTATGAAAGAACTTGCCGTTTTCGCTCGCCATTATTGAAATGAGTTCTACTCTTCATCGGGGTATCGTCCGATGAGATGATCTTCGGCGGCATAAGCGCGAAGCACGGCGCGAATGCTTGGTGCGCGGGTGCCGCGGGCACGATTTTCGGCGCCGATCTCAAACGCCATGCGCCAGTGGCCGAGCAGGGTGCGGTAGGTATCGCGCACGCTCGTGCGGCGGTCCCAGACGTGGGTCGGCTCGCTCGAGGCGCCGTTGAACTCGATAATCGTGAAGCCCGCGCCGCGCTTAAACGCATCGAAGTCATCGTAGCGTACGTCATAGCGGCCAAAGTAAAAGCCGTCGATATCTTTTGAGATACGATCAAATACCGCGGTAAGCTCGGGGGTGATGGCGGCTGCGCCGTTGGTAAAGATCGCTCCGCGCACATGGTTACCAACCGATACGAGCGGGTACTCGACCCCTTCAGGAATGACTTCGTCGAGCGCGCGTTTGTTGCGGCGGAAATAGATGTGCGCAATCTTTGAAGCGCGCTCGTCGGCGAGAATGAGCTCGCGCAAGGTCGAGCGATCGTCGCCGACCACGTAGGGAAAACTCTTGAGCGTAAGAGAGGTGATGCGGCCGGCGTGTTCCGAGGGCCGGCGCACATAAAACACCCCCGCTTCCCGGCGCGCTGGAACATACCGCTGGATGATCATGCGGACATCTCTCGGGAATTTCGCCAGATGCGCCGCAAGCGCCGCTTCATCAGCAACCATCTTTACTCCCCGGCCGTTGCGGCCGAGATCCGGCTTCGCGACGAGCGGGAAGGCAAGTTTTGCACGCGTGAGTTGTGCACGGATATCTGGCATTGCCGCCGAAGCGTGTATGGTAATGAAGGGCGCGAAATGCTCTCGCGCGCGTGCGCCCATGCATGCGTGCATGTCGGTCTTCGATGCGCCGACAAGATCGCCCATGAAGAAGCTGGGGTTAGCGATTGCCGGCAAGGTGATTCCGCGGTAGCGCAGGAAGAGCCACGCGGCATAGGGAATGTAAGGGATGCGGACGAGCCACTCCGATGCATATTCGAGGAGCGAAAACAGCCGCTCGTTCTGGTGCGGTGCGCCCATGTCAGTGTTCGGCATCATCCGGCGCTTCTTCCTCGTGAGTACGGAAGGATAGCATGTTGTGGCGACCGACGAAAAACAGGATGAGCAAGAAAACGCCCGCGATTGCCCAGCGCGTCCACCCCACCCACTCGCTCGTAAGATTGCCGAACCAGAAGGAGGCGGAGAAGAGCACCGTGGCCCAGACGAGCGTAGCCCCGATCGCCGTCGCAAGGAAGGTTCCGAACGGCATACGAAAAAAACCGCTTGCGGTATAGGTTGGGAGCCGGAGGCCGGGAATAAAGCGCACGGAAAAGATCGTGAGTGCGTAGCGTTTCTCAAACCAGCTTTTAACGGGAATCACCCGTTCGTGTTCGACGTATTGGGCGAGTCGCGGGTGGGTGCGGGCGAGCGAGCCGAGGCCATGGAGTGCGAGGACCCGAAGCACGATGCCGAGGTAGAGGGAAATGAGCGCGGTGGGCACCGAGACAACATTCCCTGCCGAAAGCACGCCGACGAGAACGGTCGTCGGGTCCTCGAGAACGAAGGTGGCGGTCACGATGGCGATCCCAGTAAGGGTGGTACTGCCGACGGCACTATGAATGAAGTGCACAAAAATGGCCGAAATGGACATGAACGTGGCCGTCATCTTACCACGCCGGCTTCTGTGCAGCTGGTCGAAATAGGCCGTGGATCCAATGCGTATCAGCATAGTAGAATGGGCAGATGCCGGGAGAACCGACCGATGAAGAAATTGTCCGCAGGACAATCGCCGAGAAAGACGCCTTCGCGCAACTCATTAGCCGCTATGAGGCGAAGCTTGGCCGTTACCTGGAGCGGCTCGGCGTGGGTGTGCGCGAAGATCGTGAAGACATTCTGCAGAACGTATTTATCAAGGCATATCGAAACCTCAACAGTTTCGACCCGGCACTGTCGTTTTCGTCGTGGATCTACCGCATTGCGCACAATGAAGCCATGAGCTTTTTCCGCGCTCGCCGCGCCCGGCCACAGGTGGTCCTAAGTGAGGACAGCGAATTCCTCATGTCTGAACTACGCGACGAGCACGCGGACTCCGCCGGGGCTGCTGAGCGGCGGCTCTCGCGGGAGGAGCTCTCCCGCGCGCTTGCGGTTATCGATTCGCACTACCGGGAGGTGCTCATTCTGCGCTTCTTCGATGATCGTTCCTATACCGAAATTTCTGATATTCTCCAGGTACCGCTCGGAACCGTTTCTACGCTTATTTATCGGGCAAAGCGCGCTTTGCGCGCCGCCCTCCCAAAAACATTCTCGCTCTAACGCCTTCCCATGACCGACACCTCCGACCAGTTTGTCGAGCGCGTTCTTAATCGAATCAAAATCGAGGGTGTGCATCCGCGTCCGCGTTGGGAGTTTTTGCTCAAGAACTACCTGTTCTGGGCGGTGGGCGCGCTTGCAGTCGCGCTGGGCGCCGTCGCTTTTTCCGCGGCCCTCTTCGAGATCGAAAATACGACCTGGCGCCTGTACCTGGTAACGCACTCGGACCTCTTTTCCTTCATGCTCTCGGTCGTGCCGTTTCTGTGGATCCTGGCGCTTGCGGTTTTTGTGCTCATTGGCTACTTCAACATCCGCCACACCAAGCGCGGCTATCGTTATCCGCTTTCGCTCATCGCAATAGGGGCGGTGCTCACCTCGGTAACGCTCGGGGGTGCGCTCTATGCCGGCGGATATGGCGGCCAAATCGAAGAATCCATCGGCAGTTTTCCGCCTTTCTATCGGCCCATTTTGGAGCAGGAGCGCAACTGGTGGCTGAATCCGACTAAAGGATTGCTCGGCGGCGTCGTAGTGTCGGCCGCGTCCTCTTCTCCACTGGGCTTCGTGCTCAAGGACTTCTCCGGGCATCTATGGAAGATAGACGCATCGGATCTACGGGGCATCGACCTTACCGTGCTCGCGCGCGGCGGAATGGTGCGCATTGTTGGTGTGCCGATAGCGGGCGCGTCCGCCTCAAGCACGATTTTCCATGCGTGTTTCGTGTTCCCGTGGCGCGTGTTCGGCCTCGGCGCGCCGGCGCTCACGCCACCCATCGCTATCTTCTCTTCGAGCACTGAAAGAATATTGTCCATTGCGCGTAACAGTGAGTGTAGGGGCATTCGCCCTTACAAGCAGCTCCGCACTCTTGACGAGAACGGCTTCTAGCCGGAACGCTGCTGCTAGCGAGCGTAGTAGCGTTCACTCGCCTTGGCGCGGGGCTGCGTTCGACACCACCGCCTCTGGGCGGTGGTGTCGTCTACCTGATAGCCTGTTGGGAATCGCGAACAGCAACCCTTCGCATGGGTATGGACGCAAAAACATTCGAACGCCTCGAGCGGAAGAATCTCGGAAGATTCCGGCGCGCTTCGCGCGCCGAATCGAAAATGTCGCCCTCCTGATTGAGGACGAACCGAGCGCCGGGGTGTTGCGCGAGGAGGGACTTGGGTCCGACGAGACCTTGCTCGGACTCTATCGGGGCGTGCCTGCAAATGACCGAGGCGAGTTCTATAGCGGTGTGCTCCCCGACACCATTACGCTTTATCGGCTGCCGCTCCTCGACGAGGCGCGGGCGCTCCTCGACGAGCGCCGCGCGCCCACCTTCGAAGAAGCGGTGCGGCTTGCGATACGAGAAACGCTCTGGCACGAGGTGGGGCACTACTTCGGGCTTTCGGAGCCAGCGGTACATGAGCGGGAGGAGGCCGGGACCAATCGGTTTATGGGTGAGCCCGAGTCGCAGGAAAGCGAGTCTGGCGATCAGGAGTGTTGTTGAGGAAGCGCTAGCACGACGCCGCTCGAATGAGCGGCGCGATGTTTTTAGTGAGTGGCAGCAACGATGCCGGGGGCGTGCGAAGCGACAATCCCGGCAGCGGCGAATGCTTGCTGGGAGCTCGGGAGGAATTACGACGAGGGTCCTCGAGAGCTGTGCAAACACCTCTGGCATGAGCGTTGCCAAAATGATGAGAAAGACGCCAAACCCGAGCGCGCAGAACATGCGCATACACCATGCGGTTTATGGGTAAGCCGTTTCGCTGGAGCGAAACGGCGAGACAAGGGGGTGCCTCGGGCTGGCCCTTGTGAACGAGCCTCTGTGAGTCATAACGATGCAAATGCGAGGCCGGTTTCTTCCCCATAGGGCGACCTCGTGATGCGCTGCGCGGCTCCTTCCCGCACAGGAAGGCAAGCGCGGCACCCAACGTGTCGCTGCGCTTCGGGGCTTGCAGAGGGGACTTTCGGCGCGTATGGTGAAGACATCATTATGAAGCGGCTGGGCGTCATCTTCATACTTGTGCTTGCGTTTTGCGGCCTTGCCGACTCGGCCTATCTCGCGCAGCACGAGATTAGCGGGACGCCCCTTCAATGCGACCTTACGCACCTCTCGGGATGCAATATCGTGGCGCAGAGTCCGTATTCGCATATCTTCGGCGTTCCCGTTGCCGAATATGGGCTCCTGTTTTACGGCGTAGTCTTCGCACTTTCGGCGCTTGAGCTCGCCATTTTTGATCGGCTCCTGCGGCGCGTGCTCCAAGTCTTTGCCGCAGCCGGTTTGCTGGTCTCTGTTGCCTTCACGTTGCTACAGGTATTCGTGATCCAGGCGCTCTGTGAGTATTGCCTCGGCTCGGCGATTATTGCGTTCCTCATTTTTATATTCGCGACGCGCATCGAACCGGTCCGCAGGCGAGGACTCCCCGAGTCGCGGGAGCGTGAGGGGCTGCCCATAGCGTCGCGGTGATACTCACGTGACGGCATTGCCATTATGTATTCGGGTTTATTGCGAGTATACTGGAGCATGCATGGCACAGATTCCTGCGGTCGGAAGTATCGCTCCTGAATTCACGCTCCAAGACCAAGACGGCAACAGCCACGCCTTTTCTGAGTATCGCGGCAAATGGGTACTGCTGTATTTTTACCCGAAAGATGATACGCCTGGCTGTACGCTTGAGGCGTGCACGATTCGCGATCAGTTCGCCGATTTCGGAAAGATCGGTGCGATAGTGCTCGGCATCTCGACCGACAGCGTCGCGAGCCACAAGAAGTTCGCGACCGCCTACGAGTTGCCCTTTACGCTCCTTGCTGATGAGCACAAAGAGGTGGTGAACCAGTACGGCGTCTTCGGCGAGAAGAAGATGAGGGGGAAGGCCTATATGGGTACGAGCCGCACGTCGTTCCTCATCGACCCGGAAGGGAAGGTTGCCAAGATATACGAGAAGGTGAAGCCGGAAAATCATGCGGCCGAGGTCATAGCCGATTTGCATGAACGTGCGCGATAGTTGCGCTCAAGGAGCGCAGGACGTAGGGTGAGATCGGGCCCAAGAATGCGGGGAGTATCGACGTGGTTGAGATCGGTTTCGAAACAATTTGTCCTCTGCGCGAGCTTGAAGCCGTCGTGATGCGCAGGGCAGCGAAGTTCCCACAGAAGGACCAGAAACGATTCCTGCTGTGGGTGCTTATTATCGGGCTGATGTACAAACGAACCGGACGGGTCGTTGGCGTAAGCAGGATCGAGTACGATTCCACAGGGCAACCCGCCTTGGCTGACCGGGCTGCGTGCGCGGCGGCACGCAAATGCTTCTTGGACATTAACGATCGACTGGACCGCATCGCAACCGGCGACAAAAAACAACGAAAGGAGCAAACGCGGTGGTTTTTCATCTGGCTACTCGCCGAAGTAGCCGGACGCTTGTGACGCATATCCGGCATTGGCGGCTCCGTGATGGGGCCGCTTTGCTTTTGTGCTACCGTGGAGCTATGCGTTCCCGCATCCGCGCTGCGCGCGCGAGGAAAATCGTCGATTATCTTAAAAAAGCATATCCAAAGCCGAAGAGCGAGCTCAAGTATAAGACCAATTTCCAGTTCGTCGCGGCGGTGATGCTTTCAGCCCAGTGCACGGACAAGGCAGTAAACAAGGCCACCGGGACACTCTGGAAGAAGTACAAAATGCCGCGCGACTTCGCGCAAGCGTCTTTGGGGACGTTCACAAAAGAGATTTCCTCGATCCCGCTTTTTCGCAATAAAGCCAAGGCGATTTTGGGAGCGGCGAAGGTGATTGAAGAAAAGCATAAGGGCAGGGTACCGCGCACCGAGGCGGAGCTTGTTGCACTGCCGGGTATCGGCTACAAAACCGCGCATGTGATTTTGGGCGAGCTTTTCGACGTATGGGAGGGTATCGCGACCGATACGCACGTGAAGCGCTTTGCGAAGCGTTTTGACCTTACCGACGCTAACGATCTTAAGAAGATTTCCAAAGATCTCGAGCAGCTTGTGCCGAAAAGGGACTGGAAGTACGTGAACAACGGCCTTGTGCTCTACGGGCGTTACATGTGTCCCGCGCGTCCGCACGACTGCGTTCGCCACCCGCTCACGAAGCTTTGGAAAGAATCGGCGACTCGCTGGCCCAAGGCGAAATAGGGTAGGATACGAGCGATGGGGAAACGCCCGGTCGCAGCATTCGACATAGACGGAACGGTGTTTCGGTCGTCGCTCTTCATCGAGCTCGCCGAGCGGCTTATCGAAGCGGGGCTCTTCCCGCGCGCGGCGCGGGAGACCTACGAGCGCGAGCAGAAGCAGTGGCTCGATCGAAAGGGCGACTACGAGGCGTACATCGAGAAAGTGGTCGCCACCTTTGGCGCGCAGATAAAGGGGCTGCCGTACGAGGAGGTTGCGAACCTCGCAGGCGAGGTACTAGAAGAAAAGCGCGACCGCGTGTACCGCTACACGCGCGATCGAATTAAAGCGCTCAAGCAGAGGGGCTATTTCATACTCGGCATTTCGCTCTCGCCGAAGTTCATTATAGACGGCTTCGGATACGAGCACGGATTCGACAAGGTGTACGGTACGTTCTATGCGACCGGCCCGTCGAACCAGTTCACCGGCGAGGTGGATGACAAAGAGCTCATTCTCAATAAAGCCGCGGTGCTTCAGCGGGCGGTGCGCAAAGAGGGCCTCGCACTCGAAGGGTCGATTGCGGTGGGCGACACCGAGAGCGATATCCCGATGCTCGAGGCGGTCGAGCAACCGGTCGCTTTCAATCCGAACCAAAAGCTCTATGCTCATGCGAAACGCCGCGGCTGGCCGATTGTCGTCGAGCGCAAGGACGTGATTTATGAGATCTGACACGGAGGCGAAGTGGAAGGTTCTGTTGATTGGCGGTACCTCGGGTATAGGAAAGTCGAGTGCTGCCCGAGAACTTGCGCAACGCTACAGCGCGCCCTTTTTGGAACTCGATGATTTGCGGATCGCCGTGCGGTCTATGGTTCCGAGAGAGGCGCAACCGGCTCTGTACACATTTGTTGATACGCCCGATTACCATGAGCGGTTTAGTAATGAGGAGTTCGTTGAGAATCTGCTCAATGTCGGCCGCGCGCTCTGGCCGGGAGTCGATTCCATAATCTCAAAGCACGTGCGCCTAGGTGAGAAAATAATCATGGAAGGGGATGCCCTTATTCCTGAAATGCTTGCACAGCGTTCTCAGGAAGGCGTTGCTGCGGTATTTTTGTACGATGAACCAGGCGCAATAAAAACAAAGCAGCTGGAGCGAAATCGGCATGGAAAAGCGGCTGAAACGATCGACACTAACGTTGCGTTTTCTTTTTCCTACAGCGAAGTCGTACGAAAGCAGGCGCAGCAGCATGGGTTCCATACACTCTGTGCCTCACCGGTTGAAACGCTCGCGGACAGAATTGAGGTGCTGCTTGTTTAAGACGGAATGAAAGTTCAAAAGTTTAGGCGGTTAGTGTGGACGCACTATAAAAAGCACGGGCGGCACGAGCTGTCGTGGAGAAAGACGCGTGACCTGTACAAGATTTTGGTGAGCGAGGTCATGCTCCAGCAGACGCAGGTGGAGCGGGTCGAGCCGTACTATCGGGAGTTTTTGAGACGGTTTCCGACGGCGCGGCGGCTTGCCGCAGCGCCGCTCAGCGAAGTGCTCAAGACCTGGCAGGGGCTTGGTTACAACCGCCGCGCGAAGATGCTCCACGAAGCCGCCAAGCAGATTGCAAAAGAAGGCATGCCCGAGAGCGTGGCCGAGTTAGAGAAGCTGTCCGGCGTGGGACCGTACACAGCCACCGCTGTCGCGGCGTTTGCGTGGGACGAACCCGGGCTCGTGCTTGAGACGAACGTCCGCACCGCCATCACGCACCACTTCTTTCCCGGACAGGAGAAAGTCAGTGACAAAGAAATAGCGGAGATTTTGCATAAAGTGATGCCGAAGGGGAACGTGCGCGAGTGGTACTACGCGCTCATGGACTACGGCTCGTTTCTCAAGCGCTCGGGCGTGCGGATAAATGCGAGGAGCTCGCACTACACCAAGCAGTCGAAATTTAGCGGGAGTAACCGCGAGGCGCGGGGCGCCATTCTCAAAGAACTCGCAAAGGGCTCGCAGACCGAAGCACGTCTCCTCGGGCTCCTGGGCGACGACCGCCGCGACCAGCTCGCCGTGGCGCTCAGCAAGCTAAAGGAGGAGGGGTTCATTGTGAAAGTACAAAGGAATTGGCGGCTCGCCTAAGCAAACAACCACGGCCTCCCGAAGGGAGGCCGTGGTTGTTTCGTGACTGTTTTTGCCTACATGCCGATGACCATCGGCAGCACCAGCGGCGCCTTGTTCGTGCGCGCAAAGAGAAACCCGCTCATGACGTCTGCCAGATTGTTCTTGACGTAGTCGAGGTCGATCGGGTTCATGCCGCGCGTCGAGTCCTCGACGGTCTTTTTAATGAGCAGCCGCGCTTCGTTCAGGAGCGCTTGCGACTCGCGCAGGTACACGAAGCCGCGGCTCATGATGTCAGGCGACTTGCGCAGTTTGCCGGTCTTCATGTTCACGCTCACGACGATGACGAACATGCCGTCTTTGGAGAGCGCTTGGCGGTCGCGGATAACGACTTCCTGGATGTCGCCGATCGTGAAGCCATCGACGACCATCGCGGACGCCGGCACCTTCTGTTTATGGATGTTAAGCCGTTCGCCGTCCTCTACATCGATGACCATGCCGTTGTCCGGGATCACGATCGTGTCCTTGGGACGGCCTGCTTGCTCGACTGCGCGGGCATGGCAGCGGAGCATCGAGTGGTAGCCGTAGTAGGGCATGAAGAACTTCGCACCGACCTGCTGGTTGATCCACACGAGCTCGCCGGCGTTACCGTGGCCGGTCGAGTGCACGTCACTCGAGCGGTAGTGGATCAGGGTTATATCATGGCGGTAGAGATTGTCCTTGAGCGTCTGCACGGAGATTTCGTTGCCCGGAATAACCGAAGAAGAGAGCACGATCGTGTCGCGGCTGTTGAGCGTGATGTACTTGTGCTGGTTGGTCGCGATGCGCATCAAGGCGGCGAACTGCTCGCCCTGGGCGCCGGTGCAGAGAATGAGAATCTTGTCCGGCGGGTAGTCGCCGATATCCTGGGCCGGAATGATCGTATCCTTATCCATCTTGAGGAGGCCGGTCATCTGCGCGATCTCGATGTTGTTCTTGATCGAACGGCCCTCGGTGACGATCTTTTTGCCGAGCTTCTCGGCAATCTGGATAATGCGCACCATGCGCTCGAACTGCGAGGCGAAGGTGCCGATGATGAGCCGGCCGTTCACCGTCTTCACGATGTTTTCGAGCGTGTCGTTGACGCGTTTTTCCGGGATCGAAAAGCCGTCGCGCTCGGCATTCGTCGAGTCGGCAATGAAGAAGATGTTCTTGTCCTTACCGATATCGCCCCAGGTCTTCTGTTCGTGTTCGCTCGGCGTCGTGCCGTCATGCTCGAGCTTGAGATCACCGGTGACGACGACGTTGCCCTGCGGGGTCATGATCGAGACGCCCATGGAGTCGGGGATTGAGTGGGTCACCGGGAAGAACTTCACCTTGGTCGAGCCGATAGTGACCGTTTGACCGACCTCAACCTCGACCATCTCGGGCCTAGGCACGTCCGGGAATTCTTCCTGACGGCGCTGGATCATGACCGAGGTAAGACGCTGGGTGTAGATCGGCGGGGTGCCAAAGCGCGGCAGGAGGAAAGGGATACCGCCGATGTGGTCGAGATGGCCGTGGGTGATGATGACGCCGCGGACGCGATCCTGGTTGTGCTCGAGATAGCGGGTGTTGGGGAGGAGGTAGTCGACGCCTGGGCCGCTGCCGTCTTCAGAGACGAACTGGAAGCCCGCGTCGAGGACGATAATGTCGCCGGTTGCGCCCACCTCGACCGCGAAACAGTTGCGGCCGACCTCTTCGGCGCCGCCCAGCGGAATGATGCGTACCGCGTTTCCCCCGACCGGGTCGGGGTAGTAGTCTGCGCCGCGCGGTTTAGTGGGTGCGGAGGGCGCGCGACCGCGCATGCGCTGGATGCGCCGGGCGCTGTTGCCGCGCGAGCCGCCGCCGCGCCGTCGTTGCGGTCGGTCACCGTTTGCGCGCTCAGGACGCGCCGAAGGGTGGGAAGTTTGTCCGCGAGGGGCGCTCCGTTCGGGAGCAGGCGCCGGAGCAGGTGATGAATTCATAGATCAAGTCAATAGTTGAATAAAGGGCTTGCAATTAACAAAGTACGAACGCCAAACCCGTACGAAAAAGGTCACTGCTTAGCAAAAAACGGCCAAACCCGCGCGGTATCGAGGTACCACTTCGACACATTCGCGAACCGGTCTGCGGGCGCGGCAATCTGGGGTAACTTCACCCCGCGGAGTCCTGCGGGGACCGAGTACACGAAGTCCGGTGCGTAGAGGAAAACGGCGCCGTAGTCAGAAGCGATTGTTATCTCGATTTGCTGCAGGTCGGAGAGGCGGGCTTTCGGGTTGGGATTGGTACGCGCGTCCTCAAGGAGCGCATCGACGCTTTTGTTCGCGTAGAGCGCGACATTGAGGCCGGGGTTGTTCTGTTCCTGGGAATTCCAGAATGCGTACAGATCCTGACTCCGGCCGATGACCTCGCCGTAGAGCAGCGCGTCATAGGCGCGCGGCTGGATCACGTTTTGCGAGAGGTCGCCCGGCTCATACAGCTCGACCGATACGGTGACGCCTAGCTGTTGCCAGTCGCGCTGCACGGCCAGCGCCACATTCTTGAGCTCCGAGGCGTTACTCGTGCGCAGGGTGATGTTTTGCAACGTGAGTTTTCCGTTCTTCCACTCGCGCGCGTTGCTGTCGTAGGACCAGCCTGCGCGCTCGAGTACCTGGGCTGCCGCCGCGGTGTAGTTCGCCGCGCTCGGGATCGCTGCCTGGGTGATGCCGCTTCCCGGAGGAACCGGACCCATGATTGCCGTGGCGTAGCCCCCAAGCACGTTCTGCACGAGCGCTTGCCGGTCAATCGCGAGCGAGAGCGCCTCGCGCACTGCCGGCTGCGAATAAGCTTGGTTTTCGCTCGGGTTCAGGAAGACCCCGAAGATGCGCGAATAGGGCGCGAGTAGGGCACCGGGCGTAGAAATACCGTACGCGCTCTCAATGGCGCCATTCTTGAGTGCTGAGGCGAGGTCTTCGATGCGGGAGTAGAACTTGAATTGTAAGCCGCCCAAGTAGGGCCGGCCGAGCGGGTAGTGGGGATTCTCCGCGAGCGTCACGTTCGTAATGAGGCCTGACGAATTGCGCGACACGCTCGTCACCATGAACGGCCCGGCGCCTACAGGGTGCGTCTCAAGTTGTGAGAACGGGAAGTCTTCGACCGAAGCGCCCTTCCAGAGCTCTGAGGGCAGGATGCCGAGGGTCGTGAGCTCAAGGAATGGCGCGTAGGGCCGGGGGAGGGTGAAGCGCACCGTGTGCGGGTCTACGGCAGTCACCCCGATACCCGCCCAGTCAGCGTACTCCGGGCTCTTGAGCGCCGGATCCTGCGCTTTCTCCACCGTGTATACCACGTCTTGCGCAGTAACCGGCATACCATTGCTGAATTGCGCATTCGGCCGCAGGGTAAAGGTGTACGTCTTACCGTCAGGCGACACGGTATAGCTCTGGGCAAGAACCGGCACGAGCGAACCGCCGCCCGAGATGCCCATGAGGCCGGCGTAGGTAAGCGTCGTGAGGTCGTTATCTGCATCGCTAATAGCAAGGAGCGGATTTATAAAGCGCGGACTACCGACACCCCCCTCGACGAGCGTGCCGCCGTACGCAGGAACGATGACGAGGAGCTTGTGCTCGAGCGCAAAGACGCTCGCAACGGCGGTAATGGCGATCAGTGCTCCGAGCATCCCTAAGAAAAGCCGATCACTCGCCGGGAGCGTGCGCAGACGCACGGAAACAGCTTCAAACAGCCGAACACGGCGTTGCCGCGTAAGGGGTTCTAAATACGCCGCAAGACGCTCTCGGGCGCCGTTGCGCGTCATGACCCTACCAGAAGGAAGTTGGCGATTGCCGCAAGGACGAGCAGTACGGCGACGCCTATCGTCGCATTGAACAAAAACTTCTCGGCGCCACGGCGCTTGTAGAATGTTGATGCGAAATTGTCGCCTCCAAAGGCCCCGCCTAGGGTCGCGCCGCGCTGCTGGAGCACGATGCCGACGATAAGGAGGATAGAGAGGACAATTTCCGCGTAGGGCAATGCCAATACGAATGCCTCCATCTGTGAGACACAGGATAGCACGGGCTACGCCACGCACGCAAGAAGCAGCGGATTCCGCGATATAGGACAGGAAACCGAAGCGAATCGGAGTCTAATCGGCAAAACGAGAGTCGCCAGTATGGCACCTGTAACAATCGGCCTTCAGAATCGGTTGCTTCGCTTACTACCAGCCCAAAACTTGACGGGCGGCATATTTCTCCTGCATAATAAACTGAGACGAAACCGAGCTGGAAGGAACAGCCCCATGCAAGCAACACTTGCCGAACCCTTCAACGAAGGTCCTGTCGACGAGCAGCTGCGGGGTGCCCTCCAGCTGTTCGGATTCAAGCAGTTCTCCAGAAAGCAAGAACAACTCATTCGCGCGAGCATTTTCGGCCGAGATGTCCTCGGGGTTCTGCCAACGGGCGGCGGCAAGTCTGCCTGTTTCCATGTCCCCGGCATCGTAACCGGAGCAAAAACGCTCGTTGTATCGCCCCTGATTGCTCTCCAGGACGATCAGGTGCAGTCGCTCCGCACTCGTGGAGTGAAAGCGTTTGCCTTGCACTCGGACTTGCCGGGTCCGCGCAGACAAGCAGTTCACTACTACTACGCCACCGCGCCGAAAGGCGAGGCGAGCTTCCTGTACCTGTCACCGGAGCAACTTCTTACCGAAGCGTTCCATAGTCGATTCGACGGGGTCGGCTTTGACCGGATTGCGGTTGATGAAGCCCACTGCGTAAGCACGTGGGGAGATGCTTTCCGTCCTGATTACCAGCGTATTCGGGTAGCGGTCAGGAGGTTGCGGATTCCGCACTGCTCGGCCTTCACTGCTACGGTGGATCCGAAAATTAAGCAGGACATCCGGCGGCGCATTCCGCTCCGTCCGGGTTTCCTCACGGTAGAGGCGGATCCAATGCGGCCGAACCTGACACTTAAGGTCGAGTTTCCTGCATCGGTCGAGGATCACCCGGTCATCCTTGGACGGAAGCGATTCAGCCGACTCCTCCAGCTCCTTCAAGAGGGGTATGTGGGCCCGGTCATCGTCTACTGTGCTTCTCGCGACGGAGCGTATCAGGCCTTTGCGCGCATGCAGCAGGAAGCGGGGCGCTGGGTCGCGCGGACGCGCGGATACTCAACGTACCTGTACCACGCCGGGCTCCCGTACGAGGATAAACAGTCCGTACTGAGAGGCTTCTTGAACGACAAGCGTCCCATCGTGTTTGCCACTACGGCATTTGGAATGGGCGTGAGTCGTCCGGATGTCCGGCAAGTCATTCACTACCAGGTACCGCCCACTTTAATCGACTACGCCCAGCAGATCGGGCGCGCGGGCCGCGACGGTCTGCCAGCCCTGTGCACGACGTTTTGTCTCGAGGGAGACGGCTTCGGACGTCAAGCAGAAAGGGCTAAGTGGGGTGCGCCGACCTACGACTTTGTGGAGGTGGTGCATAGGAATCTGGTACGTGTTTTGGCGAATCGGACTCGCTCGGAAGGTCGGAAGTACAACATTCGTTCCTTCCTCGATTACATGCGCCTCAGGATCGAGAATAGCCAGGTCAAGTTCAAGGCCTCGTACTTGGACCGCGTGAATACGGCCGTGGCGATTCTGCAGCGTGCGGGGGTCATTAGCGAAGATGGTAATGGGCTCTCGGTGTCCGGGATTTCTCCCGGCTCCAAGAAGCACGATCGGCTCATTGGTCTGACTCACATGCGTTGGCGCATGCTCGTGCGCGAGCAAGAACGCCTCAGAGTGTTCTTCGGAAATCCGGACCAGGATCAATCTCGGCTTTGGGAGATCCTGCGTCGGGATGAGGATCTCGATCCGGAAAAGGAGGAGACCGCCCTCCTGCGGGAGTGAGAGCAACACAAGGGCGATCGAGCCATAGCTCGGTCGCCCTTACGTCTTTTGATGCGCGCGTCGGTGCTCTATGGAGGTGTCGTTCCAAAGAAGCCGTTTTCGCAGAAATTCGCGCTCTGTTGACAACAATCTTCGCTGCTTCATATACTCGACAGGCGCACCCGCGCTTTTACAAGCTAATTCTGTTTACATACGGCTATGGCGAAGAAACCAGCATTGACTCCGCTGGGCGATAGGGTAATTGTCAAGCCCGCGGAGAAAGAGGGCGAGAAGAAGCTTGCGTCGGGCATCATCATTCCGGCGGATACCTCCGGCAAGGAACGGCCGGCCCAGGGCACGATCGTAGCGGTCGGGCCGGGTAAATACGAACAAGGCACGCTCGTTCCGATGCAGGTCAAGGTCGGAGAGAAAGTACTCTTTAGCAAGTACGGCTACGACGAGATAAAGATCGATGACGAAGAGTACTACGTGCTATCCGAATCGAGTGTTCTCGCGGTTATTACCGGCTAACCCACGAAAAGAATGGCAAAACAGATCCTGTTTTCTGAAGACGCGCGCAGCGCGGTCGCGAAGGGCGTCGCCCAGGCGGCACGCGCCGTGAAGGTAACGCTCGGTCCGAAAGGCCGCAATGCGATTATTGAGCGTTCGTACGGTGGCCCGCGTATCACGAACGATGGCGTCTCGATCGCAAAGGAGATTTCGCTCCCCGATAAGTTCGAAAACCTCGGCGCCGAGATCGTGAAGGAGGTGGCGAGCAAGACCAACGACAACGCCGGCGACGGCACGACCACTACCGTCGTGCTCTTCGAAGCGCTCGTCAACGAAGGCCTTTCCCACGTCATGAAGGGTGCGGGTGCCATGGGCATCCGTTCCGGCATGGAGCAAGCCAAAGAGGCCGCGGTTACTGAACTTAAGAAAATGGCGAAGCCGGTTTCTGGCAAGGCCGAGGTACGCCAGGTCGCCTCGATTTCCGCCGAGTCGGATGAGCTTGGCAGCATCATCGCCGAGGCGGTTGAAAAGGTCGGCAGCAGCGGTGTTGTGACCGTGGAGGAATCGCAGGGCATGGATCTCTCGTACGAGATCGTCGAGGGCATGCAGTTCGACAAGGGATACGTGAGCGCCTACATGGTCACGAGTCCGGAGCGCATGGAGGCGGAGATGCGCGATGCATCGATCCTCATCACCGACAAGAAAATTTCGAGCGTGCAGGAAATCCTCCCGCTTCTCGAGAAGGTTGCGCAGAGCGGCAAAAAGGAGTTGGTCATCATCGCCGATGACGTCGACGGCGATGCACTCCCGACCTTTGTGCTCAATAAGCTCCGCGGCGCCTTCAGTGTGCTTGCGGTCAAGGCGCCCGGCTACGGCGATCGCAAGAAGGAAATGCTCGCGGACATCGCGGTGCTCACGGGCGGCCAGGTGGTCTCGAGCGATCTCGGCATCACCTTTGAAAACGTGACGCTCTCGATGCTTGGCAAGGCGGCGCGCGTCGTGGCAACGAAAGACGCGACGACCATCGTCGGCGGCAAGGGCAAGAAGGCCGACGTGTCTGCCCGCGTGCAGCAGCTCAAGGCGCAGGCGGAAATGACCGAGTCGAAATACGACCGCGAGAAGTACGAGGAGCGCGCGGCGAAGCTGTCGGGCGGCGTGGCAGTGATTTCGGTTGGTGCCGCGACCGAGACCGAGATGAAGTACCTCAAGGACAAGATCGATGATGCGGTCAAAGCGACCAAGGCCTCGATCGAAGAGGGCATCGTGCCGGGCGGCGGTACCGCGTTCGCGAAGGTATCGAAAAAGATCGCGAGCCCGGGCAAGAAGATGACCGCCGACGAAAAGACCGGATACGAGATCGTCGTGCGCGCGCTTGAAATGCCGCTCGCGCAGATCGCGATGAATGCCGGCAAGGATGACGCGGCCGAGATCGTTTCGCGCGTGCAAGCAGGCAAGGCCAATTCCGGCTACGATGCGATGGCGGACAAGCTTGTCGACGACATGCTCAGTGCGGGTATTGTCGACCCGGCCAAAATGTCGCGCATGGCGCTCGAGAACGCGGTCTCGGCCGCGGCGATCCTGCTCACCACCGAGGCAGCCATTACGGATATTCCCGAGCCCAAGAAGGAGGCTGTCCAGGGCGGGATGGGCGGGGGGATGGACTTCTAAGGGCGCCCGTTTGGCGCAAATGGCACCGGCTCCACTTGCGGAGCCGGTGCCATTTGTTCCGGCGGCGCTTCGGCATGGAGGTTGAAGGCGATCACGCGCCAGCCGTGCGTGGCTGAAAACCGCTCCCAGGGCCGATAGTCGCAGATCGTCACGCTCGCATTGTCGGCTGTGTTGAAGAAGGCGAGCTTCACGTAGTCGCGGGCGTGGAGCCGCTCGCGGTAGAGCAGGTACGCGATGAGCATCTTGAGAAAGAAACTGTGCGTGACGACACAGACCTCGTGCGCGCGCTCGCGCCGGAGCATCTCGAGGCAATCGCGCGCGCGAGCGCGCATATCAAGAAAGTTTTCTTCGTCGGAATAGCGGAAGATATCGTCATGGTATGCGTGGTCGACGATATCGGAAATGCGCGCAACAGCAGGCTCATCGTATGAGCGTCCGATCACCTCGCTCGGGCTGCGCCGCTCGACAAGGAGCGGCGAGTAGCTTACGGGCACCCTGATGAACGTCTCGATGATGGCGGCCGTCTCGCGGGTGCGCTCGAACGGGCTCGCGATGATCGCTTCGATCGGGAACTGCGCAAGAAAGCGGCCCGCCTCTCCCGCCTGTTCGCGTCCCTTGGGGGAAAGGGCACCATCAGCGCCCTGGCGGACGCGCTCGGCGTTGAGGATCGACTGCCCGTGCCGTACGAAGTAAAAGCGCTTTGGGTGCAAGAGGCGAAGAAGAACGCCCGCAACAAGGCACGAGAGCCCGAACGCGAGGGCTCCGTACTGCGCGAGCGTGATGAGCGTTGCGGACATGGCGAGGGGCGCGGTACCCTTATACTAGCAATATGGATGGTAAGAAAATGGTGTGGTGGGGAATGATGATCGGCTCGACCGTGGGCGGCGCGCTTCCGTATCTCTGGGGCGGCGGCATAGTGAGCTATCTCGTCTGGGGCGGCATCGGCGGCATCGCTGGCATCTGGCTCGCCTTCAAGCTCGCGAAGGCGACGGGCGCGTTTTAGAAACCCGCGGCCCTGAAGGGGGCCGCGGGTTTCTACGCGTATCCGGGGAAATAGTCGATCTTAATGCGATGGCGCGGGACGCCCATCTCGCGCAAAGCGTGCTTGAAACTATCGACCATACCGTGCGGCCCTGAGAGGTAAAACGTGCGCTCGGCAAAATCCGGCACTTCGCGGCGGATGAGGTCGGCATCAATGACGCCCCGGTACATGCCGTGCGGCGGCGCGGGCTCATTCGAGAGCGCATAAATCGTTTTCAAGCCGAGCTCGCGGGCCGCCTGGTCGAACACCTCTTTGTACGCGATGTCGTTTTTGGTGCGGTTCGCGTAGAAGAGTACGGCCGTGCGCGCGTCCTTTTGGACAAGCATGTGGCGCACCATGCTTGCGAAGGGTGTGACGCCGATGCCGCCGGCAATGAAAACGAGCTTGCGCTTTTTGTTGCGCGGGAGCGTGAAGTCGCCTGCGATATGCGAGACCGAAAGCGTATCGTGCGGCTGCATCTGCGCGAGTGCGCGCTTGAAGGTGCTCGCGGGGTTGTAGAACTTTACGCCGAGGCTGACGACCGGGTCGTTCGGGGCAGAAGAGATAGTAAAGTAGCGGCGGTTGCCGCGGTTGTCGGGGTTGTCGTGCGGCAGGGTCCACTCGATGTACTGGCCCGGCATAAACGGCACAGGACCGTCGCTCGCGAAATGAAACTCGTAGGTGTTGTCACTCAGGTGCGAGCGTCCGACGAGCTCGAGCATGAAGCGACCTTTCGGGCTCGCGAGGTAGGCGTAGAGGTTACCGATGAGGAGCGCGAGTTCCGGGGTGGTATAGAGGGAGCCAATGTGGATGTTCGGCGCGAAGAGGAAGCCGACCAGGGCGCCGTAGATGATCCGATGCCGCCGATCGCTCGGAATGGTGAGCGGCTCGATGAGCATGACGCCCGCGAAGAAGAAGATCGGGGAGTGGAGGAGGGTCTGGAGAATAGACGTGCCCGCACTCGCGCCCCCAGTGAGCACCGCGGTAACAAGCGCGACAACGCCGAAGGCAATTACGAGATCAAAGCGGCGGATCTTGCGCACGATGAGGAACCCGCCAATCGCGACGAAAGGAAGGAGCGCGACTGTCCCGCCGACCCACCACGTCGCCGGCACGCCAAGCACAAAAGCGGAAAAGACCACGCCGAATGCCGCCGGATTGAAGAGGTGCTTCTTGTTGATGGCAAAGAGGTACTTCGATGCCATCGCCCACGCTGCCGCAATGACGAGCGCCGCGACGCCGAGGTAGCTCGTCGGAGCGATCGGCGCCATGATGAGCGCGAGGATGAGCGCGGTAATGTACACCGACTCGACGTTTGTAGCGGCGTGGAAGATTTTGGCAAACAGTGTGTTCGTGACCCAACTTGCTCCAATGAGAATCGCGGTTGAGAAGGCGAGATCGCCCGGATTCGTCGGCAGGATGCCGACGAATCCGAACAGCGCGGCCACGATGAGGAGCGCCGAAAGCACATACAGCACAAGGCGGTACATCGTGACCTTGTTAAGAAGGTCGTCAATGGCGGTGAGCATGGACGGAGCGAGGGGAATCGTTAGGCGTTCTTAGCCTTATTGAGCGCCGAAGAAAGCGACTGCGCGAACGCCTCGCTCGTGAAGGTAGCGCCCGAGACGCCGCTTACGTTAGCACTCTGCGCCTGGATCGCTTCCTGGGTGAGGTAGGGCATCGCCTGTTGGTTGATGTACATCGAGGCCGAGTGCGTGTACGGGTACTGAAGGAACTTCACGTTCGCGATCTTGCCGCCCTGGATGATTGCCTGTACCTGCACGTTGCCGTAGTAGGCGTTTGCGACCGATCCGGTGTAAATGCCATCGGCGTATTGGCCTTTTGGTTTAGGCGGAGCGGCAGGCGCAGTTGCCGTTTGGGACGGAGCGGTATTGCTTGACGGCGCGGAGGAGGGTTCAGTGGCGTTGTGAACCGTTGTTGACTGTTGCGGCTGCGATTGTGTTTGTGCGGGCTGTTGCGTCGCTGCCGATAGCGGAAGGACTGCGGCGGCGGAGGTGTTCGTGCCAAATACCTGCCAGAGCGCGTACACGCCTGTGATACCGGCGAGGGCGAGCATGAGCGCGATCTTCGACCTCATGCGCTGCGGACGAGCTGAAGGGCCGACGGAAAGTGCGGCAAGGCGTAGCCCGAGCGCCTCATCGATTTCGTCCGGGTGCCAGCCCTTCGCGAGAAGGCTTCGGCGAATGGCATCGTCGTTTATTCCGGCGGCGCGCCGCTGCTGTACGTAGTTGGTAAGATTTGCATTATTCATAGCTGCGGTTTTACGCGTAATAATTGCTACTCGGTCGCGGTTAACTGCGCGAATCCTGTCGTGGCGCGCGCCATGCCGTTCGCTTGAATCTCGTAACCCTCGAACCCGTCGAGCCGCTCGATGAAGCCGATGCCCGCGCTGCCCATTGCGAAAGCGGCAGTTGCGAAGCGGTCAGCCTCAAGTATATCGGGACCGATGACCGTGAGGCTTACAACCTCAGTAAGCGGCATGCTCGGCGCGTGTGGATCGTAGATGTGCTGGCCGCGAATCGACGTGCCCGAGGTCGCTACGCCCTTGCCGCGGGGGAAGAGCACTTTCACGATTTCATGGACGGCAAAGGGGCTGCGGATGCCAATCGCCCACGGAAGACCGCGGGCATCGATACCGGCGGTCTGGATGTCGCCGCCCGCTTCCACATAAAAGTTATCGAAGCCGCGCGCGCGGAGCGCTTCGGCGGCATTCCGGATTGCCCAGCCCTTCACGATGCCGGAAGGGTCGATCAAGCCATCGGGGCGGCGCATATCGAAAAATCCCCTCGTCTCGAGCCTTGTCGTCTCGCCCAGGGCAAAGATTTTCCGCAGATCAGGCGAAAGTTCGGCTTCAGTGCATTCGCCGCGATTAAAGCGCGAGATCTCGCTCGTCCCTTTATAGGTGCTGAACTGCTCGTCGATCGCAGTGAAGTGCGCGAACGTGTCGGCGAGCATCGCCTCGCGATCAGGTCGGTGACCGACTAATTCCACGGTTATCGGCATGCCCATGATGAGCTGCGTCTCGCGCAAAGACTGTGCCGATTTGAGTGCTCTTTTTTCGATCCCAGCGAGTACCATCATCTCTAGATACACTAAACGGGGCTGTTTATTTCACCTACCGGTGCGGAACTATTGCGAAACGGAGCGCTGTGCAAGCGACTGGATGCCGTACGCGTATACGAAACCATTCGCAAATCTCCCGGCCACATACACGCGCTCGCCGATCGAAAGCGTGCTCGTTGCGAATCTGTGCGGCGGAATGATTTGCCACGAGCTCTCATCGGCATCACGATCAACGTCGTCGTGTGCAAGGATGAATCCGGTGTTGGTAAACGCCGTGATCATGCCGCGGTAGACACCTTGCTGCGTGTGGACGTCGTGGATACGCTCGTAGAGTGGTCCGAGAACCGGAAGCTCATCGTGGTCAGCGCGATCGAGGAGGTACGAGTGTACCGAAGTGAGGCCAACAAGAAAGGTACCGGCCGCCGCGGCAAGGAGTACCCAGAGGAAAATGCGCAAGAGTGGCACGCGGTAGCCAAAGGTGAACGTGTGGAGAAGCGCTTCGAGCACGAAGAGAAGTGCGACAGCCACGATGAGCGGTAGCCAGGGGAAGATCGCAGCGAAGGTGGCGAGGCCGCGCGCGCCGAACCCGAGGAGGAACTGTTCGCCGCTCTCATGCACGCTGAAGACGACGAAGCTGAGCGTAAAGATCGCCACGAGGAGCGCAAGGAGCGCGAGCGTAGCAGTGCCGATGACGCGCAGGGTGAAGAGGAAGCGCGGACGCATGGACACTTCGCCGCTGCGGATCTTTTCGAACACTCTGGCTTTGATGTCAGGATTGTTCGACATATTTTTTCAGGACTTGGCGTGCCCGGTAGAGGCGGATGCCCACCGTGCCGACCGGGACATGGAGCACGTCAGCGATCTCCTGATAGCTGAGGTTTTCGATATAGTGTAGGACCGTGACTTCGCGGTATCGCGAAGGTAGTGCATCGAGTCCTCGGTTGATAAGCGTTTCCACCTGGCGCTGCTCCTCTTCACCGGCCGGGTCGATCTCGTATGCGGTGTGCGCCGAGAGCATATCGAGATCGAGCGTAACAAGCGGTTTGCGGCTCTTCCGCCGGAGCTCGTTTGTGAAGACGTTATGGGCGATGCGGTAGATCCAGGGCGCGAACGGGCGCTGCGCGTCGTAGCTCTGGATATTTTGATATACCTTGAGAAAGACGTCTTGCACCGCATCGTCGATCGGTTCTTGCTGTGCGAGAAAGCGCCGTCCGTAGCGCAGGAGCTTCGGCTGGTAGCGGTCCATGAGAAGCGCGAACGCGGCATGATCGTTTTTTTGCACGAGGGCGGCGAGCGCTTCATCGGAGGGGTCGTACGGCTCGGCTGCCATCGATTACGAGTATATACCCCGCGCGTGCCTTGGATATTTCGGCATGAAAAACCGCCGCCCAGCGCGACGAGAGCAGAATGCTCTCGGCGCGCTGAAACGGCGATCAGGCTAACAGGCGCGGTCCGGGATCGTTTCCGGCAAGCAGGTTGTCGTCTGGCCGTGCACGGATGTCTTCGGCGATATCGAGAAGCGGAAGGCCCGCTTCAATCACGAGGAAATAGCCGCCGTAAGGCAACTCGGCTGCCAGCTTCATTTCGTGGCCGAACATCATGGAGCGGAGACCTGAGATAGCAACTATGCCGGGCTTGAGGGTTACGCCGTGGTACGAAAGCTGGTCTCCATTCAAGCTGAACCGACGAACGAATCTCTCGATCAGCAGTAACCGAGGTTGAACTTTCGTGCTGTCCGGCGGAGCAGGTTCCACCGAGATTTGGGTGTCGACGAGGGCTATGAGCCCTGAGTCGAGGAGAATAGCGGTCAGGTAATCTCCCGTCGGCAAGATGCCGGCGCAGGTGCCGAGTCCGACTAGTTTGTCGGTTCCAATCAGACGCGTGGTGACGCGGTCTCCTGGTTGCGGCGTGTAGTCCGTTGTCATGACGGCGAGGTCTCCTTTCAGATTGCCGGTGCAGTCCTTTGAGACTGTAGGGAATCCATGGTCAATTTGCAATGTCGATAATGCCTGATCCCACATACCTGCAGATAGCGGGTCGCCGTGGCAACTGCCGCTGCGGAGGGAGAAATTTGACATAAATTATAAGGTGTGGCACCTTCCTTTCTGGAAGGAGGAATGGATCATGTCCAACAAACACGCAAGGTCGGGTGGTAAGTATGGCGGTAGCCACACGACCCTCATTCCTGCCGCCTTGACCATTTGCGATGCGGCCGCTCGCTGCCCTCATGTGACAAAGATCTCGCCGGGATATATCAAGGCGGGGCTTCCGCCGGCAAGCGGGCAGCGGCGGGTCAAAATCACGAGTGATGGCGCCGCGATTCTTCTCGCCATCAGAGACAATACCTCGCACCAAGAGGTACGGGTCTATGCTTCTGATCATCAGGAGGCAAAGCTCGCGCTCGCAAAAGCGGTACGCGATGCCGGGATGCACCTGTCGTTCACCAAGGGTTGAGGGAGACGTCTGTGACACGTACTCCGCTCGCGGCCGTCAACGTTCGGATCGACTCGTGTGTGCTTGCTGAGGCGCTTGCTGCCGACTTCCACTTTGGCTGATACTTGGGCAACCTACCGCCCAAGTATCAGCTTTTCTTTTTGCAGTCGCAGTGCGGAGGTGGAGGGATCAGCGAGTACGCCATTTCTCTCTCGACTCTAGGAGAGGAGAGCAGTACAGGGAAAGTGACAGGTGTTCGAGAGACGCCGTGTTGCGGCGGCTTTCGTATTGGAGAAGCGACGATCTTTGGGGTTTGGGTTTGTCGGACAGTAAGCGGCCTGCCGCCACGGCACTTGTTTGCATGTCGCTTGTGCTCGCGAAACAGAGAGGCACAAAACTAAGCGACGTTATGATCAGCTATACTGACCATAACGTCGTGCAGATACCTGGAACCCAGACCGAATACGTGCTCGATCTACCGGAATCGAAGACTAACCGGGCGATCCTGTTTGTACCCGGCATGAGCGGAGAGGCGTTGGGAGAACGATACATACGGCTAGCCGAGTTAGCGACGGCCGAAGGATTTGCTCTCATGCGTAGCCAGGGTTGGAAGGATTCGCAAGATCTGCTCACGAAATCGCTCAAAGGCATTCACGACGACCTTCTCGCTTGCGTTGCATTTCTTCGTACCGAGGGCTACACCGATCTCTCAGCGATTGGCAAAAGCTTGGGTGGTGCGCTACTGCTGTACGGCGGCTTCAAGGATTTCAACCGGATGGTGCTTTGGGCACCTGCAGCAAACGTAGCGGCTGGAGGCACTGTCGACGCGCTTTGGGAGACGCCCTTTTCTAAGATCGACTCACTTGGGGATCTTTCAATCAGCACCGCAGCGCTGGCTGAACTTGACTCGCATGTGCTACTCATTCATGGGACGGAAGACGCGGCCATTCCTTTTGAGAATATGCAAATGCTCCAGGCATCTCTCAAATACGCTGAGCTTGAGCGGGTTATGGGTATGGGGCATTCGCCAAAGACAACGCAAGAGGGCGAGATTCTTTTTTCTAAAAGTATTTCCTATATAAAGCAGTGAGGCGCAACCCCTAAGGGTCACGCCTCAAGTCACTTGAGCTTGGTTTAGGGCCGTCGTATCTCGATGTACCACTTACCAAACTCTATGCTCATGTCGTTCAGTAGCACTACCCCGGAAAGTTGACGCGCACCGCTTAGTGGATCGATGGTGTGGAAGGTTTATTCTGAATTCAAAACGGCTTGAATTTTCGGCGAAAAACGGCTGGCGAGCCCGCATAGCGGGCGAGCCGATGACTTCATTTCCCAACTGGGGTATGTGTTCAAAAACGAACAGCAGCGTCCCTTTACGGGGAATCTACTGCTTCAGCGCCTCCACCGCGCTCAGAAAAAGGCAGGGCTGAGGCGTTTCGGATGGCA
Source organism: bacterium (assembly GCA_021784815.1). Classification (GTDB taxonomy): domain Bacteria; phylum Patescibacteriota; class Minisyncoccia; order Phycocordibacterales; family Phycocordibacteraceae; genus C7867-001. The sequence goes on along the minus strand of JAJYHK010000005.1, from coordinate 54,695 downwards.
TACACTGCGACATACGTTTGCTTCGCATCTCGCGGTCAATGGCATTCCGATCCGCGTTGTACAGGAATTACTCGGGCACTCGACCATCACCATGACGATGCGGTACTCGCACGTAGCGCCTGGGAATCTCCGGGCGGCGGTGAACACTCTAGCTCCGAGTAATGGTGGTTCAGTGGTTTTGGAGAACCCGTGGGGAACCGTTCAAACGCAGTACGAAAAATAATAAGAAAACACAAGGGGAATTCGGGCGGAGGGGGAGGGATTCGAACCCTCGATACGGTTTTACCCGTATAGCGATTTAGCAAACCGCCGCACTAGGCCACTATGCGACCCCTCCTTCGTTTATGTACCGACTGTATCAAATTTAGTGAGCCAGCGCGAGAGCGCAAACATGCTGGGCGCCGGCATCTTTGAGCGCGTCAATCGCGGCTTGGAGGGTAGCGCCCGTCGTGAGGACGTCGTCGAGCACAATGTAATGGAGGCGTTGTTCCTCGGGAGAGAGAACATGCGCGGCGCCGAAGGCGCCGCGCATGTTCTCGTGCCGCTCGTGCCGGGGAAGTGAAACCTGCGACGTGGTCTCGCGCACGCGCACGAGCAGCGTTGTGTGTACGCGGATGGTCGCGCTTGTCGCGGCGAGGCGGGCGACGCGCTCTGCTTGGTTAAACCCGCGGTCTCGTAGCCGCTTCCGGCCGAGCGGGACCGGAATAATGACCGTAGTTTTTCCGGGTACCGCGCTCGTGCGGAGATAGTCGCATAGCGCGGCAGCGAGCAGGGCGAATGCGTGTCGCGAGCCATGGTACTTTGCCTCGTGTATCGCGGCGCGAACCATCCGCTCATGGAAGGGGAGGAGTATGATCGCCGCCGGGTCCGTTTGGCACGCCGCATGAGGTTCGACGAGAGCGCAAAAGGTCGGTTCGTCCGTGTCGCGCAGCAAGCGTTCGTCCTCTCGAGGCGGAAAAAGGAAGTCGAGCAGGCGCATCGTGGTATCATCATGCCATGTCATTCCTGAGCAAACTCTTCGCGCCTGCGGAAAGAAGTGTGCTCGGCGTCGATATCGGCTCGTCTTCGCTCAAGGTCGTGCAGCTGAAGCGCGAGCGCGGCGCCGCAGTGCTCGAAACGTACGGCGAGCTTTCGCTCGGACCCTATGCGGGCGCGGAGGTGGGGCAGGCGACCGATTTGCCAGCGGATAAAATCTCGGAGACCTTGCGTGATCTTTTGCGCGAAACGAAGGTCACGACGAATCGTTGCGGCGTCTCGATACCCTTCGCACGCTCGCTGCTCACGATGGTCGAGTTGCCCTACCGCGAGTCGGCCGCCGAACAAAAGACGGTCATTGAGCTTGAGGCGCGCAAGTATGTTCCGGTGCCGATTAACGAAGTGCGACTCGATTGGTTCATCGTCCCGGGATCGAAATTGCAGTCTCATAACGAAAAACCGACAACCGTGCAGGTCCTCCTCGTCGCGGTGCATAACGATGAGCTCACGCTTCTTCAGGAGACGGCACAAGGCGCGAACCTCGATGTCGGTTTTTATGAGATCGAGATCTTCAGCACTATTCGCGCGGTCGTTGACGAACCGGTAAAGCCGGTTATGGTGCTCGATATTGGCGCCGCATCGACCAAGGCCTACGTCGTCGAACGAGGCGCGATCGCATTCTCGCACGCGATTAGCACGGGCAGCCAGAATGTAACGCGGGCGCTCGCTGTGGGGAACAACCTGACCTTGAGCCGCGCTGAAGCGCTCAAAAAGGAAATCGGCGTCGCCCAGGATACGTATGATGCGCCCGAGACCGTCTTCTCACGAGTGTTCTCCGAGGCGCGCCGCGTGCTCGAGCAATTCGAGACGATGCACAAGAAAACAATCGATTCCATCGTCCTTACCGGCGGCGGCGGGGTCACGAAAGATCTCGGCACTTATGCGAAGAGCTTTTTCTCCATCGGCGTACGGGTGGCAGATCCGTTTGTGAAGACTGAGGCGCCTGCCTTTATGCGTCCTGTGCTCGAACGCATTGGTCCGGAATTCGCCGTTGCAGTCGGTCTTGCGCTGCGCCAGCTCAACGAGCAGTAGGCGCGGCGGTGGTTTTACACAGGGCCACTCTTCATTTGGCGGGCCTCCATCGTATACTTAGACACGATGGCAATGCCGCCCACCGTTCCTTCATCCTTTGTACCGTATCCCGGTTCGAGCACGCGCAAGTATCGGCGCGCCGATCTTGGCGGGGCGTTCGGTTTCCTCGCGTACGGCATTTTCTCTATCATGGTCATCTTGGTGATCGGCGTCTTCATTTATGGACGCATCTTGGTAGCGCAGAAAAACGCGGATGATGCCGCGCTTGCAAAAGCAGAAGCGCAGCTTGACCCGCAGACCGTGAACAGTTTTGTACGTCTTGAGAACCGCCTTAAGCTCGGCGGAGAGCTACTCAATAACCATGTCGCGCTCTCAAACGTGCTCTCGGCGCTCAGTACGGTCATCCCTTCGACCGTGCAGCTTACTTCGGTGTCGCTCACTGCGGATACCCAGGACACGGCTTTTGCCATGCAATCGGCTGGCGTTGCGGCGAGCCTTAACGCTCTTGCACAGTTCTCGAATGACCTCGGTGCCGGCGGTAAGTTCAAGAATGTCATCGTCTCGAACATCAAGGTAAATCAGAAGGATAATTCGGTGACATTCTCGCTCAATGCGCTCATCGACCCAAGTCTGGTTGCATTCTCAGCGGCAGAGGCAAGCGGGAATCAAAACGCAGCGGCGTCGGCTGGCATCCTGAGCGCCACCTCAACACGGCCATGACCCAGCACCACTTGATGCCCACGGTCGCGCTCCTGCTCTCGGCGGCTCTGTTTTTCGGTTACATAAGCCCGACCTGGAACGGAAGTATTGCCGCAACGAAAGCCGCTATTGCGGGCGATGGCTCGGTGCTTGCATCAGCGAAGCAGTACGTGGCGGAGCAAAGCCAGCTCGCGTCCGAACGCAACGCGATATCGCCGGCTGACCTCCAGGCGATCGGGAACCTCCTTCCCAACTCGGTGAATAACGTGCAAACCATCCTCGATCTCAATGCGATCGCCGCGCGCTCAGGGCTCTCACTTACGAGTGCGAACGTGGCACAAGGTGCAGGGGGTTCAAATATCGCAGGGAATGCGGGAGCTTCTTCAGGACCCGCGGCGGGTGCCCTCGGCTCCGGCGTCGCGAATGCCGTGGAGTCGGTCGACCTCACTCTTGAGGCTTCGGGGACGTACGCAGCACTCCAGAAATTTCTTGCAGGGCTCGAACTAAATCAGCGCCTCCTTGACGTCGAGAGCCTCTCGGTGAGCGGCTCGAACACGGGCGTGTACGCTTACCAGATGCACGTGCGCCTCTACTGGCTACGCTGACCTATGCAAACGAACAAAGCGAATTCGACCAATACGCTTATCATCCTTGGCGCGCTCGTGGCTGCTGGCGCGGCGTACTGGTTTTTCTTCACGGGTACGGGCAATCAGCCAGCCCTTACGAATACCGCGACGAGTACGGCGGCGCAGGCGCAATTCCAGGCGCTCGCAAACGAGCTCGGACCCATTACGTTTGATACCTCTATTTTCTCCGACCCGCGGTTTAGAGCGCTTGTGAGCTTCACGGCATCGATTACTCCTGAACAAGCCGGCCGCAATGATCCTTTTGCGCCTATCTCAAGCCTTCCAAACAGCGGGGGCTAAAGCCGCATGAATCTCACGGATATCCTGCTCGAGAAAGGACTCATTACGGACACGGATCGTGCCGCAATCGCGAATGAACTCGCTCAAAAGCGTCCGCTCTCAGAGGTACTCGGGGAGCACGGACTGAGTGTACAGGCGGCGCTTGAAGCGGCAGGAGAGGCGTATGAGCTGCCCGCTCGAGTCCTCGGCGAGCCAGCGGTGTCGGACGACGTACTCGGATACATTCCTCTCGATTCGGCGCGCCACTACGGCATCGCGCCGCTCGCGATCGAAGATGGCGCGCTCGTCGTAGGCACCATTGATCCAGACAATATCGAAGCGATTGACGCGCTCCAGTTCATTTCGGGGCGGATTGGGAAACCCTTTAAACTCGTGCTCATTTCTCGAGAGGACTTTGAGCGCGTACTCTCGGCGTACCAGAACTTGACCGGCGAGGTCGGTAAAGCCGTTTCTGAATACGAGACAACGACCGTTGCGCCGGAAAACGCGCCAAAAAACGCGGCCCCCGCCGAAACGGCGGCTGAAGCGGGTCCGCTCGACCTCTCCGGACCTTCCGGGACACTCAAGGAAGACGCCCCGGTCACCAAGATTGTCTCTACCGTGCTGCGGTACGCGATCGAGGGACGCGCCTCTGACGTACACATTGAGCCCTCGCCTCGGAAGACGCGTATCCGATTCCGCGTCGATGGCAAGCTCCACACGTCGCTCGAGCTGCCCATCCGCATGCACGACGCCATTGTTGCGCGTATCAAGATTCTCGCGAAACTTCGGCTCGACGAGCGGCGCAAGCCCCAGGACGGTCGTTTTTCCGCGAATGTTGAACAGCGGCGCGTCGATTTCCGTGTGTCGACCTTCCCCACCGAATTCGGCGAGAAGGTCGTGATGCGTATCCTCGACCAGTCGAACGCGACGGCAACACTCGAATCGATCGGGTTCAATACCGAGCAGCTCAAAGCAGTGCGCGACATGATGCAGGCTCCGTACGGCATCATCCTCATCGCGGGACCGACCGGTTCCGGAAAGTCAACGACGCTCTTTGCGATGCTCTCCGAGCTCGATCGCGAAACACAAAACGTCGTTTCGCTCGAGGATCCCGTCGAGTACGAGGTACCCGGCGTCGCCCAGAGCCAGGTTCGCCCGGAAATCGGGTACACGTTCGCGAGCGGGCTGCGCTCCATCCTGCGCCAGGACCCAGACGTGATCATGGTCGGCGAGATCCGCGATAAAGAGACGGCAGGACTCGCCGTACAGGCGGCGCTCACCGGCCATCTCGTATTTTCAACCATCCACACCAACACGGCAGCGGGCGCGATTCCGCGCCTCATCGATATGGGCGTGGATCCATTTCTCATCGCGCCGACTTTGGTGGGGGTAATCGGTCAGCGCCTCGTACGCAAGCTCTGCGAGGGCGCGGGTAAGCCGTTCCTCGTGACGCCGAGCATGCAGGAGTTTCTCGAGCGGGAGTTCGCCGATCTTCCGGATCAATATCGCGCCGCGCTGCCGCCGTTTGTCCAATTTTATCGGGCAAGCCAGACTGCAGACTGTCCCGACGGCACGCGCGGCCGTACGGGCATTTTCGAGTTGCTACACATGTCTAAAGACCTTGAACAGGTAGTGCTCAAGGAGCCGGTCGAAGAACGCGTTTATGCGGCCGCGCGCCGCGCGGGCATGCTCACCATGCGCGAGGATGCGATTGTAAAAGCGCTCAACGAGCAGGTTCCGTTCGAGGAAATCAATTCGCTCGGCGGGGAACTTGTCCCCGACGGTGATGTGCCGGTAGAGCCGGCCGCGTAGTATACTGGAGTCGTTATGGCGCAACGCATTTACCTCGTAGATGACGACAAGTTTCTGCTCGGGCTCTATGCGACGAAGTTCCGCAATGCCGGATATGAGGTTGAAACGGCGCAGGGCGGAGAGGCGCTCTTGAGCGCGCTCCGGCAGGATCCGCATCCGCTCGATGCCATTCTCCTCGACATCATCATGCCGGGCCTCGATGGATTCGAGACGGTTGCAGCACTGCGCAAAGAGCGGCTCGTGCCGGGCGCGAAAATCATCTTCCTCTCGAACCAGGGGCAGGAGACCGATCTTGAAAAAGCGCGCGAATTGCACGCTGACGGGTACATAATCAAGGCATCTGCTATTCCGTCGGAAGTACTCGCGGAGGTCGGGCGTATTCTGAGTACGGGCACTCAGGGCGCACTCGCTCCATAACCTCGACTATGGCTGCACCCGCTCGACTCACGGAACTTCTCGATCTGGTTGTTTCCCAGAACGCGTCCGACCTGCACATTTTTGCCGGCAGCCCCCCGGTCATCCGGCTTTCCGGCGAGCTCGTGCCCGTGACGAATCGGCCGCCTTTTACACCAGCCGAGACCGAGTCCCTCCTTAAAGCGATCGTCCCGCCCGAACGCTGGAACAAATTCCTTGAGAACAAGTCGGTCGACCTTTCCTACGCGCATACGGCTCGATCGCGTTTCCGCATCAACGGCTACTATGCACAGGGCACTGTCGCCGTGGCGCTGCGCCTCATTCCAAACAAGGTATTTTCTTTTACCGAGCTCAACCTGCCGCTTGTGCTTGAAACGTTCCTTAACCGCCCGCAAGGATTTTTCCTCGTCGTGGGACCCGTCGGGCAGGGCAAGTCCACGACGCTCGCTGCGATGGTCAACCGCATCAACGAGACCCGCGCCGAGCACATCGTTACTATCGAAGATCCGGTCGAGTACCTCTTCCCGCCGGGCAAATCGCTCATTCAGCAGCGCGAGATCCACATTGATGCGCTCGATTTTCATAGCGCGCTCGAGGCTACGTTCCGCGAAGACGTGAACGTCATTATGGTGGGCGAGATGCGCGACCACGAGACCATTTCCTCCGCGGTAACGGCTGCCGAGACCGGCCACCTCGTACTCTCGACGCTCCACACCAATAACGCATCGCAGACGATCGACCGCATCATCGACATGTTCCCGGCCGAACAGCAAGACCAAGTGCGCGTCCAGCTTGCGGGTAGTCTTGCGGGCGTCTTTTCGCAGCGGCTCATTCCGCGCGTGTCGGGCGGCCTTATTCCGGCGTACGAGCTCCTCATTAACAACAACGCTGTCGCCAACCTCATTCGCGAAGGACAAACGCACGAGATCGGCGCGGTGATCCAGACCTCTTCCGGAGAGGGCATGATCGATATGGATCGCATGCTCGCGAACCTTGTGCGCAAGGGCGAGATCACGGTCGAACACGCCTACGCGCATGCTATGGATCCGAAGACCTTCGAACACTATGTGTAACGGTCCCGAGCGCGGAGGGCGTCCATACGGCATGCCGCATTATGCCGCGCGCGAAGCACGAAGCACGAAGCTCACCTATGCTGTTTAACTACCACGCCATCGATCAAGACGGGCACGAGCGTGACGGATCCATTGACGCGCTCTCACGCGATTCGGCTATCGCGGCGCTCCAGCAGCGCAGCCTCATCATCTCGTCCATCGAATCAACGGAGAAAAAGTCGCTCCTCGAAATGGACATTCCGTTTTTCAACCGGGTTGCGAACAAGGATATCGTCATGCTCTCGCGGCAGATCGCGACCCTGTTTGAAGCGCAGGTCTCGGCGTTGCGAGTTTTCCGTTTGCTCGCGGCGGAGGTTGACAGCAAGCCGCTTGCGCAAGCGCTTACGGCCGTTGCTGATGACCTTCAAGGCGGCAGCTCGATCAGCAAGGCGCTCGCGAAGCACCCGCGCATCTTTTCAACCTTTTACGTGAACATGGTGCGCGCCGGCGAAGAGTCCGGAAAGCTCTCCGAGACCTTCGGCTATCTCGCCGACTACCTCGACCGGTCCTACGAGGTCATGAGTAAGGCGGGGAATGCGCTCATTTATCCGATATTCGTCGTGTTCGTGTTCTTCGCGGTTATGACGCTCATGCTCACGCTCGTGATCCCGAAGATTAGCGCGGTGCTCATTCAGGGCGGAGCCAAGGTGCCGGTCTACACGAGAATCATCATTGATTTCTCGAACTTCCTCACTAGCTACGGAATCTTCATTCTCATCGGGCTCATCGCGCTTGGCTTTTATATCTGGCGGTTGAGCAAGACCTCGAGCGGTAAGCTCTATCTGGACAGCTTCCGGCTCACCGTGCCCTACGTGGGCGACCTCTACCAGAAGCTCTATCTTTCGCGCATTGCCGACAACTTTTCGACCATGCTTATTTCGGGCGTGTCCGTGCTCGAGGCGCTCGATATCACCGCATCGGTCGTTGGCAACGCGGTCTACCAAGAGATTCTCGAAGATGTTGCGAGTCAGGTGAAGGGCGGATCATCCATTTCTGCGGCCTTAAGCAGGCACCCGGAAATTCCAGGCATCATGTCCGCCATGGTGCGCGTCGGCGAAGAGACGGGCGAACTGGGGAAGATCCTCACGACGCTTGCCAAGTTCTACTCCCGCGAGGTTGTGAATGCCGTCGATACGCTCGTCGGCCTCATTGAGCCGGCCATGATCGTCTTTCTCGGTCTCGGGGTCGGCATTCTCGTGGCAGCCGTCCTTCTCCCGATCTACAACCTCGCAGGCGCGATGTAGCGGAAACGGAGCGGGGAGATATCCACAGGGCGCTCCTCGGAACTCATGGAATGCGCCCAAAGCCCCGTATACTAGCGATATTAGTGGAATGAAATTACCTATGCATAAAAATCGTTTCCGAGGCTTCACCCTCATTGAATTGCTCGTCGTGATCGCCATCATCGGCATCCTCTCCGCCGTGGTGCTCGCATCGCTCACGACGGCTCGCTCGAAGGGCAACGACGCCGCCATCCAGTCGGACCTCAATACGATCCAGACTCAGGCGGAGATTTATTACGACAGCAACGGCAGCTCGTATGGCACCGCATCGGCGTGTAATACCACGGCCACTATGTTTGCGGACCCCACCATCACCAATGCCATCGCCGGTATCCAGGGTAATGGCTCGACGCCCGTATGCGATTCGAATGGTTCGGCGTACGCAGTTATGGCGCCGTCGCAAGCTCAAAGCGGTAAGTACTTCTGCGTTGATAGCACCGGCGTCTCAAAGATAGAAACAGGTACTGCTGGCACCGCTCCTACGGCGGCAACGGCTTGCCCATAGCTTCTGGGTACTGCAGTTACGCAAAACACCGGCCAAGCGGCCGGTGTTTTGCTATACCCAGTGGCGCGCCCGAATGCAAGGTCGGGCAGGTATACTTACTCATAATGTATTCGCTCTGGCTGTCGTCGCTCTTTTTCGTGCTCGGTGCAATCATTGCGAGCTTCGTGGGCGTCATTGTTGGCCGCTATGGCACCGAGCAGAGCATTCTCTGGGGGCGCTCGCGCTGCGATGCGTGCGGAACGCCGCTCCCGTGGTGGGCGCTCGTGCCGGTCGTGTCCTACCTCATTGTGCGAGGGAGGGCGCACTGCTGCGGCGCGCGCATTTCTTTCATTGCTCCGGTTTCTGAGATAGTGCTTGGCGGGCTTTTCGTGTGCACGGCGCTGAAGCTCGGACTTATGCCGGCGCTTCCGTTCGCGCTCCTTGCGCTTTCGGCGCTCCTCGCGCTCGTGCTTTACGACCTCGCGCACCAAATTCTTCCGCAAGTCTTCCTTGGGGTGTTTATCGGCGCGACGCTCGCGGCAGCGCTCCTTGAGGCGCCGAGTCGGCAGGCGCTCGGCACTTCGCTTGTCGTCGCTGGGAGCATTGCGCTTGCGCTCTTTGCGCTCTACGCCGCTTCGCGCGGGCGCGCGGTGGGGCTTGCCGATGCGCCGCTCGCACTCGGTCTCGCGCTCCTTGTGGGGCCATCGGCGCTCCCGGGCTTCCTTTTCTCGTTCTGGATCGGCGCGGTTATTGGGATAATCATATTGGCGCGTCGGCCTGCTGGTTCTAGAATGGGTATTGAGGTTCCGTTTGCGCCCTTTCTTGCGGCCGGTTTCCTGCTTGCTTACTTCTTCATCTCATGGAATCCCTTTCTCGTCTTTCTCGCCTAAGCACGGCCCCTGGGGAAGCGCGCCCGCGCACCGCCGGGTTCACGCTCATTGAAATGCTCATTGTGCTCGCGATCATCATGGTACTCGTGGTCATTGCGCTCACGAGCCAATCCTCGTTTAATCGGAGCTTTTTGCTCTCAAACACGGCCTACGACATAGCGCTTACGATGCGAGGAGCGCAGAATTACGGCGTGGGCGGCCGCACGATCGGATCCGGTACCGTCGGGTACGGTCTTGATTTCCAGAAATCGTCGCCAACTTCCTTTCTCTTATTTGCCGACTCCTACCCAGGACTCTCGGGATGGCCGCTGTGCCACGAAACGCCTCTTCAAAGTCAGCCGGGGTCGCAGCCTGGCGATTGCCGGTACACGGCAGGTCAGGATACACAAGTGGCGTCGTATACGATCGGGAACGGCATTTCTATTGAGGATCTCTGCGTCTATGTTGCAGGGCCCAATGCGTGGGAGTGTGCGTCGAACAACGCGTTTTCCCAGCTGGACATCGTTTTCGCGCGCCCGAACGCCGTTCCTTATCTGAGCGCGGGATCGGGCGGGACGAACATCGGCTGGCTCTGCTCGGCAGGCAATTATGATAATTCTTATGTACCGTACTGCACGCTAAGCGAAACGATCACGAAGGCGTGCATTAAGCTTACTTCGGCAAACGGAGGGCTCAAGGTGGTCGAGGTCAATGCGGCGGGAGAAATAACCGCGAACGGCGATACCTGCTCGTAATCGTATGAGAACACACTTGAACACGTCCCGAGGATTCACGCTCATCGAACTCATGGTAGCAGTAGCCATCTTTGCTATCGTTGCAATGCTCGCTTCGGGCGCATACCTCATTATGCTTGATATAGATCAACGCGCTCAAGCGACGACGACCGGAGTCGATAACCTGTCCTTCGCGCTTGAGAGTATGACGCGCACCATTCGTACCGGTACGCACTACAATTGCGGTTCGCCGACAGGCGGAGATTGCGGGTCGGGCAGCGTGCTCTACCTCACCGATCAGGATGGCGCCACCGTCGAGTTCAGTCTCTCGGGCGGCGCCATTGATAAAACGGTGGGCAGTCCTGGCGTGGCTACGCCGCTCACCGACCCTTCGGTGCAGATTACCAACCTCACCTTCTCGGTAGTAGGCACGGCACCCTATAGTGCGGGGGGCGATACGACACAGCCCTACATCTTCATAACGGTGAGCGGTACGACCTTAGCAGGGCCTGGCAAAACCGTACCGTTCACGGTGCAGACCTCAGCCGTCATGCGTGGTACCGACCTATGAAAAAAGCAGTTTTCAGTTTCCAGCTTCGAGGGTGCAGCGCGGCTTCGCTATGCCACTTGAAAGCCCCGCACTCGGAGCGGAAAGCGCGCAAAGGGTTTACGCTTATTGAGTCGCTTATCGCAATCGCTATCATTACCATTTCCATCGCGGGGCCACTCTGGGCAGCCGGGCAGAGCATGCGCGCTGCGGAGATTGCACAGGACCAGCTCGTCGCGTCGAGTCTCGCGCAAGAGGGCGTTGAGTACGTCCGAGCCGTCCGCGATAACGAATACCTTGCCGCCTATAAAGCGGACATCACCACGGGAAACACCTCGGCCGACGCGTGGAACCATTTCTTGCAGGATGTACAATACTGCACGACCGCCAAAGGCGGTTGCGAAATGAATCTTGGTGACTGGGACAACCCGTATCCAAGCTCGACCGGCCAGCCGCTCCTCCCGTGTTCCCAGGGCGGCGCGTCCTGCGCAAGCCCACTCAAGCTGAGAATGAGCGGCACTGAAGGCATCTACAACCGCACGCAAGGTTCGGCAACGCTCTTTACCCGCGTCATTACCGTGGACAGTGTGGGTACCACGCAAGTGCCCGTCGAGCAGGTCATCGCCATGGTGAGTTGGACGACGCATGGGACGACGTACCACGTGAGTACGACGGACGACCTAACGCCATGGCAATGATGAAAATGCGTAGTATGCGGCGCCCGGTGCAACCTCCGCGCACTTTTGGTCGTCCTGTCGCGCAGAACGGTCACGAATCTCACCGTGGGTTTGCGCTCCTCATCGCGATCATTTTCATGTCGGTCATGCTCGCGATTGGGCTCTCGCTCGGCATGCTCGCCTTTAAACAAGAACAGCTCACCTCGACTGCGTTGCAGACGCAGGATGCTTTTTATGCCGCCGACGCCGGACTTGAGTGCGCACTCTACGCGGACCAAAAGCAAGACATGTTTAATTACGATACGTACATGAAAACACATATCCCGCCCGCAGTTTCGTGCGAGGGGCTGGTGACAAGCTTCTCAAGCTCTGTCAGTGGTGCCGATCTTATCTTTACGGGCCGCATGCCGATCGCGCATGCTACCGAGTGCGCCGATATTACCGTGTACAAGCCCTCAAGCTCGGATGCACAGACCTATATTTACTCGCAGGGTTACAATGTCCCCTGTTCGACGGTCACGAATGCGACAGCCGGATCGGATAGCTTCGCGTCCCAGGGTCTCGAGGCCTACTACTAGGCCCGCCGGAGGTCGTTTTCCGCTATAGTAAAAGGGCTATGGCTGTCCCTCCCCATGCTGCTGAGCGCGCGGCAAGGCTGCGCGAGTTGCTCGTGCACCACGCCCATCGGTACTACACGCTCGACGCGCCGGAGATTTCCGACGAAGCATACGATGCGCTCGCGCGGGAGCTCCGGACGCTCGAGGAGCGGTACCCGGAGCTTGCGCACGAAGCCTCGGTGAATCAGCGCATTATCGGGGAGGCGCTCCCAGAGCTTAAGAAGGTCGAGCACGCAGTGCCGCAATGGTCGTTTAATGATGCGTTTGCCGAGGAGGAGATACACGCGTTCGATGAACGCGTGCGCCGGCTCGCCGGCGCACGGCCCGTATCGTACGACCTCGAGCTGAAGATCGACGGGCTCAAGATCGTCTTCACGTACGAACGCGGTGCGCTCGTGCTCGCCGCGACGCGCGGGGACGGGGTGACGGGAGAGGAGGTGACCCATAACGTGCGCACGATACCTGAAGTGCCGCAGTTGCTCTTGCGACCCGTGGACCTGATCGCCGAAGGCGAGGTGTACCTGCATCGCTCGGGATTCGACGCGCTCAACCGCGAGCGCGCAGCAGCGGGCCTGCCGCTCTTCGCGAACCCGCGTAACGCTGCAGCCGGCAGTATTCGCCAGCTCGATCCGCACATCGCCGCGGAACGCCCGCTTGGCGCATTCCTGTACGACCTCGCGTACACTTCGGAGGCGGCGCCCGCGACCCAGAGCGAGGAACTCGCGTACCTGGAGGAGCTCGGTCTGCCGGTGAACCCCGAGCATCGCCACGCGGAGACGCTCGAAGACATCTTTGCGTACCGCGAGCACTGGCGAGGTGCCGCGCGCGGTGCGCTCGACTACCAACTCGACGGCATTGTGGTAAAGGTCGAGGAGCACGCGGTGCAAGAAGTGCTCGGGTACACCGGCAAAGCGCCGCGATTCGCGATTGCTTACAAGTTTCCTCCGGAGCAGGTGGAGACGGTCGTCGAGGACATCGCGCTCCAGGTCGGCCGCACCGGAAAGCTTACGCCGGTCGCGCACCTGCGGCCGGTTGCCGTCGCGGGTACCACGGTATCGCGCGCGACCCTCCACAATGAGGATTTCATAACGGAGAAAGACATTCGGGTGGGCGATACGGTCATTTTGCAGAAGGCAGGCGACATCATCCCGGAGGTCGTGCAGGTGCTCAAGGAATTGCGGCCGAAGGGGGCGAAGACGTGGCGCTTCCCGACGCGCTCGCCTTTGTGCGGCGGTGACGGGGCGATCGAGCGCGTACCGGGAGAGGCGGCGCACCGCTGCGTGGTGGCCGGCTCCTTCGAGCAGCAGGCGCGCAGGCTCAGTCATTTCGCCGGGAAGAGCGCGCTCGACATCGACGGGGTCGGAAAGGAGACCGTGCGTACGCTCATGGAGCATGAGCTTGTGAGCGAGTTTGATGACCTTTTTGAGCTCACGAAAGACGAGCTCCTCGCGCTCGAGGGGTTTGAGGAGAAAAAGGCAAAGAATCTCATTATGGCGATCGAGGTTGCGCGTACCGTGCCGCTCGACCGGCTCATCATCGGTCTAGGGATCCCCCATGTCGGCGAAGAGAACGCGTTCATTCTCGCGACGCGCCTCAAAACGCTTGCGGCGCTTCGCGCCGCAAGCGCCGAGCGGCTTTCCGCGATCGACGGCATCGGACCGATTATCGGCAAGGCGGTGGCGGATTGGTTTGCCGACATGCGCAACCGGAAAGCACTCGCCCGCCTCGAGCGCCACCTCAAAGTGCGGTCGGTCGAAGCGCCTACGGGCGGCCCGCTTGCTGGTCAGGCGGTCGTTATTACCGGCGCGCTATCAACCTTGGGCCGCGAGGAAGCGGAAGCGCTCGTGCGGAAAGCGGGCGGCAAGGCGGCAGGAAGCGTTTCCGCAAAAACCTCGTTCGTCGTCGCGGGCGAGGCGGCCGGGTCGAAGCTTATGAAGGCCCGGCAGCTCGGGGTCGAGATTATCGATGAGGCGGAATTCCGTAAGCGGCTTAGTTCGGGGCGGTAACGGCCGATCGAAATGGGGTGTGGTACAGTAGCGCCATGGCTACTCCGGGGGACGTTCGTAAGCTCGCCGCGCTCGCGCGGCTCTCGCTTTCGGAGGCGCAGGTGGAAGCGTTTGCAAAAGAATTTGACGCGATCATCGGATATGTCGGGCAACTCGAGAAGCTCGACCTGTCGTCGCTCGCGCAGGTGCCGGAGCACCGCAACGTCATGCGCGCCGATAGAACCCCGCACGAAGCCGGCCGCTATACGGAACAGATAACCGCGCAGTTTCCGGCGCGCGACGGCGACTACCTTTCCGTAAAGCAGATCATCCAGCATGACTAAGCCGGCAAATGAACTGACGCTCGAGGAGGCGGCGCGCGCGCTGCGCGCGGGCGCGCTCACCGTCCGCACATTGTGGGGGGCATGCGCGACGGCGGCGGAAGAAAAAAACCCTTCGCTCAACGCGTATCTGGAGATTTTTGATGCGGACGACGCTGCTATTGAAGCAGCACAGAAGCGTATCGACGAGGAAGGCGAGAAGGCGCCGCTCCTTTGCGGCATTCCGCTCGCGCTCAAAGACAATATTCTCGTCGAGGACAAAGTCGCGAGCGCCGCAAGCAAGATGCTTGAGTGCTATCGCGCGACTTATGACGCGACCGTGGTGAAGAAGCTGCGCGCGCATAACGCGCTCTTTCTCGGACGCACTAACATGGACGAATTCGCACTCGGCGGCTCGACCGAGCACTCGGCCTTCGGCGTGACGAGGAACCCACACGATCCGACGCGCGTCGCGGGCGGTACCTCGGGCGGCTCGGCGGCCGCCGTCGCCGCGCACCTGTGCATTGCCGCACTCGGTACCGACACCGGCGGTTCGGTACGCAATCCGGCGAGCTACTGCGGCGTCGTCGGTGTGAAGCCGACCTACGGCGGCGTCTCGCGCTCCGGCATCATTGCCGCCGCCTCGTCCTTCGACCAGGTCGGCGTGCTCGCGAAAACGGTTGCGGACGCGCGCACTGTACTCGACGCGATTACCGGACCGGATCCGCTCGATTCGACAACGCTTGCCGCACCGCGCCGCGAGAAGACAATCGCTCCCAGGCGCATCGGCGTGCTGCATGATGCCCTCAGGGGCGAGGGCATCGCGGCCGAGGTAAAAGAGGCATTTGAGACGGAACTCACCGCGCTCAAGCGTGCAGGCTACGAACTCGTCGACATCGCGTTGCCATCGGCAGCGCCCGCGCTCGCGGCCTATTACATCATCAACTTTGCCGAAGTTTCGACGAATCTCGCGCGCTTCGACGGTATCCGCTACGGGCTTGCCAAGCGCGGCGACACGCTTCTCGACGACTACCTCCTCTCGCGCTCCGAAGGGTTCGGGCCGGAGACGCAGCGGCGTATCTTGCTCGGTACCTTTGTGCTCTCTTCGGGCTATATCGACGCATACTACCGCAAGGCCGTTGCGGCACGCTCGCTTCTCGCACAGGATTTCGCCCGGGCATTCGAATCGGTGGATGTGATTGCGACCCCGACTATGCCGGCTCCCGCGTTTGCGATAGGCGAGAAGGGAGACCCGCTTTCGATGTATCTCGAAGATCTTTTTACGGTGACCGCAAACCTCGCGGGCATTCCGGCAATATCGGTGCCTATGAAGACCGTCTCATACGAGGGGGCGCAGTTGCCGGCCGGCATGCAGTTCCTCGCGCCGCATACCGCAGAAGACGCGCTCTTTGCGGTCGGCGCAGCGGTGGAGAAACTGCATCGTGCGTAGCTGCTCTCTCCTAAATTCAGTACGAACCGGTCTCTCGAAACGGTTACATACACAGGTGTTCGATTTTATGTAAGAAAAGCCGGCTAGTGCTCGGTATACTAAGAGCGATGGGTGTTCCTGAACAATTAAACATCGAGTATTTTTTTCGCGTCATCTATGACTTCCTGTTTCAGGGTCGTGGGAGCCTGGCGACAAATGCCGCGCACCTCCAATCTGTCGTCGTCCAGATCTGGATGATTATCGTATTTCTCGGATACATCATTGCGGCCGCAGCGATGTTCGCCATCATTTACGCGACCGTACGGCTGTTTGCCTTGCGCGAGCGTGAGCGCGCCTTTTACGGATCTATGATTGTCACGTCTGGGGCAGCCGGCCCCGAGAACCCGCGCTGGAGGCGTATTCAGGAACTCGCGAGCGGCATGAGTCCGAGCGAGTGGCGCGAGGCGATCATCGAGGCCGACATCATGTTGAACGACATGCTTACCCGCCAAGGATATCCGGGTGACAGCGTGGGCGAGAAGCTGCGCGAGGTCGACCCGGCCGATTTTGATACGGTCTCAGACGCATGGGAAGCGCACAAAGTGCGCAATCAGATCGCTCACGAAGGTTCCGCCTTCGATCTCTCAGAAACGCTTACCCGCCGCACCATTGCGCAGTACGAGCGTGTCTTTCGAGAGTTCGATATCGCGTAACGCGAAGCCATCCATGAGAAAAGCGGCTTCATCAAGCCTTGCATCGGGGTGTGCATTTGGTAAGCTAGAGGTAGCGGGGTAGAGCAGAGGTAGCTCGGGAGGCCCATAACCTCCAGGCGTGGGTTCGATTCCCACCCCCGCAACACGGTTGTGACGCCAGGAACCAGTACCGACAGGCATCAAAATTGGTACTGTTCCGGCGCCCCTAAAAGCCCAAAAACCCGCGTATTTCCATGCGCGGGTTTTTGGGCTATGTAGCAAATACAATAAATAGCTAGTTCGATTCCTATTCTCGTACTCGGTGCGGTTTTGTGTCGCAGTCACACTCGAATTCCCCCGATTTTGAGCACGGGCGTAGGAATCGAACTGTACAGCCAAGCAAATACGCCGGTTCTGTATTCCTGCCCTCGTATGGGCGTAAGAATACCCAGCACTGAACATGCACTGTACAAATAAGGTGATTTGTTATATTATAAATTTGGTATTTCGTACGAGTTCTTTGACAACTCACGAACGACTGCGAAAGCCTCTCCACTGTCAACCAACGTCCTACTGTCTCGTGGAAGGAGATTAGTGATGAAAAGTGTGTACGTTTCCGACCTGCTCGAACGGCGAGCCGGGGTCGACATCGTCCTGCCTTGTTGGCTTCGGTCAAGAAGGCACAGCGGCGGCATTTGCTTTCTCGACGTGATGGACTCGACCGGCGTCATCCAGGTCGTTATCGAGCGAAATCGCGTCGGAGAAAACAAATTCGATGCGATCGGGCATATCCCGCTCGAATCCGCTATCGAAGTCTCTGGCAAGGTGGTGTCTCATGTCAATCGGCCGCGCGAAATCGCGGTCGATGAAATCCGCATCATCAGCAGAGCGAGCATTCCCGTCTCCCCGCAGCCGCGGGGCGATGTGGACGTGTTCGATACCAAGCTGACCGATCAGCTGCTGTCCAACCGGCATTTGTATCTTCGGAACCCAAAGATCATGGAGATCTTGAAGTTCCGGAGCCTCATGATGTCGGAAGTCCGGCGCTGGTTCGAGGATAACCATTTCCTCGAAATCGATGCCCCGATTCTCACGCCGATCCCGCTCTACGATGACGGGTCAGCTGTGGGCGTCGAAATCAACGGCGAACACATCTTCATGACCCAATGCGTCGGGTACTATCTCGAAGCAGCGGTTCACGCGTTCGAGCGCGTGTACAACATGGGACCGAGTTTCCGCGGCGAGGAGTCGCGGAGTCCTCGGCACCTCATGGAGTACCACCACATCAAAGCGGAAATCGCTTTCGCTGATCTCGAAGACATCATTCGGATCGTCGAGGGGCTCATCTCCCACGTTACGAAGACGTGCTGGCAGAAAAGCCCCGACGTGGCGCAAGTCCTCGACACGTCAATGTGCCTGGATGGTATGAGAACGCCATTCCCTCGTATCTCGTATGAAGATGCCGTCAAACTTCTGAAGAAAGACGGCTTCGACATCGAGTTCGGCAAGGGGCTCGGTGGCGCGGAAGAAAGAAGGCTCTCCGAGCTTTTCCCCTCGACCCCGTTCTGGGTCATCGGGATTCCGCGAGTCGTAGAGCCTTTCCCATATTGCATCGATCCGTCCGACACGCGCATCACGCGCGTCGCCGACCTGATCGCGAGCAACGGGATGGGCGAGCTTCTCGGCGTCGCCGAGAAGATCTACGACATCGAGATGCTCGATGAGCGTCTCACTGAGAAAGACAAGCGTAACGATCCCCGGTATGAATGGGTCCGCGAGGTCCATCAGCTCGGGTGTGTGCCGCATGCTGCGTTCGGAATGGGTGTCGAGCGGATGATCCGCTGGATGCTCAACATTCCACATGTACGGGACGCAATCCCGTTCCCGCGCATCTTCCGTCGCCGGGTCTACCCCTAAGCGGCAGATGTGTCCTATCGTCAATTGTCAAAGCGGAGAAAGACTATGCAACGCACATTCATCAAGGCCCTTAGCCTCGCTACCGGCGAGGTGACGGTAAAGGGATTCGTGGAAACGGTGCGCGATCAAAAGCGCATGCTGTTTCTCACGATCCGGGACCACACTGGACTCGTCCAGGTGGCACACGACAAGACGGACGGGGCGGCTTCCATCACAAGCCTCCTCACCGGCATCACGTCGGGCTCTGCCCTCCAGGTCACCGGGCAGGTCATTCTCGACCCTAAAGTGAAACTGGGCGGCTTGGAGATTCGGGCAACCGATATCCAAATCGCGTCCGTGGCGGAGTCCCCTCTGCCAATCGCGGCCGATTCTGCGCTCGACAAGCAGCTGGACTGGCGTTACATCTCGCTCAGGCGACCAGAAAACCTGCTCATTTTCAAGGTGCAAACCTTGATGGAGCAAGCGATGCGGGAATTCTGGGCCGAGCGCGGCTTCCTGGAGATTCACTCTCCAAAGCTGACACCGGCCGCGACCGAATCGGGGTCGGAGCTGTTCAAGCTCCCGTACTTCGATACGGAGGCCTGTCTCGCTCAATCGCCACAATTCTACAAGCAGATGGCGATGGCGGCAGGATTCGATCGGATCTTCGAGATTGGTCCGGTGTTCCGGGCCAACCCCTCGTTCACGAGCCGCCACGACACGGAATTCACGTCCGTGGATATGGAGGTCTCGTGGATCGAATCGCACGAGGACGTCATGAAAATCGAGGAGGCGTGGCTGGCCTATGTCCTGTCTCGCATCTCGACCGAATACGGCTCTGAAATAGAGGAGACGTTCGGCGTGAAGGTGGCGGTGCCGACACTTCCGTTCCCGCGTATTTCCCTCGAGGAAGCGCGCGAGATTCTCGCCCAGCAGGGCCATATCATCTCCCACAAGGAGGATCTGGACCCCGAAGGCGAACGGATGCTTGCTCGACACATCTTCGGGCAGCACGGGCATGAGTTCGTGTTCGTCACGGACTACCCGGTCAGCGTGCGTGCCTTCTACCACATGCGGCAGGAGGACAACCCGGAAATCACCAAGAGCTTCGACCTTCTCTGGAAGGGGCTCGAAGTGACGACCGGGGCGCAACGCGAGCATCGCTACGAGCGGCTGAAGCAGCAGGCAGAGGAGAAGGGTGTGGACTTGGAGACGATCCAGGACTACCTCGGCTTCTTCCGTTACGGATGTCCGCCTCACGGTGGTATGGGCGTCGGTCTCACCCGGCTGCTCATGATTCTGCTGAACCGCAGTACGGTTCGTGAAGTCACGTACCTCTATCGAGGTCCGAATCGCCTGACCCCGTAAGGGGATACGGCGTGGCCCGGAGCAGCAATGCTCCGGGCCATTCTTTTATATAAAAAGCCTCGTGATAAAATCAATCGATATGGTATGGAAAGACGATTGCGTATTTTGCAAAATTGCGGCGGGCGAAGAACCTGCACACAGAATATGGGAGGACGACAAGCATGTGGCGTTTCTTTCCATCTTTCCTAACACTAAAGGTTTTTCCGTAGTTATTCCGAAAGACCATCACCCCAGCTACCTCTTTGATTTGCCTGACCAAGTCGTGACCGATCTGGTACTAGCAGCCGGTAAGGTCGCAAAATTACTAGACGCGAAGCTGGAGGACGTGGGGCGTACCGGAGTGATTTTTGAAGGGTTCGGAGTGAACCATCTCCACGCAAAAATGTTCCCGATGCATGGTACTAAGGCCGATGAGTGGAAAGAAAGGAAAGTCGATGTCGAAAAATACTTTGATGTTTACGAGGGGTATATTTCTTCCCACGACTACAAGCGAGAGAGCGATGAAGAACTTGCAGCACTTGCGAAACTTATAAAGGAAGAATAAAAAATCACGGCGAGCTGGTTTCAGCTCGCCGTGCAATTCAGAACCTGAAGACATGCTCAGCCGTCTTCTGGAAGATGAGCGCTTTCAGCCCTTCTTGTTCCTCGAGCGGATAGCCCTCGACCGCTTTCTTTATAGCCAACGTACACTGCCACTGAGCGTGCACGGCATCCTTCGCAAGGTGGCCGTACTCGGCATATTCAACCGGATCAACCCAGTGGTACTGATAGTCGGTGACGATCCGTTCGCCTTTCTCGGGATGTTTATACGCGACTGATCGCAGCAGGTTCAACGGCTCATCCGAGCCGAACATGATGCGATCGCGTCCGAAGCATTCGAGCGCCAGCGAGACGACCTCTGGAGAGGGATTCAGCGCCGTATCGAGCCACACGTTCGGAGAACGCGCGGCTCGCCGGTACGCCTCTTCCAAACCCGGGACCAAGAGTTTCGACAGCCCCAGGTGCGCCAGCACTACCCTCAGGTGAGGAAAGTCCGAAAGCACAGCCATGAGATCGTCGCAGGTATGAACGATCATTCGCGGAAGATGCAGAATGATTGGCAGGTCGAGGGCTTGCGCCTCCTCCAGAATCTCCGGCGTGAAGAAATCGTATATCTTCTTGGCCGGAGGATCGACATACGACCAATACATCTTAAGTGCCGAAGCTCGGGGATGCCGCATGATGCCGACGGTGTAGTCGAAATCTTCCGGCAGGCCGAACACGGCGATGCGATCGTCTTCCGGGCTTTCGTTCAGCAAATATTCGTTTGCCGCACGATGATCAATTCCCCGGAATGTCTTCGGAAATCGGAGCGACCTGACCTTCCTGAACGGATAGAACAGATCCTTCAACCTCGCCGAGTCCTCCAGGCTCAGGTAGGTGAAAGACGACATCATGTGCTTGTAAGCGTAGTCGCTCACATTCTTTACATGTGCCTCCAGGTTGCAATGAGCATGACAGTCGATGATTACCTCGGGGAGCCATTCATCGAGTTCTTTTCGAAGAGCAACTTCCTGGGGCTTGAGGTTAAGGGCATGACGCAAATGGTCAGCCACTGGCACAGTATTCATTCTCGCCTCCAAGGGTAAGGGACCTGCTGAAGTTATAGCCCTTTAGCGCCTATTAGACAATAGGAATAGGAATGACGCAAACCTTACGGAGTAAGACGCTTCACGCCGCGGTAGAGATACGTCACCTCGCGCACGTTCGCAACATTCAGGAGCTTCATGAGCATGCGCGTCGGTCCCGGAGCAAATCCTCCGTGAGGAGGGCAGCCGTAACGGAAGAAATTAAGATAGGATTCGAATCCGGAAACATCCAGACCTTGCTCCTCGATTTGCTTCTTGAGTTGTTCGTACCGATGCTCGCGCTGAGCGCCACTCGTAATCTCGAGACCGTTCCAGAGAAGGTCGAAGCTATTGGTCACCTCCAGGTCGTCCTCTTTGCGCATGCTATAGAACGCGCGCACCTTAGTCGGGAATTCGTGAATGAACAGGAACTCTGATCCGGTTTCTTTCAGAATGTGCTCGGAAACCGCGCGCTCCTCTTCGGGACTCATGTCGCCATCGCGCTCGTCGGGAATGCCCATGCGGCTGGTTATTTCCTTAACCTCTTTTACCGTCAGTCGCGGGAAGGGAAGTTTAGGGATTTCTACGGTACGGCCGTAGAGCTTCTCAATCTCCTCTCCGTGCTTCTCCTTCACTGCTTGAAGCATAGCGACTACCATGCGTTCCTCCTCATCCATCAAATCGTGATGGGATTTGATGAAAGACACCTCAACGTCGTACATGGTGAATTCGGTATCGTGCCTCGAGGTGAAAGACGGGTTTGCTCGGAATACTGGACCCACCTCAAAGACCTTCTCGAAGCCAGCTGCCATCGCCATCTGCTTATACAGTTGAGGACTCTGCGCCAAGCGCGCCTCCTGGTCAAAATACTTCACGGCGAACAGTTCAGCGCCGGACTCGGTCGCGGTAGCGGTTAGCTTAGGGGAATGGATCTCGATAAATCCGCTGTTGATGCAGTACGAGCGGAATGCCTGTTCCATCGTCGTCCAGACTTTGAAAATAAGTGCCTTCTCGGGCTTGCGAAGATCAAGCCACCTCCAATCCAACCGGGTCGACTGATCAGTTTCTTCCTGCTGACCCTTCTCGACAATAGGTATCGGAAGCTCCGGATCAGCGAGGGAGAGGATTGTAATTTGATCTGCTTCAATCTCAAAACCGCCAGGAGCTTGTTTCTCTTCTTTAGCGAGTCCGATAATCTCCACAACCGATTCGTGGGTAAGTGTCTTTGCTATCTCAAGCGCTTCCGGCTTGTGCTTGGTAACCACCACCTGGATAATCCCGGTGATATCTCGAATCATGAGGAACTTTATGCTCCCTTGGTCGCGGACTATATGAACAAAACCTGCGATTGTCACCGCCTTGCCGACATGATTCCGTATTTCGTTAATATGCAATCTTTTTTCCATATAAATAAAATATCCCTTACAAATCCACCAATTAAGACTTCGGATGGATTTGTAAGGGCGAATGTCGTCGCGGTGCCACCTTACTTCGTCAAGCTCGCACTTGACCTCATTAAAGCTATTACGGGCTTTCTCCGGAGGATTCTACTTTCCCAAGTCAGGGATTTCTTTCCTCGGCTCGGCTGTGTCAGCAGCGTCCATGCCTTTATATGAATATACCAGCCACTTGCTGATACCGCAAGGCCAATAGAAAAGAAATGGGCGTCACGTTTCTAGTTAATTAGATTTTGAGGAGAGGGCGCGGGAATCGAACCAGATGCCCACAGAAAATACTGAGGGAGTACGCGACGGAGATGGGTGAAGTCAATTCCCGCCCCCGCAACACGGTTGTGACGCCAGGAACTGCACCAAAATTGGTACTGTTCCGACGCCCCTAAAATCCAGAAACCCGCGTATTTCCATACGCGGCAATATAAAGACGGTGGCTTCTCGCCAGACCGTCGGTACAGCATGGATGAGCTGAAAGGAGCGATCCTGTCGAGTGAGCAGTACCAGGATCACCCGTTTGCGCGTCAGGAGGGAAAGCGAGTTTACGAGTTCGAGGTAAAGAATGGCCCCAAGGAACTGGCGTACTTCGGGACGTATCACACGGGCAATCCCTCCGACCCAGTTCTCGACGACATCGCCGCCGCTCTCAAAAAAGCGAATCCGCAGATGGTGTACGTCGAAGGAATTGAATCGGCTAACGAGGACAAAGAAGGCTGGCGAGAACGCCTCAAGAATATGAGTATCGAGGACGCGCGAACGGAGGGCGAGAATTTCTATACCCTGAAGCTTGCCGTAGACGCAGGAGCTGATTTCGAGTCGCCTGAACCGCGATTTGCCATGGAGGTCCAGCACCTTATGGAGAGCGGTTTCTCGAAGAGGGATATTTTCGACTATTACGTGTTTCGAGACATACTTCAGTACCAGCGAAATAACGAGAATCGGGACCCCAAAGCGTGCGAGCGGATCGTAGAGCAAGAATCAGAACGGCTAGTTCAACGTGCGGGATGGGATGCTGCAGAACTCGCAGCTTTTGGTAAGGAAGTGATCGAGAGTCTCCAGCTCGATGACGAGCAGTTCTATAGCGATAAGGTGGATCCGATTCCGTGGGAGGGTAAACCGCAGAGCGTTACTAACAAAATTTCTCGAAGCTCAAGTGCCTTTCGCAACGAACACATTTTTGAGCGGATCGCAGAAGGATTAAAGAAATATGACCGTTTGTTCGCGGTGTACGGTTCGGCGCACGCTGTGAAGCAAGAGCTGCCGCTCCGGTTTTTGGTCGAGCAAGCGAATTTGCCTGAGTAGTGGATACGTCTGCAGGAATCGAACTGAATCTCGCTAAAATACCAAGAAAATACAATGCTACAGAATCTGATTCGTGTCCAATAAATTCAACACGGTTGTGACGCTGTATCAAGTACTGGCGCTCGTCAAAAATAAGTACGGTACCGATAGGAATCACGCGAGCAAAGCCGCGACACATGTTGCGGCTTTGCTCGCGTCTCCATTACCATTGCCGCGGAGTTATAGTTATAGGCACTACTCAACCGTCACTGATTTTGCGAGATTGCGAGGTTTGTCGATAGGCAGGCCTCGCTCTCTTGCAACATGGTAGGCAAAGAGTTGCAACGGGATGGTGGTAAGAATCGGGAGGAGT
Source organism: bacterium (assembly GCA_021784815.1). Lineage (GTDB taxonomy): Bacteria > Patescibacteriota > Minisyncoccia > Phycocordibacterales > Phycocordibacteraceae > C7867-001. The sequence continues at coordinate 30,070 of JAJYHK010000005.1, read as the reverse complement.
GCCTCGTGAGTTTCTGGTACGTAGAAAATGTGGTCGGCGAGGCGGGTCAGGCCGGTATTGCCGTCTGTGGTTATTGCGATGACTCTGCCACTTCGAGCACGAATCTCCTCAATATTTGAGCAGATCTTTTCGTAGAGAGAATCTCTCGGGGCGATCGCAATTGTGGGGAAGGATGGTTCAATGAGTGCGATTGGCCCATGTTTCATTTCACCTGCGCTATATCCCTCGGCGTGTATGTACGAAATCTCTTTGAGTTTCAGCGCGCCTTCGTAGGCGACTGGGCATTGATATTTACGTCCAATGTAAAGTGCGTTTTGCGTGCTGGTGAAGCTTCGCGCGGCTTCTGCGATGGAGTCGGTCCGGGTAAGGATCTCAGCGGCTTTTTCGGGAAGGATCGTAAGTGCCTCGACGAGCTCACGACCCTCTTTTTCGGAGAGACTGCGCTGGCGTCCGAACATAAGCGCGATGAGCGCGAGGACAGCGACTTGCGAGACGAATCCTTTGGTCGACGCGACTCCGATTTCCGGTCCAGCGTGGTTGTATACTCCGGCGTCGGTCTCACGTGCGATTGAAGAACCGACTGCGTTTACTATTCCGAGCGTAAGCATGCCGTGCCGCTTTGCGATACGAATCGCTTCAAGCGTATCAGCGGTTTCGCCCGACTGCGAGACCGCGAGCAAGACGGTATGCTCCGGGTCTCCAGTAAAACGGCGGTAGCGTAGTTCCGAAGCAATCTCGACTTCGACCGGGATACCGGAGAATTCTTCGATGAGCTCCTGGCCGACGAGGCCGGCGTAATACGCGCTGCCACAGCCGGTGATGATGAGGCGGCGTATGTGTGCGAGTCTCGGCATGACGTCACGTAGTCCACCGAGAATCGATGTACCTTCGTCTGGGTCAAGTCGTCCGCGCAGGGTATTTTTTATGACCTCGGGCATTTCCATGATCTCTTTCAACATGAAGTGCTCGTAGCCCTGTTTCTTTACTGACTCAGCGTCCCACTCGAGAGTCTCTGGAGATTTTTCTACAAGTGTTTTGATTGCATTCCGGACGGCGTAAGTCTCGAGTGTGAGGATCGCCATCTCACCGTCGTCGAGATAGATCACTTCGCGCGCGTGAGGGAGGACAGGTGTCGCATCGGAGGCAATATAGTACCCGTCGGTGCCGATGCCGATTAAAAGCGAGCTTCCGAGCCTGGTCGCGACGATCTTTTCCGGTTCGCGTCTCGACATGACCGCGATGCCATACGTTCCGCGCACGCGCGCGAGTGCGCGCGTCACGGCATCTTCAAGCAACGTGTCGGCGGTATACGTTTGGCCAATAATCTTGGCGAGAACTTCGGTGTCGGTGTCAGAGTAAAAAATGATCCCTTCGGACTCGAGTTCATTGCGTAGCTCGTGGTAATTTTCGATGATGCCATTGTGTACCAGCAGGACTTCTTCGGCGGTGTCGGTGTGAGGATGGGCGTTCGCCTCGGTTGGGGAGCCGTGGGTGGCCCAGCGAGTGTGCGCGATGCCGGCGTTTCCAGAAAACGTCTTCGGTATTGCCTTGGTAAGCATATCTACTTTCCCTACGCGTTTCAGGACGCCTTGTCCGGCGACATATATACCAGCAGAATCGTAGCCACGATACTCAAGTGCGCGCAATCCTTCAATCAAAAACGGGGTTGCGTCCTTCTTACCAATATAGCCAACGATTCCACACATAGACGGTACTTATTACTACTTACTACCTATGCATGGAGAAATAAGTTTCATCTTGCATACGCAGTCTAGTGTCGTCCCGCGGATTCTGACAAGAAAGTGATGGACGCAGGAATCGAATAAGGTTCAGAAAGAAAATAGTGAGGAAATACAAGGTGACGAAAGCCGGTCATAGTCCAGTCCTCCCAAACACGGTTGTGACGCCAGGAACCAGTACCGACAGGCCTAAAAACCAGTACCGTACCGGCCCGGGTGTTCACCAGAAAAGGCCAGCAAATCTATTGCTGGCCTTTTCTGTTATGTAGCATTTTCAACGTATATCCGCTAAGCCGCACAAACCCTAAGAGGGTTTCAAGCACGTTGCCTTTGTGGTTGTATCTGAATTCGCACTCCTTGAGGTGCAGAAGGAACGTCTCCCGGGAGACGCCGTTGAATTTCGCGAGCCTCCTTTTCGCGAAGCTCCAGAAGTTCTCGATACCGTTCACGTGCCCGCCTCTGCGGTCTGAATACTGCTTTGAGTGATTGATGCGGGTATGCTTGTATCCGTCGAAAACGAGGCCGTCGTACGCGCTCCATTTGTCCGGTTTAAGATGAGAAGCATAGGCTGGCCTTGTGACTTTGTCAGCAAAACGTTGCAGACAAGAATATCGTTTACGTTTGGTTCTGTGGGTGGTGTCTAGCTCTCCTGAAGTGTTACAGCACCGAAAGGCCCGAAAGCCAGTACCATGTCGGCCTGGGTGTCCAATAGAGAAAGCGGTGTTCAATTCAAAGCTCGGCATCCTCTTGAAGAACTATTTTTCGAGCCCGAAGACTTACGTAGTAGTATCCAACGAGGATAATTCCGAATCCCGCAATTGCATACTCAAAATTGTTTAGTGCGGATACGATTGTGCCTCCAAGTGCCGCTCCGTAGAAGTATCCCAGCGCAAGAAGCGTCCAGAACTGAAGAATTGCAACTAGACTACCGTAGCCATAAAATTTTCTCAGCCGCATCTTGATAATCCCGGCCACCACAATAAACGAAGATGCTACCCCATACGAAATCTTTCCGATAAACATCGTACGAGCCGGATATTTTTCCCAGAGCACGCGGACAGCTTGCAAATGTTCGTTTTGGATCCGGAGTTTTCGAAGAATGCGTTTTGCCACATGCGTGTCGGCCCCATAGTACCCTATGGCATAGTACATCGAATCCATAAGCATATCTCGTGTAAAAAAGAGCACGCCAAGGAAGAAAATATTGAAATAACCTGCGGCCGCGAGCGCTCCCGCAACAAAAGCAATGACGGGACCTTCGATGATGGCAAGCGGGATGAGCGCCCAATACCGGTATTCGATGAACAATGTAACGGCGTGCGTGAAAGCCATACGCGGGTAACGATTTTATCGGAAGTTCTCGTGAGTGCTCCGAAGCGGCCGGTGGAAGATCACTCCTGCGAAGAAAGCCGAGATGTACTTATTCGTTGTATTTAGGAGGCCTTGCTGGAGGAATCGGCGGCCAGAGCTACATACGAAGAAGCGGGGAGTAAAACGCACTTTCCCAAATGCCCGTGCGCGTCGTGCCGTGTCGGTATCATCGCCGTAGAACTCAATTGAAGTGTCAAAACCGCCCATCTTTTCAAGAACGATGCGAGGAAGAACCATATTACCAGCTATGGCCATATACCCAACCATCAGTGATAAAGGAACGGCGAGTGCGTTCCAATAGAGCGAAGAGAGAAAACGCATCCATGGAGAAAAATCATAATACACATACGGACCACTCAGGCAGGCGAGTCGTGGCTCGGCGCTATACTCTTTATGCAGTAGTTCAAACCATCCTTTCGGAATCCGGGTATCGGCATCTATGAATGCGAGGAGATCTCCACGTGCTTCTCGGAATCCGCGCTCACGTGCGCGAGTTACTCCCCTTCTTTCCTCTCTGATCACGCGGACGCCGGAGAACGCGGATGCACATTTCGCGGTGGCATCGGTGCTCGCGTTATCGATGACGAGGATCTCAAGGAATTGGCCGTTACCATTGCGAATTATGCTTTCCAGGCATGCACCAATGTATTTTTCTTCATTGTACGCAGGGACTATAAGACTAAGCGAACGTTTGTTCATGCTAGATTAGCGAATTCCCAGTGATTTCTTAAGCGTTCTTTGGCTAGGCTAAAAATGCTGAATGTAATAAAATAGGCTGAGGCAACGTCAATTGAGTAGTGCAAATGACCTAAGAGTACCACAACCGCAAAGACGATGGAGAAGTCCAAGAACATGATTCTCACAAAATGGTGCCTCCCAAAAATTAGCGCGTTCATTCTCACATAAGCGTATTTAAGCCGCAGCTTCGATGGTGCAGGCAATACGGATGATAAAAAGCTGTCCGAAATGCTCTGGGCGGTCTTGGTGTAGTACCGGTCTTCTTTTTGATGCGGTAAAATCGTGAGGATGCGTCAACGTAAAGCGCCCGAACAACGCAAGACTCCCGCGCCCGCCGGCACGCATTCTGTTCCGACGGTAGGCGTCCGTTTCTTGAAAGCATTCTATGCGGTCGCACTTGCCGCTATCGGCCTTGCGTTTGGACACCCGGCGCTTCTCGTCGTGTGGCCTCTGTTCGTCGTGTACCTTATGCTCGCCTGGAAGGAATACGCCACGTATGAGCCGTTGTTCCAGAAAGGCCAATCGCGCGTTCGAATGCTCTGGCGGGGTACGATGTTCGCCGCAGAACTTGCAGTCTACGCGCTTCTTGCGGCTTCGTTTCCCCATCCATTGCGTTTTGCAGTGCTCATGTCCGCTTTCCTGCTTATTGAGACGATCGGATATGCGGCAGAGCTTGCAACGCATAAGGACTGCGTTTTGTTGCGACGAAAAATGAAGATGAATATTGCCGGGCTTCTTCTTGCACTTGTTGTACTTGTCTCGGTCCACTTGGTGTATACGCAAGTGTTGCTTATTTTCTGGGGTATCCTCTCTACGGACATAACGCTGTACTTTCTCGTTTTTAGGAATGTAGGCGGGGAATGGTGTGCTACGCCGGCAAACTTCTAGCAATAAAAAGTATGCATCTCCATTCGATTGCTACTGACCCGCTCTGGGCGTTCGTCTTTTGGGTCAGCTTCTACTTCTGGTTTTTCGTGTTCGAGACCTGGGTGAGTATGCGAGATATCCGCGCCAAAGTTTCTTTGGACAACAAAGACCGGCGAAGCGCGTTTTTTCTCCTCATTGCGCTCTACGTGGGCATCTTCTTAGCGGTTGCCTTTGCTTTTCTGGCACCGCAATTTCGGGTCGACCACTCCGACGCCGACCTTACCTTTTTCGTCTCGGGCATTTTCCTGATCTGGCTTGGCATCCTGTTTCGTTTTTGGTCAATACGGACGCTTGGGAAGTATTTCCGGACCCTCGTACTCATTCACGACGATCATAAGCTCATCACGACCGGGCCGTACCGGTACCTGCGGAATCCATCGTATACCGGGTCGATCATCTCCGTGCTTGGCATTGGCATTGCGCTTGGCAATTGGCTGAGTATTGCTAGCGTCTTCCTTGCGGTGTGCACCGGCTACGTGTGGAGGATTCGCGTCGAAGAGGCGGCTTTGAAGAGTCGGTTCGGCGCTTCTTACGAAGCTTACGCCGAGGGAACCTGGAGTCTCATCCCGTTTCTTTGGTAGCACGCATCGCTGAGCAGCATATGCGGCTCTTTTAGGCGTGTCTCTGTCAGCGCAAGAAGCGCTGCACCGTCGCGAGCACCTCAAGGAATTCTTGATTACGTAAAGCCCAGAGAACGAAAAAAGCGGTCATGAGTCCCACTATGCCCGCGGCGGCGCCGCTCGCAAACGCCGCAGAGAGGGCTGTACTTGGCGTAACTCCTCCGAGCAGCGCCAGCGTTTTGTATCCGAGCAGCACCGCTGCGGTGCTTGCGGCGGTACTTTGGAAAAGCGGCCGGACAAGGCTCTTCGATAGGCCAGGTGCTGCCGCACGCAGGGCAGAGAGGAGAGCGAATACAAGGAAGATCTCGCCTGCGGTAGCGGCAAATGCGAGCGCGAGCACAGGGAGGCCGGAGACATTCCCAACATGCATAAAAAATGCGAGCACCGGCACTCGAGCGGTTTGTTTCGAGAGCAGAGCGAGCGCGATAAGCGCGGTAATAGCTGCAGATCCGAGCTGGTACACAAGCGGCAGCCAGGACTGCCGGCGCGCGTAGAGCGCACGGGAGAAAAGAAGGGACAAACCTTGTGCCGCGAGGCCAGCGACAAGCAATACCAGAAGCGCTGCGGTTATGTGTACCGCGTGCGCGGTAAACGCTCCCGTTCCGAGGATGACTCGTACAAGAGGCGTGCTGAGCATACTAATTAGTCCGAGAGCGACCAAAGACCAAACAAGGATGTGCCGCGCGCTCGAAGAGAGCGCGTCGGAGAATGCAGTCCTGTTGTCGAAAGCGTGTTTGCTTAGCGACGGGAATGCAGCAACAGCGTAAGACCCGCCAATGAGGGCGAGAGGGACATTTTCTAGGTTACTCGCAAGCGTAAAGACCGCAACGCTTCCGGTCGAGAGCCGCGCAGCGAGCGTCGTAAGGAAGAGCAGGGTAAACGAGTCCATGCCCATCGCGAATGACCGCGGCACAGACTCCCGCATGATAGGGAACAAAACGCGTTTTTCCGGCATGCGCCAGCTTAGGGGAATGCCTGAACGCACAAGTGGCGGGATGTTTGTTATCGCGTAGAGTGCTGCGCCGAGCAGCACGCCGTAGCCTACTCCGGGAAGGCCGAAGATGGGGTAGAGGGCAACGGCGCCCAGGATTATGCCGAGATTGTAGAGCACCGGAGCAAGTGCAAAGAGAAAGAACTGCCGCTCGGTCTGGGTAATGCTGCCAAGCACTCCCGATATGCCAAGCAAAATAGGTTGAATAAGGAGTATTCGCATGAGGAAGACGAAAGCCGCGTGCTGCGGCGACGCCATAAGGTTCGGATACATGATTCGCAGGACTTCCGGAGCAAACACGCCGAGCACGAGGCAGATAGCGCCTCCGATCACGATAAGAAATGAAAAAGATTCCGAGAGCAGCCGGGCGGTATCTTTGCGCGAGGCGTTTGTAATGTAGGGGATTAAAATATACGCGCTCACGAGAGAGGAAACGAGCGCAAAAATAAGATCGGGCAACTTAAATGCGGCATAATAGAGGTCAAGAACCCGACCGTTGCCGAACGTATGCGCAAACAAGTGGTCTCGCAGCAAGGCGAGCGCCTGAGAGAGGAATGTGAGTGCGCCAAGCGCGTATGCTGCACTGTGCATCCCCTCTATCGGCGTGAGAATGCGTTTCCAGAGGGCGCTAATCATCCTGTGTATGCTACGGTAGCGGCGGTGAAAACGCCACGTATAGCCATGCCCAGCATTCTTTGCGGGTCTCATTCTATTTCGAGCTAACGGCACGGCGTCCTGTATGAATTTGGATCGCCAGCATCGCGAGTAGAAGAGGGTGCAAGAAGCCCGCTCATACGCTGCCCTTTAATGAGCAAGACGCGCAGGCAACATGGTTGTGACGCCAGAAATCAGTACCACTAGCGTTTGTATAAAAACAAGGAGCCCTGATAGTAGCCGTACGGCTACTATCAGGGCTGGGAGCAGAACGAGTTATGGAATCCCGAGAAGGATCGCGCACCACGCGGCAATAGAGGCAGCAATAAAGACCGCGAGAAGTGCGGTGGGACGGCGGAATCTCGCTCCTGATCGTTCTTGTAGCCTCTTGAGCGTTGATCTGCCTTCTTCAAGGCAAGAAGGACAGACGCCGTCATAGTAGTAGATGGTGTGCCACCACATGCCGCACCAAATGCAGCGGCCTTGATCTTCGTTTGCCAGTCCACCCAAACCTGGCCTTGTTTCATACGGTAGGAAAGACGGCTTTTCTGCCATTTCAGGATCCTCTGTGGAAGGTAGAGTGAATGCCCGATGATCCAATGGTACGATACCACGTATCTTGGCTCTATACTAATCGCCCGGGTGTGGTAACGTTGCCTTTTAATTAATTTAGCCTGGGCCGCCCGGCGCCCGGAAGCGCCGGGAATCGATTCAACACCGTACGATCAGAACCCGCGAAGAGCGCTCGAAAGGGCGCTCTTCGCGTACCTAGAACTCATTTCGATAGTAACCACTTTTTTATGAATGAAAGAACTCGCAGTTTGGCGAGCGAAAACGGCAAAAATCCTGCTGCTGCGGCTCGGCTTCGCTCAGGTACGCTAAAACGGCCTCATTGAGCCTCCCGACGGATTTTTGCCGTTTTCGCTCGCCATTATTATTGATAATGAGTTCAGGACACGCCATCCATGGAATGGTGTTTTCCGTTCTCCCCACCCTCACTTGCCAGGGTGGGGTATAATGCAGGCCGGTTCGTTTACAGCCCGAAAGCAGCTCTTGAATGAGGTCCGGCGAGAATCCGATACCGTCGCGCGACGGTAACCAAGTACTATCTTGGGAAGCCCGGTCCTCATGAGATTGAAGTTTGTGCTTCCTGCTTGCACCCGCGCCAGGTATCTTTTCGTACTAACGAATGAAACAACCGGCGATGGGGCGGCTGTTTCATTTATTCATTTTATTTTATCCACCATGACCATGCTCGAGATCAAGAAGCGAAACGGGACGGTCGTTCCGTTTGATGCGTCGAAAATAACCGTTGCAATACGGAAAGCATTCGTCGCGTCGTCGTGGCCGCACGCAGAGGGTCTTCTTGATGAGATGACGCACGAGATCGTACGTCGTCTCGATGAGCGGTATCCTGAGCAGGTGCCTGGTGTCGAGACGGTGCAGGATTTCGTCGAGATTGAGCTCATGTACCGTGGCTTTCTCGAGGTCGCGAAACGCTTTATCGTTTATCGCTACGAGCATGCGAAGATTAGAGAGGAAGAAAAGCGGGAATTCCTTGAGAAGGTTGAACAAGAGGGTTTCTTCGTAACCACGAAGAGCGGTACGAGAGAGCGATACAATGAAAGTAAGGTGCGCGCGGCACTTGCCGGATTCGCCAAGGGCTATGAATCGGTCGTTGACATGGAGGAGGTGATAGCGCTGCTGAAGTTCGATCTGTATGAAGGTGTCACGACGGCTGAGATTGCCCGCTCGCTCGTGATGGCGGTGCGCGCGTCCATAGAGCGCGATCCAGCGTACTCTAAAGTCGCGGCGCGCATGCTCCTTGCGAAGATGTACGAGGATGTTTTCGGCAAACACGACTCGGCACAGCTCGCTCGTGCACACATCACCGTCTTTGAACGCAACATCAAGAGCGCAGTGGAGCGCGGCCTTCTCGATGCGCGCATGCTCACCTTTGATCTTGCGACGCTCGCAAAGGCGCTCAAGCTCGAAAACGACAATCTGTTCGAGTATATGGGACTTGAGATTCTCATTTCGCGCTATTGCATGGAGGACCCTGCGACGCATAAGCCGATGGAGACTGTACAGATGTTCTGGATGCGCATCGCCATGGGCCTTTCTCTTAATGAACCGGATGCTGCGAGGATGAAGACTGCGCTCGAATTTTACGATGTACTCTCGAATTTCTACTACACCCCGGGCGGGCGCACGCTCTTTCAGGCGGGCGCATCCAAAGCCCAACTTTCAAACTGCTTCCTCAACACGGTGCCGGACTCTCTCGACGAGATATTCCGTGCCATCTCCAACAATGCGCAGTATCTCAAATGGTCGGGCGGTACGGGCACCGATTGGACGCCGTTGCGCGCCACTGGAGCAATGATCAAGGGCACGGGCGTGCCATCACAGGGTATCGTGCCTTTTCTGAAGATAGCGAACGATGTAAATATCGCGATCAACCGGAGCGGCAAACGCCGCGGTGCCGGCTGCGTATACCTTGAGACGTGGCATCTCGACATCGAAGACTTCCTTGAGCTCAGGAAGAACACCGGCGATGAACGCCGCCGCACGCACGATATCAATACCGCCAATTGGATTCCCGACCTCTTTATGAAGCGCGTGCGTGAGGGAGGGGAATGGACCCTGTTCTCTCCTGACGAGGTGCCCGAGCTCCACGAACTTTATGGCGCTGTGTTCGAGAAGCGCTATGTCGAGTACGAGAAGATGGTCGATGAAGGCAAGATAGCGCTCTATAAGCGCATCCCTGCCGCCGACCTTTGGAAGAAGATGCTTGCCATGCTGTTTGAGACCGGCCACCCGTGGATTACCTGGAAAGACCCGTCGAATGTGCGTTCGCCGCAAGACCATGTCGGCGTCGTACACAACTCAAACCTCTGTACGGAAATCACCCTCAACACCTCAAAAGACGAAACAGCCGTCTGTACCATCGGTTCGCTCAACTTTGCGAAATTCGTCGTCGACGGGAAGTTTGACCACGAGCTGGTTGCGCTTGTCACCAAGGTTGCGATGCGCATGCTCGACAATGTCATCGACCTCAACTACTACCCGACCGAAGACGCGCGCCGCGGCAACATGCGCCATCGCCCGGTGGGGCTTGGTATCCGCGGATACCACGATGCGCTTTACCTTCTCGGTATCCACTTCGACTCGCAGGAGGCGCTCGATTTTGCCGATGAGTCTATGGAGGTAGTGGCCTACAACGCTATCCTGGCCTCCTCCGAACTCGCGAAGGAGAAAGGTACCTACGAAACCTACAAAGGCAGCAAATGGGATCGCGGTATCTTCCCGCAGGACACGATCGCGCTCCTAGCTAAAGAGCGTGGGAATACGATTGATCTCCCCCAAGGGGGTAAGCTTGACTGGACGCCGGTACGCGAACACGTGAAGCAATACGGGATGCGCAACTCAAATACTATGGCGATCGCGCCGACTGCTTCGACCGCGAACCTGGTCGGGTGCATCCCGTGCGTCGAGCCGATCTACAAGAATATCTATGTGAAATCGAACAAGGAAGGGGATTTCGTGGTGGTCAACAGGTATCTGGTCGAGGACCTCAAGAAACTCAGCCTCTGGGATGCCGGTATGCTCAACAAGCTCAAGTACTATGACGGTTCCATCCAGGACATCGGGGATATCCCACCGAACCTGAAACGCAAGTATAAGGAAGTCTTCGAGATCGACGGCCGCTGGCTCATTGAAGCGGCCGCGCGCCGCGGTCGCTGGATGGATCAGTCACAATCGCTCAATATCTTTTATTCCGGTTCTTCCGGTAAGGAACTCTCCGAACTCTACTTCCTCGCTTGGGAACGCGGTCTCAAGACGACCTACTACTTGCGTACGCTTGGTGCCTCCCAGGTGGAGAAGGCGTCCGTCTCGACCGCGGAATTTGGCGCAACCCACACGCGTGACGCCAAAGGCGCGGCTGTTGAGAAGGGTGCAGTCGTGGAGATGGTGTCAGCATCAGTTTCCGGGCCGATACCGCCGACCTCACAGAAGAGCTCCTTCGACGAGGTATTTCTTGCAAAGGTCGCGGCAGGAGAGGCTGTCGGGATCTGCGAAAGCTGCGAAGCATAATCAATACCCACTATGTCCATCACAAAAGGAGCCCCGTTTGTAGATATTAACAAGCGTCGCCTCATTAACGGCGGTGACGCAGACGTCATGCAGCTCTACCCGATGCGGCACACGTTTGCCTGGGAGGCATACCTCGCCTCAAACGCAAATCACTGGCTGCCGACCGAGATATCGATGCAGCGCGATATCGAACAGTGGAAGAGTCCAACCGCGCTCACCTCCGACGAGCGGAAAGCCTTCGAGACCGTACTTGGCTTCTTCACGACTGCCGACTCGATCGCGGCCAATAACGTAGTGCTCGCGTTCTACCGACACGTCACCTCTCCGGAAGTACGCATGTATCTCCTGCGCCAGGGATATGAAGAAGCGATTCACACGCATGCCTATCAATACATCGTCGAGTCGCTTGGTATGGACGAAAGTCGTATCTTCAATATGTATCGGGAAGTAGAGTCCATATACAACAAGGACAGCATGGTCCTCTCGCTCAATGAAGGCGTATTCGATCCGTCCTTCAAGACCGGAACGTTCGAGAACGATCAGAAATTTCTCGAAAACATGATCGTGTTCTCGCTTATCATGGAAGGCATTTTTTTCTACTCGTCTTTCGCGGTCATGTTCGGTTTCCAGCGACAGAACAAGCTTACCGGTTCTGCCGAGCAGATCCAATACATCATGCGCGACGAATCGATGCACCTCAACGTGGGCATCAATATGATAAACACGATAAAGAAAGAACAGCCCGAGCTCTGGACACCCGAGTTCCAACGGCACGTCATTGATCTTGTGAAGCGCGCAGTCGTCCTTGAGTATACGTTTGCTCAAACGGTCTTTCCGAACGGGATCTTCGGCATGAATGCCGCCGGTTTCAAGCAGTACATCGAGCATATCGCCGACCGCCGCCTCGAGCGAGTCGATCTGCCGGCTCAGTACAATGTTGCGAACCCATTCCCGTGGATGAGCGAGGCCGTGGATCTGAATAAAGAGAAAAATTTCTTCGAGACCCGCGTGACGGAATACAAGACCGGCGGCACGCTGCAGTGGTAATACAGAGCGCCGCGGGGCAGATCGGTCCACGGGGAGGTTGACTTATCCATGATAACGTGTTACTTTGTCTCAGATTCAGGTATCAAACCTGAATCTTGGACCAGCGCGCAAGTGCGCAGAGGAAGGGAGCTTCCGATGATACGAAAGTGGGTTGAGTTTCTCATGCTTGACGACGTGACCACAGCGGTGCCGCTGTGCCTGGTGGGCTTTTACCTCGCGAGCTTTCCCGTCGGATGGAATTTCCAGCGGCTCGAAAGGAAGTACGGGCTTCGGACGCTTGAGATCATCAATTTTTGGCGTCTCGAAGTCCAGACTAGCGGGATCTGGGTAATTGCGCTCGGCGTCCCAGCCATCCTGGGGTGGCTCCTCGGACACTGGGTGGTGTGGGCAGCTGCAGGGTTCGTCCTGCTCGTCTACATAGGCTCGGCCATGACAAGCCGGCGGCTGCGCCTCATGGCTGAAGCGCACCCGACTATCTGGGGGACGGCCGCCAAAGTGGTAGAGCATGTGGAAGACGAGTAATAGAAGGGGTGAGTCGCGTAGGCGCTCACCCCTTTGTCTATGTACATAGCACATATCACGTCCGGCATACGCAGGTGGTTTGCATTCTGTGGTCGAGCTGTTCGTTCTCGGTGCCGAGAACCTGTTTGGGATCCTTGTAAGGGAAACGGTGCTGGTGCGTTATAGTAAATAGCATCCCGCATAACTCATCTTTCATGAAGAGATTCATTCCGGCACTTGTGCTTACCGCGGTCGTATCGACAGGGCTTATGGTTCCGTCCGTATCTTTTGCGGCGAGTCTCACGAACATCCAAGTGAGCTCGATTCTCGGGCTTTTACGCGCGTTTGGGGCCGATACTTCGACGGTAGCAAGCGTCGCGCTTGCGCTCGCTGCGGCTCCAGGTGCGTCGGTTTCGGACCCTCCGACCCAAACCGCGTCCTCTGCGCCGGCGTACGATCCGCCTCCGACTATCGGCAGTCCGTATACCTCGAGCGGGATAGGGTACGACCTCTCGTTTAATACCCGCAACTATCCGGCGACGGCGTTCAGTTTTGCCGTTGTGGGGGTTACCGCTGGTAAGGCCTTTACCCATAACGCGCGTCTTGCGACGGAATTCTCCTGGGCGCGGCTGAGCTCGGCGAATCGGCCGACCATCTACCTCAATCTTAATGCGCCCTACGGCAGCACCGCGAATGCAGCGACCATGACCGGGCCGCATGCCTGCGCGGCGCTTTCCAACGGGACGACTACCTCGACGTCGGCGGGGGGCACCTTCCCGGAGCCGACCGTTTGCGGAGCGTACAACTATGGTTACAACAGCGCCAAAGACGCATATGCCTATGCCTCAAGCAAGCCGTACGTGTCGTCGTCGCTCTGGTGGCTCGACATCGAGGACGCAAACAGCTGGTCGGAAAATCCGGCGGTGAATGATGCGGTAATCCAAGGCGCAATCGACTACCTGAATTCCGCCGGCGTTCGCGTCGGGCTTTATTCGGTGCCGTACATGTGGCGCGCTATTGCGGGCGGCGGGTTTATGCCGACGGAATCATTGAACGACAGTAATACGCCAGTACCGACGTGGTTCCCGATAGGGATTAATACCCAGGTCGGGGCCATTAACGCCTGTCGCACTCGCGCCTCGTTCATCTCGGGCAGCCCGGTGTGGATCATTCAGTACGAACTTGATTCAACCTCGGTTGATCAAAATATCGCGTGCTAAAGGTTTCGCAAGAAGAGAACGAGCCGCGTCGCGCGCCGCGATGGCTCGAGTGTTGATATCCTCTTGTGTGGCGCTGCGGAGGGCTCGTATACTTGTGTGCAAGAAAGCACCTTCGGCAACCAGTTAGCGGGGTCGTATTGCAGCATACGAAACCTTGCGTACGCTCACGTTCGCACACACGAGTGGTCGGCCGGTGCGCGAACGTCCGCCGTTGCAGGCAGCCCCCCGTTGCAGGTCTTTCGACTAGTAATCACGGTTACCACCATGGCAACGAAGAAGGCAAAGAAGGCCGCTCCGAAGAAGGCGAAGTCCGGCAAGCGCAAATAATAAGGAAGGAGGTAGTCGTGCACAGAATGACGCCGCCGGCTCTGCTGGCGGCGTTCGTCTCCAGAGCCGCACCTACTCCGAGGACGAACCGTGTGTCGCGTGCATCGAACTTGAATCCGAGTCGGTTATAGTACGTACAAGACCCATGAGCGAAGAGGAAGGTATGACGCCTGTTCGTAGGACCCGGCACTACTACGGGGATACCGTGCGCGTTCTGTTCGTTCTCGGAGCAATCGTGCTCTTTGTGGCTGAGTCGACCGGCGCGGCGCTCCCGCTTTCGCTCAGCGGCGCGGTTGTTGCGGCGATTATCCTCGTGGTAGCCGCGGGGATCACAAATCCGCAGCAATATTGGATCCATTTCATTAACGAGCTCATTGCGATCCTGGGCACGCTTATTTTTGCCGAACAGGCGGTCGGGTACTGGCGCGCCAGCGCCAGCGTGCTCAATGCCTCATACCTCTTCACCGAGATCATGGCACTCTTGTCGATTATTGCGCTCTACTTCACGACGAAGACATTGCGCGGCGCCTTGCTCCGCCCGCACATCATAGACTGATTTCATCCGATCCATATCGGAGAGGGGTTAGAGTGCCGGAGAGGGAGAAGAGAAACGCGGATGGTGCAAATAGCGCCGCTCGTCGAACGCGTGCCGCCGTGCAAATAAGGCGACACGGTCGCGCTTCTTTCCCCGCTAGAAGCGAACCTGATACAATCCGCAACGATGTCGATGCATAAGGTTTTAAGCGCGCTCGCGGGCGCCCTGTTGGGAGTGGCCGCAAGTACGGCGGTATTTTTGCTTTTGCGATCGCCCCAAGCGTCCTTGCGAGCGGTGCCGCACGCTGAAGCGGCCGTGGTGCGGAGCGTCGCTCCCGCGAACGTTGCATCGTCTGCGGAGCCGGTTGCCGTCCCTATTCTCGTCTACCATATTGTGCGGCCGGCCTACCCAAGCGACAGTGCCGAGCTGAAAAAATACCGAGTAACGCCGGGAATCTTCGATGCCGAGCTTGCACACCTGCGCGGCAAGGGTTACCACGTGATCGGATTCCAACAGCTTGAGGCGCATTTTGCTTCCTCGACGCCGCTGCCGAGCAAGCCGGTCATTCTCTCATTTGACGACGCATGGGAGGATCAGTATCAATATGCCTTTCCGATCCTCGAAAAGTACCATGACACGGCGACCTTTTTCGTGTTCACGAACGCAATTGACAGCCGCGGGTTCTTCACGATCAGCGAGCTCAAGACCATGATCGCGGCAGGCATGACGATTGGCGATCATTCGAAGTCGCACCCATACTTCACCCACCTCACGGCGACGAGCTCGCTCGTACGTGAAATCATCGATACGAAGCGGACGCTCGAGACGGAACTCGGCGTCCCGGTCATTGCATTCGCGTACCCCTTCGGGCAGTATAATCCCCGCGTGCTTGCGTACGTGCAAAAGGCAGGATTCCTCTTTGGCCGGGGCGACGGCTGGCATGGCCCAGAGGTGAGCCCCGCTACCCGATACACGCTTTCGGCGCTTAATGCGCCGTTATCGCTCGCCGACTTCGAGAAGTATTTTCCCTGAGAGGAGGAAGAAGGTGGTGCGTGAAGCCAGAACGTTTCCGGCGTTTGTGGAAGCGCTGTTGCCCATAGTCGTGGCGAGATACGCGAGGGTTGTCTCAGTGGGGGCTACGCGAGCGGGAGCCTGGCTGCTTCCCAGGCAAGCATGCCGCCCGAGATATTTTGCGCCTGCGTAATTCCGAGCGCGTGGAGAAGCGCGACGGCGCGGGCGCTGCGTCCTCCGGAGCGGCAGAGCACGTGGATCGAGGCGAAGCCGGCGAGGCGAGGCGCCTCCTGCTCGAGGCGATCAAGCGGAATATTGAGCGCGCCGTGAATCCTCTGGACGCGTACCTCCTCCTGGGTACGCACGTCGAGGAGGCAGTGGCCGTCCGCGCCGAGCTTTTCGTACGCTTCAGTTACGGATACACCTTTGGGGCCGAGGAATGAAAACATGGTAGAGAAGGTTAGGAAAGGGTAAACGCGGTCGACAATATCTCATCGAGTTCTTGCGCGAGACGAGCGGTTTTCCTGGTGTCGGTAACGCAGCGGCCAAGGCGCTCGCGCGCGAGTGCCTTGGCGAACCGCTTGAGCCCGTTTGTTGCGGCTTTGACCTGAAGTAGAGTCTGTATGCAGTCGACCTCGGCGTTGCCGCTAAGCGCCGTCTTAAGCGCCCGCACTTGGCCTTCGATGCGTGCGAGCCGATAGATGAGCGCTTTGTTCGATTCAATCATGCGTTGTGGTTGGCCGCGCGGCGGCCCGAGTATACCACATACCCCCGAGGAGTATGCAAACGGGCACGTGTCCGCCGGCTTCTCATGGAAAACGTGCGAGCGCTCCGCTTGCGTGCGCTCTCGGTATAAACCGCACTGCGGGGGCATTGAGTAATCGCAAACTCGACAGCCCCCGGCGCGGCACGGTAGCATTGTCAACGACAACGCCCGCAGCACCGCAACGGTATGCTTACCCATCTCATCAGTTCGTACGGCTACGCGGCAGTATTCGTGCTCATGGTGCTCGAGAGCGCGTTCATCCCGATTCCCTCGGAGGTAACCATGCCGTTTGCAGGCTTTCTTGCGAGTCAAGGGACCTACGCGCTCTGGCCGCTCGTGCTCGTCGGCGCCGTAGGCAACCTTTTGGGATCGCTCATCGGCTACTATCTCGGCTACGTGCTTGAAGAGCGCGTGCTCCTGCTTTGGATCCGGCGGTACGGAAGGTTCGTGCTCGTGGGCGAGTCGGACTATGCGCGAGCCTCGGCGTGGTTTACGCGCTACGGCAATCCGACTGTATTCTTTTCGCGCCTTCTACCGGCGGTACGCACGTTTATCTCCCTCCCCGCAGGCGTCTTTCGCATGAACCTCTTCACTTTCTCGCTCTACACCTTTATCGGATCCTTCGTATGGTCGGGCATGCTCGCTTGGATCGGCTATGTCCTGGGTAGCCACTGGAATCGCGTTGGGTCGGTGGTACGCACGCTGCAGTACGGAGTCATCGCACTCGTCGTGCTCGGTATCGGCGTCTACGCATATCGGAAATTGGCGCGCGCGTAACGGTCATTCATGCATTTTTAAAGGCGTCTCCGCTACGGTTCGAGTATGAGCGAGATACAACCGGCAATCGCGATCGTGCGACCGGAGTCGGGTAGGCTTGACAGTCGGTATATAATGCTGCCATGCAAGTCCAGAAGGTAATCGAGCGGCTGGGCTATTCTGCACAGGAGGCGAAGATATACTTGGCAACCCTCGCTCTCGGAGAAGCGCACAGTTCAGACATCGCGATACGGGCGAAGCTGCCGCGCACAAGCGCACAAGCCATCATTGAGACACTCCACCGGGACGGGCTCCTTAATTTCTACGTCGAGCGGCGCTATAAGTACTGGGTTGCGGAACATCCGGAGCGCTTGCTCGCGCGCATGCAGCAACGGGAAAACGCGATGCGCGAAATGCTCCCCGCGCTCGATACGCTGCGCCGCCAAGCAATCCGTAGCATCGGGCGCCGCTCGATGCACAAGCAGGATATCGGTTTCTTTCGGATCCTTGCGGAAGGAGCCAGTCAACCGATTCTCATCGCAAACGAGGAGGCCGCTATTGAGTACGTGAACACCGCGTGGGAAAAGCAATTTGGGTACACACTCGAAGAGGTACAAGGGAAAAACCCGCGCCTCTTGCAGAGCGGACGTACCGACGCTGCAGAACATGATCGGCTGTGGAGCGCACTTGAGAAGGGTGCGCTTTTCCAGTCGAGCGAAATCATTGATAAGCACAAAGACGGTACGGATGTGACGATTCGGACGACTATTTTCCCGGTCGACCACAATGGCGCACGCTACTACGTACAGATACTCGAAGCGATCGGCACGGATGGGCAAGTCGACACGCTGCGCGATCGCTCTCTCCGCGCGGCAATCGCCTGACGACGACTGTGCGGTCGTCGCGAGATGCGCATGCTACGGCTCAGGTATACGCCGCTTTCTTTACCGGGATAATTTCGCCTCTTTTTTCGTGACAGGAGGCATCATTACGGGAAAATAGGCGCAGGTTCGTAGCTCGGGAACCCGCCCTGCAATTCTTTCGGTCCGGTATACCACGCACAAAGTGGCGCCATAGGATCATCTTTTTTCGGCTCGGCGCGCGTACTCGGGTGCGAATCGGGGGAGGAGGCACCGGTCACGGACCGATGCTGCCTCGAGCTCTTACTAGGAGTAATCCATTCACCATGTGGCAAGACTGGATCAATGGCGTGCTTGGCGTTGCGGTCATCGTCGTTGCATTTCTCGGCCTTACGGGGAACGCGCTCGTGTGGACGCTCGGCGTTCTCGGGGCCGTGATCGCGATCGTCGGCTTCTGGGGCGCGGGCGTCTATGTGAACGGATCATCTGCCGCCACGAGTATGACCTCTTAGCGGAGGCGGCGCGGGTTCCACTCTCGTTTTCGAGGGTGGATTCGGCGTCACCGCCCTTATCGGTTTAACGCACGTACTTATGAGATTAGCGCAATGGCGTCCGTTCGATTGCGATTTTGACTTTCCGAGCACATTGGATCGGTTGAGCCGCGATCTCTCGATCGATTTGTTTGAACAGGATCACGCCCTCGCTGCAAAGATGACCGTGCCGGGCGTCGATCCGGAGGAGATCGAGGTTTCTCTTGATGGAGACATGCTTACGATTTCAGGTGTGCGTGCGGAAGAAGCAGACATAGACGGAAAGGAGTACTACAGCAAAGAGATCCGGCGCGGATCGTTCTATCGCGCGATCCGTCTGCCAAAGGCAGTCGATATTGAGCGCGCGACCGCGCAGTATCGCGAGGGTATGCTCACAGTGGCCCTGCCGATCGTCGAAGAGGAAGTGCGCGCGGGCGTACGCGTCCCCGTGCAGAACGTCGTAGAATGACCCACCGCATCCTCATGCAATGCGCGCATACTGTGCCATGCGGTACCCCGAGGACAAAAAGAAACGCCTTCGAGAGCAGGACTGGCTGACGCGTCCGCCGCGGCTCGAAGGGAAGGTGAAAAACGCCATGATAAACCCGATACGCAAGCCGAAGAAGCAATAAGCGGTGCATACAATATGGCCAACCTTCGCCGGTCGCTCTTTTTCGCCGACCGCCGAGATGCGGGGATTCGGCTGGCAAAAGCGCTTGCGCGCTATGACAGCGAGGATGCGGTGGTATATGCGCTTCCGCGCGGGGGCGTCTCGGTAGCGGTCGAGGTGGCGCGGCAGCTTGAGCTGCCGCTTTCTCTGCTTGTGGTGCGCAAAATTGGGCATCCGGAAAACGAAGAGTACGCGGTATGCGCCGTCACTGAAGATGGCGAACGGGTGTGTAACGACGAAGAGGCGGCTGCGCTTGATCCGGCGTGGCTCGAAGCGGCAACTGCCCGTGCATACGAAGAGGCGCGGCGTCAGCGAGGCGCGTACGGCGGCGAACGCACGCCCGCGACGGGCCGTATTGCGATTGTGGTCGACGACGGCATCGCGACCGGGCTCACCATGCGCGCGGCTACACAGGCGCTTCGGCGCGAACTCCCGATTGAGCTCGTCGTAGCAGCCCCTATTGCGCCGCGGGCGGTTGTGGCGTACTTGCGCGGGGAAGCGGATAACATCGTGGTGCTCGATGGTTCGGAACCGTTTCTTGGCGCGATCGGCGCATACTACGGGTCGTTTCCGCAGGTTACCGACGTGGACGTGCGTGCCCTACTGCGGAGTAATACCCTAAAAGGATAACAGACACCGCGGCTTGTGACGATCAAATAGGGATCATTTGCTATAGTGGCGTCGATGGCTCAGACGGTGCTTTCGCTTACGGACGTGACGAAGCGCTATGAGAACGGCACCGAAGCGGTGCGCGGCGTGTCGCTTGACGTTATTGAAGGAGAAATCTTCGGCATCTTGGGACCCAATGGCGCGGGGAAAACGACGACGCTCGAAATGATAGAAACGCTTCAGACGATCACGTCCGGCACCATCACGCTTCTTGGAATTAACGTTGCGGACGATCCGCTTGCGGTTAAAAAGCTCATCGGCGTTCAGCCGCAAACGCCGGGATTCCAAGACAAGACGCGGCTTTCCGAGGTGCTCGAGCTTTTCGCGGCTGCGTACGGCGTGAAGGCCGATCCGATGAAGTCGCTTTCCGAGGTCGGACTCGCCGACAAGGCGCGTTGTTTCGTCGAGGAGCTCTCTGGAGGCCAGCGCCAGCGCTTCTCTATTGCAGTGGCGCTCGTGCATCAACCCAGGATCTTTTTCATGGACGAACCGACGACCGGACTCGACCCGCAAGCGCGGCGCAATCTCTGGGAGCTCATGCGCGAGGTGCGCCGCCGCGGCGCAACGGTGATTCTCACGACGCACTATATGGATGAAGCGCGTTTGTTGTGCGATCGCGTTGCCATTATGGACACGGGCAAGATTATTGCGCTTGATGCACCGGCGAACCTCATTGCCGCTTTGCTTATGCGCGGATTCAAGAAAGAGCAGCAGGTCGAGGAGGCGAATCTCGAAGACGTGTTCATTGACCTCACCGGCAAGGAACTGCGCGACTAGTATGAGAAACGCGTGGCGGATCATTTACGTGTTTGCGCTCATTAACACCAAGCGCTTTTTCCGCAATCGTGTCGCGATTTTCTTCGGCGTGCTTTTTCCGCTCATCATCCTGTTCGTCATTGGCGGCATTTTTGGCGGCGGTGGGAACGCCTCCTTCACCACCGCTCTCATAACGCAATCCTCAACGACGCCGGCAACGGCCATCGCCACGCGCATTGAGCGCAAGCCGGACGTGTTCAAGTTGAGTAAAACGGTCCGCACGTTCGCCGAGGCGCGCTCGGCGATGGCAAAAGGGACGCTCGACGCGACGATTGTTGTGCCGGCGGGCTTTGGCGCGAGCGCATCGGGGTCCGTGCCGAGCGGCGCGCTCGTCGTGTACTATCCGCACGCGAATGCCCAGGAAGCGCAGGCGCTCGCTTCCGTGCTGCAAAGTGAGCTGGAGCCGCTTAATGCGCCGTACGAACCGGTGCGCCCGCCGTATACGGTGAAAACAGAGCAAACCGGGAGCCGGAGCTTGACCAGTTTCGACTATACCTTCGCGGGTCTCCTCGGCTTCGCGCTCTTAGGCATCGGTATTTTTGGGCCGACGAGCGTATTTCCGGAACTGAAGCGCCAGGGCGTCCTGCGGCGGCTTGAGACGACGCCGCTCAAAATCTGGCAGTATTTCATCGCGACCGCGATCTCGCAGTGCGTCGTCGGGTTCGTCACTATCGTCGCGATGTTTGCGGTCTCCATCCTCGTGTTCCATTTGCACGTCATCGGAAACTGGTTCGAGCTTTTCGCGTTTCTCACGCTCTCGGTCGCGATGATCCTCGGCATCGGCCTTGCGATCGGCGGATGGGCGAAGGACCAGAGTCAGGCAGCGCCGCTTGCCAATATCGTCACCTTTCCGATGCTCTTCCTCTCGGGTACCTTTTTCCCGCGCTACCTCATGCCCGGCTGGCTCCAGGTCATTTCCACCTACTTTCCGCTCACGCCGGTCATCGACGGTGTCCGCATGATTGCCGCCGAAGGAAGGGGTCTGTCCGGCGTTGCGTCTCAGCTGGGACTCGTGCTTGCGTGGGCGGTCGTTATCTACCTCATCGCATTTCGGGTTTTTCGGTGGTCATAGGTTCGGAATCACCACGGCGCCATAACGGCGAAAAGCGTTTGGCTGTGCACTTGTGCACAGCGTGCAGAGGCGCGGGTGGAGTACTATGCAGATATAGCTATGGTCGCGGTGATACAAAATGCGGATGCGCTTGGCGCTACTCCGCTACGCCGCGACGCGCTTGCGATTGTCGAGGCCGCATACGAAGCCGCGGACATCAGAAAGGCGTTTGCGCGCAAGGTGCGCATTGAGGACGAGGTGCTAGTCGTCGAGGATGTGCGCTGGCCGCTTCGCGGCCGGCGCATCTTTTTCGTGGGCGTCGGCAAATGCGCCATAGCGGCAGCTGAAGCCGTCGAGCGACTGCTGGGCGATCGGCTCGTGAGCGGCATCGCCCTTGATGTGCGCGGGCTCGCGGGCAACCGTCTTGAAAAGACAGAGACGTTCGTCGGTACGCATCCACGGCCGTCGGAAACCAATCTTGTTGCCGCGGCGCGCATCGTTGAGCTCCTCGAACTCGCCGGCGAAGACGCGCTTGTGCTCATGCTTATTTCCGGCGGCGGCTCGACGCTCTTGTGCCTCCATGACGCGCCTATGACCTGCCTTGATGAGGGCATGCTCTTTGATGCGCTTACTGATCGCGGCGCGGCCATTCAAGAGCTCAATATCGTGCGCAAGCATCTCTCGAAAGCCCGCGGCGGATGGCTTGCGAAAGCGGCGTATCCGGCCGAAGTGCTTGCGTTTGTCGTCTCCGATGTGCCCGGCAACGATCTTGAGTTCATCGCCTCGGGGCCGACGGTCCTCGACCACTCAACGGTCGCTGATGCGCAGGCGGTGCTTGCACGCTATGGCGTGCCCGAGCCGCTAGGCGGCTTTATCGAGACGCCGAAAGAAGCTTCGTACTTTGCGCGGGTCACGAACACGCTCTTTCTCACCAACCATGATGCGCTTGACGCTATGCAGCGCGAAGCAGAACGCTTGGGCTACCGGGCGATACGCGTCGACGACGCCATGCATGGCGAAGCGCGCGAGCTTGCAGCGGCTGCGCTTGAGCGCTTGCATGCGGCCGCGCCCAAAACCGCTCTTTTGTGCGGCGGCGAAAGTACGGTGACCTTGAGTGGCTCCCATGGGAAGGGTGGTCGCAATCAGGAACTCGCGCTTGCGGCGCTCGGGAGCATCCGGAAAGGCGAGCTGCTTATTCCGTTTGCGTCCGACGGGAGAGACGCGACCGAGCACGCCGGCGCTATCGCCGACGAACTGACGCTCGCACACGCGCGCGAGCGCAGGGTCGATATCGACCCTGCGCTCGCGCTTCATGCGAGCCACGATTTTTTCGAGACAACGGGTGACGCGCTCGTGACCGGCCTGCTCGAATCGAACGTCTCCGACCTTTTGCTCGCTTTGAAAACATGACGGCTCGGAAGATGTTCCGAGCCCAATAACTGCCCCTGTATGAACGAACCCCACATTCTTTGGTTTACCGATATCAGTATGGACGACGTGTCGCGGGTCGGCGGCAAGAACGCGTCGTTGGGCGAGCTTATTCGGGCGGTTGAGCCCAAGGGCGTACGCGTCTCGCACGGTTTTGCGGTGACTGCGGCCGCGTACTACCACTACCTTTCCAAAACGGGTCTCGATCGGTTCATTGAAGATACGCTGCGCGGTCTCGATACGAATAACCTCCGCGACCTGGCAAAGCGCGGCAGGCTCGTCCGCGAGAAAATGCGCTCCACGCCGCTGCCGAAAGACCTCGAGAAAGAAATCGCCGAGGCGTACGCGCGCATGGAAAAGGAATACGGCAAGAACACCGACGTAGCAGTGCGCTCCTCGGCGACAGCGGAAGACTTGCCTGGAGCATCGTTTGCAGGCGAGCAGGAGACCTATCTCAACATTCGCGGCGCCAAGGACGTCGCGCGCGCGACGATATGGACCATAGCATCGCTCTTCACCGACCGGGCGATTTCGTACCGCGCCGACCGCGGCTTCGACCACATGAAGGTGGCGCTCTCTGTGGGCGTGCAGAAGATGGTGCGCTCCGACAAAGGCGCTTCGGGCATCATGTTCACTGTCGACACCGAGAGCGGGTTTCGCGACGTGGTGGTCATCAATGCGACGTACGGCCTCGGGGAGATGATCGTGCAGGGGCACGTGACACCGGACGAATACCTGGTAAAAAAGTCGCTCCTTGGCAAGGCGAAGAAACCGATCATTCTCAAGAAGATCGGTACGAACGCGAAAAAGATGATTTACGACACGGGGCGCCGTGCGGTCGAGCAGACCAAAGTCGTAGCGACGCCGAGCGCCGATACAAAGCGCTTCGTGCTCAGTGACGATGAGATTCTCACGATGGCAACCTGGGGCGCGACCGTCGAAGGGCACTACAGCGAGCGTGCGAAGAAGTGGACGCCGATGGACATGGAGTGGGCAAAAGACGGTCTCTCCGGGCAGCTTTTCATTGTGCAGGCGCGTCCGGAGACCGTACAGGCCGGCCGCGACTTTTCGAAACTCATCGAATACGAGGTGACGGGCCAAGGGCCGGAACTCGTGCGCGGCATCTCGGTGGGGTCCAAGGTGGCGAGCGGCAAAGCGCACGTCATTTTGAGCACCGCCCAGATCCGCCAGTTCAAGAAGGGCGAGGTGCTCGTGACCGAAATGACCGATCCGGACTGGGAGCCTATCATGAAGATGGCGAGCGCCATCATCACCAACAAAGGAGGCCGCACTTCGCATGCCGCAATCGTCTCGCGCGAGCTCGGGTTGCCGGCCGTTGTCGGCGCGGGCGACGCAACGAAAAAGCTCAAGAACGGCACCGAGATCACCGTCGATACGACCGGCAGTGCGGGCATAGCCACCCGGGGCAAGGCGAAAATCAAGCTGCGTGAGCGCGATGCGGGCAAGATACCGGGGACCAAGACCCATATCATGGTGAACATCGCGTCGCCGGATACCGCGTTCGCCACTTCCTTTCTGCCGGTCACGGGTGTCGGCCTTGCGCGCGAGGAATTCATCATCGCATCGACTATCGGCATGCACCCGCTTGCGCTTCTCAACGTCAAGAAGCAGCCGCCCAAGCTGCGTACGGCAATCGAGAATCGGACGCGCGGCTGGACCGACCCGGTCGCCTTCTACGTGGATAATCTCGCATACGGCATCGCGCGCATCGCGGCGGCGTTCGCGCCAAAGCCGGTCATCGTGCGGTTCAGCGACTTTAAGACCAACGAGTATTCGACTTTGCTCGGCGGACAGGCGTATGAGCCGTCGGAAGAGAATCCCATGCTCGGCTGGCGCGGCGCTTCGCGCTACTACGACCCAAAGTTTGCCAAGGCGTTCGCGCTTGAGTGTGAGGCGATCGCGCGCGTACGCGGCGAGATGGGCCTCGACAATGTCATCCCGATGGTGCCGTTTTGCCGCACGCTCGAGGAAGCTGACCAGGTGCTCGCCGTCATGGCTGAGCACGGCTTGCCGACCAGCGCGCTCGCCAAGCCCGGGCAGCAGGCGACGCCGGTGTACGTCATGTGCGAGATCCCGAGTAACGTGCTCTTGGCCGAAGAGTTTCTTGACCGCTTCGACGGCATGTCGATCGGCTCTAACGATCTCACCCAGCTCACCCTCGGCCTCGATCGCGACTCGGGTATCGTGAGTCACATCGGCAACGAGAACAATGAAGCGGTCCGAGCGCTCATTAGCAAGGTCGTGCGCGCCTGCCGCAGCCGCGGCAAGTACCTGGGCATCTGCGGCCAAGGACCGAGCGATTTGCCGGAGTTCGCGGAGTTCCTCGTGCGCGAAGGCATCGAGAGCATGTCGCTTAACCCGGATGCGGTCGTGCAGACGATCGAGAACGTTGCGCAGCTCGAAGAAGAGCTCGGGCGGTAGTATGCGGATTGACCGTATTGAAGCTCGCGCTATTTCCGACAGTCGAGGCCGCCCGACCGTAGAAGTCATACTCCATGCGGGCACGCTTCGCGCGATGGCGAGCGTGCCGAGCGGCAAGAGCACTGGGTCGCACGAGGCGGTGGAGCTGCGCGCTGCTGATGGCGGCGTCATGAAGGTCCTCGGGAACATCACCGGCGAGATCGCGAGCGAGCTTGCGGCGCGGGATTTCTCGACGCCCGATGCGCTCGACGGGTTCCTGGTCGACCTCGACGGCACGCCGGACAAGGCGCGACTCGGCGCTAACGCCATCCTTGCGGTATCCATCGCCTCGCAGCGGCTCTTTGCGGAGGTCGACGGCGTGCCGCTATGGAAGGCGATCGAGAAGCGCGGCGGCTTCGCCGCCGCGCCGCCGCAGCTCTACGTGAACCTGATTAACGGCGGCGCGCACGCGAATTTCCGGTTGCCGTTTCAAGAGCATATGCTCGTGTGCAAGGGCAAGACGAGCGAAGCGTTCGCGATCGTGCGCACGGCATTCGCTAAGCTCGGCGCTAGACTGGGCGATGTGCCCATGGGCGACGAGGGCGGCTACGCGCCGGTTTTCGACACGCTCGAAAAGCCTTTTGAGCTGCTTGCGAGCCTCGTCGACGAGTATCCGCGTACGCGCATCGCGATCGATGCGGCCGCGAACGAATTACGGGCGAACGCGGGATACGACCTGCTTGGGAAACACCTTAAGCCGACCCAGCTTGCGCAGGTGTACGAAGGCCTTGCGGCACACTTTCCGCTCCATAGCATCGAGGACCCGTTCTCAGAGGATGCAAGCGCAGATTTCGCGTACCTGACGGACGCGCTTCGAGGGGAGTGTCTCGTCGTCGGCGACGATTTTACCGCGACCAATCCATTGCGCATCGAGCGCGCGGCACGCGAACAGGCAATAAACGCGGTCCTCATCAAGCCCAACCAGATCGGGAGCGTCAAGGAGGCGATCGAGGCGGTATGCATAACCCGATCGTACGGATGGGAACCCATCTGTTCCCATCGCTCGGGCGAGACCATGGACACCTTCATCGCCGACTTCGCCTACGGCGTGGGCGCGCACGGCATCAAGGCTGGCGGTTTCGCGCAGAAGGAGCGCATCGCCAAGTACGAGCGTCTGCTCGAGATCGAGCGGGAGGCAGCAGAATGAGGCGTATACTGGCAGTATGAAGATCCACTATTTTTCTGCAGAACCGTGGGAGCAAGCGTACGTGCAGGGGCAGCTTGCGGGTGAGACCGTGCTCTTTTATGACGGTTCGGTTCAGGCGCATGCCGATGTCTCTGATAATGAAGCGGATGCGCTCTCGATTTTCATCGATTCGCGTATCGGCGAGGCCGAGCTTGCGCGGTTTCCGCGCGTGAAATACATTGCCACTCGTTCGACGGGGTTCGATCACATCGATCTCGCCGCGTGCAGCGCGCGCGGCATCGCCGTGGCGACCGTGCCAAACTACGGCGAACATACGGTAGCGGAGTTCGCCTTCGCACTCTTGTTGGCGCTTGCACGCAAGGTAGGCGAGGCACGCGCGCATGTCCGGCAGACCGGCACGTTCACGCAGGACGGTTTTCGCGGGTTCGATCTTAGCGGCAAAACGCTCGGCGTTGTCGGTTGCGGCCACATCGGCGTGCATGCAATCCGCATGGGCAACGGCTTCGGCATGCGGGTGCTCGGATTCGATGCGTATCCGGACGAGGCGTTCGCTCGTGAACACCGGTTCGCGTATGTTTCGCTTGAGGATCTGCTTATGCAATCGGACATCGTGACGCTCCATGTGCCGTACAACCCGCACACCCATCACCTTCTTAATACCGAGCGGTTTCAAAAGATGAAGAAGGGCAGCTACCTCATCAATACGGCCCGGGGCGCGGTGGTGGAGACCGCCGCGCTCGTCGAAGCGCTCAAAGACGGCACGCTCGCGGGCGCTGGCCTCGACGTGCTCGAGGAGGAGGGCGAGATGAACGAACAGGAGGAGCTTGCGCTCCTCCGCGTCC
This sequence comes from bacterium, assembly GCA_021784815.1. GTDB lineage: Bacteria > Patescibacteriota > Minisyncoccia > Phycocordibacterales > Phycocordibacteraceae > C7867-001. The sequence goes on along the minus strand of JAJYHK010000005.1, from coordinate 2,278 downwards.
CGCATCCTAGTGAAGCACAGCTCAAGACGGTCCTCGCTGATCGCTATCTCATTGACCATCCGCGGGTTATCGTGACTCCGCATATCGCTTTCAATACCGACGAAGCGGTCCGGCGCATTACGGATACGACGGTCGAGAATCTTCGAGCTGCTGCGCGCGGCGAAACTATCGCAAACGCCGTCGCGGGTGCGTAGGCGGCAGCGGCCGCCAACCTTGTGCCGGAAACATCTGCCGCGAGTGTTGGTTCGCTATAACCTATAGCCCGAACGGAGATTCAAGATCGCCCGGCAATCTCCCTTGTATGGCGGGTGGATTCGGCTGACCGTGTGCCGGGGGCAGCGCCGCCGACTTTCCATGCGGGGTGCTGCTTGCGATACCCGTGGCCGTGGTGCTCTCGGACGACGGTACGGAGGGTCCGGTTGCGGGCGAGGTGCTCGCGTGCGGATTCGCGGTTCGCTCGGACGTCGTCGCGTCGGTAAAGGGGTCGATCTTGAGCGATTGGGCCGCGCGCACGAGCACCTCAATGCGCGTGGAAATGCTCAGTGCGACGGTAAAGGCGCGCGAAGCGCTTGTAGCATCATGGTGCACAAGGAGCGCTTCGCCTTGCTGTACGGCAGCGCGCGCGGTATCCAGCTGCGCGCGCGCCTGCGCTGCGGTGGTCGAACCAACGGACGATTCGACCAGGGCGATGACGTTCATCGAGGTTTGTAACGCTTCTGCGGCGGCTGTATGCATGCGTTCGGCGATACGCACCGTGGAAGTCGACTCTGCCGCCGCGGACGTGCCCATAGCCGAAGCGGAAGCTATTGGGGCCGCCTCGAGCGGATGCATGCTCCCGGCGACCGTCCCGCGCGCGGCGGCGTTTGGATTTACGGGCATGATGCCCACTTCCGCAAGGTTTTCGGAGCCGGCGTTGGAGTTGCGCGCCTCTATGGCGGCGACGAGCGCTTTCGTGCTCGCTCCTGCGCGATTTCTCAGGCCCTCGAACACGTCTTGGTACCCGGCGAGCCGCGCTGAAAAGGCGGTCGCCAAGACCGCGGCTTCGCCGGGGTCCTGCGCGTGTTGCGTCTTTGCGCCGACGGCGGCCTGCTGTGCGCTTCTAGAAAAGCGCACAGCAAGGCGCTCCTCAGTAGTCTTAGTCAGAGCGCCTTCGCTTGCCAGGGTCGTTGCTTCTTTGAGGCGGCGCACGGCGAGCGTCTGCTGCCAGGCCGTTTGCGCTTGGGGCGAGAACATAAGCGCGGTTTGGATAGGCTCGACTACGCCGACCTTAACACCGTAGAGGAGATCGCCCGGTACGGTGCCTTCGGAGGCAAAGGCGATGCCGGTCGAGACGAATATGCAGCACGCAACGATGGCGCTTGCCACCGCCGCTCTGCCGCTAGGAAAGAGCGCACGCGCCACCGCCACGCGCTGGGCGCGCGGACGGCTCGGAATGGGGCGGAAGGCACTGTACTCGGAAAGCGTCGCACGCATACGCGAGCGCTCTTCGGCGGCAAGCGGCTCGGGCGCTGCGCGCATGAACAGGTTTGCAAAAGGGTCGCGATCGTTGTCCATAGGCTAAGCAAAAGGTTCGCACAGTTTGCGCAGCTTCCCGAGCGCGCGGTGAAGGCGCACGGAGGTGGCGTTTTCGGATATGCCGATCACGTCGGCAATCTCGTGCGGCGAGAGGCCATCGAGGTAGCGCATGACGATGACCGAGCGATCCGTGTCCGGTAGCTGGGGCAGCACGGCGTGCACGCGCTCGAGGGCAAACGCCGCGTCGAACCCGGCCTCGAGTTCCTCGCGGCTTCCCGTTGACGCACGTGCTGTTGCGTCCGCTAGGTCCGCCTCAAGGAGCGCATCGAGGGAGTCTGACTTCGATCGCCGGTACTCGTCGATAATGAGGTTGTTGAGCGTACGATAAAGGAAACTCTTCCAATGGTGAATCGTCCCGCCGCCGCGGAGGTAATCCCAGGCCTTTATGAAGGTGTCCTGGGTGAGATCAATCGCCTGCGCGCGGCTGGGGAGGCGGAGCTGGGCATGCCGAAAAAGAGCGTCCGCGTACAGGTCGAACGCCTCAAGATACGATTCCTTAGCTGACTGGACCATGCTGTCGCGCCGTTGGCGCACTTGCATCATACGCGCCGTAGACGCGGTTGTCGCTACGCAGGTGGTCATAGCCGTAAGGGGGGAAGCCGCGGAGCTTCACCGGCAATGACGTCCGATCGACGGTCTTCTTACGCGCCGTCGCGCCGTGGCGCACATAAACGCCGGGGAGGCCGCGGCGCTTCTTTGCGCC
>JAJYHK010000009.1 GCA_021784815.1 bacterium | reverse complement strand
CGGTATTGTGCAGCGGTTTCGCCGCTGCGCTCTTGCGGGATCGTCTAATGGTAGGACAACGGATTCTGGCTCCGTTTATCTAGGTTCGAGTCCTAGTCCCGCAGCATAGTTGCTAAATCGCCATTTTTCGGTGCTTTAGCCATCACTTCGTAATAACTTCTGTAGCGTACTTGCTCGGTTTTCCCATCGAGTAGTGAGAGGTTCCAAAGTACCTCAGAAGCGATAACACGCTGTTGCGGTGGTTCTACGTCGATGAAGCGAATCCGCGCGGTACTTGCTTGCTCAAATTTTTCTCGCGTCGGTTCCAAAGTAGCGAGCCCGTCTTGTCGGCGGAGGTTGTTTAGGTCGTACTGAAGCATAGTGCGCTTGCGCTTGATCTCCTCCATCTTCCGCTCGTACAGTTCGCGCCGGAGGAGTCCCGCAGAAGAATCCTCGAAGGCCGCTAGCTCCTGTCGCTCTAGGGCATCTAATTCGGTTTGTAGGCGGGCTTTGATGGTGTCCGTGTAGGCGAAGCTGTCGGCGTTCCTCTCGCAGGCAGCGTCGTGCATGATGGCGATAATCTCCTCGTCGAAGCGGACGGCTCCGAGAGCGTCGGCCACAAGGGTAGTGGCGGGTTCGGACCGGAGGTAACGGGAGTGCGCCTCGCAGATGCCTTTGCCGTTGGTGCAGTAGTAGTACTCGTGACCTTTCTTGAGAGAGGCGGTGTATGCGCAGGAGCAGGAAGCACAGAAGAGGAGTCCTCGAAGTGGGAAGAAAAGCTTTTGCTCCTGTGGGCGGCTTGTGCCATTCAAAACTTCTTGCGCCTTGTCGAACGTCGCTTTTGAAATGAGTGGCTTATGCTTGCCGGAGTAGAGCCTGCCGTTGCGCTCCATGAGACCGAAGTAAAACGGATTCTTGATAGTTTTCTCGATACGCGATTTCAAAATCTTAGTACCCCTAGAAGTACGGAAGCCCTCGGCATAGAGTTGGTTCGCTACTCCTTGCATCGAGTATTGACCGGAGGTGTACAGCTCGAAGATTCTCTTAACGAGCGAAGCAGTCTTTTTGTCGATAACGAGCGTCTTGGTGTTGCGGTTGTTTGCGTAGCCGAGCGGCGCATGGTTCGGCCACTCGCCCTTTTCGAGCTTCGCGCGGTTACCCCGCTTCACGTTTTCGGAAAGGTCACGTATGTACTGATTCGCCATACCAAGCTGCACAGCGAGCATAAGCACGTTATCGGCGGGATGATGCGTCGCCTCGTGCGTCCTGATCTGCTTGATGACGCCACGCTGGAGCAGGTCTATGACTCGTCCCGCATCGGCCATATTTCGGGCGAGACGGTCGAGTTTCCAGCAGAGTATGGCATCGGCCTCTCCACGCTGTATGTCGGAGAGCAGGGAGGCGAATACGGGGCGTCCCTCGGCTTTCGCGGACTTGCTCTCGCGGAGTACTTTCACAACCTCCCAAGTAAGGAATATGATGAATCTCTTAACGAAGTATCCGAAAAGTTGTTCTCGGATGTTGACCCAATGCGATGGGCAGCTATTTTGACATTTGCGCTCCTTCCGTTTGACCCAAGAAGTCGAGTCAAGTCCGTAATTGACCGCCCGTGGGTTTTGGAAAGTCATGAGAGAACCAGATCGTTCTACGCCCATGGTGAGAGTGACGAAGATTTCAAAAGAAGCGCGGAACAAGCTCGTATTGCACAGGATAAGTTTGAGAAAGACGCAACCGTTAAACTGGTCATAAGCCTGACAAAACTGGTGCCGCTATTTTATCAAACGTTTAGCCAAGAAAACCTCACGCGCTTTATCAATGAGGCGGGCCAAACCGAATATTCTGATCCAAGTAAAGAATCAAAGCGTCTAACGCTACTCGAGATTTTTCAAGATATCAAGGATTCTAAAAAGAGTTAGGTAGACAGAGCTTCTTATTTCGGGATCCTGTGGTGCGCTCGAGTCGCGTCGTTTTGATTCTTCAAAACTTAGCTAAACCGTCAAGCCCACCTTGACCGACCACGGTTCCAACAGCGTCCCAGACGGCCAGCAGTCTTGGACGGCATCGATAGACCGAGCGCCGTCACTATATTTTGAGCCGTAATTTTGGCACGCCTGATTTTCGTCCAAGACGGGTCATTTTTGCGTTTCAAGATTTTAAGCCGCGGAATTGGTTCGAGTCCAAGTTCCCCTTATTTTTTCACGAATATTGCGGAAAAGGGGGACTTGTTGTTTAATCCGCTTGGCGCGACTTAGCTTCGCGGTTGTTCTCTGACACCACGATAGAGTTACTAGAGTAGCGCCACTGTCCCACCGTCCAACTGTCTAGGAGAATCATCTGGTACTCGTTCGCCGCTCGATGATTGATTCCCTCAAACGTTTTCCTTTAGGAGACCGCGCAGCGCGACAGCCCGCAACCGCGGCCGGGCTTTCTGTACTGAAGAAAAGCCACGTCGGCTTTTCGCTTGGAAGCGCTCCTTTTCAGGCTCTTTCTCAGATCTTCGCGTCTGAGGGGTTCCTACCCAGTGTCCTTGTTCAGGTTCGCGTCTGTCCCTTTTCAGGTCTATCTGCAGCCGGGTTGGATACCGCCACTACGGTCACCCTTTTCAGGGGTCGTGCCTATAGCGTACACCCACGGCCGAGAGGATTCCAGATGGGGGCAACTTCTTTCAGATCACATAAGCTCTTGCGCAGGCTGATTTCAGGTACAGCCGAGGAAACCTCTTATGTAAACGATTTACGCAGGTCTGATTCAGGCTCCCATTAAGCTTCGCTTTTGACAAGCATCCTTTTATGTATCTGAAGTTTTCTAATCCACAGATTTTTACGCGCATATCATAGATAGTCATCTATGATATAAAATATAGATGATTATCTATAACTAGTAGGTTGCTATGCATAGCGCGGCGCCCCGAACCAGTGTTCCCCGAAAGATTATCAAGCGCAACGGCGAAGTTGTAGCGTTCGATAGCAGAAAGATAGTCAAGGCGCTCGAGCGAGCCTATGCGGCAGTACGCTTCGAGGGGGGCGACATGCCTCAAGCGATTGCGAATGACGTGATGGAGGCGCTCACGCTCACGCTTCCCGCGACCGAGATCCCGACGGTCGAGCGGGTGCAGGATTTGGTCGAACGAAAGCTCATGGAACGGCGCGAATTTCCGGTTGCGAAGGCCTATATGCTCTATCGCGCTCAGCACGCCTCGATGCGGCGCATGTCCGCGGAAGGGGAGCCGCTCAACCTCGTCGAACGCTATCTCACCAGCGCTGATTGGCACGTTCGCGAGAATAGCAACATGGCGTTCTCGCTCCAAGGCCTCAATAACTACATTGCGTCCAATATCAGCAAGCGCTACTGGCTCGAGCAGATTTATCCCGCCGAAGTGCGGGTCGCGCACGACGGAGGGGATTTTCATATACATGACCTGCAGGCGCTTTCAGTCTACTGCGTCGGATGGGACCTTTTCGATCTCCTGAAGAAAGGATTCACGGGCGTTCCGGGGAAAATCTCCAGTGCTCCGGCGAAACATTTCCGAAGCGCGCTTGGACAGATCGTCAATTTCTTCTACACGCTTCAGGGAGAGGCTGCGGGCGCGCAGGCATTCTCGAGCCTCGACACGTTCCTCGCGCCATTTATCCGTTACGACGATCTTACATACGAGGAGGTGAAGCAGGCGCTACAGGAGTTTGTCTTCAATCTCAACGTGCCGACGCGCGTCGGATTTCAGACGCCGTTCACCAACGTGACGCTCGACGTCATTGTCCCCGAGCAGCTGCGCGGCGTGCCGGTTCTGCTGGGCGGGGTCGCGCAAAAAGAATCGTACGGAGAATTTCAAGAAGAGCTCAATGTCTTTAATCGCGCGTTTCTTGAGGTACTCGCAGGCGGAGACGCCTCCGGCCGGGTGTTCACGTTTCCCATCCCGACCTACAACATCACGAAAGATTTCAACTGGGATAACCCGGCGCTCGATGCGCTGTGGGAAGCCGCCGCAAAGTATGGCATCCCTTATTTCTCCAATTTCGTCAATTCCGACATGAATCCGGAGGACGCGCGCAGCATGTGCTGCAGATTGCGGATCGACAACCGTGATCTTGTGAAGCGCGGCGGAGGGCTTTTTGGGGCACATCCGCTTACTGGTTCTATCGGCGTCGTAACCATCAATATGCCCCGCATAGGCCTCATGAGCCGGACGCAGGATGAGTTCTTTTCCCGCCTCGAGCGTTTAATGGGAGTCGCCAAAGAAAGTCTTGAGATAAAGAGAAAGATGCTCGAGCGTCTCACCGAGGAAGGCCTCTATCCGTACACCAGATTCTATCTCTCCGACATGCGCGCTCAGAACGAAGCGTATTGGACCAATCATTTCTCGACCATCGGCCTGGTCGGTATGAACGAGGCGGTCATGAATCTTCTCGGCGTCTCGATCGCGGAGCAGGAGGGCAAGGCATTCGCGGAGCGAGTGCTCGATTTCATGCGCGAGAAGCTTTCCGATTTCCAGGAAGAGACCGGCAATCTCTATAACCTCGAGGCGACTCCCGCAGAGAGCACGGCCTATCGACTGGCGCTTCTGGATCAGAAACGCTTTCGCAACGCGCAATTCGCCAACGGGAGCGGAGCCGCGGTCGAGCATCCGTTCTACACCAATTCAACGCATTTGCCGGTCAACCATACCGACGATATATTCGAGATTCTCGGGCTGCAAGATACGATGCAGACAAAATACACCGGCGGTACAGTGATACATTTCTTCATTGGCGAGCGCATTGCCGATCCGCGATCGGTCCGTGAAGCCGTGCGCATCATCTGCAACACCTATGCGTTGCCGTATTTCACCATTACGCCCACGTTCAGCGTGTGCACTCGCCATGGCTACCTGCGTGGCGAGCAGCAGACATGCCCCGAGTGCGGATCCGCATGCGAAGTATATTCTCGCATTGTCGGCTATCTGCGGCCGATCGCGCAATGGAACCAAGGCAAGCTCGCCGAATTCGATCTGCGCGAGACGATCGCTCCCGAGCATGTCGGCGCGGCCGCACCAGACGATCTTCCGTGCATCGCTATCGCGGGCGGACATTGAAATCCATGCGTATCGGAGGGGTACAGCCGTCATCGTTCATCGATTTCCCCGGGACTGTGAGCGCGGTCATCTTCACCGTCGGATGCAATTTCCGTTGCCCGTACTGTCATAACCCTGAATTGGTATTTGAATCTCCCGACCATGAGCTCTCGGGGGAGGAAGTGCTTTCGTTCCTGGAAACGCGTGCCGGCCTGTTGCCCGCGGTCACCATAACGGGCGGCGAGCCGACGATGCAGCAGGACCTCCTGCCGTTCATGCGGAAAGTGAAGCGCCTAGGCTTTCGCCTCAAGCTCGACACTAACGGCACGAACCCCGAGGTACTGCGCGAGGCGATCAAAGAGAAACTGCTCGATTACGTCGCGATGGACGTCAAGGCGCCGCTTTCAAAATACGCGCGCGTGGTCGCAAGCGCCGTCAATACGCGCCGCATCGCCGAGAGCATATCGATTCTTCTCGAAGGGGCGGTAGAGTATGAATTCAGGACGACCATTGTGCGATCGCAGCTTGAGCTTGCCGATCTTGAAATCATCGGGCAGGAAATCCGAGGAGCGAAGCGCTATTTCCTCCAGAAATTCAATCCCGCGAAGACCCTCCATCCCTCTTTCCACAACTATTTTTCCTACAGTCCCCAAGAGCTTCAAGACGCCGCGCAGGCGCTACGCGCATATGTACAATCTTGCGAAGTCAGAAGCTAGCGTCCGGGGAACGAGGCGTATCTATCTGGATTACGCGGCCTCGACCCCGATCTCTCCCGCCGCGCGCAAAGCGATGCGCCTCGCCGCGCGGTTCTCCGGCAACCCTTCCTCCCTTCATGAGGAAGGGCGACGAGCGCGAGAGGTTTACGAGGATGCGCGCTCGCGCGTGGCGCGGATCGTAGGTGCCCAACCCCAGGAAATTATCTTCACGGGATCGGGGAGTGAAGCAGATGCACTCGCGGTTATCGGTGTCGCGAGGGCGCACCGCCGGATCGGTACGCATCTCATTGTCTCCTCCATAGAGCATAAAGCGATTCTCAAAAGCGCCGAGGCGCTCGCGGGCGAAGGATTCAGCATCTCCTACCTGCCGGTCTCTCGAGAAGGGCTCGCTTCTCCCGAGGATCTCGCGAAACTCTTGCGAGAGGACACGATACTGGTGTCCGTCATGTACGCTAACAACGAGATAGGGACGGTCGAATCCATACAAAAACTCGCAGAGGTCGTGCAGGCGCACCGGAGCGGCACTGCGGCGCCGTTTTTCCATACCGACGCGTGCCAGGCGCCGGGACAGCTTCCGATCAGCGTAGCCGACCTCGGCGTCGATCTCATGAGTATTAACAGCTCGAAAGTCTACGGTCCCAAAGGCATTGGAGCGCTCTATATACGCCAGGGCATCCCGCTCGTGCCGCTCATTGGCGGCGAGCAAGAGCGGAGCTTGCGCGGGGGGACCGAAAGCGCGGAGCTTGCCGCAGGGTTTGCGGCCGCGCTCGAGGAAGCCGACGGACGGCGTGAAGAGGAGACTCTCCGCTTGCGGGGTCTGCGGGATCTTTTTTTCAGCGAGATAGAGCGATCCATCCCCGACGCCGTCATCAATGGCCATCGGACGCAACGGCTTCCCAACAATATCCACGTGTCTTTGCCGGGGATCGAAGGTGAATCGATACTCCTGCTTCTCGACGCGGCGGGAATAGCCTGCGCAACAGGATCGGCATGCAACTCGTTCGACCTTGCGCCCTCCCACGTGCTGCTTGCGCTCGGTAATGACGCACCGCTCGCGCATGGGAGCATACGCTTCTCGCTCGGGCGAGAGACGACCGAAGAAGATGTCCGACAGGTCGTCTATGAACTTTCCCGCATCGTGGAGCGCTTGCGCGGTATTTCGGCGCTTACGACACACCTTGCCGTATGAAGAAAAAGGCAATCATTGATGTTGTCGGAGGAAACTGCGGCCCATCGTGGGCGTATAGCGATGTCGTAAAGGATCATTTTTTCAATCCTCGTAATGTGTTGCAAGACGGCGAAGCGTTTCCGGCAGACGGTTCCGGAGTCGTCGGGAGCCCCGCGTGCGGCGATGTCATGCTTGTCCTGATTGCCGTCGATCCCGCGACGCAGCGCATACGCGCATGCCGATGGCGCACGTTCGGCTGCGCGTCAGCCATTGCCTCCACTTCGATGATGTCGATCATGCTCACTGAGGATAGTGGCATGCCGCTTTCGCGAGCGGAACGCCTCAAACCCGAAGAGATCATCGAACGGCTCGGCGGACTGCCTGACCGAAAATTCCATTGTTCCGTACTCAGCCACTATGCGCTGCGCGACGCGATCCGTGATTATCGCACCCATGGCGGAAGAGTATCGTGACTATTCCATCATTGATCGCGAGGAGATTTCACCCTCGACGGTCATACTGCGTCTTCTTCCTCGGGCGGGGGAGCGATCTTCTTTCATCCCGGGGCAGTTCGTCAATGTGCTCTTGCCTGGTTATGGGAGCGACGCAAAGTCCTATTCCATTTTGAGCACTCCTGCGGATCGTGGGCTCTCGCTGTCGGTGCGCATGGCGGGTCCTTTCTCCAGAACCCTCGGTGGGTGCCGCCCGGGGGAAGAGCTTCAGGTCTCGGAACCGTACGGCTATTTCTATCCTCCGGACAACACGACACCGCGCGTGTGCATCGCGGGCGGCATCGGCATCGTGCCCTTCGCGAGTTTCATTCGGACATCGATCGAAGAAAAATATTCACCGCCCACGCTTCTCCTCCATAGCAGCAGGACCGTTATCGAAGCGGTTTTCCGCGATCTTTTCGTTACGCTCGCGGCGCAGGACGAGAGTTTCGCGGCGCATTATTTCATCACGCGCGAGCGGAAGACGCTTCCGGATGCGCATGAAACTCGCATCACCCCGGCGCATCTTTCCGAAACGCTCTCGCGTTTTCCTCTTTGCAACTTTTTCTTGTGCGGCTCCATAGAATTCGTCCGCGACATGCGGCTTTCCCTCAAGTCGCTCGATGTTCCCGAAGAGCGTATTTTCACCGAATCATTTTATTGACGCCTTACGCTGTAGTATAGTTAGGATATCTATGGGAGCAGCGAACGCGCGGAAAGAAAGAAAAAACAAGGTAAAAGATATCCACGGAGAGAAGGAGAAGACCTACCGGCGTCCCCCATGGGTCAAAAGCGGGGAAGAAGAGCTTTGTTGCGACTGTTTTAAGGTGGTGGGCGACCGCAACCGGTATAAGCTCGTGTGCATGCTCGGCAAGAAGCCTAGCGGCATGAACGTCAAAAGACTCACAGAAGAGTTACGGCTCAAACAGCCAACAGTCACGCACCATCTCAATGTTCTTCGCTCCGTCGGTGCGGTGGAAAGCGTCGACTCGGGCCGCGAACGCACCTATAAGCTCAACCGCGGCGCGCATTGTTTCGAGGAGTGTAAGATTCCTTATTAAACCGCTCGATTCGCGTTTTTCTAATTCTGCCCTTGCACTCCGCCGCGGGGTAGTATCGTAAAGGGGTGCGAATCGTAAGCGCATCAAAATCCGCCCCCGGGGCGGATTTTGATGCGCTTAGAATACACCGCTAGTTGTTGCCGATGCCGTATCCGTTCGGAGTGGCGAGGGCATACGAAGCATGTCTGGATCCCGGAGTAATACCCTGATCCATCACCACTTCGTAGTTACCCCAGACCGAATAGCCGCCAGGTTGCCAGTACGGGCTCGCGCTGGCTTGGGAGCCGACCCAGATGATCTTGTAATGCCAAACGTAGCCGTCACCACCCGGTACGTTGCCGTTATACTCGTTATCAACCCATGCTCCCGCGCAGTATTGCGGATTATCGTATCCGTTTGCATTGCACGCATCCCACTGCGCGTTCCATTTCATGACCAGTTGGTCATTGGCCGATCCAAAGCCATACGAGCCGCAGGTCGTCGCATCAGTAATGCCTTCCGCCGTGCACCACTGAGAAAGGCTGCCCACAAACACTCTGGCGGTGTAGTTGTATCCAGGTCCCGCAGCAAACGCTGTAGCGACCATGGCTCCAAAGATCAGCACACTTACGCCTGCCGCACTCATCACTGCTCTCTTCGTACGCATATAGCTCAGTTGCATTACTTCTAGTAACCTATTCTGAGTATACCTCCTTGGGGTGCGATGCTCGCGCTCAGTCTCGTTAATGGCAAAAATCCGCACGAGCGGGGTACACTATTTGCATGCAAAAAGCATCGCCAACGTCTGCTATTCCTATCGACTTGCGGAAGGTACTTGCGACTGCGCCTAAAGCAAAGGCGCAGTGGGAGAGTCTTACGCTGATTGCGCAGCTGGATTGAGTCTGCAAAACAGCCCGAAACGCGTAAGCGCCGGGTCGAGAGCCTGCCGAGCCGTCTTGCTTCCGGCAAGCGTCGGCCCTGCTGCTATGCGGTCGTGCCGCTCAGTTTGTATTCGGCGCTCGCAGCGCTTCCTAAGGCAAAAGTGCAGTGGCGAAGCCTTACTGCAGACGAGAAGCGGGACTTTATTGACGGGATAAACGCCGCCAACGGCTCACAGGATCGCACGCAATGCATTGAAAAAATCTGCGTCGCGCTGCTTGCAGGGAGGCGACATCCCTGATACTCGTCCGATTTTTGCGGTATGGGCTAAAGTGGTGCACGATTCGCGCACCGCAGGTGCGCGAATCAAGCTGCTATAGTGCACATCATGGATCAGCCGCCGCGCGCGAAGCAAATCCCCAAAAAAATCATCGAGCATGGAACGGAGCGCATCGATGAATATTATTGGCTGCGCGAAAGAGAAAATCCGGATGTCCACGCCTATCTCGAGGCCGAGAACGCGTACGTCGAGTCGGTCATGGGCGGGCCCAGCGATCTACGGGAGAAGCTCTTTCAGGAGCTCAAAGGTCGTCTACAAGAAGACGACTGTTCTGTGCCGTATAAGGACGGGGACTATTACTACTATGTCCGAACCGAGGCGGGGAAGCAATACCCGATCTTCTGTCGGAAGCGCGGCTCGCTCGAAGCGGGCGAAGAGGTCATGCTCGACGAGAACGAGGTGGCGGCGGGGCATCCGTATGCGTCGGTCGCGTTCGTCAAAGTGAGTCCCGACCACGCGAAGCTCGCCTACGCGGTCGATTTCGAAGGAGATGAGCGACACGAACTACGAGTCATTGATCTCGCGACGAGAGCGCTGCTCGGAGGCGGCGTCTCAGACGTGGACTACTCGCTCGAATGGGCAAACGACAGCGCGACCTTTTTCTATACGGTTGCGGATACGCTTCGGCGGCCGTATACCGTGCGCCGCTGCGTCCTCGGCGCGGCAGACGCCGGAGATGTGCTCGTGTTTGCGGAGCCGGACGACCGCTTTTTCGTCAGCCTTTCAAAAACACGCAGCGGCCGGTTCATCTGCATAGAACTGCATAGCCAGATCACCTCCGAGGTGCACCTGCTCGAAGCCAACGCGCCCGGTGAGCCGCTGCGGCTCGTCGCGCCGCGCAGGCAGGGGCACGAATACTCGGTCGAGCATCGCGGGGACGAGCTGCTCATCCTGACGAACGCGGAAGCAAAAAACTTCCGGCTCGTAGCCGCGCCGATCGAGACGCCGGCGGAAGCGTATTGGCGAGAGGTGATAGCACACCGCGACGACGTGATGCTTGAGGGCGTGGAGGCATTTCAGGACTTCATCGTCATACACGAGTTATCGGACGCACTGCGCACGTTCCGCATACGTCCTCTAGAGGGCGACGCGTTTGCCGTCGCGCTGCCTGAAACCGTATACGCGCTCGGAGGTGGCCCCAATCCCGACTATACGGCCTCCACGTTCCGTTTCACCTACAGTTCGCTCGTTACCCCCCACACCACCTATGACTTTGACACGCGTACTCGCATCCTCACGCTCGTGAAGCGCGAGGAGGTGCTTAGCGGGTATGATCCCGCGCAGTATGTGGTGGAGCGCACCTACGCGACTGCTCCTGATGGCGCGCGCATACCGCTCTCGCTCGCATACAAGCGGGGGGCGAAGATGGGCGAGAATCCCTGCTGGCTCTATGGGTACGGATCATACGGCTCTGTAGCTAGTCCTGCGTTTTCCGAGAGCAACATCAGCCTTATGGATCGCGGATTCGTGTGCGCCACCGCGCACGTCCGAGGCGGCGGGGAACTCGGCCGACTTTGGTACGAAGCCGGCAAGTTTCTCTCAAAGAAGAACACCTTCACGGACTTCATTGCGTGCGCAGAGCACCTCATCGAAGAGCGGTACTGCGCCAAAGAGAGGCTTGTCATCGCGGGTAGGAGCGCGGGCGGGCTCCTCGTGGGCGTCGTCGTGAACCTGCGCCCCGACCTCTTCTGCGCCGCTATCGCGGACGTCCCGTTTGTTGACGTGGTGGGTACCATGATGGACCCATCCCTTCCGCTTACAGTCATCGAGTACGAAGAATGGGGGGATCCAAACGAACGCGTGTATCACGACTATCTCTCGTCCTATGCGCCGTATGAAAATGTCGAGCGCCAAGCCTATCCGCACATGCTGGTGACCGCCGGGCTCAATGATCCGCGCGTCCAGTACTGGGAACCGGCGAAATGGGTCGCGAAGCTGCGGACGCACAAGACCGATGACCACCTCTTGCTTTTCCAGACGAACATGGGAGCCGGCCACGGCGGGCCGTCCGGCCGATACGACAGCTTGCGCGAGGTGGCGTTCGAATTCGCGTTTGTCTTCAAAGTACTCGACATCGCCGGCTGACGTTCTTGGTATACTTCGCGTGTGAACGTATTCAAGCCTGGCGTATGCACACTCGAGCGAAGCACTATAGTCTTGATTTCCGATGACCATCTTTGGTTACCTAATCATCACGTTTTGGGCGGTTCTGTTCGCCGTCTGGATCCTGGGCGCATTGACCGCGAAGCGCACGGCGCGTGCGAACCGGTGGCTTGCTTGGGCATATCGAGTCGTTTTTGCCATTATCGTCTTCCTTGTATTTCGCATGCTGGCGCTTTGCCGCTGGCTGCATGAGCCTGCGGCCGTCGCGCACGGGCATCTCCTTCAGACCAATCCGTTTTGGGGCGCAATCGGCACTCTTGTCGCGCTGTCGGGCATTAGCCTCGCAATTTCTGCACGCCTCACGCTTGGGCGCAACTGGGGCATGCCTATGATCGAGCGGATTGAACCCGAGCTTGTTACGCATGGGGTGTACGCCTATGTCCGCCACCCGATCTATGCCGGCTTCATTCTCGGTATGCTCGGCTCCGCTCTCGGAGAGAGCATTATCTGGCTTATTCCGCTCGCAACCAGCGTGCCTTATTTTCTCTATAGCGCTAAGCGCGAGGAGAAGCTCATGCTCCGCATATTTCCTGACCGATATCCTGCGTATCTTGCCCATACCCGCGGCTTTCTCCCGCGGTTTCGATGGCAAAACGGCTAGAGCATATACTGGTTTTATAGTATAAGTGCATAGTCGATCACGATACTGCCTTCGGAAATACCGCTATGGAGCTTGCGCTTGATATTCGGAATCTTACAAAGACGTATGCCGATGGCACCGCGGCCTTGCGGGGCGTGTCCCTCCAGGTGCCCAAAGGCGATTTCTACGCGCTTCTGGGCCCCAATGGCGCGGGGAAGACGACGCTTATCGGCATCGTAACCGGGCTCGTCAATAAAACGGGCGGCAGCTTGAGAATAGACGGCGTTGACTTCGACGCGTATCCGGAAAGGGCACGCCGCCGCGTGGGCGTCGTGCCCCAGAATCTGAACGTCGATTTCTTCGGTAGGGCCATTGATATCGTGGTGAACCAGGGCGGGTACTATGGCATTCCGCGTTCGATTGCGCTTAAGCGCGCCGACGAACTCCTCAAGGCAGTTGGGCTTGCCGACAAGCGCACCGCGCAAGCGCGGCAGCTTTCCGGCGGCATGCAGCGGCGGCTCATGATCGCCCGTGCGCTCATTCATGAACCAGATCTTCTCTTTCTCGACGAGCCGACCGCTGGCGTCGACATAGAGATGCGCCGCGGCATGTGGGACTATCTAAAAACGCTCACTGCGCGCGGCGTGACCATCCTCCTTACGACCCACTACCTCGAAGAGGCCGAGCAGCTGGCGAAGCACGTGGCAATCATTAATAAAGGCGCCATCGTAGCAAACGGCACGATGGAGGACATACTTGCGCGCTACGACGAATCGCAGCGCGAGCGGGATGGGTATCGCGGCAGCCGGCTCGAAGAGGTGTTCTTGCAGCTGACCCGCGAACCGGAAAAGCCGTCATGACGCCCTACGAACAATGGATCTCGTTTTCTACGATCGTCCGCAAGGACGTCGTCCGCATGCTGCGGATCTGGCCGCAAACCTTTTTGCCGTCACTCGTAACCGCGGCGCTCTACTTCCTCATTTTCGGCGCGTTTATCGGGTCGCGCATCGGCAGCGTCGAGGGCGTGCCGTACATCGTATTCATCGTTCCGGGGCTCGTCATGATGCAGGCGGTTATGAACGCCTACACGAACGTGGCGTTTGTTATGTTCCAGTCGAAGTTTTTCAACCGCAACATCGACGAGATCCTGGTCTCTCCGACGCCGCCCTGGGTGCTTATCAGCGGCTTTGTCGCCGGTGGTGTGTTGCGCGGTATGACGACCGCGCTTCTCGTGCTCCTCGTTGCGCTTGCCTTTACACCGCTTACGATCGCCAACGGATTCGTGATCGCGCTGTTTCTGGTCCTTGCAACTGTTATTTTCGCGCTTGGCGGTCTCGCGAACGGCGTGTTCGCATCTTCCATCGATGGCATCAACATCGTGCCGACCTTCGTGCTGACGCCGCTTGTATACCTCGGCGGCGTCTTTTACAGCGCGAAGACGCTGCCGGGCATCTGGGGCAAGATCACCATGATCGACCCGATCTTTTATCTCGTGAACGGCTTCCGCTACGGCTTTATCGGTAAAAGCGATATTTCGCTCGGGTTCTCTATAAGCGTGCTTTGCGGGCTTGCCGCCGTCTTGTTCGCCACCGCGTTTTACCTGCTGCGCACGGGACTCGGCCTGCGGCAGTAGTGCGCAGCCCGGGTGCGCTTGCGGCAGCTTCTTGGTGGAGACCGCTCCGGTTAAGGTGCTGCGGTGTCTGCCGCGCCCCGCGGCGCCCCGCTTCTCCGTTCTGGGAACTAGGCACGCATGACGGCGCGCCAAACGGAGACGCCGATGAGCGCGAACGCCATGCTTGCGATGACGTCGAGGGGGTGGTGCACTCCGACGTAGACGCGCGCGACCGCGATGAAGAGGGTAAGGACCCAGAGCGCGACGCCGAGCCGCTTGTTCCAGTACATGCCGACCGACGCGAACGCGGCAGCAAGGAGCGTGTGGTCGGAAGGAAAGCCGTTATTGGCCGCGTGGGCTATGAGCGGCGTGAAATGACCGACCACGAAGGGTCGCGGGTTGTAGTAGAGCACGCTCCCGAGGCGTCCGAGCGCGTACGAGAGAATGCCCGCCGGTACGGCGAAGAGCGCCATACGCAGCTGCGCGGGCCAGCGCTGCGCTAGGAAATAAATGCCGAGCATGAGTACGGGAAGGACGACCGCGTACTTTGCCGCATAAATGAAAAAGGTGTTCATAGCGCAGTTATACCACGCCCGCTCATGGCCCCCTCAGGCGTTGTATATCTTCTGTCTCCCACGTTCTCGCTGCCGAGCAGTATCGGGAAGCCGGGACCTTCTAGATGCTGCCCTGGAGCGGATCAATTTCGGTCGACTGGATCTTTGACGCGAGCGCCATGACGCTATTGCCATAACTCGCGACAAAGCTCGACGTGCCGCAGGGACCTCCGGAGAAATAGCGACAGGCGGCGCTCCGTTCCGCGGTGTAGCCGCCGCTGCTCGCGCCGAGACCCGAGAGAAAGAGCGCGGAAGCGGTGAAGGCTTGGCGCGGATCCCACGGGTTAGCCATGCCGCTCTCGCCGAGCGCGGCCGCAACGCGCGTATTGAAGAGCATCCACGTGGTCGGAATAAACTGCGCCGGACCCATGGCGCCGCCCCAGCCGACTTGCTGCGGGCAGGACACGACCGTGTGGAGCGGATCGATGTAGAGTGCCGAGGTTATTTTCAGGAAGTCAGGAATGTTCGCGGGGCTCATTACTTTGGAGAACGCGACGCCGGTCTTCACACTGATACCCGCGCCGGTCGTTTCATTCGTGAGATAGCAGTTACCTTGATTGAAGCCGAGGTTCGACTCTTGGGTCATGATGGCGAGCAGGAACGCAGGGTCAACGCCGGTCGCCTTTTGCGCGTCGAGCGCGTACCGGTACGCCTCTCCGAAGGGGATCGGGTTGCTGCCGCCGGCAAGCGCGAAGAGCTTTGCGTTTATCGCGGCGATCTCCCGCTTCTTCTGGTTTACAAGCGATGCATAGGCGGCTTCGCTGTGTTTGCTGATTGAAAGGAGCTGCTGCTGTTCGGCTTTGCTCTGGGCGAGTTTCTTTTGCTCCTGTTGCAGGGCGTACACGGCGTCATTAGCTGCGTTCTGTCTCGTGACGAGCGTCGCTTTAGCTGCGGTACTCGAGGCTTGTGCCGCAGCGATCTGTATAGAAAGCACGCCAATGTCCTGCTGGAGCACGGCAAGCGCAACCTCGTCCCTGAAGAAACCCGAGAGCGTGCTATTGCGGAAGAGGATCTCGATGAGCGGCGTCGCATCGGTTCGCTGCATTTGCCGGAACATGTTGGCGATCGCCTGCTGGTTTTGCGCGATAGCTGTCTCGTCCGCATTGATTTCGGACTGGCGCACGGAGATGCTCTGCCCAAGTGTCTGAAGCAAGAGCTGTTTCGCCTGGATGTCGAGCTCTTCGACCTTGATTCTTGCCTGGATGGTTGCGATAGCATTCTGAAGCGAGGAGGATTTTGATTGCGCCGCAAAGAGTTCGTTTTGCGCGGTCGCCTCTTCTGCCTGCACCTGCGCGAGCTGGGCTTCGAGCGCGATGCGCTGGGCGCTCGTGAGCACTTGAGCGAAGATCGATGTTGCTGGCGTCAAGAGGAGCGCTACGGCGAAGAGCACGGCAAGGTATGACCGGCGAAACAACATGTCATAAGTGTAGCAAGGTCATGCGTCAGAACTAAAGACGAGCAAGAAAGAATATAGGATCTTATCGCGCCGCGGTGTGGGGATAATTGACTCGGTACTGGGCACGAGGTCCGTATACTGTCGGCATGATTCGGATCGGCGCTGCTCGCGCTCTTGTGGTAGCGGGCGCGTTAGGGCTGCTCATGCCCGCGATCGCGCAGGCGCGCATTGCACTTATGCCCCCTCCCGTGGCAGCCGTCGCAGCGGCGACCACGAGCACCTCGGCAGCACAGCCGGCTCTAAGCGAGAACATCAAAGCAGCAAGCAGCCCGGGGCTCTCCCGGGCTGATCTTATCGCGCTCGTGCAGCCGGCGGTCGTACGCATCATGGCGCACTTTTCCGGTACGACGACCGTCCCGAACTTCAAGCTCAACCTCAAGACGCTCGTATGGAGCGTCGATACGAGCACGTCCACTCCGGTGCCCTATGACCAATACGCGCTGGGGAGCGGCTTCATCGTGAATCCGAACGGATACATCGTTACCAACTCACATGTGGTCTCAAGCGCGGAGCTTCTCTCCAGTCTCGCGACGCGACTTGCGCAACGCGTCGTGCTCTATGAGGACTATGCCTACCCCGCGCGGCAGACGGCAAAGCTCAACGCTCTCTCGAGTGCCGATCTGAGCGCACTTATCGACCAAGGGGTGCAGTTTATCGAACAGAGCCTCTCTATCCCGCCGCCCACGGTGGTCGTACTGAAGCCGGGGACTCCGCTGCCGGCGACCTCGACGCCGATCAGCGTGCTCCAAGAGCAGCAAAGCTTGCAAGGACAGGGTGCACAGCTCTCCGCGCTTATGCGTACCGGTGTCACGGCGCAGATCGCGTCAGTGGATGATAACTATCTCAACGACGAAAAGGATGTCGCGCTCCTCAAGGTGCCCGAAACCGGTTTGCCGGCCGCCCACTTGGCGCCTCCTGGCTCCGCGCATGAGGGCGATCGGATTTACGTCGTGAGCTTCCCAGGGAGCGCCGATCTTAATAGCTACAGCGACCACCCGAGTTTTACGTCGGGTACGGTTAACGCTTTTAAGGATTCGACTCAGCACACGTTTGCCTATCTGCAGACCGACGCGGATGTTTCTTCCGGCTCAAGCGGTAGCCCGATGCTCGATGTTAATGGGCAAGTGGTCGGCGTCACTACACTCTCAGTGACAGGGACCAATGGCGGTACCGCTTTCGCGTTCGGCATCCCCATAGCGCTTGTCTCGCAGATGCTCACCGTTAACGGCGTCCCCGCCCCCGACGGCACCGACTACGCGTCGTATCTCCGCAAAGGATTGGCGCTCGAACAGGCGCGCCACTGCGTTGCTGCGAAAAAAGACTTCGCCGCCGCGGAAAAAGCCAACCCAATATTCGGGAACGTTGCAGCACTTGTCAGTCCATACATAGACGCATGCAACGCGCTTATTGCTTCGGACAAATCGATTGATACGTGGCCCGACTATGTGAGTAACTGGTTCCAGTCTCAATCGGTGCAGTTTTGGGTTCTGTTTGTGCTTGCTACGGCGCTTATCCTCGGGCTCGCGGTTGGCGTGTTCGCTCTCATGCGACACCTGCGCAAAGACGAGGCGCTCTTGCGCGAATTACAGAAGAAAGAAGCACAGGACGAAGTCGTGCTCGGTGAACTGCGCTCGCGCGCGGAAGAATCGGAATCGCCAGCGCTGGCCGCGCCGGCAGCCATTCCGGCGGGGGAGCTCGAAGGCGCGATATCGCCGGACGAATCGCCTCGACCGAGGCGCGCTGTGAACCTGCTCGCGCCGGATCAAGCGGACGAGCCGTTCCCGCCTGCGTAGTCGAGCGGCCTAGGCGGTAGGTTCCGGGACGGGTGGGGCGTGCGCTAAAGCATGGCATACTAGCGCGTATGCGCAGACGCATGCTTCATGGCGCGCTTGCGAGCGCGGTAGCCCTCGTGCTCTTCGCGCTCTTTTTTAACCCGCTCATGGCGCTGGCGGGGGATGTCCTTGCGTACGGACAAGCGCAGCATATCGTCACGCAGTACCCGTCGCGGCTGCGTGCGAGCTTCTCGAGCCAGGGTTATCGCTATGTACCGTACCAAGAATTGCCTTCCTGCATAAAGGAGGGAATCGTGTCTGTCGAGGATAAGCGGTTCTACCAAAACCGGGGCATCGATCCGATTGCGCTCGTACGCGTGCTCTTCATGAGCTTCCGTAATGACCACGTCGATCACGGTGGCAGCACGCTCACTCAGCAGCTGGCGCGCGAAATTATTCAAGAACCGCGTAGGAAGCCGGGAGTATTCGCGAATACGCTCGGCGTGCTGCGCGTGCTGCGCTATGCGCTCGTTGTCGACCATGACTTCACGAAGCCCGAAATTCTCGAGATCTACCTCAACGGCACGTATTTCGGCCGCGGCGCCTACGGCATCGCGCAGGCGGCACAGGCCTACTTTCATGCGAATCTCGAAAACCTGACGTTCGGACAGTGCGTGTATCTCGCTGGATTGCCGCAGGCGCCGAGCTATTTTGGCGCGCACCCCGACGGCGCCGCGGCGCAGGCGCGCTACCGGCACGTGCTCGCGACGATGGTGCGTAATGACTACCTCGCGAGTACGACCGCGGCAGTGCTCGGCAAGGCGGATCTCTTTTCTGCGGCGCCGTAGCGGGCGGAGCAAGACGGAGCGCGTGCTAGAATGGGCCTCATGCTTGATGAGGCGTTGTTTCGAAACGTGACCGAGGCTGAGAAGGATGCGGCGATTGCAAACGTCACTGATCATGCAGTTCCGCATCAGGATTTCTTCCTCATGCTCGTCCTTTCGGTCGCCATGGCCGCGCTCGGCTTCTTGCTCGGGAGTACCGTCATCGTGGTTGCCGGTATGCTCATTGCGCCGCTCCTGTACCCGATTCTCGCACTCGCACTCGGTGTGATCGCCGCTGACCAGCGCCTCGTCGCTCGATCCTTCTACGCGCTCGGCAAGTCGACTGCCTTCGCACTCGCGGCCGGGTTTGCCATCGGGCTCTTGTTCTCCGCGCACTCCGCGGCTCCCCTCTTGCCCTTTGGCCCGAGCTCGCCCTCGCCGCTCCTGTACGCCCTCGCCGCTGCAGCAGCAGGATTTACTCTAGCATTTGCGGTGGCAAAGCCGCGCCTCAACGAGACGCTTCCCGGCGTCGCGGTTTCCGTTTCGCTCGTCCCGCCGCTCGCCGCGGCCGGCATCGCGCTCGCGCTTGCGGACTGGTCCGCCTTCGGTTATGCGATGCTCCTCTTCGCAGCGAATAGCATCAGCATCGTGTTTTCCGCCGCGATCGTCTTTGTGCTCTTCCGCTTCGCGGTGAAAGGATCTGTGGCTCAGGGGGCCGCTAGCGGGCAGGAAGGAGTGATCGCACAATGAAGAGCGCGCCTCGACATCAGGGGCGATCCTCCGCGCTTTCAACAGGTCGGCTTGCCTGGGGCGATTCTGGGAGAGGAAGTATGCCATCATAGAGGGTATACCGCTCATGCGGCACGCGAATCGTTATCCGATTACCTCTCTGTCTGTGGACACGCCTCAACTTCTAAACCCGAGTATGCTCGTGCTACGCGCGTTCCGCCGTTATCGCGCGGAGCTGCGTACCATCGCCGGTGTAGCGGCGCTCTACGCGCTTACGAGCATTGGTACGACGATAGTCGCGGGTGCCATTGCACTCGCAGGTCTGATTGCATTGCGCGGGAATACGATCGTTCTCGTCATAGGCGGGATGGCACTCCTGGTGTTTGCGGTCCTCGCGTTCGTGTGGATCATTTCCGTGTTCAGTCTTGCATTCGTCGAGATTGCCGCCGCGACGGAGCCGCTGTCAATGTGGCAAGCGCTCGATCGCGGCTGGCAAGGCGCGCGTTCGTACCTCTGGCTCATCAGCATTCAGGCGGTATTCGTGGCAAGCGGATACGTTCTCCTCATTGTGCCGGGAGTTATTTTCGGGATTCTGGCGTCCGTCGCCGCGTTTACGTTTGTAGTCGAAGGGAAGCGCGGCGTCGCCGCAATCGCCCGAAGCTGGTCGTACGTGAGCGGGCGGAAATGGGCGATACTCTGGCGGGTCGGCGCGTACGGTGTACTCCTTGTGCTCGGCTTCCTGGCTGCGCGGATCGTGGTGCTTCTCATCTCCCGCTATACAGGATCAGTCACGACGTTCGCGCTCTCTGAGGTGGTGACCTTGGGGTTCGATTTCTTCATCGCGGTTCCGCTCTCGACGCTCTTTATGGGAGAGCTCTATCGGAGCTTGCGTGAGAGCCGGCCAGTGCCGTCTGGGGGCGATACGCGCGAATCAGATCGCCGCGGCGTGATCATCGGCTTCTCACTGTTCGGTGCGCTCGTCCTCGCGACGTATCTTGCGCTGCTTATGCTCGGAGGAGCGCTTCTGGTGATTGCGGCGCTCCATCTCGCGAAGTAGAGCACCGTGTTCTACACTCGGTAGGCATCGTTGTCCGGATCGGCATTCGTATCCAGAGCTTCTCGTGAAGCGCTGTTTTTTACACCCGGGCCAGCGACGCGTTTGCTATGCTCCTATCTATGGAGTACCGGACGATCCCCAACACTGATATCAGCGTTTCTGTCATTTGCCTCGGCACGATGAACTGGGGCCAACAGAACACCGAGGCCGATGCGCACGCGCAGCTCGACTATGCAACGAGCCGTGGCGTCAATTTCATCGATACTGCCGAGATGTACCCCATTCCGCCGGATCCGGAGAAGCAGGGGATGACCGAGCATTACCTCGGCTCGTGGCTCAAGAAGCGGGGCAAGCGCGACGATCTTGTTATCGCGAGCAAAGTAGCAGCCTCTGACCTCATCCGTACGCGGCCGCATCCGGAGAGCGGCCGCACCATCTATGACCGCGCAAACATACGGGCGGCCGTGGAGGGTTCACTCGAGCGCATCGGCACGGAGTACCTCGACCTCTATCAGGTGCACTGGCCAGAGCGCAAGGCGAACTTTTTCGGTATCCGCAATTATGAGTTCACCGATCCCGACGTCAGTACGCCGATTGGAGAAACGCTCGCAGCGCTCACCGAACTCATCCAAGAAGGCAAGGTGCGCGCAATCGGCGTGAGCAATGAAACCGCCTGGGGTGTTTCGGAGTATCTGCGGCTCGCGCGCGAGCGCGGGTTTGCGCGTATTGCGACCATACAAAACCAGTACTCGCTCCTCAACCGCACCTTTGAGATCGGGCTCTCGGAAATTGCCCTTAAGGAGCGGGTGGGGCTTCTCGCGTACTCACCGCTCTCCATGGGGGTCCTCTCGGGCAAATACCTCGGCGGCGCGCGTCCAGCGGGTGCGCGCTTTACCGTCTTCGAGCGCAACCGGGAGCGGTACAACAACGAGCGGGTACAGCCGGTAATCGGGCGCTACGTTGGAATCGCGCAAAAGCACGGCCTCGATCCGGCATATCTTGCTATTGCGTTCGCGGCGCACCGACCGTTCACGACGAGCGCGATTATCGGTGCGACCTCTGTAGAACAGCTTGCTGTCGATGTTGCCGCGGGAGAAGCGCCGCTTCCGAGCGAGGTACTCGTCGATATTGCGGAAGCGTATCAGGCGTTTCCAGACCCTGCTGCATAAGGTGGCCAGTGGCACGGCCACCGCGGTATCCTTAAGGCACTATGACAGAGAAGCGTAGCCATCTGCGGTTCGGCCTCGAGCGCACATTTGAAGCTCCAGCACGCGCCCTTGAGCGCGGGACGGAAGTGTTCGGTCGCGCGGAGACTATCTTCGTCGACAAGCGCCCATTCCGGCTTGCAGAGGAGTACTGGGAGACGCTCGGCCCCGGACTCACGACCGGTGCTGCCGACGACGATCCTTCCGGCATCGCGACGTACTCGCAGGCGGGCGCGCAATACGGCTTTCAGCTCATCTGGCTCTCACTCTTTTTATTTCCGTTCATGGCAATCGTACAAGAGATGTGCGCGCGCATCGGCGTGGTTTCCGGGAGGGGGCTCGCGGCGAACATACGCGCACACTATTCGCATCGCGTACTCTACGTCGTTGCGGGGCTCCTCTTTTTCGCGAATGTGCTCAACATCGCAGCTGACCTCGGAGCTATGGCAGCGGCAACGCGCCTGCTTCTTCCGGAAGTAGGACTGAGTCTCCTCGTCGTACTTTTCGCCGCGTTTAGTCTCGGACTACAGATCTTCACGACCTATGCGCGGTACGCCCGATACCTTAAATATCTCGCAGGCGCGCTCTTTTCCTACGTTGTGGTCGCGTTTGCGGTGCACCTCAACTGGAGCGACGTGCTCTTACATACTGTGGTGCCGTCCCTCACGTTTTCACGGGATCAGCTCTTCCTCTTGTGCGCGATCCTCGGCACCTCGATCTCGCCGTATCTCTTTTTCTGGCAGACCTCGCAGGAGGTGGAGGAGGGTATCCTCCACGGGGAGACGACCGTTGCGGCTCGGCGGCGCGCTATCGACCCGGGCGTGGTCCGCCGCATGCGTACCGACGTATGGAGCGGCATGTTGTTCTCAAACGTCATCACCTTTTTCATCTTTGCGGCGTGCGCGGGGACGCTCTACGTGCACGGCATTACGCACATCGGTACCGCCGACCAGGCGGCTGCGGCGCTTAAGCCTTTCGGCCGGCTCGCCTATCTCCTTTTCGCGATCGGCATCGTGGGCACGGGATTTCTGGCGGTACCGGTGCTCGCCGGATCGAGCGCATACGCCTTTGCTGAGAGTTTCGGGTGGCGCTACGGTCTCTACCGAAAACTCAAGCAGGCGTACGCCTTCTACGGCACCATCATCATCTCAATGCTCCTCGGTATTGTCGCAAACTTCTTCCATCTCAACCCGATCCGAGGGCTCATCTATGCCGCGGTCGCAAACGGCATCATCGCGCCTATCATCCTCTTCTTCGTGCTGCGCATCAGTGGGAGTCGCCGAATCATGGGCCGCTACGCGAACGGTCGCGTGCTTTCGGCCCTCGGGTGGTTTACCGTGGGCGCTATGGCGCTCTCAGGGATCGCCGTTATTCTTACGTTTTAGCCTGCGAGCCGCGTCCTCTATTACAGATTCATCTACGCTGCGCATACCATGATACCGATGTTTGTCCGCCACGCTCTACCCGTATGAAATCAGGACTCCTATGGCTTTTTATTATTATCGCGGTAATCGGCCTCGGGCTTTATTTCGTATATGTGCCGACCGTTCCCTCTGGCGGCCTCGCGCCCAAGGGTGTGCCGGTTACGTTCTATTGCGGTAACGGCAACACGATTGTGGCAAAATTCGCGACGAGTTCCGTACGACTTGCGCTTTCAAGTGGCGCGCGCTATGTACTGCCGCAAACCGTTTCAGGGTCGGGCGTTCGCTACGCCGCAAGTACTACGGGCACCAGTGCGTTCGTGTTCACGAACGAAGGAGCGAGCGCATCACTCACCGACACCGCATCGACCACCGACCTGCGCTTCGAGACCTGTACCGCCGCACATGTGGTAGCCACCCCGGCGAGCGGTTTTGAAAGCTACGCGGACCAGCCGCGCACCTTTACGTTCACCTTCCCAAATGCGTTTACGGTCTCAGGCGTGCCTGCTGGGTACGGGCTCTCGTGGGCGGAGAACGCGACCAGTACGGGGATGGAGCTCGCCCGCGTCGACGTGCCGCAAAGCTACGAACCGGGGACCAACTTTGGCGGCGCGTGGTTTACGGTCGGTGCAAGCTCAGTCCCGGCCGCGCTGGCGAGCTGCCTTCAGGGCACCTCGGGCGCGCCGGGCGCTACGACAACGCGGGTGACGATTGGCAGCGCGACATTTACTAAGATGCACTCGATCGGCGCTGGCGCGGGGAACCGCTACGATACGACGAGCTACCGCGTCATTCACGATCATGCGTGCTATGCGGTCGAGTACACGATCCACTACGGCATACTCGAGAACTACCCGCCCGGCGCGGTGCGGCCGTTCGATGAACAGAAGGTGCGAAACGCGCTCGAGAGCATCGCGCACAGTTTCAAGTTCACGTCCTGAACTCCCTCCGTGAAGGGAAGAACGCGTGCCGCGCTTTGCGCGGCACGCGTTCTTGTTGTATAGTCAAACTACCGCCACCGGCGTTTTTATTTTTATGGACATCAGGAATATCGCCATTATCGCCCACGTGGACCACGGGAAAACGACCCTGACCGACGCTATTTTGAAGCAGACGGGTGCCGTGACCGAGGGTGTTTCCATGGACTCGAACAAGCTTGAACAGGAGCGCGGGATCACCATTTACGCGAAGAACGCCGCCGTCGAGTATAACGGCACCAAGATCAACATCGTCGACACGCCGGGCCACGCGGATTTCGGGAGCGAGGTGGAGCGCGTCCTGCGCTCGATTGACTCGGTGCTGCTTGTGGTCGATGCGGCCGAGGGCCCAATGCCGCAAACCCGCTTCGTGCTCAAGAAATCGCTCGAGCTCGGCCTCAAGCCGATCGTTGTTATTAATAAGATAGACAAACCCGCCGCTGACCCGGCCCACTGCGAAGAGCAGGTACTCGAGCTTTTCCTTGAACTCGGCGCGACGGACACGCAGATCGATTTCCCGGTCGTATATGCGATAGGTCGCGATGGTGTTGCGATGAAAAAGCTCGATGATCCGCGCAGAGACCTCGCGCCGCTCCTCGATACGGTCCTCGAGCATGTCGTGCCGGCCAACCAAGGTCACCGCGCCGAGGGAGCGCTCATGCTTCAGCCGTTCAACCTTGCGTATGACAACTTCCTTGGTCGGCTCGCGGTTGGTCGCATCTACGACGGCACGGTGAAGCCTAATCAGCCGGTTACCGTTTTGAAGCCGGACGGCTCGGTACGCACCGGCCGCACCACGAAAGTCTTCACTTTTAAAGGTCTCGACCGCGTCGAAACTGAGGCGTCAACGGCAGGCGACATCGTGCTCATAGCCGGTCTTCCGGACATTTTCATCGGTGAAACGGTCACGACCGATGCGAACGTGCGGCCGCTGCCAGCTATTGCGGTCGATGAGCCGACCATCGTGCTTACTTTCCTCGTGAATAATTCGCCCTTTGCGGGACGCGAAGGGAAATTCGTGACGAGCCGGCAGATCCGGGAGCGCCTTGAGAAGGAACTCGAGGTGAATGTCGGACTGCGCGTCGACTTTTCCCAATCCGACTCTTTCGCGGTCTCCGGCCGTGGCGAGCTCCACATTGCCGTGCTTCTCGAACAGATGCGCCGCGAAGGGTATGAGCTCCAGGTCTCCCAGCCGCAGGTAATCTTACGCGAGGAAAACGGCAGTACGCTTGAGCCGTTCGAGGAGGTCGTCATTGATACGCCGGGCGAGTTCCAGGGCCCCATCATTGAGAAGCTCGGTCAGCGCGGCTTCCAGATGCAGGATCTTGCGCCCGAAGAGGCTACGGTGCGGATCACGTTCCATGGGCCGACGCGCGGGCTCCTCGGCTACAAGAGTCAGTTCGTCATCGATACGAAGGGTGAGGGGATCCTCTCGTCGCGCTTCATCGGTTTCCGTCCGTACGCGGGCGAGATCCGGAAGCGCCAGGTCGGATCGATGATCTCGATGGCGGCTGGCAAGGCGCTCGGGTACTCGCTCTGGAACCTCCAGGACCGGGGCATGCTCTATATCAATCCGGGTATCGAGGTGTACGAGGGCATGGTGATCGGCAATACGAGCAAGGGGGAGGAGATGGTGGTGAATCCGACGAAGAATAAGAATCTTACCAACGTTCGCGCGAGCGGTACCGATGAAGCGATCGACCTCGTGCCGCCCTACGAGCTCACGATCGAGCGTGGGCTTGAGACTATGGCGGACAACGAGTACCTCGAGATCACTCCGCAGAGCGTGCGCTTGCGCAAGCAGCACCTTACCGAGAACGATCGCAATAAAGCGCGGAGGAACTAGGGTGGAAGCCGCAAAGCGCGCCCGGCGAAGCCGGGCGCGCTTTGTCATGTTCATTTCATCCTAGCTCGAGTAGACTTTCGTTTCGTTCGTCAGGGTTTTGCGAATGCACTATACAACGAACGTCCTAACCTATGCTTCTTACCATTGCGGCCGTCCTGATCATCCTCTGGCTTCTGAGCGTCGTCGGAGTATACGCGATTGGCGGGCTCACGTACGTCCTGCTCATTCTCGCCATCGCAGTGGTGCTGGTGTGGGTCGTTTTCGGCGAGTATCCATTCGATCCGCGCTAGACAATCGTGGGCCGCTTACGAAGGGATTGTCGGCGAGGTAAAACTTCCAAGGAAGATCGACCCTTTTGCGGGTGCCGATGCGGGGGTATCGCAATGCGCTCCGGTACTATGTCCGGCCTGTCGTAAATATCGAAAGCATCCGCTACGCGCGCTCCGTTGTCCGCGCCGGTGATACCGAAGGCCTGGCAAAACTTCGCGGGGACATTGGACAGCTGGCGCAGTTCGCTCGTGTCGCGGCGCTTCTCCATGAGCACAATGCTCTTGAGTGGCTCGACGGCGCGGATACGTATGGCACCCGGGTGCGCGCCGCCGCAGGTGATTAATACGGGGGCTAGTCATTATCTTCGTCATTGCGTTTTTTGCGTAGAGACGCATGGGCGAGACGGCGGAAGGTGAGGAAAGTGTAGGAGAAAATGACGAGCACCACAATGATCTGAAGGGTTTTCAGCGTACCCGAGACGACCGAAAATGACTTAGCGAAATAGTAACCGAGCGACACGAAGAACGCGTATTGGACGATTGAGATGACGATCGCATGCGCGTAGAAACGCCGCGGTGGTAGGCGCGCCATACCGGCGGAGATGAGGAGAGGGCCGGTGAGCGCAAGTCCGTACTTGGCTATAAGCATGGTGTGGAACGAGCGATCAGCCCACTGCGCATGGAGCGCGTCGAAATGTTCTTCGGCGAAGCCGATCTTGTGTCCATATCGGCGGGCGAGCGTCTGCACTTGCCGCCGCCCGAGATAGTAGTAGAGAGAGTCGGTGAGAATGTCGCCAGCGGTAAAGACGATGACGACTGCATACGGATTAAAGAATCCGGTGCTTGCAACCGCGCCGGCAGCGAATGCCGCAAGCTGCCCGCCGATAATGCCGATCGGAATGAGGAGGGCGTAGGAACCTGCCGGCCCGATCGAGCTACGGGTCGCGAGCAGGCCGGCAGCAACCATCGCTTGAGTATACATACGCTCGCTGTCGTGGCGGGATCTTCCTAGGCAAGGCGCGGTAGGGCAAACTCGAATCATTGCATAAGGAGCACGTGCAAGGAAGCACTAAGCTGGGTAATGCGCACGTGCAGCTCGATGAGCGCCGCCTGGAGCGCGTTCAGGTGCGCGCTCAGCTGCGCAAGAGCAGCAGCATCCGAAGCGGTCGAGCTTGCGGAATCCTGCGCGGGAGCGGTAGCGGTAATGGCGAAGGTTGCGGAAGGAGACCCTGGAATGGAAGGGAACGCGACGGTATACGCGCCGGGGCCGGCAGGCGCTCCGTCGTTGAGCATCTGATTCCACTGGTCCGCAAAGAAGGTGGTGCCTTGCGGATAGGCGTTCGGCGAGCCCGGCGGCGGCGTGTATACCGTGTCTCCGATCGCGTTTTCTACGCGCCACGGATGGAGCCCCGAGAGGAAGAGTGGCATGCGCGTATTGTCGGCAATACAAAAGACCACCGGGTCATCCTCACGGTAAGCCGGTTGGTTTGTAGCTACGGCGTAGCTTTCGATGATCGAAAAAGGGCAGTAGCTCGGCGCATGTGTTGCTGCGTGCGCCGAAAACGCCGTCAACCCGAAGACGCCGGTGACCGCTGTTGCGCCTAATCCCGCCCCAAGCGCGCCGCTCGTGAGTCTCGTACGAAGTGTTCCATGTTCCATACGGTTTGAGGCCACTATCGTGTATGAATCATAGGACCCGAGTGCTTAAGCGCTGGTGAACGCGCAGATGAAAGAGGAAGGAGCGCGAAAGGCGCACCTGACCGTATTCCTTATTATTGGATACGAATGGTTGCCTGAGCGGAGTCGCCCTTTTGGCCGTTAAACGTATACGTGTACGTTCTCGGCGGCGTCGGCAGCGTCATCGAACCGGTCGAGAAGTTTCCGCCCCCGTCAGCGTGCGCGCTACCGACTTGTTGGCCGCCAAGCATGACGGCCACATTCTCTTCGTGCATGAAGCTGTGCCCGCCGAAGTCAATCTGGCCGCCAGCCTGGTAGGTGTGACCGTCTTGGTCAATGTAGGCCGGGCCGGAAGGCGGTGTGGTCGTGCCGCTCCCACCGCTGCCCGAGATAAGGGCTGCTACCTGCGCTTCGAGCGATGAAACGCGGGCGGCGAGCGCATCAAGCTGCTGCTGCAGGGTATCGATGGCGTCTTGTAATGCGCTAATCTGACTGGGAGTACCCTCTCCAGGCGTCGTCGTCGGGATCAGGGTAATGAACGTCTGATCTGCACTCTGAGCAACTCCAGCGCTGTTGCCTGAGAGTACCGCGAAGTGATAGACCGTCCCGGAATCAAGTCCGTTAAGCGGGACAGCGTGGCTTGTGGTCGAAGCGGTGTCGAGCGTCGTCGTTGCCCCGTAGCTATCGGTAAGCCCGTAGACGATCTGCGAGGTAGACGGCACGTCGGTCATCCACGAGATGTCGGCGCTATTCTGGTATGGCGTCGCGGAGACGTCGCTCACGACCGGCAATGCCGGGGTTGGCGTTGTTGAGCCGGTCACGAACGTCTGGTCCGTACTCGTGCTTGTTCCGGCGCTATTTCCGGAGAGCGCCTGGAAGTGGTAGGTCGTCCCCGACATGAGGCCGGAAAGCGTGACTGTGTGGCTGGTCACGTTCGTCGTGTCGAGTGCCGAAGATGAACCGTAGCTCGTGGTGGTGCCGTACCTAACCTGCGACGAAGCGAGAATGTCTGTCGTCCACGATATGACGGCACTGGTACCTCCTAACTGCGGCGCGGCTGAGATGCCGGACATCATCGGAGTAGTTGATGCGGCATACGCTGGTGCGGCCGTTACCCCAAGAACGCTGAGTGCCATGGCGCCGGCAATTCCTACAACCGCAACCGGTAACGGCAAGCTGGAGCACGGGCCGTTCAAGCAAGGTGCCCTATTATCGCTGTAAGACGAAGGGCTGCCCAGAGCGTAACAAGAGCGTCCGAAAGGAAGTTATTGAACCGGAGTTCGAGGCAATTCTTGGACGCATTAACCCGAGCGAACAAGTGCTCTCACTTACGAAGGCGGTGTTCGTAGACGTGTGGCAGAAGAAGATGGCCGACCGTGTTACGCGCAAGGTCGATATCGAGCGCGAGCTTGGAAAGATTGCAGACGAGAGAGCGAAGCTGGTGCAGCTGATCGCGCGTGCCACCAATGAAAAAGTTATCGCCGCCTACGAGGAACGGATCGGCTCGTTGGCTGAAAAGGAGCTGGTTTTAAAGAATACCCGCATGTCCCTCGTTGAACATGGCCCGTCTATTGAAACCGCCCTCGAGATTGTTTTTGACTTTCTCAAAAACCCGCTGGAACGCTGGCAAAACGGAGACCTTCACACAAAAAGGCTCGTTCTAAAGCTCGTTTTCCAGGAGAAATTGGCCTATAACAGAAAAAGCGGGTTTGAAACCGCCATTCTGTCGCTCCCTTTAAGGGTATTTACCCTCTCAGAGGCTCAAAATTCACGTCTAGTGGAGGTGGGGGGAATCGAACCCCCGTCCGAATCTGACAAAGAAAGCGCTTCTACGACGCGTAGTTCCGATTAATGGTTAAGAGAAGGCGTGAAAATCAGAACGAAACCGC
>JAJYHK010000017.1 GCA_021784815.1 bacterium | reverse complement strand
GCGACAAAAGTATAGACAACCCAATCAATCATGGATGTTGGGTGCTGAGCGTCCCAAAGAATAAACTCGGCTGCTTCGTATCCTGTTTCTTCAAGCAGCTCGCGTTTAGCTGCATCCAAAATATCTTCGCCCGCGTCCACACGTCCGCCAGCCGCTCCGATAAAAGGCTCCTTCCCGGGCTGCTCTTGTTCAGTCAGTAGTATTTTCTTGTTGTCTAGAACCGGGAAAACTACCACCGTGTCAGGGCGTTTGAGTTTCTCAAAAGTGGTTTTCGTCCCGTCAAAAAGTTCCTGTTCCCACTGATACACGTCAAACAACACGCCTTCAAAGACTTTCTTGGCGCTATCAGGAATCGGCTGTTTGGATTTTGGTCTTTTGCCATCCATAAATTATGCTCCACTAATCTTACCGTGCGCCTTTTGGATTGCTGCGCGGGCAGCAGCAGCTTTATCTGCCTTTTCTTTGGCGATAATCTTCTCATCGAGAATTTGCTCAATCCCAATTTTGACCGTCTCAAAATATTGTAGACACTCGTCTTCGCTTAAGTCGTGAATACCTTTGCTTAAAATTGCATAGAGTGATCTATTCTCGACGAGAAATTCAGGCAAGTGCGCTTTTACCATACCTATCTTTTCATCCATTCTGGCCTTTAAGTACTCTTCTTCCAAAAACGCCTTGCCTTCGGCCTTTGCTTTCTGATGAGCTTCTTCAATAAGATTCTCAAACACGCGCCGCAGGTAAACAAAGGCGCCAATTCCCACGCCGTGTGCCGAAAGACCAATACCTCGGGTAAATTCTTTGTATTGTTCTTCCCCTAGGATTTTTCGATATTTCCCAGCTTGAGGAATTTGAAAATCGGCGACAGATGGCCACTGTCCAATTTTTTGAAAATGGTCTTTGGTTTTCAGGTAGTAAACAAAATACTCGTGGTTTCTATCCCGGCTGCATCTGTAAGAATTTCTTATGAAACCGAATTCTTTCAGCAGCCATTCGTAATAAGCGCCAGTGTAAAGGTGATCACCGGTATCAAACACGCTCTCTTTCTCGCACCAGATGCAATAAGCGTCCAACGTACCGTCGTAATGTAGTAACTCGTGTATCTTTCTGGCATCGGCATCGATGGACAAATCAAAAATATGATACAAAGGCATTTCAAGATGGAACGCTTTCACCGATTCGAGATACGGATCAACTCGTGTATCTGTGCTGTTTTCTTCTGAATTTGCCATAGTTCTATTCCATTAACTCACTAACCGATGTGTCGAGTGCCCTCGCTAATTTCTCTAGTACTGCAAGTGTTATATTCTTCTTTCCACTCTCAATTGCACTCATGTAGCTCCTGTCCATATTGAGCTTTCGACAGATATCGCCCTGCGACATCTTTTTCCGCACACGGATTTTCTTGATATTCGCTCCGAGCTTTCTCGATGTCTTGGTTATGTTCACACATATACACTAATATCTGTTGTGCTACCGCTCAATATGGACTTATAATACCATAGGCAAAGAATCTTCAACCCGTAAGCCGCGCGAAGCGCGGCGGAGAGCAGGGCACCAAAAACAACGTGAAGTAGGGGTTGAGATTTTTTCGATGCACTTTCAGAAAAGCGAGCCGTTGAGCCACAGTTCAGAGCAGGAGGGTAGTCATTCCACCGATACCGGAATGACTACCTGTATGACTACCCTGTTTTGCTAAAATGGGTTCGAGCAAAGGCTAACAAAGACCGCAATACGATACATTCACTCTCTGCGAGTGCCGCGCCGCTTCGCGGCGTAGTGTGAGGGTCAGGCAAAAACTCCTTTCGCTCCGCGACGAAATCGAACGGGGCGGATACGGAAAAGCGCGGGGATTTGTCCTTGTTTCAAAGCAGTATGAATACCAAACCAAAATATTTTCTCTACGCGCGGAAGTCCACCGAGGAGGACGACCGCCAAGTGATGAGCATCGAAGCGCAGCTCTTTGAACTGCGCGAGTATGCGCGTCGAGAAAATCTTGAGATCGTATCCGAGTATCAAGAATCGAGAAGCGCAAAGACGCCGGGCAGACCAATTTTCGCCGAGCTTATGAAACGTGTTGAAAGTATGGACGGCGTAGGCATACTCGCGTGGCATCCTGACCGCCTCGCACGAAACAGCATAGACGGAGGCCGCATCATCTACGCCGTAGATACGCGGAAGATTGTATCTTTGCGCTTTCCGACATTTTGGTTTGAACCCACCCCGCAAGGCCTCTTTATGCTCCAAGTGGCGTTCGGCCAGTCCAAGTATTACTCCGATAATTTGTCCGAGAACATCAAGCGCGGAGTACGGCAGAAACTGCGCCGCAAGGAATGGCTGGGGCCTGCGCCTTTCGGATATCAGAACAATCCGCGCACCAGAAACATCGAGCCGCACCCGACAGAGTCGCGGATTGTCCGTGTTGCCTTTGAGGAATACGCGAAAGGCGGACACTCGTTGGTATCGCTCTCGCAGTTTCTTTTCGACCTAGGCGTGCAATCGAAGCACGGAACGCCGCTTGTCAGGGCTTCCATCAAACGGATGCTGTCGCATCGGGCATACATCGGATTCTTGAAACACAAAGGAGAATGGTTTGAAGGAAGCTTCGACTCTATCGTTTCTCCCGTCTTGTTTGAAGCCGTGCAAAAGATTTTGCAGATGCGAGAGCGTCCGCGGCACAGGCGCGCACGCCACGATTTCCCGTTCACTGGACTATTCAGGTGCGCCGAGTGCGGCTCGATGATATCCGCCCAGTGGGCTACCGGAAAATCGGGCATCCGCTATCGCTACTATCGTTGCTCCAAGAAACACGGACGCTGTTCGCAATCGTATATCCAAGAATCCGACCTTGCGGATCGGATTCGGATTCGGCTTCAAGCAATCTCGCTTCCCTCGCGCTACACCGACTATATGACGCAGGTACTTCAAGAATGGGAACGAGAGGAGGTGTCAGCGTCGAGAAGCGGGGTTCAAAATCTCTCCGACAAAATACAGGCGGCCGAGGAGCGCGTCTCAAAATTGGTATCAGCATACCTCGACGGCGACATCCCGAAGGATGCCTACCTAGCCGAGAAGGATACCTCCATGCGCTCGCTCGCCGCCTTGCGGGACAATATGAAAGATTTTGAACGCGGGGGAAAGCAGTGGGTCGAACTCTTGCGGGAATGGGTTTTGGATTTGAAACAAGCCGATTTTCTATCCTCGTCCGATGATTTGCCCGCAATCAAGGCCTTCGTGCGGAAAATCGGAACGAACCCTTCGGTTCGTGACAAATCCCCGCGCTTTTCCGTATCCGCCCCGTTCGATTTCGTCGCGCAGCGACGGGAGTTTTTGCCTGACCCCACACTAACGCCGCGAAGCGGCGCGGCACTCGCAGAGAGTGAATGTATCGTATTGCGGAGGAGGTGGGATTCGAACCCACGGTGCCTTGCGACACGGCGGTTTTCAAGACCGCTGCACTAGACCACTATGCGACTCCTCCGGTACGGCTTATGCAGCTAGCGTTGATGATGAGGGCGGCTGCGACTCCCGCTCCTGCTTACGGAACCAAATGAGGTAGATAATTTCAAGGACGCCGAGCGTGTTGACGACGAGCAGGACAATGAACCACCACTTCTGGCTGCCGCGCGCCGCGAACCAGAGCGCGAATCCCTTGAGTACGATGGTCCAGAGGGCCGCGATGAGCAGTAGGGGGATGAATACCGCAAGCAAGCGCGTGTCGAATCCGTAGAGGGGGGAATAGGCGAGGAAATGCATATAATGTCATACTACCATAGCCCGACCGCCCTATGCGCTACCTTGGAATAGACTATGGCTCGAAAAAAGTAGGCCTCGCGCTCTCCGACGAAGGAGGCACGATGGGGTTCCCGCACGGGATCGTTCCTGTGACGCAGAAGTTGGTCGCGGAACTCGCGGCGCTCATTGCGCGCGAAGGCGTGCGCGCGGTCGTCATGGGCGAGTCGCGCGACCTTTCCGGCGAAGAGAATGCAGTCATGCGCGCCGCGCGTGCGCTTGGCGAAGAGCTCGCCGCGCAGACGGGTGTGCCGGTGCATTTCGAACCCGAAGTGTACACCTCCGTGCTTGCGCGCCGGCCGCCAGAGCAGCTCCCTAAAACGCGATCGCCCAAAAGGCGTGGCGCCGTGGATGCCTCGGCAGCCGCGCTCATCCTTACCAGTTATCTTTCACGCGATCATCATGAGCAGTAAATCGCGCATTGATTTCGACACGTTTTCGAAGCTAGAGGTAAAAGTAGGTACCGTGCGCACGGCTGAACGCGTGCTCGACACCGACAAACTTCTCCGGCTCACCGTCGATTTCGGGGAGGTGGGCGAAGACGGCGTACCGATGCCGCGCCAGATCGTGTCCGGTATCGCTGCGTACATGACCGACCCGACTGCGCTCGTCGGCCGACAGCTTGCGTTCGTGACCAATCTCGAACCGCGCGTCATCCGGGGTCTCGAGAGCAACGGTATGCTCTTCGCGGTAGGCGAGGGCGACTCGTTCGCGTTCCTTGCGCCGGATCGGCCGGTGCCGCCAGGGACGGCTGCCCACTAACGCGTGCGCGCCTGGGTATATCGAGCGCCGTTCTACGGCAGAGCTCGTTATACTCTCAACATGGCTTTTCATATCGACGAGCGCATACGCGCAGCATTTGCGCCCCCGCGCTACCTCGTTCCGCCGGCTTCGGGCATCGACGTGTCAACGAGCGGCGTTAAGGCGGTGCGACTCGCTGCGCGTGCCTCGGGGATTACGCTCGCATCATACGCGCAAGTGCGCCTCGATGCGGGCGCCTACGCTGACGGCGAAATCCTCGACCACGAGGCGGTTTCCGGAGCAATTGCCGTAGTTGCAAAACAGGTTGGGATTTCAAGCGCGAACGCGGCACTCCCGGAGCCAAAGTCATACCTTTTCGAGACGACCGTAAGCGGGATGGAGAAAGCGCAGTGGCTTCTTGAAGTGGAGCAACGCCTCGACGAGCATATTCCACTTGCGCCAGCAGACGCGGTTTTCGACGTTGTTGCCGATGGCCCGGCGGAGCAGGGAAGAACGCGCGTTGCGGGCGTGGGATTTGCACGACGCGTCGTCGACGAGTCGCTCGCGGTATTTGATGCGGCGAAGGTAGGCGTGCGCTCGCTTGAAAGCGAGACCTTTGCCATGGCCCGAGCGCTGTTGCGGCCGGATAACTCCTCAACGGTGCTCATTGTAGACGTCGGCAAGACGACGACGAAAATGGCGGTGCTCGAGAAGCGCGTACCGCGCTTCGCCACCACTATCGGTATTGGAGGCCACGCGCTCACGCTTGCCGTACAGAAGCATTTTGGAGTGACCGAGCAAGAGGCCCGCCGGGTTAAGGCGGAACGCGGCATCGTGCCTACGGTGGGGAACGAAGACTACCTCGCCGCCATGCTCTCGACAGTATCCGCGATCCGCGACGAGCTCGGGCGCCGGCTCCAGTACTGGCAGGAGCGCGTAGCGGTCACGAAGCAGCACGAGCCCGTCTCGCGCATTCTGCTTGTCGGCGGCAACGCGTCGCTCCGAGGCTTCCCCGAGTACCTCGAGGGGGCGTTGCGGGTCCCGGTCGCTGCGGGAGACGTGTTCACGAATTTTGCGCCGCGCGACGCATGGCTTCCGCCGCTCGACTACGGCGAGTCGCTCGCGTATGCGACTGCGATAGGCCTCGCTTTGCGCGACTTCGCCTTGCCCTATGGAAACTGACCGAACCGATCTCCTCCCGCTTGAGCGGCGGCATAAACTCCACCGCGCGTACCTTTTCCGGCTCGCGACGGTAAGCGCGCTTTTCGGTGCCGCGCTCTTTTTCATCGCAACCGGGCTCTTGTTGCCGACTCGCCTCCTACTCGGCCGCGAGGTGAAAGCACGCCAGACGCAGCTTATGACGGTTGGGGCAACGCTTTCGTCGACCGCCGACGCGGCGCTCTCGCAACAGCTCGCATCGTTTAAGAGCGATGTCGCGACGCTTGCAACGCTCCAAGACACGCCTATGGCAACAACGGTCATGACCGAGGTGCTTGCTGTCGCGCGACCGGGCGTCGTTCTGACCGGGTTTATGTACACGCCCGCTCAAAGCAAGAGAGCCGGCTCGTTGAGCATTACGGGAATCGCGAGCAACCGAGCGGCCCTCCAAGCATACCAGGCGGCCCTCCAAGCGGCTCCCTTCGCGACGAGCGCGGATCTGCCGGTGTCTGCGTACGCTCGGGCGGCCAATATCGCGTTTACGATTACCGTAATCCTTGCATCATGAGCCGCACGCTGCTCAACTTCGGGATTGCCCTTGCGATTTTTGTGGCGAGTGGAACCAGCTACGCGCTCTCCTACGGTGCCGTATCGACCCAGAGTGCGCACGCTGCCGACCTCGCCGCGCAAATCGCTGCAAAAAAGAGCAGCCTGACGCGTATCGCTTCGACAAAGGCCACGGTGAACAGCCTTCAGAGCGAAGAGCTCGCGATGCAGCAGTACTTTGTGTCCGAGAACACCATCGTCAATTTCATTGGCGCGCTGCAGGGAGAAGGACAGAAGCTTGGCGCCGCAGTGACGGTCGATTCGGTCTCGGCGAATACGCAGGGCGCGCGCCCGACGCTCACGCTTTCTCTTACGGTCGATGGCACGTTTGATGCGGTGCTGCGAACGGTGGGCGCGATCGAGCATGCGCCCTATGACATTACCGACTCGAACTTCTCGTTGCAGAACAGGGGCAAGGGTGCTTGGGAAGCACGGTTCACGATTGTGGTCGGTTCAATTCCGGGCGGTGTGAGCGCGTCGGGTTCATCGGCGAACCCGCAGCCATCATCCTTGCCCCGGACGAGTATCGCGCCCTCCGGCCCGCAGCCGCTCTAAGTAATACGCGCATGGAACTACCTCCAGCAATACAAGACGTGCTTGAAAGGGTGCCGCGCCGCGCGGACCCGGTCCGAGATTGGCTTGCGCTGCTCTCCGTGGCCGCGTTCATTTTGAGCATCATTCTCGTCGGCAGCGCGCGGCTGTTCGATACGACCGCAAGCGGGGGGAGCATTGCGCCTGTCGCTGCGACAACCACACCCGTATTTGACGAATCGATGCTCCAGAGCGTGCGCGCGATCTTTGCGCAGCGCGCGGCGCAGGAGGAGGAATTCGCGAGCGGTACGATCCATTTTACCGATCCGTCGCAATAATCCCGCAACCGCGGTAGGCTGGAGTACGGCCCTGCGCCCCGCCCCCATAGCTCAACGGATAGAGCCGCGGACTTCTAAGCCGCTGATGTAGGTTCGATTCCTACTGGGGGCACAGGCTAGTGCTAATTCAAATGACCGAGCGGGGTCAAAGTTTTAGGCCGTATTTTTAGCGGTCGGTTCGATTCCTAGAGGCCCTCCCGATCTGGAAATCGAACCCAGCTAGGGCGACCGACTCGGTTCGATTCCTGGTGCCCGCACAGGCTAGTGCTAATTCAAATGACCGAGCGGGGTCAAAGTTTTAGGCCGTATTTTTAGCGGTCGGTTCGATTCCTAGAGGCCCTCCCGATCTGGAAATCGAACCCAGCTAGGGCGACCGACTCG
>JAJYHK010000002.1 GCA_021784815.1 bacterium | reverse complement strand
CGGCTTTGCCCGCGCGTGTTTCGGTATGCTTGCGGGAATAGAAACCTATGACGCCGCCTCGAGCGAGGCGGCGTCATAGGTTTCTGTATCGAATTCGAGTTGATCGAGGCGACTCACGCAGCGTCGCCATATGCGCTTTTTGTTACGGTGGCGACGCAGTTTGTCTTCAAGCGACGACATCCGTACGTTCCGGATCCGTTTCGGTTCGCGCGGACGATTTTTGAAGGTAACGTTGAACGCAGTACGCATAATGCGCGAGTAAAAAAGGTAACGGCGAGGCCTCTACGGCCTCGCCCAGGCAATTCGTGCTCTTTCCTTCGTCTTTTTCTTTACTGTCTTTCATGCACGCCTTCAGTATACGAGTTCTGTATGAAGAACGCTGGAAGTGGCTGGGGATTTCTGGTAGGATGGGGCGTACTCAGGGTAAAACCCCCTGTGCACGCGTAGCTCAGTTGGTAGAGCACTCCGCTGATACCGGAGCGGTCCCAAGTTCGAATCTTGGCGCGTGCACAGGGGGTTTTACCTTGGCTCAGTCGATTAGCGACTCGCAATCGCGGAAGATTTCCGCGGATGCCTGTATCCACATGTCGGCGATGCGAGCGGCCTTTCGTACGGGGAAGGGTCGTATACTTTTACCGTATGCGTGACAGTACGATTCTTGTCGGTCTCTCGATTGCGGCGATTTTGGTGGGCGGCTATCTCATTTTCTACAGCCAAACGACGACTTCGGCGAGCGCGACGGCGACGAATGAGTCGGTTGTCACCCAGGTGCCTTTTATGAAGCTCGCTGATGGCCAGCATGCAAAAATCCCGCAGCGGGTGAATTACATGCTTGAGAATAAGAGCCAACTTGATTCGCTTTGGAGGAGCGTCGGCGCAAGCAGTACCGAGCCGACGGTTGATTTTGAGGCAAATAACGTCCTCGCCATCTTTGCGGGAGCAGAGCCGAACGCGGGCTACGGCGTTGCGGTTTCTGGTATCGAAGACAAGTCGGGTGTACGTACGGTCAACATTTTGTTCCAGCGCCCGGGGACAGGGTGCGCTCCTGCCCAGGAGGTCACTCACCCTTTTGAGTTCGTGGCAGTGCCTAAAAGCAGCGGCCAGATACAGCTGACGCATATCTACGCGACAAGTACGGTGTCGTGCCAGTAACGAGGGCGCACCGGCGTGCGCCGCGCACGCCGGTGCGCTACCATGGTGCCATGGACGCTCTCGCCTATTTCCGTAGCAAGAAGATTACGGTCATGGGCCTCGGGCTTCTGGGGCGGGGCGTGGGTGATGCTAAGTATCTCGCCGAGTGCGGGGCAGAGCTCGTCGTCACCGACCTTAAGACGCGCGAAGCGCTTTCCGAGAGCGTGGCACAGCTTGAGTCGTTCTCCAACATCACCTTCGTGCTCGGAGAGCACCGGCTCGACGACTTTCGCGGCCGCGACCTTATTCTAAAAGCAGCAGGGGTGCCGCTCAACTCGCCCTATATTGCGGAAGCGAAAGCGCGCGGTATTCCGGTGCGCATGAGCGCCGATCTTTTTATGGAACTGTCAGAGATTCGTACTGTGGGCGTTACGGGTACGCGCGGTAAATCAACCACGGTTCAAATGGTCGCGGCGATTCTCAAAGAGGCGGGGGAGAAGATTCTGCTTGGCGGAAATGTACGCGGCGTCTCCACGCTCGCGCTCCTTAGGGAGGCGACGCCCGAGCACGTCGCGGTGCTCGAGCTCGACTCGTGGCAGTGCCAGGGTCTCGGCGAAGCGGATC
Source organism: bacterium (assembly GCA_021784815.1). Taxonomy (GTDB): domain Bacteria; phylum Patescibacteriota; class Minisyncoccia; order Phycocordibacterales; family Phycocordibacteraceae; genus C7867-001. The sequence goes on along the minus strand of JAJYHK010000002.1, from coordinate 31,492 downwards.
TCTCGCCGCATATTGCCGTGTTTACCACGTTCTATCCTGACCATCTTAATTACTATAAGGACGACCCGAGCCAATACCTTGCCGACAAGGCCAACATCTTTTTGCATCAGGACCCGGACGATACGCTCATTGTAGGGAAGCAATGCGCGCCGACGCTCATCGAGGCCTTTGGCGAGCATATCGTCGCCCACACGGTGATCGCTGACGAAACCAAGCTCCCGAATGATTGGCAGCTGCGCATCCCAGGCGCCCACAATCGCTACGATGCTGCGCTCGCGCTCGCGGCGGCGCGTGCGCGGGATATCCCCGACGCGGTAAGTCGCCGCGCGCTTGAAGCATTTAGCGGTGTGCCGGGCCGCCTTGAATTCCTGCGCGAAATAGACGGATCAAAAATCTACAACGATACCAACTCAACGACGCCCGAGGCGACCATCGCGGGGCTTGCGGCGCTTGGCGAAAACATAACGCTCATCGTCGGCGGCTCCGACAAAGGGCTTGAGCTCGATGCGCTCGTGGCGACCGTTGGCGCGCGCTGTGCGCAGGTCATCGTGCTCGAGCACGATAACTACAAAGGGTCGGTGCTGCTCGAAGAAAAACTTGTCGACGCTGGAATCCGTTTCGAGACGGCAGACTCGCTCGAAGAGGCGCTCCACCGCGCGCGTTCCGTTGCGGACGGCGGCCCGATTCTCTTCAGTCCCGCCTTCGCCTCCTTCGGCATGTTTAAAAATGAGTACGACCGCGGCGACCAGTTCACGGCGCTCGTAAAAGAACCGTAAAGAATGATCGGGGTATTTGATTCGGGTTCGGGCGGGCTCACGGTGCTGAAGGCGCTGCGGGAAACATTGCCGGAATCCGACTTTCTGTACTACGCCGACCTTGCGCACGCGCCCTACGGCGAAAAGTCCCGCAGGGAGCTGCTTGAGGTCGTGACAAACGCGATCGAGGAGTTGAAACGCGCGGGCGCCACGAGCATCGTGAGCGCCTGCAATACGGCCTCGACCGTACTGCAGGGCAATTACGCCGAGCTGCTCGGCCTCACGGACGACCATTTTGTCGAAATGGTCGAGCCGACGGTCGAACGCGCTGCGGCATTCAAGCAGCCGCTGTTTCTTGTAGCAACGCCGGCGACTATCGAGTCGGGCGTCTATCAAGCCGCACTGAACGGCGCGGGCGTTGTCGCAAGAGCGGTTGCGCTCCCGGGGCTGGCGGCCGCCATTGAGTTTGGCGCGCCGGAGGAGGAATTAGAAAACCGCATTCGCGATGCGTTTACGGGTGTAGACACGACCAGGTATGGCGGGCTCGTGCTTTCGTGCACCCACTATTCGCTTGCGCGTGTTTCATTCGAACGGGTCTTCCCAAAACTGGTGCTGCTCGACCCGGCACGGACGGTTGCAGAGCGCGCCGCTGGAGCGTTCGGCACGCGGGAGAGAGGGGACGGATCGCTGCACATAGTGACGAGCGCGGACGTGTCCCTTTTCCGCCGGCGGGTCGAGTCGTTTTTTGGTTCCCGCGCGCTCGTCGAACTGCTTTCTCCTGGCCCAGGGGATTCTGTTAAAATCGGATGATGACAGACGGTTTGCGAGGGGTTCTGGAGGCGGAACGCATTCATTTTGTGGGCATCGGGGGCATCGGCATGAGCGCGCTCGCGCAGTACTTCGCCGACCATGGCGCGCGGGTGACGGGCTCTGACCGGAGTGTGAGCCCGGTGACCGAGATGCTCGAGCGGAAGGGCATTGCCGTATGCATGCCGCAGCGGAGCGAAAACGTCCCGGCGGATGCGCAGTGGGTGGTCTATAGCGACGCGGTGCCCGCCGATAATCCCGAGCGCGCTCGTGCGCAGGAGTTGAGCATTCCCCAGTGCTCATACTTCCAGATGCTCGGCAAGGTCTCCAAAGGGAAGCGGACGATCGCAGTCGCGGGTACCCACGGCAAAACGACGACTACCGGAATGCTCACGAAGCTGCTCGTGGACGCGGGCGAATCGTCGACCGCGATCATCGGCAGCATCGAGCGCGATTTCGAGAGTAACTACGTACATGGGGACTCGGACCTCTTCGTGGTCGAGGCATGCGAATACAAAGACCATCTTCTCGAACTTTCGCCCGAGGTGCTTGTCATCACTAATCTCGAGTGGGATCACACCGACTATTTCGCATCGCTTGACGCGCTCCAAGAAAGTTTCCGGAAGGCCGTGGCAAAGGTGCCCGCGTACGGGGCGATCGTGACGAATCCGAGCGATCCCAACATCGCGCCGGTGCTCAAGGGCGCGCAAACGCGCGTCATCGACTACACGCGGGAGCCCGCGCGCGAATTGCAGCTGCCCGGCGCGTTTAACCAGATGAATGCCCGCGCGGCCGCAGCGGCCGCGCGGCTGGTGCGGGGCGACCTTTCGGACAGAGTTATTGAACAGTCGCTTGCCCATTTCCGCGGCACCTGGCGGCGCTTTGAGTACAAGGGCAAAACGGAAAACGGCGCGGACGTGTACGACGATTACGCCCATCACCCGACCGCAGTTGCAAGCACGCTCCGTGCGCTCCGAGAAAAGACATTTGGCCGCATCTTTATCGCATTCCATCCGCATCTCTACAGCCGCACGCGGGATCTTTTTGACGACTTTGCCCGTGCGTTTCGCGATGCGGACGAGGTGCTCGTCGCGCCTATTTACGCGGCGCGCGAGGAGGACGACGGCAGCATCTCGAGTGAGAAACTTGCCAAGGCCATTTCGGCACACGGCACGCGCGCTCGCGCCGCGGCCTTTGCTGAAATCGAGACGGCGCTCGCGCGCGAGGCGAAAGCGGGTGATGCGGTCATGACCATGGGCGCGGGCGACATCTACAAGGTTGCCGACGCGCTCGTACAAAAGAGGGCGAGCCGGCAGTATGCCGGCTCGTAGGCGGGAAGTTCTCAGGCTTCTCGGATGAATACCCCGAGAGAGCGCCGGTCCTTTTTCTCAGGGTCAGGGTGCCTGGTCGTGGGAAAAGCATCGCTGCTGGGGAGGTACCGCATGTCTCCCACCAGCATGCCGATTTGAGCAGCTTGGATCCCGATGAGAGCACACAGGTCCAGCTTGTAGCCCGACGATACCGCACCAGCCCAACCCCGCTGTTGCATGTACCTCAACCAGATGCGATTACGCGTGCCGTGCACACGGTCTTCTGGTGAGTGCATGAAGTTCCCTGGGTCAATGCAGCCGTAGCAGAACAGCCGTACGTTTGCAGCTGGCACATCGCGCTCTGCAAAAGCGTGAGCAATCGCATGTAGTATGCTTTCATGCTGCCGAGGTTCGCCCGGGTACTCGATTCCGTAAGGAGTGTGTTCGTCCGCGCACCATTTTTCGTACGCGCGCGCGAAGTCCATGAGCGAATCGCGGCCGGCGTGCCAGTAGAGCTGGTGCTTGCCGCTAACGGCGACGCCCAGGATGCAGCCGCCGTAGAATGCCGCGGCGCCTTCGTCGACTTTATTGATGAACGCCGCTTCGGCAAAGGTGGCCTGCGACCGCGGGAATTCGTTCACCGGCGTCATGCAGCAATATTCATACTGCGGGCTTACCACTCGGGCGAGCGCGCCGCGGCTGGTTTGCGGTATGAACGCATACGCGAAGCCGAGTTTGCGCAGTGTCCACCGCGCGTCGTCTGAGTTCATAGAACGGCCCGAGACTCCGAACGGACTAAAAAAGAAGACCGAGAAGCCGGGGCCACGGTGTTGTATGCAGTCTTTGGAACGAAACACGCTGATCTCCTTTCCTGAGTTCCGAAATTAATCTACCACGAGTCCTGTGCTCGTCAAATATGATGTATTTTGCTACAGTGCTCGGCATGACCGATCGGGGAACCTTGTCCGTCGTCGCGACGCCCATAGGCAATCTGGGCGATATCACGCTGCGCGCGCTCGAGACCCTGAAGCGCGCCGATGCGATCGCCTGCGAAGACACGCGGGTGACGAGCAAGCTGCTTTCGCGCTACGACATCAGCAAGCCGCTCCTTGTCTACCACGCGAGGAGCGGCCGCCTTGCGGGCGAGCGCGTCCTCGCGCTCCTCGGAGAGGGCAAGCGCATGGCGCTCGTAACCGACGCAGGCACGCCCGGCATCAGCGATCCGGGCCAGGCGCTCGTCGCACTCGTGCGGGAGCGGCTTGGCGATACGGTTCGCATCGAAACCATACCGGGGCCCTCCGCGGTCGCGGCGGCGCTCTCGATTGCCGGACTCCCGTGCGCCGAGTACCTCTTTCTCGGGTTTTTGCCTCACAAAAAAGGGCGCCAGACGTTGTTCAAGGAAATCGCGGCGGAGACGCGCACGGTCGTGTTTTATGAATCGCCGCACCGGATCGATAAGGCGCTCGCAGCGCTCGCGGCGGTGCTTCCGGGCGGTCGCCAGGTAGCAGTCTGCCGTGAGCTCACGAAAATCCACGAGGAGACGATCGTTGGCTCCGCGAGCGAGGTTGCGGCATACTTTGCCGCCCATCGCGATGCGGCGCGTGGCGAGTTTGTGGTGGTCGTCGCACCCTGATACAATCGACCCATGTCACGCGCAGGACTCCTCATGGCTTTCGGCGTGCTCGTCGTCCTCACTCCGGTTTCGGGGCTTCCGCTCGGCATGCGGGCGACGCTCGAGTTTATTCTTGGCATTGCGGTCTTTCTGGTCGGGCTGAGTCTGCGCATGCGCGACATGCGCCGGGCGCGTGAAGCGCTTACGAGCGCGCCCGCATTCGCGCCTGAACCGCCGGTGAATGCGATCCATGCGGAGGTCTTTGACGTGTCAGCGTCAAGCGACAAGGCGAATCCGCCGCAGACGGGGGCGTTCTAATTTTTCTTGCCGGTGCGCACACCTTGCTCGAACGACGAGCGGGGTCGTTTTGCTATACTGAAATTCGATGGATAACCCTGATCGCGTTACCTATTTTGCCGCGACGGATAGCCGCGGCCAGCGCGTGCCCTTCGGCATCAAGGCGAAGGATCGTGATCGCCACATGTACATCATCGGCAAGACCGGTATGGGGAAATCGACCCTGCTCGAGAACATGGCGATTCAAGACCTTCAGTGCGCCGAGGGGCTCGCCTTCATCGATCCGCACGGCGGTACGGTCGAACGCTTGCTCGACTACGTGCCCGAGAGCCGTGTGAACGACGTCGTGTACTTCGCGCCGTTCGACATGGACAACCCGATCGCTTTTAACGTGATGGAGGACGTCGGGTACGACAAGCGCCACCTCGTCGTCTCCGGCCTCATGGCCACTTTCAAGAAGATCTGGCAGGATGCGTGGAGCGCGCGCATGGAGTACATCCTCACGAACACGCTCCTCGCGCTCCTCGAGTATCCGGACGCGACCTTGCTCGGCGTAAACCGCATGTACACCGACAAGGAGTACCGGAAGCGCGTCGTCGACAATGTGAAAGATCCGGTCGTGAAGGACTTCTGGACGAAAGAGTTCGCCAACTACGGCGACCGCTACACCCAAGAGGCAACGCCGGCTATCCAGAACAAGATCGGTCAGTTCACCGGCAATCCGCTCATTCGGAACATTATCGGCCAGCCGAAATCCTCCTTCGACATCCGCACCATGATGGATGAGCGCAAGATACTCCTCATGAACCTCTCGAAAGGGCTCGTGGGCGAGACGAACATGCGCCTCCTCGGCTCCATGCTCACGACGCGCATCTTCCTCTCGGCGATGAGCCGTGCGGAGCTTGCTCCCGATCAGCTGCGCAGAATGGCGCCGTTCTACTTTTACGTGGACGAGTTCCAGAACTTCGCGAACGAGACCTTCGCCGAGATTCTCTCCGAGGCGCGCAAGTACAAGCTCAATCTCGTCATCGCCCACCAGTACATCGAGCAGATGGAAGAAGAGGTGCGCGATGCGGTCTTCGGCAATGTCGGCACGACGGTGTCGTTTAGGGTGGGCCCCTTTGACGCCGAGACGCTCGAGACCGTCTTCATGCCGAGCTTCACGAAAGAGGACATCGTGAACCTCGACCGCAACCAGATCTATCTCTCGCTCATGATCGACGGGGTCGGGAGCGCGCCCTTTTCGGCGGTAACGCTACCGCCGATCGAGCCGCCGCCGGTTTCCTATCGGGCACAGATCATAGCCGCCGCGCGCAAAAGCTTCGCGTCGCCGCGCGCGCAGATCGAACAGGCGATCATGGACGAGCTCAATGCGAGCCTCGAAGCGGAAGCGCCCCAGGACGCGCGCATGCGCCGCGTGCCGGCAAAGCGCGCGGTTCCCGGTGGAAACGGCGGTGCGGGCGTGAACGGTATGCGCCAGGAAGGCGGCATGCCGCGGAGCAACGGAAGTGCGACGGGACCGCGTCGTACGCCCGAGCGCGAACAGCGCGAGGGCGTACGACCGCCGCGCCGCGAGCAGGGCAACTTGCCCCACGTGCAGTCCCAGCCAGCCCAGAAGAGTGCGTCGGAGCTGCGCGATATCCTGCGCTCGATGGCAAACAAGGCGTCCCAGGACCGCGGCGCGGTTGCGCAGAAACAGCAGGAGAGCTTGAGCAGCGCGCTCGCGCACCTCACGGAGAAGCGCTTACCTTCAGCAGGGCCGGACCCGAAGGAGCCGCGCCTGCCGCAAGCGCCGGAGCGCCCGAGGGAATCCCGATCGCGCCCTCCTGGACCTGTCTCTCCGCCGCCGCGCATGGAGCAAAAACCGATTCGCCACGATGAGGTCGCTCCGGTTCCTGCGCGACAGCCGTTTGAGATACCAGAGGATCAGCTGCGCAAGATCCTAAAAGGAGAACTGTAACTATTTTCCTATGCCCGCCGGTCGCTCGCGCCTCCTCCTTCCCCTCATGCTCTTGTTGTGCATAGGCATGCCCGCGTGTGCCGCCGGGCTTATCGACATCAACACGGTCGACGAAGCGGGGCTCGAGACGCTCCCGGGCATCGGCGCGACCAAAGCCGCCGCCATCATCGCGTACCGTACGGCGCACGGGCCGTTTGGAGCGCCGCAGGACCTTGAGCGGGTGAGCGGGATCGGGACCGCAACGTACGCGAAGATCGCCGGGCTCATTACGGTCGCTCAAGCGCCAACTGGTTCAACGCCAGTAACCGCGTCCTCGAGCGAATCGGCGCCCAAAGCATCAGGATCGGTGCGCACGTACATCCCACCCCCGTCCGAGCTCTCAGTGCGCACGGGTGGCGACCAAGCCGCCTTTCTCGACGTGCCGACTATCTTCACGGCGCAGGCGTGCACGAGCGGCGGGTCGACCGATCCCTCAGCGACGCTGTACTGGAGTTTCGGCGACGGTTCGACGGGGGAGGGCACGCGCGTGCAGAAGACGTTCCACTCTCCGGGCGCGTACGAGGTGACCGCGTATGCTAAGGACGGCTCCGCATCGGCGGAAACGACGTTCACGGTCACCGTGACATGCGCGGCCGTACGTATCGCGGCTGAGACTGGTGCAGGCGTCGCGATTGCCAACGATGCGACCAGCACGCTCGATCTCTCCGGCTGGCGGCTCTCGGCAGGCACAGGGACCTTCCGCATCCCGGATCGCACGCGCATCTTGCCCGGGACAACGGTTCTTTTTCCGACGAGCGTCACGGGCTTGCCCGTTGCCTTCGATACGCGGCTCTCGTACCCCGACGGGCTGCTTGCGGCGGCGTACGAGCCGAATCCGGCCGCTTCGGTACGCACTGACCCTGCCTCGGGAACGGCGCTCGTGCAACCTCAGGCGTCTGCCGCGCGTTCGTATAGAGAGCAGACGGCCGATTCCGCTGCTATTAGCACTGTAAGCGAAAAAGGAACCGCGCATGCAGCTCAAGCAGTAAGCGCCCCCGTCGCGGCGACCACCGTTGCCGCGGCGGGGGCGCTATTGTCGGCGCGCTCGAGTAGTACTCCGGCAGCAGCGGTCGAAAGCCGCACGGGCCTCTCCTCGTCGCCCTGGGCGTACGGTTTCCTTGGCCTCCTCGGCGTTGCTGCAGGCGCGCTCGTGCTGTTCTAGTATTGTGCTCGACTTCGCACCGGACCCGTTCCGTATTACTCTTTCCTCATGACCGACCCAAAGCTCGTCCTCGTCACTGGCGGCGCTGGCTTCATTGGCTCACACCTCTGTGAACGGCTCGTTGCCGAGGGCCACCGGGTCATCTCGCTCGACAACTACTTCACGGGCTCCCGCGAGAACCATGTCCCGGGCGTCGAGTACCGCGAGGGCCACACCAAAGACATCGAGCGGCTCGTTCCCGAGACGCCTGCCGTCGTCTACCACCTTGGCGAATACTCGCGCGTCGAGCAGAGCGTGCTTGAGCCGGACCTTGTTGAAGATCTAAATAGTGCAGGCACGCGCGCGGTAATTGAGTTCTGGAAAGCGCGCAAGCCGAAGCTTGTGTATGCCGGGTCGTCTACCAAATTCGGCGATTCGGGCGCGGCGCGGTACGCGAGCCCCTACGCGCGAACCAAAGCGGAAAACTCTGAGCTTGTGAAAAAGATCGGCGATGAGCTCGGTCTCCCGTACGCGATTACGTACTTTTACAACGTATATGGCCCGCGCGAGCGCGCCGGCACATATGGCACGGTCATCGAAATTTTCAAACAGCTCTACGCGCGCGGCGCGCCCATTACGGTAACCTCGCCCGGGACACAGCGTCGGAATTTTACGCACGTGAACGATATCGTCGAAGGTCTTATGCTCGTCGGCTTTCGGGGCGAGGGCGACGAATTCGGTCTCGGGAATGAGCGGGCATTCTCCATCCTTGAAGTGGCGCGTCTCTTTGGGACCGAAGTGCTTATGCTGCCGCCTCGCGAAGGCAACCGCATGGAGTCTTCTCTGGATACGCACAAAGCAAACGCACTCGGCTGGGCGACGAAAGAGCGGCTCGAAGACTACGTTCAGCGATTTTTAAATGCGCATCCGCGCGCCGCCGTGCGCCCGCGTCGGGTGCTTGTTTTTTCCACCACCTTTTATCCCATTGCCGGCCCCGCCGAAGATGCGCTCCTGGCACTCATGCGTGGGATGCCGCTTGTACAATTCGACGTCGTCACCACTCGGTTCGATAAGTCCGTGGAGGCAGCGGGCCCGCTGCCGGCCAATGTGGCCGTGCATCGCGTCGGGTACGGGCGGAAGTCCGACAAGTATTTGCTCCCGATTCTCGGGTATCGGGTCGGGATACGGCTTGCGCGCGAGCACGAGTATCTCTTTGCATGGTCGATTTTCGCGAGTTACGGCGCTTTTGCGACGCTGCTCCTCAAACGCAGCCTCGGATTGCCCGTGCTTATCACGCTCGCTGATCAGAATCTCTCCGACATTGCCCCCTGGAAGCGGTGGCTACTCCGCCGCGCGCTCACCGGCGCGGATCAGGTGTACGGAATGGAGCCGCACCACGAGCGTCATGCGGCCGCCATCGCTCGCCGCGGCACGCTGCGCAGCTCTATGGGAGAAGGCGACGCGTTCGCAAACCAGTTGCGATTTGTTTATGCGCAAACTTTGAAAGGCATGCTCGCATGAAAAAAGTCCTCATTTTTTCGCTCAACTACTATCCGCGGTTCATTGGCGGGGCAGAGGTCGCTATTAAGGAGATTACGGACCGCATCGCGCCGTCGGACATTGAGTTCCACATGGTAACGCTCCATTTCGACGCCGCGCTTCCTCGGGAGGAACAGATCGGCAACGTACACATTCACCGCATTGGCATGACTCGCGGGGCGCCTTCTGTTGGCGACCTCCAAAAGTTTCCGCTCAGGTACGCCAAGTACTGGTATCAGTTTGCGGCAGCACGCGCGGCGGCAAAACTCCACCGCACATACCGGTTCGACGCGACGTGGGCCATGATGGCGCATTCGTGCGGCATTCCGGCGGGTATCTTTAAGCGCCGTCACCCGGAGGTGAAGTACTTGCTCACGCTCCAAGAGGGCGATCCGCCCGAATACATCGAACGGCTCGCTTGGCCAGTGTGGCCATGGTTCGTGCGCGGCTTTACCGAAGCCGACGCGCTCCAAGCCATCTCCACCTTCCTTCTGGCGTGGGGCAAGCGCATGGGGTTCTCCGGACTTGCGGAGGTCATTCCAAATGCCGTGAATACGCGGCACTTTGCGGCACCCATTACCCCCGAGGAACGCGAAGCGCGCCGTGCCGCGCTCAGCGCGAAGGAAGACGACGTGCTGCTCGTCACGACGTCTCGACTCGTGAAGAAAAATGCGGTAGATGATGTTATTCGCGCGCTTGCCCTTCTCCCCGAGAACATGCGATTCATCGTCTACGGCATCGGCCCGGATGAGCCCATGCTGCGCGAGTTGGCGGAGCGGGAAGGGGTTGCGGCGCGCGTACGTTTTGAGGGTCAGATATCGCACGCTGAGCTGCCTGCAGCTCTGAAAGCCTGCGATATATTCATCCGCCCTTCGCGCTCGGAAGGCATGGGCAACTCCTTTGTGGAAGCTATGGCCGCGGAACTTCCGGTCATTGCTACCCAAGAGGGCGGTATAGCCGACTTCCTGTTTGACGAGCGGCGGAACCCTGAAGAAGAGGCTACCGGCTTGGCAGTCGACAAAGATTCTCCCGTGCAAATTGCCGAGGCAGTGCGGGATATTCGCGCGCACCCGGAGAAAGTGCAGCGCATTACAAAAACAGCAAAAACGCTCGCGTTTTCCAAGTACGACTGGAACATCATCGCTACGCGGATGAAGGCGCTTTTCGAGCGCATGTTTTCTGTCAGTTAATAAGCTATAGCCCTATGCGACTCGTTATTGCCACCCCGCTGTATCCGCCCGAGATCGGCGGGCCGGCCACGTATGCGAAGGCGCTTGAAGAAGGGTTGCCCGAGTGCGGCATCGAGGTCGAGCTTGTGAAGTTCCGCGACGTGCGGCATCTGCCGAAACTCCTGCGGCACCTCGCGTACTACCGGCGCGTCCGCCGCGCTGCGCGCGGCGCCGACGCGATCCTAGCGCTCGATCCGGTTTCAGTCGGCTTGCCCGCGCGCCTTGCGGCGCGGCGCGCGCGCAAGCCGCTCATCGTAAAAATTGTCGGCGACTACGCGTGGGAGCAGGGGCGGCAGCGGTTCGGCATCACCGACCGTCTCGACGTGTTCGTGCATCGGAAGTCGGTGCCGCTTGCGGTTTCGCTCATGCAAAAAGTGCAGACGGGCGTTGCCCGAAGCGCACAAAAAGTCATCGTCCCGAGTGAGTACCTCAAGCGCATTGTCGCGGCGTGGGGCATTCCGGAAGAGAAGATCACCGTCATCTATAATGCCGTGCCGTTCGAGGCACTCGGGACCGTGCCCGAGACGGCGCTTCGCCTCCCGGGGCCGCTCGTGGTCACCGTGGGCCGCCTCGTGCCCTGGAAGCACGTCGAGGGCGTCATCGACGCGGTCGCGGCCGTGCCGGCCCCCTCGCTTGCGATTGTCGGAGAGGGGCCCGAGCGCGCGGCACTCGAGCGCCGCGCGCAGGAGCGGCTGCCGGGCCGGCACGCATTTCTTGGTGCGCTTGCGCACGCTGATGCGCTCGCAGTCATTGCCGCCGCGGACGCGTTCGTCTTGAACTCCTCGTACGAGGGCCTCTCGCATGTGCTTATCGAGGCGCTTGCGCTCGGTGCGCCGATCATTGCGACCGACGCGGGCGGCAATAGGGAAGTGGTGACCAACAACGAGACCGGACTGCTCGTGCCGACCGAGAATCAGAAGGCGCTCGAAGCGGCGCTTGCGCGCCTTCTGGGCGACGAGGCGCAGCGCGCGCGCCTTGCGGCGCGCGCGAAAGCATCTGCTGCGCGCTTCTCGCGCGACGCCATGCTCGACGCGACCGCGGCGTTTTTGAAATCGAGGTATGGCTAAAGTCCTCTTCATCTCAAACGACCCGTCCATCTTCGTCGAGGACTCGGCGGCGCGCTCGCGTATGTACGTGTACGCGGCAAAAATCGGCGAGCTCCACATCGTCTCGCCCGCGCCGTGCGGCGCTCGGGAGAGCCACGAGGGTGCGCTCCACTTGTATCCCGTGCGCGCGCCGCGGCTTCTGCGCATACTCGCGCTCCGCATACGTGCGCGCCGCGTCGTTTCGCACTTCGGCATAGAGGTCGTCTCCGCACAGGATCCGTTCGAGCTCGGTCTCGCAGCGCTGAACGCGCAGCGGGGTACCACTGCGGTCCTTCATATACAGGTCCACACCGATTTTCTCTCGCCTTGGTTTACCCGTTCGGGCAGCTGGAAGATGAATCTGCTCAATCGGCTGCGCGTGCGCGCGGCAGGGCGCGTGTTGCGCCGTGCGCGCGGCGTTCGCGTGGTCTCTGAACGGATTAAGAAGTCGATTCTGGACACCTACGGGGGCGCGGTGCGCGAGCCCTCGGTCATTCCGGTCGCGGTCGAGGCGCAAGCGCCCGCGCCTTCGCCGCTGCCCGCGCACCCCTTCAAGTTCGCTCTCTTGTGCGTCGGTCGGCTGGAACCGGAAAAGCGCGTTGAGGACATTCTTCAGGCGCTCGCACTTGTGAGGCGCGACTACAGGTCTATTGGGCTCTTCATCGCCGGCGCGGGGCGCGCTCGAAGCGCGCTCGAAGCGCGCGCCAAAGCGCTCGGTCTAAGCGGCTCGGTAGTATTTTTCGGCAACCGGCCGGATGCGCGGGCACTCATGGGCAGCGCGCAAGCGTTCATCCAAGCGAGCGCTTATGAGGGGTACGGCCGCACGCTCATCGAAGCGGCGCTTGCGGGCGTGCCGATCATCACGACCGAGGTCGGCATCGTCGGTGAGGTGCTCCATGCGGGCGCCGAGGCGCTCGTAGCGCCGGTGGGAGCCCCGCAGGAACTTGCAAAGCGCATTGCAATGCTCATTGCAGATAACCACGCACGCCTCACGCTCACGATTGCGGCGAAGCAGGCCGTGGAAGCGCACCTGCGCGCGGAAGGCGATCTTGCGGCACGCATCGCCGACGACCTTAATGAATGTCTCGGACTCTGACCGTATGCGGCTTCTCATTACCACGCAGGCCGTAGACCAGCGCGATCCCGTGCTCGGGTTCTTTCATCGCTGGCTGGAAGTATTTGCCGTCCAAACGGAGAGCGTTGAGGTGATCTGTTTGCGCGAGGGCGAGCATGCGCTGCCGGCAAACGTCCGTGTGCATTCGCTCGGGAAGGAACGCGGCGCGGTAGGCAGCGCTACGTATGCTTGGCGTCTTCTTCGTCTCGCCTGGCGCCTGCGCGGCGACTACGATGCGGTTTTCGTCCATATGAATCCCGAGTACTTCGTCGTTGCCGGAGGGCTCTGGAAGCTGCTCGGGAAGCCCGCGGCGCTCTGGTACACGCATAAGAGCGTCGACCTCAAGCTGCGCATCGCGGTGTTCTGGACGAGCGTCGTCTTCTCCGCCTCGCGCGAGAGTTTCCGACTGCCGACGAAAAAGCTCCAGGTGCTCGGACACGGCATCGACCTTGCGCAGTTCGCGCCCCAAACTCGCGAGCCTACGCCCGACGGCGCGCTGCGCATTCTCACCGCCGGGCGCATCTCCGCGACGAAGCGCACGAGGGAAATGCTCGATGCGCTCGACGTACTTAACGCAAACGGCGTACCGTTCACTTTTACGGTTGCCGGCGAGCCCGCAACGGAAGCAGACCGCGCATACGAAGAGGAGCTTAAGCGCGCCATTGCCGGGCGGCCGTATGCCGCGCGGGTCACGCTGCTTGGCCCGGTCGCGCACGCGGACATGCCGAGGCTTCTTGCTAGGCATGACGTCTTCCTGAACCTCAGTGCGACGGGGAGCATGGACAAAGCCGTGCTCGAGCCGCTCGCCGCGGGCGTGCCGGCGGTCACGAGTAACGAGGCCTTCCGCGACCTGCTCGCTCCCTCGGGACTGTTTGTCAGTTCGATTGAACCGGAAACGGTTGCACATGCGCTTGAGGCCGCGCGCACGGTAGACATTGCCCCGGCGGGCGCCTACGTTCGCGCGCACTACGCGCTTGACCGCACTATCGCGAAGATTATCGAGGAGCTTGGCAGCCGGGTATGAAGCGCGTGCTTTTCTTCGGCATCTACGACCCCGGTTACGCGCGCAGCCGCATATTCACCGAGGGCTTTGCGGCGCTCGGGTACGAGGTGGTCCCGTGCCGCGTCGATCCGCGTAACGCGCGCAGCTTGCACAAGTATCAGCTGCTTTGGCGGCAGGGCCGGGCGCTACGCCATGAATCTTTCGACCTGGTCCTCGTGCTTTTCCCGGGGCAGACGGTCGTGTGGCTCGCGCGGCTCCTGTTCGGCAATCGCATCGTGTTCGACGCGTTCGTCTCCCTCCACGACTCAAATGTCTTTGACCGGAAAAAATACGGCCGATATTCTTTAAAGGCTTGGCGCGATTGGCTTCTTGACCGCTTTTCGTGCGCGCTCGCGCGCACGGTACTCGTCGACACCATCGAGCACAAGCGGTACTTTTCCGAGCGGCTTGGCATTCCGGAACACAAGCTAATCGTGGTGCCGGTGGGCGCATCGAAGGAGTGGTTTTCTGCGTCGGTCGAGAAGGGGGAGCGGCAGGCCACGCCGCTTCGCGTCGTTTTTTATGGTTCGTACATCCCGCTCCATGGCGTCGAAGTGATCGTGCGCGCGGCAGCGCTCGTTGCTGATCTGCCGCTTCGATTCGAACTCATCGGCGGCGGTCAAGAGTACGGGCGCGTGCGGGAGCTTGTCGAGGCCCTCGGCGTCGCCAACGTCGCATTTGAAGAGCGTGTGCCGCTTCAGGAGCTCGTCGAGCGCGTGCGTGCTGCGGACATCTGTCTCGGCATCTTCGGCAGTACGCCTAAAGCGGAACGCGTCATTCCAAACAAGGTCTACGAGTGCGCCGCGCTCGGCAAACCCATCATTACGACAAATACCCCTGCTATCCGCGAGGTCTTCACTCCGGATGAAAGTATCGCGCTTTGCGAAGCTTCTCCCGAAGCGCTTAGCGAAGCGCTTCGGGCTCTTGCTGCAGATAAAGCTATGCGCACGCGGCTCGGTGCGCGTGCGCGGGTACTTATGGAAAGAGGGTATACGCCATTACGACTATGCGAGATAGTTTGTAAATCTGTTAGTGTAGGCACATGATCGGTTCCAACGAACGTCCCTCGTATACCACGCGAGCTCGACACGCAATTCGGTATCTAGCAATGCGTAGAACGGCGGTCGTTTTCGGTGTTCTTCTGCTGTTTATATGGTGCGGAGCAAATATTCCAGCCATTGTGTATGGGACGGCCAAGGTACCGTATCCTCAAGACTATATCGGCGACGAACCGTCGCCGGTAAGTGGTGCGTTGCATGTGCTTGAATCAAGAAGTCTATTGGCATTTCGCAACGATCCTTCTGTGTATTATGGTCCAGTCTTTCCCATTCTCGCTATCCCGGCGGTGCTTGTGGACTATGGAGTCCAACGTCTCGACGGAGTGGTGCACTCGTCGGTCGAATATCGGAATCGGCTTATTTATAACTGGGGGGGCATCATTGTCTGCATCAGAATCCTTGCTGTCCTTTTTTCGCTTCTTGCGCTCTGGGCATTTTGGAAATCATTAAACGAAGAACGGGGTGCGCCATGGGTGCCGTTCGTCGCGACTGGGATTCTTGCGACTGACTACTATTTTTTTGAATACGCTCACTTCTTCGAGCACTGGGTAATTGTTATTCCTATGCTGTTAGTGCAGTTTTCAACGATGCTCTCTATTCGGAACACGCCGAAGTCGAAACGGTTGTGGGTCTTTCATTGCTTTGCAGCACTTATTGCAGCGGGCGTCAGTTACATAAGTCTCCTGTCCATGGTTATGTGGGTGCCGCTGCTTCTCACGTGGCTACGCGAGAAACGATGGCAGCTCATTCGTCGTTTTTTGTATCTTTGCCTGGCGCTTGTGATTGGCACGGGGTTAGTCATCTTGTGGGATCCGTATCCGTTTATACGGCTACTTGGTTTTTTGGGGGTAGGACCCCTGGCAAGTCCGGCACACAGCGGTCAAAACCCCTTTCTTGGGGGCAATTTCTCGTTTATTTACTACGGAGCAGAAGTAGTGCTTAACCACCTCTCTTACTTTGTTGCTGCTGCCGTTATGGCAGTGGCGGTCGGCGCGCGTCGCCTAATGAACGACTCATTCTTGCAGGCAGCCGCACTTGTGGTCGTATTCAATTTCTTACTTTTTGCTCCGGCGCAGCATCACGAGGGTCGCTACATGTTGCCGGTCATCGTGTTCTTACTCCTCATTTTCGGGCGTATACTCACGCTTTACGTTGCATCTAACAGACGCTATACGCTCCTCGTTGGAGCCGCCATACTGTTAGGGATAATTGTACAAACGGCCAGCGTTGGCGGTCTCGTTGCCCGGTACGCGGAAGGGCCGCCGGAAGCAGCGGTACTCAATTCCGTGCAAGAGGATCCCAGTCCTATACTGGCTATTGGTGGTGACCAGCTTGCGGTCTCTCTGACGCCGACCGCATACCTGCGTTACGCCGCTCAGTCGGCTCGGACCGGCACGAACCTGTACCAAGCGCTTACGCGCGTGCCACCACCGCCGCACACTCGCCTTTTTGACATTACCTACATCGCGAGCAGTACCGTCAGCAAGAACACTTCGCTTTTGACAGGATATAAAACGATTCTCGTTGAGAGTGATCAAAGTTTCAGTACGGTCAACGGCTACAACGCTATAGATGAAAATATTGCACGCATCTGGTTTGCGAGGGACTTTTTTCCTACGTATACGCAGATAAAACCCTAAGATATGAAGATTTTCTATATCGTCAATATCCGCCTGCCGACCGAGAAGGCACACGGCATCCAGATTATGAAGACCTGCGAAGCGCTTGCCGCCGCCGGCGCGGAGGTCGAGCTCGTGGTGCCGACGCGCCGCACCCCGATACGCGACGACCCATACGGGTATTACGGTGTCGCTCGTACGTTTACGACGCGGAAGGTTTGGTGTCCGGATTTGACGCGTCTCGGGCGTCTCGGGTTCGTGCTTTCCGCCGTCTGGTTTGCCGAAGCGGCGCACTTCCGCCGCGCGTTTTGGCGCGCCGATGTCGTGTACTCGCGCGATGCGTTCGTGCTTGCGCAATACGTGCTGCTTGGCCGCCGTCTCGTGTACGAGGCGCATACGCGGCCCACGGCCATTACGCGTTTTGTGGCGCGCCGCGCTGCGCAGGTCGTCGCCATAACGCGCGGGCTTAAGGATGCATATGTTGCCGCAGGCGTGCCGGAGAGCCGCATCACCGTTGCTCCCGATGCGGTCGACGTGAACGCTTTTGCGCAGCCCGAGCCGCAAGCATCTTCGCGCGCTCGGTTGGGCTTGCCACTCGATAAAAAGATCGCGCTCTACGTCGGCCGGCTCGATGGCTGGAAGGGAGTTGACACGCTCCTCGAGGCGTCGCGGTTTTTACCGCCCTCGGTTTTAGTGGTCGTAATCGGCGGCGAACCAGGCCAGGTCGCAGCTCTTTCGGCGCAGTACCCGAATGTGCGTTTCCTCGGCTACCGACCGTACCGAGAGCTTCCTGATAATCAGGCCGCAGCCGACGCGCTCGTTTTGCCTAATACCGGCAAGCAGGTCGACGCGCTCCGGTTCACTTCGCCGCTGAAACTCTTTGCGTACATGACCTCGGGCGTGCCGATCATAACCTCGGACACGCCAGCGGTGCGCGAGGTACTTACGGAAGCCGATGCATACTTCTTTACACCAGACGACCCGGTCGCGCTCGCCCGTGCCATAGAGGTCGCACTGACGAACCCTTCGGAGGCGCACGCTCGCGCGGTGCGAGCGCAGGAGGCGGTTATCGCGTATACCTGGGAGCAGCGCAGTGCGCGTATTCTCGAATCACTTTCCTAACGCATGGCACTCTTTGCTCGACCTTGGGACGCGTTCTTCAGTGCCCGCATACGGCGCATGCTTGAGTCGTCGCCGCGCCTGCTCGACATCGGTGCTGGGCTGCGGCTCTCGAAAGAATTTGGCAATCGGGAGGATCCGGCGCACCGCTGGATTGTCGATCTGCTTAAAGAGAAGAAGACCGAGTATGTTGTGCTTGACTATGTCGATACCTATCATCCGCACATCGTGGGCGATATCCAAGACCTGCCTATGCCGGATGATTCCGAGCCGGCAATCGTATGCCTCGCAATTCTCGAGCACGTCGAGAATCCATTCAAGTCATTCGAGCAGCTCTACCGCGTGCTTACGCCCGGGGGCATGTGCCTCCTCTACGTGCCATTTCTGTACTACTATCATGCCGAGCGTGGCTATTACCGCGACTACTGGCGCTTTACGCGTGACTCGCTCTCGGTATTGACGGATCGTTTTACTACCGTCGAGATAGAAAATGTGCGTGGTCCGCTTGAAACGCTCGTGCGTCTTTCGCCTCTCGGGCGTAGGCGGTTCCTTTGCAACCTTGCGTTCCTCGCAGACAAATGGACCGGTAAGCTCCAGTCAAGGCAAACGAGCGGGTACTATGTATTTCTGCGCAAGTAAGGTATACCTCCCAGTATGAGTCAGAGCTCGCCAGCCGTATCGGTAGTGTTCCCGGTCTATAACGAGTCCGGCAGCCTGCGGCCGCTAGTAGAGCAACTGATGCGCGTCTTGCGGGGAATCGGGAGGCCATACGAGATTATCGCCGTGGACGACGGGTCGTCTGATGGCTCGTACGGGATCTTGAAAGAATTGCGGCAGTCGGAATCTGCACTCAGACCGATACGATTCCGATACAACGCAGGGCAAACGGCCGCGCTGTCCGCAGGCATAGCGGCAGCGACGGGCGACATTATCGTCACGATCGACAGCGATCTTGAGAACGATCCGGCAGATATACCTCGGCTTATCGCAAAGTTGGAAGAGGGATACGACGTGGTTTCCGGATGGCGGCAGGGGAGATGGGAGGGAGCATGGCTCACACGTCGGCTGCCGTCAGTGGCGGCCAATCGGCTCATATCAAAGTTTTCAGGCGTCCCTCTGCACGACTATGGCTGTACCCTGAAAGCTTATCGAGCAGAGGCGATAAAAAGCATTCGGCTGTACGGCGACATGCACCGGTTCATACCTGCCTACGCAGCATGGCGCGGTGGAAAGGTAACGGAAATCCCGGTGAATCACAAGCCAAGAATGTACGGCGTCAGTAAGTACGGATTCGGCCGTATGCCGCGGGTGCTGCTCGACCTCGTCGTCCTGGTCTTCTTGCATAGGTACATGAATCGGCCCATGCATTTCTTCGGCGGCTGGGGGCTCGCGTCTTTGTTTTCCGGTTTTACCGCGGCAGCGCTCGCTGTTGTTTTGAAGGTAACCGGCATACGCGACTTCGTGGCGACGCCGCTGCCCATCCTTGCCACGCTTCTTATCATTGTCGGCGTGCAGCTCGTGCTCTTTGGCGTTATTGCCGAGATGCTGATGCGCACCTACTACGAGTCGCAGGATAAGCATCCGTACACGGTGGAGGAGTCGGCGTAAGTATATGTGCGGTATCTCGGGATTCGTTGGGACTGGTTCGCGACGGCAGCTTGAGGATATGACCGACGCGGTCCAGCATCGCGGCCCGGATCACACAGGCGTGTATATGCGTGACGGCGTTGGATTCGGTCATGCGCGTCTTTCCATCATAGACACAAGCACCGGGGCGAACCAGCCGCTGTTTGGCCGGGAGGGGGGGCTGGCGATAGTTTTTAACGGGGAAATCTACAACTTTTCCGAGTTGCGCTCTGCGCTTGAGAAGGCGGGGCGGCGGTTTTTGACGGCCTCGGATACCGAAGTCATTCTTGCCCTGTACGAGAGAGAAGGGATTGCGTGCTTTGCAAAGCTCCACGGCATGTTCGCAATCGCGCTCTACGATTTCGACGCGCGTACGCTCGTGCTCGCGCGTGACCGGATGGGGGAGAAGCCGCTCTACTATGCATACCAGGATCGGCAGTTTGTCTTTTCCTCGGAACTTCGCGGGATCATGGCATCTGGTTTAGTTCGGAAAGAAGTCGATCTTCACGCGCTCGACCAGTATCTGCAGTTCGACTATGTCCCCACACCGCACAGCATCTTGCAAGGGGTGCATAAACTAGAGCCTGCAACGGCGCTTGTTTTTAAAGAAGGCGCCATCACGAAGGAAACGTTCTGGCATCCACCGCAAGAGACTCAGCAGCTCGACGCCGCGGAAGCGACGGGGAAGCTCGACCGTACGCTGCGCGAGGTGGTTACGCGCGAGTTAGTCGCAGACGTGCCTCTAGGCGTGTTCTTGTCCGGCGGCATCGACAGCAGCGCGATTGCATACTATGCGCAATCTGCGAGCAATCGGCCGGTAGAGACCTTCTCGATAGGGTTTGAAGATTCGTCTTTTGACGAGTCTTCGTTTGCTCGTACCGTTGCTGCGCATCTCGGCACGCACCATCATGAAAAGACAGTTCGCGCAGAAGATGCGCTTGCGCTCGTGCCGACACTTGGCGAGACGCTTTCGGAGCCGATGGCAGACGCTTCCGTTTTGCCCACACTCCTGCTCTCGCGTTTTGCTCGTGAGACAGTCACCGTCGCCCTCGGGGGCGATGGCGGAGATGAACTCTTCGCGGGCTACCCAACATTCCAGGGCGAATCCTTATATCAAGTGCTTCCGTCGCGGGTAAGGCATGTCTTTCGGAGTGTCGCAGGCCGTCTTCCGGCCTCCCACGACAACTTCTCTTTTTCCTACAATTTGCAAAAACTCCTTTCAAGCGATGAAAAGGACACCATCCGCCGCCACCTGGAGTGGCTCGGTTCGTTTGATAGACGGGCGCGCGCGGGGCTTGCCGGCCCAGCGTTACGGGCGTATGTCGGCAGTGGCGCAGTTTTTGCGGACATTGAACGTGCGCTTCAAGACTTCGCTTCAGACGACACCGGGAATCGCTTGCTCTTCGCTTACGCGCGAAGTTACCTCATGGATCAAGTACTGGTAAAGGTAGACCGCGCGAGTATGCACTATGCACTTGAGACGCGCGCACCGTTCCTTGACCACTCGATAGTCGACCTTGCGTTTTCTCTCCCGTACTCGCTCAAGTACCGCCGCGGTCTTACGAAGCGTCTGTTGAAGGAGCTTATGCGAGGGAAGCTCCCGGACCATATTATTGACCGTAAGAAAAAAGGCTTTGGGATCCCGCTCGCGCGGTGGTTAAATGGGCCGCTCCAGGGCCTCTGTGACGACTTACTGAGCGAGAAAGCGCTGCGCGCTCACGACCTGTTCGATGTACAATTTGTTCACCGCTTGATAGGCGAGCACCGAGCGCGCGTTCGGGATAATAGAAAAGAATTATGGAACCTGATGGTTTTCCAGATCTGGTTTAATCGATGGATGGCATGACTTCTCCCCAAGATCGAAAGACAGCAGAGGCGTTCGCACAGTCCTGGAATCATAGGAAACTTGTCAAATTCGCCGTGTCTGGCGGCGCGGCTGCGGTGTTCAACGTTGCGCTCCTGTACGTATTTGTGCGCTGGTTCGGCGTTTGGTACTTGTCGGCATCAGTCTTTACTTTTGTGCTTTCAGTCTTCGCGCATTTTGCACTACAAAAACTATGGGTGTTTGTTAATAGAGATACCGAAAGAGTACACCTGCAATTCTTGAAGTTTGGTGCTCTAGCATTAGTGAATCTCAGTCTAAATACATTAGGTCTTTATGCGCTTGTTGGTCTACTGGCGGTGAACTACTTACTTGCTCAAGCGTGTCTGCGCGTCGTGCTCGCTATTATGAACTACTTTTCTTACGAGCTTTTTGTATTCGTCAGGAATGCCGAGCATGGAACTGCTTCGTAAACACTGGTGGGCGTTAGTGCTCGCGTTTCTCGTCGGCGTAACAACCATTGCGCCCGCACTTGTCTTTACATTTTCAAGAGGATACCAAGGTATCACTATGATGGGTGCAGACGCAGAAAGCCACTACCTCGCGCGTATCCGGCAAGTCTACGATGGTTTCCCGACCCAGGGCGATACGTTTTTTGCGGATAAAAGCCTCCCACCTATAGAGCCCGGGCTGGGGGAGTGGATGGTTGCCCGGACCGGCGAACTGCTACGCCTCTCGGCGAGCCAAGTCGAACTCTATGGGAAGTTCTTTCTTCCGTTTCTCGCCGCTCTGCTTATATATGCTCTGGTATATGCGCTGTCCGCCTCACGCGCGACGGGCGTTCTCTCCGTCTTAGCGATCATGTTCGGTGACGCGTTCGTCAGCAACCCGAAGAGCCTCCTTGGCTTGCTCCATGGCAGCGCGCCGACGGCTCGTTTCCTTACCTACGCTCGCCCGATAAATCCAGGGGTTAGCGCGCTGTTCCTTTTTGGCGCCCTCTATCTGGTATACCAGCTATTTTTTACTGAAATACGGGAAACGCGCGGGCGGCGCAGGTTCGTGTTTTTACTCGCGACCGGGCTTCTTGCGGGGATGTCACTATATGTCTCTTTCTACACATTCGCCTTTCTCACAATATTTGGCGTACTACTCCTGGTGTATCGCTGGATTCAGCGCGAGTACAAAGCGGTCCTCGATCTTGCGCTTATTGGGGCAGTTGCAGTAACGTGCGCCATCCCGTTTCTTCTCAACTACGAGCGACTTATACAGAATCCCGCATACGCGGCGGCTTCAATGCGCTTCGGCCTCATGTCGACGCATGCACCGCTCTTTAGCGTGCTGCTTGTCTTCCTGCTTGTCATTCCATTCTTTTTCCCAAAACGGTTGTCGTCGGCGCGCCTCTTTTTTGTAGTGAGTGCCATCGCGCTCTCCATGCTCATAAATCAGCAGATTCTCACCGGTCGCGAGATACAGTCGGGGCACTTTCACTGGTACGTTACCAAGCCGTTGTTCAGCATCATGGCCGTGCTGCTCTTCACGTATCTGCTTGACCGATTTATTCCACACCGTACCGTTCGGATCGTGCTATGCGCGCTTGCCGGAGTAGTCCTCATTTATGCCGGAGCGTTGATCCAGTATGCATCATACCGAGCCGCGTTTACCGAGGCTGCATCGGCACAAGCGTATGCTCCGGTCTTAGCCTGGCTTGCAAAGCAGCCAGGCACAAATACCGTCTGGGCTGACTCGAAGCTTTCTCCCTATATTTCTATTTACACGCAGGATAACGCACCGAATAACCCATACGCGGTCTACTACCTCATCCCGGAACCCGCTCTCATCGAAAGCGCGTTACTCCCGTATCGACTTGAGGGTGTTGCGCCGTCGGCTATCCAGGTTCAGCTTCAAAAAAGTCGGGCACAGATTTCGCAGCGTCTATTTGGAGTGTATTGGAGTGAGAAGGATGGCAGTTATGCGGATATTCCGGTGTCGTATCTTGCTGCTTACGCCACTCAGTACGCGGGTCTCCACCGAGAGTCGCTTGCTTCGGTGCTCGCAAGTCTTGGAGTGACCGAAGTGGTCTGGGATACAAAAAATAACCCGGGATGGGATTTGAACGCTCTGGCGTCAGGGAGTCCAGTTTCTATCGGGCGCTTCCGCATATATCGGCTTCCGTCGCTGTCCCATGGGTAAACTTATTCGTCAGACGAAGAACATGGCGCTACTAACAGCCTGTTATCTTAGGCGTTTTGTACGCCGTCCTTTGGCTAAAGCACCGAAGAAGCTGTCGTCGGTCCTGGTCGTGCAGACTGCAAAGCTGGGCGACATGGTATGTTCGACCCCCGTCTTTCACGCCATCAAGCAGGCGCAACCGCAGGCTCGACTTACGGTGCTCGGGGACGCGGTAGGGCAGAAAGTGCTGCAGGACAACCCTGATGTAGACGACTATATTGTTGACGTAAAAGACGCGTTCGCGCTTTCCCGAATCCTGCGCGCGCGGCGTTTCGATGCAAGCGTCGTGCTCATGCCCGATAGTAAAGCGATAGCGGCATCATACCTCGCGAGCATTCCTTTTATTGTCGCCTCGAAAATCGAGAATGGCTACTGTCCGTGGCAGACGAAGACGTATCGTGCGCTGCTGCGGCTCGTTCATACGGAACCGCATCGCATGGGTCACTATGCTCCTCGCGAGTATCTTCGCCTGCTCGAGTCTCTAGGGATTTCTGCCGAGGACACGACCAAACACCTAGGTTACTCAAAAGCAGCGGCGGGAGTGGCCAGACAATTTCTTGAACGCCATTCTCTTATTGAGAAAAAGTTCGCAGTCATTTCGCCCTCGGCGGGAAACAAAATAAAAAACTGGCCGGCCGATCGGTTCGCGCGCGTCGCCGAGCATATTGTTTCAAAAGATTTGCCGGTCGTGATCATAGGGAGCGACCGCGATAGAGAAGAGGTGGATGCCATGATTGCCGCCTTAGGGAAACAGGAAAGCGTCCTAAACGCGTCCGAGCAGTTCTCGATAGACGAACTTAAGGCCTTTATTGCCAGTGCTGCACTCTTTGTGGGCGTAGATACCGGCCCTATTTACATAGCCGAGGCGTTCGGCGTGCCCACGGTGGACATAGTCGGCCCCATGGATGAGCGAGAACAGCCTCCTGTTGGGCCTGAACACATAGTGGTGGTGCCCGAACGTGTCCAACCAGAGCTTCATATCATGAACGCACGTATGTATGATGTGGTGGAGGCGAAGCGTCAGAGAGAGAGTATCTCCGTAGCGCAGGTAAATGAAAGTGTTGATCGGTTATGGGTGGAGGTGTCTAAAATGTAAAATCGTATGTATATATACCAAGTCGACCGGAGGCTTCTCCAAACGCAAGTGCGACTTGCCTCGTCTCACCTACGAGGCAGAGTTCTAAACGTTGGCAGTGGCACAGCAGAACGATATTCGCCCCCGGTCGAGGTAACGGAATACGTTCGGATGGATATTTCCGGAGGGCCAAATGTAGATGTCGTTGGTCGCGCGGAGGACATACCGTTTCCTGATGCTTCATTCGATTCGGTTTTAAGTACCCAGGTGTTTGAGCACGTAGAAAATCCTGAACTCGCCGCAGCAGAAGTAAGCCGAATTCTTAAAAGAGGAGGTAAGCTGCTCATAACCGTTCCTCAATGGAACGAGCTTCACGAAGAGCCGCACGACTATTGGCGTTACACCAAGTTTGGGCTTCAGGCGCTCTTTGAACGGCATGGATGCAAACTAATTCAAATGGATCAAAGAGGTGGATACTACTCAGTTCGAGCACAGATGAGAATACGTTTCGCGATCGACAAGTGGCACCTGCATTCCCGCCCGATACTCGGTCGAGCTGCGAGCCGCCTTTTTAAAGTTTGGGGCAGCTTCGCTATATGGCGTGACCAAAGGGATACCTCGGTGGCGAACCGAAAGCATGCGATAGGTTGGTGTGCGGTATTTGAGAAGGCGTAGGAGTAGCATTACTCTCACAGAGAAGACGATAGGTGCACCACTTCCCAAGCGTATATGGAAACTCAGTCAAGAATACAGAACCTACTGAGCCGCGTACGCCTATATCGCGATTGGTGGAAAGTGATTTTCCCAGTCAATAGGGTATATAACAAGTTTAGCAAACACTTTGTAACGCTTCGAACCGGCGAGCGGTTTCAGATTCGTGACATATTTAGCTCCGACTTGTCGATTATTTCTGAAGTATTCGGTCAGGATGTATACCGTTTGGGTACGCTGCAGTTGCCGCCGACTCCGGTGATCCTGGATGTGGGTGCTCACATAGGTGCATTTTCGGTCGCCGCGCATTCTCACTTTAAAAATGCTCGTATAATCGCATTTGAACCACATCCCGATAACTTCGTATACTTGCAACGCAATGCACCTTTCGTACAGGCAGTAAATGCGGCTATTACAAATACAGAAGGGAAGGCGTATCTAGACAGCGAGAATCGCGCTGCTTCCGCTTATGCTCTGGGGGATCGCGGTCTGGTAGTGGAGACGAAATCTTTAAGACCCTACATTGAACGGGAGAAAAGAGTCGACTTGCTTAAGGTTGATATTGAGGGTGCAGAGCGGGGAGTATTCGAAGGACTTTCCCCGGAACTGCTGTTTAAACTAGACAGAATTTTTATGGAGGTACACCGTCCTGAAGATTTCTCCTGGTTTAATGCCCATTTTAAAGCAAATGGATTTAAGGTTGAAGTTAATGATGGGATCTTGTTCGCCTCAAAAACTGACGCACAAGATTTGCGTCTGTAGAGTTTTGCAAATACCCTCTCGATATGAGGATCGTTTTTTTACAGGATGACTTTCCACCGCACGCAAAGGGCGGTGCGGGCATTGTAGCTGCCACGCTCGCTCGCGAGCTTACAAAGCGAGGTCACGAGCTTACGGTCGTTACCTGCGTCCAGGACAAAAGCCTCGCAGGGTCGTTTCAAGAAGAGGGAATGCGCGTCGAGCGCATCTATTCTGACTACGCACAGCGATGGCGTTCCTGGCGCTCTCTCTACAACCCTGCAACGGTCGGTCGAATAAAGGAAATCCTTGTGGAAGTCAAACCGGACGTCGTGCATGCGCATAACGTGCACTATCATCTCTCGTACTGGAGCCTCCGCCTTGCAAGAAAAAGCGGAGCGAAGGTGTTCTTGACTGTCCATGACGTCATGCTTTTCCACTACGGAAAACTCACGGAGAATACGCCGAAGGATTGTGAATCGCCACGGAATTATCGTGTGAGTGCGTGGCAGCAGATGCGGCGGTATCGCTTTTGGTATAACCCGATTCGCAACATCGTCATCCGCCGCCTGCTTAAGAATGTAACGCGCATTTTCACCGTCAGCGAAGCTCTTAAGGAGGCGCTCAAGCAGAATGGAATTAAGAATGTAGAAGTCATTCACAACGGCATCGATGCGGCGGACTGGGAGGTCTCGTCGGAAAAGGTCGAGGCATTTGTCCGCGAGCACGGTCTAGAAAACAAAAAAGTGATTTTGTTCGGCGGCCGCATAAGCGCGCCGAAGGGGGGCGAAGTAATACTTGAAGCGATTCGTGAGATTGCGCGCAAAGAGGTCAAAGTGACTCTGCTTCTTCTCGGCAAGCATGACGAATACATTCAACGATTGTTACGACAGGCAGAAGATGGAGGTTTCGGTGACCACGTCGTGTCTGCTGGGTGGGTCTCTGGAAACTCCCTTAAGGCTGCATATCATGCGGCGACCATTGTCGCTGTGCCTTCGCAATACCTTGATCCGTTCCCAACGGTCGTGCTTGAAGCCATGGCCTGCGGCAAGCCAGTTGTCGGAGGCTGCTTTGGAGGCATTCCAGAAATGGTCGAAGACGGTAAGACGGGGTGCATCATCTTTCCGAAAGACGCACACGTGCTAGCCGAGAGGGTAATACGGCTCCTTAAAGACGAATCGCAGTGTCTGCAGATGGGCAGACAAGCCCGGGCGCATGTTGAATCTTTTTTACTCAGTGATTGGTGTACGGCAACACTTCGTGCCTATAATGGCTAGCATGGATGCTGTGCTGAATACGCCGGTGGTGCTCACTATCTTTTCTCGGCGCGATATAGTTGAGCGCGTGCTTGCTGCCATACGCAAAGCGGGTCCCAAACGACTGTATGTCATCGGTGATGCAGGTCGGACGCCCGAAGAGTCTGAAAAGGTAAAGGAAGTGCGCTTCCTCATAGCAGAAATTGATTGGTGCGAGGTTCGCACAAACTATGCGGAGGAAAATATGGGTCCGAAGAAACGCCTGGCGACCGGCATCAGCTGGGCATTCGAACAGGAAGAACGCGCAATCGTATTGGAGCACGACTGTCTGCCGGACCCTTCCTTTTTCCCTTTTTGCGAAGAACTCCTCGAGCGATACAAAGACGACGAGCGAGTGATGCACATAGGCGGGAATAATTTCTTTTCGGCAGTTGGCGCACGCTATGAATGTCCGGACAGCTATTTCTTTACGCATATTCCGCACATCTGGGGGTGGGCCACCTGGCGACGCGCGTGGAAATACTACGACGTTGATGTGAAGCGTTGGCCGGAGGCGCGGGAACGGAATCTGCTCAATAACGTATTTCGCGATCCAGCCGTGGCCTTTCGGTGGTCGAGCCGATTCCAGGAATACTACGAAGGGAAGATCGAGTCATGGGACGGTCAGTGGTCGTTTGCCGTGCTTTCACAGGGCGGTCTCTGCATTAATCCTTCAGTTAATCTCGTCTCAAACATAGGTTTCGGCAAAGAGGCGTTTTCTACAAAGAATGTTTCTGCAAGGATCGCTGAAGTACCTACGGCGGCGTTGAATTTTCCGCTCGCGCACCCAGAGTTTTTGGTCGCGGATGAGTTAGCAGAGCATCTGACCCAAAAGTACGTTTTTCACATAAATGAAACGAAAATGCAGCGGTTCAAGTGGTTTTTAAAGAGCGCACTTCCTTTCTGGTACCGACTTGCGAAAAAAGTGACGCTGCGGAAACAAGACGCCCTTTAGCGAGCTGTTACACCTATTTTGTGCAAATGAGCCGGAGTCCTTCGGTGTTAATGCGCTTTTCTCCAATGAGTCTCGTCCCTTTATCGATAAAGATGTACAGGAACCGGTTTAGAGTTCGTTTCCTTATGCCTAATACGTTGTAGAGGCTCCGGACGGTGCTTTTGGTTGTGCCAAAGACCCTGACCGACTTAATTTTCAGGCCGTTCTTTTCGCAAAGGGCAGAGAGTGTCTTGGGTGAGTAGTGATAGAGATGGCGCGGCGCATCGAGATTCGAAAAATATTTACCAAAGATCTTGAATTTAATTGTTTCGATATTTGGCACCTCAATGATAAGTTCACCGTATTCCTTTAGGAGTTTCCGAAGCCCGGTTAGCGTCTCATTCGGGTCGGGAAGATGTTCGGCAACATGCGAAAGATTAATCAAATCGAAAGAATTCGGGGGGAATTTCGAGAAAGGGAGATTGCTCGGGCCGAGTAGCATTGAAATGCCTTCATCACTTTTGCGTGCTGCTTCGTTCTCTTCAATATCAAATCCATACAGCTCCCAGTTGGGGTGTTTCTGTCTAAGCGACCGTAGGTACTGTCCGTTTCCGCAACCATAGTCAAGAACCTTTTTGTGTGGGGAATCCGTAACGAGATCCGGTGGAGACTTTGCAGGTTCAGAATGGCCTGGAATTGCCCGCTTTAGGCGGCGCAGAGCGTTGTAGACTCGGCTCTCGGAGAACATCGGCTGGCCCGCTAGGTAAGAAGGATACTCCGCGGAGTAGTAGGGAGCCAGTTCTTGCCAGGTGGGCTGCGGATCTAAATAATATAGCTCGCAGTTCTTGCATTGCACAAGATAGAACTTCTGCGTGGGACAATGTAAATGCATGTCGTATGAGAGCGTAAGAACCGGCCGGGCGTCATCTTTCCCGCACAACGCGCAATGAATGTGTTTCATAAAAACTAAGCTTGTTTTGTATCCACGGCGTGTTTATATAGCCCAAAGGTTAACAAAGTATTTCCTAAACGGGTCGCCACGCGCGCAAGTACGAGACCAAGTAAACCGGCCCAAATGACGCCAACCGTCATTAGCACAATTTGGAGCAAGGATCCGCCGACGTTCAGAATGTACTGTTCTCGTACCCTCTTTTTTGCCACCAAGTAAGACCCGGCAGGACCAACTACAACGGAAATAAGTGAAAGGATGTAAAGGCTCGAATAAAAGGCGGCATCGGCGTACTTCGGGAACAAGGTTGCGTACAGATAGGGTGCAATAAAAACATATGCGACGATGACCGTTATTGTGGTGAGTAGGAGAACAAGTACTTTACTCCGCATGCCGGCCCTGATTTCAGAATCAGAGCGATTAACGAATTTTGCCTGCACCATGGTGTTAAGGCTCTTGAGCGGGCCTTTAGCTTGGTCAGGAATCGCAATAGCGAAGTTGTAGGTCGCAAGCTGGGCAGGGCCGACGAAGTGGAAGAGGAGCACTTGGTCGATGTTTCCGGCGACGCCACTTAGGATGCTCATGAGCGAGAGGTGCTTACCATACGTAAGAGTGCCCGGGTCTTTCTTGTCTGGGTCGGGCTGGTAGAGGCGCGTGACGCGGCGATAGATCCAGAGCGTCGTGAGCGTGTTGCCGAGGAAGTAAACGGTGACAAGCGCGAGGACGCTACTCGTGAGGAGCGCGGTCACGATGAGCGCGCCGATGGCAGCGAGGTTTTCTATGACGCTGAAGTAAATGGCCGCACGGCGGAAGTCTTTCTTGGCTTGGAGAAACCCGCTCGCGAAGTTTGCGCTCGCGAGAAAGGGCGAGAGCGAGCCGCCGATGAGGAAGGAGAGCCCGAGCGTGTAGTTGCCCTGGAAGAAGTAGTAGCTCGCCACGCCGAGAGCGCCAAGAAAGACGAGCACGCTCCAGCGGATATTTGCCCAAAATCCTTCCTGGAGCGCGCCGTCGTAGCCACGGGCGACTGATTGGAATACTGCCGTGCCGAGGCCGCTGAGTGAAAGGGTGCCGATGAGCGAGAGAGTCGCGAGGACGTACTTATACTCGCCATACACCGCTTTGGGCAGGTAGCGGCTCACGATCATGGCGAAAGAAAGGACTAGGACGGCCGTCACTACCTGTGCGAGCGTGGACCAGAACCCGCCCGAGGCGAGATAGACCATGTCGGTCTTAATGTATCGCTCGCTAGAGCGTAGGAGGCGATACGTCTTATCTTTGAGGGCGGAAATCATGCGAAGGGCGGCACAGAGCCGTGCCGCCATCGTAGCATTAGAACCGCCACTAGGGCCCGTGCGTTTCGCCCTTGCGCGGCTAAAATTCTCGCTATACTTCGGGTAGGGCGTAGCTTTGGGACTTAGTAGTTGTAATCACCGTATGCATAGATATTTCCGAACGATGTTCGCAGTAGTAGCCGCTCTGGGCCTCGTGCTTCCGGCCTCTGCCTTGGCGGCCGAGATGCAGGCGGTCTCGGGCGTCGGCGCGCAGGTGCGCGTCGGTGGCGCGGGTGTGCGCGCCTCGACCTCGGTAGAGGTCGGCGCGCAGGGGAATGTGGAAGGATCGAATGGTCAGGGGGCGGCGTGGGGAAGCGCGACGGCGACCGCGGCAGTAAGCGGCTGGGAGCGTGGTAATGCGACCTCGACCGCGGCGCACGAGCGTAACTTCGCACGAGCTGCCGCGCGTCTCGAGCTCTGGCTCGGCGGGACGGAAACGCCGGTGCAGAATGCCGAGCAGCTCCAGCAGATGATTCAGACGCGCCGACAGGAGCTTGAGGCGGCTGCGTCGAGCACCGCATCGAGCACGCGGGAAGCGCGCGCGTTGCGCGAAAGCATCGGCATGAGCGTGGCGGTGCACGCGCTCCTCGCGTCGAAGGACCTGCTCGGCACGAATGTGGGCACGCAGGTCTCGCAGATCGCGCAGCAGATGAACCAGTCGCTCCAAACGACGACCGAAGCGCAACTCCAGATCGCGCAGCGCGGCTTCTGGACGCGGCTCTTCTTCGGCGGCGACACGAAGGCGGCCGGAGTGATTACCGAGGCGGTCGCGCAGAATCAGGCGCGCATCGCGCAGCTCACGCGGCTGCTTGCGCAGGCGAGCGTCTCCGCGCAGGTGAAGGCGCAGCTCGAGACCCAGCTCCAGGCGATGCAGCAGGAGCAGACGCGTCTCTCGGCACTCGCAAAGCAGCAGGCGAGCGCGTGGGGCGTCTTCAGCTGGCACCTCTAGACGAAGTCCCGATTAGAATCTGGGCATGAAAAGCGCGCTCGCCGGCTCTGTCGGCGAGCGCGCTTTTCGTACTGGACGGCTCCAGCCTTGTGGTATAGTTCTACCCA
>JAJYHK010000007.1 GCA_021784815.1 bacterium | reverse complement strand
CTCAGTTGGTAGAGCACCTCCATGGTAAGGAGGAGGTCGCCGGTTCAATCCCGGCTCTCGGCTCAAGTATCAAACAGGTCTCCATTTTCCCAATTTTGGCGCGGCTTGAGCGAAGCTCAAGCCATGGATTTAACGCAATTCCGCGCGCTTCGCGCGTTTGGAGGGTGAGGTTCAATCCGAAGTTTTTTTGGAGGGAGGATTTTTTGGAGGGGAGGTCGCCGTTTTTTCGTATTTCGTCCAGCATTGAAGCGTCCCGAATCCAACTTCGGGCAGGTTCAATCCACGCGGAGGGGGTTCGTTCAAGACGGGCTATTTGCTCCTCAATCGTCCTTCGTTCGCCACTGAAATCTGCCCGCCGTCCACGGGATTACGCGCGAGCCGGTCAATCTTCCAACAAATAATGCCCTGCGCCTCGCCCTTTTGAATCCGTGCCATCATGTCGCCGAACACCGATCGCCCCGGCGACTTGGCGCTTCGCTTTTCCATAAACTCCTCTGCAATTTCTAAGTTTTCTCGCTTCGCGAGATTACGAAGCTCCACGAGCTGGGCGGGGATGGACAGCACCTGTTTGTCCTCGACATTAGTACTCTTGCGTGCGTAGAGAAAGTAGCGCATAGGTCAACAATATTCCGAATAATCTCGATAATTGTCGCGAATTTCACCCTTCCACCAGTCCGTCTCCCGTGAGCCACCTACGTCTCCTTTGCCGTAAACAAGAAGAACCCGAACCAATTTCCTGTTTTTGTGTATTGCGACGATACATCGATTACCAGAACCATGTTTCGATTCGTTCGTTCCCGCAACACGAAATTCTGTTTTACAGATCAACACGCCATCCTTACCAACAATAGTTTCAACGTAATTGTTTATACCGATAAGCGTTTCAATGCGTTTAAGCTCTTCCTCTACTGCGCGCCAAGTGATGTCCCACGTCCCCTTATATTTCTTTTTGAACCCAGCAATGTAATGCCGCTCCGCATATTTCTCAACTTCTACGACGTATGGGTCACTAGTAGACATGCTCCGGGTCTTCCTGGGTTATAAGTTCATAAGGAATGACCTCGTCCGGAGTGCAAAGCCGGTATGGAAGTTGATCATGCGTGAAGTCAACGATTTCTTTCGTGCGGGCATGCCGCCATTTTTCAGTGATCTTTTTGATCAGTATCTTTTCGTCGGGTTCGATGTAATTAAGTTTCTTCTTCGAGGCACCCTTCCCAAGTCCAACCAGTAACATGTCGCCCTCATGGTCGATTCTAATTTTGCCTTCTTCTTCCAGTTCATTTAGTGCGCGGAAATATGGGTCCGGCACGGGACCGTACGTTCGGCGTAAATATTGCATGCCGCTCATACTTTCTAGTTTTGAGTAGTACCAGGCGAAATCGGCAAGATAGACAAGCTTAGCCAACTTTGTTTTCGGCGTTCTCCCGTCGCGGTGCGAGGCTACGGCCTGAAGCACCGCGAGAATCATCTGCTTGTATTTCTCGTAATTTGGAATATTCGCACTCGCCAGCTCTTCTAGGGAAATGCCGTAAAGTTCCTGAAGCTTTTTAGCTTCCGGCAAAGTGAGTTCCCTTGAGCCACGCTCGACGGCCATATAGGACTGGCGGGAAAGACCGAGCTTTTCGGCTACGGCAGACTGGGACAGTTCACGCTCAACGCGAAGCGTCTTAATAAGGGATGCATATTTGGTGCTCATATCTCTATTGTGCATAAACTGTATATAAAATGCAAACACGATATGTTGATAATACCGACATGCTCATGATAGAATTGTGAAGCTGGAAGGTCGATTCAGCGGGTAGGCAAAAGACAGATACGAAACGGAGTTGAGTAGAGACTCCGGTATCCCCAAGGATGGCTTGACGCCGCTCTTGTGGATTGGTATAAAGCGTACACGATGGTATCGCCGATGCGCGCTGGTTATTTCTGGTTTTGGTTTACCAAAGACGCTTCCGGCGCTGCTCTTGGCGATTGTTAACACTCGAAACGATACTCAAGACTGGCGCCGGAAGGACCGGCGCCAGGTTCGTTTTGTCCCATAAGAGGGGACGAGATTCAAACAGGGAGGTAAAGGTAAATATGACGCATGTACCGTGCGATCCTTACGCTTTCGACGTCGTCTCGGGACCCTCGGGGCCGAGCGATGACCGCAAGCCGAAACCTGATGCTAGCGTGCCATCGCGTCGAGACGGCGCTTCCGACGGCACGCACCCCAACCCGGGAACAAAGGGGAAGTAGCTCCCAAGACTCCCGCGCCTCACCCCCATCGTCCGCCTTGCGGCCGGTGGGGTTACTCTTTCGTACTGCACGGTCATGTGCTAAAAAAGGAGCACGCCGTGCCGCCTTAGCTCAGTTGGTAGAGCAACCCCTTCGTAAGGGGTAGGTCCCCAGTTCGAATCTGGGAGGCGGCTCCAAAACCGAAAAACGCCCGGTGCGCAAGTGCGCATCGAGCCTTTTTCGTTTATGCTGAGCCGGTAATGGAAACAGACGAGGCGACAAGGAAACGGCTCGAAGAACTCGAAGCTCTCATGGCGTCGCCCGAATTCTGGGCGGATAAAAATGAGGCCCAAGCGCGTGTCGCTGAGTACCGGGCCCTTAAAGGGGGCGGCAGCGGTGACCCGCACGATCGTGGGGATGCGACGCTTGCCGTGCTTGCGGGAGCCGGCGGCGACGATGCCGAGGACTTTGCGCGCATGCTGCGCGCTATGTACGAAGGCTATGCGGCGCAAAAGGGCTGGCGCGTGCGCGAGCTCCACGCCAACGAAAACGATCATGGCGGCTATCGCAACCTCCTTCTTGAGATTTCTGGTCCGGGCGCGTATGGCCGACTGAAGCACGAGGCCGGCGTGCACCGGCTTGTGCGCCAGTCGCCCTTTAATGCAAACGCGAAGCGCCAGACGAGTTTCGCACTGGTCGAGGTGCTGCCGACGCTCGCGGCCGGAGACAACATCGCTCTCAAGAGCGACGACCTTGAGATTCAGTTCGCTCGCAGCGGCGGCGCGGGCGGCCAAAACGTGAATAAACGCGAAACCGCCGTCCGCGTTCTCCATACGCCGACGAACCTCTCGGTGCACGTCTCAAGCGAGCGCAGCCAGCAGGCAAATCGCGAGAAGGCGCTTGAGCTCCTTAAAGCAAAACTTCTCGCAAAAGAAGCGACCGAGCGCGAGGCGGCGGCGAAAGGTCGCAGCATTGCGGCGACGACCGCAAACGAGTGGGGAAACCAGATTCGCTCGTACGTGCTCCATCCGTACAAGATGGTCAAGGATCATCGCACCGGCTTTGAGTCGAGTAATCCTGGAAGGGTGCTCGAAGGCGATCTCGACGGCTTCATCGATGCGGCAAGCGATTCAAATCCGACGAGCGACGGCGATGCGCGATAGGCGGCAGTCCAGCCGAAGAGTTTATAAGAGCGCAAGAAAAGACCCCGACCAGTCACCTCACAGAGAGGTATGGTCAGGGTCTTGCCCGAATTTGCGGACGAATGCAGCGGCTGACTGCCACCCGTCGATGACCGGTTTGCAGCCCGCATTGAAATAGGCGAGCCCTTTTGGGTGGTGCAGGATAATATAGCCCTCAAAGTACAGCTGCAGCCAGGGTACCTTGGGCCCATCGAGAACATGGGGCGCAAAGTCGCCCAGCTTAACGATCAGGTGGGACAGAATCCCTTGGCAATGCACGGCCGTAATGCCGTACTGGCTGCCGGTGCCGCTCTGTACCCACTGGGCAATAACGCGGTAGTCTTCCATACCCTTCGGTAGGAGATCACACCGCCTAGTCTGGCGGATGGCATGCGTCTCAAGGTGGATGTGGAGAACCACGTCTCCGCGGTTCACCAGCGTTCCATCTCCGAGCAGTATGGGGCGGGAGCGATGAATGCCACAGTTGGCCCTGATGAGTCCGTGCGGCGTTTTGGGCCGCCCCCATCCGTGCCATAGTTCTTCTGACCGTTCAAAAACGAGCCCGTCTACAAGGGAAACGGCCCGCCACACGTACGCGAGGCGAGGATGCGCATCGATAATCTCCCAGCATCTGCGGCGCCTATCGGAGGGTTGTGTAAAGCCTGTTTTCTGGAGCATGTCGAGCCTCCCTCATGTCCGAAGTAAACTTTAGACCGGAAACGGCATTTGTCAACTTGTCGCGAAGAACCGACTTATCCCCAGGCGTGCGACGCGAAGCGCTTATGCGCGGGGCAATTGAGCGCGTTGGCGTTCTTTGCAGGACTTTACCTGGCAGGCGATAGGAGGGTACAATGAACCCCGTTCATGATCTATTTCGATAAGGTCTCGAAACGGTACGGAGATACGGTTGCTCTAGAAGACATCACTCTCTCCATCGCTCCGAAAGAGTTCGTTTCAATAGTCGGCCATTCGGGCGCCGGCAAAACGACCCTCCTCAAGCTTCTTCTCGCGGAGGAGCGGCCGACCGACGGGGGTGTGTTTTTCGAATCGATCGATTTAAGCGATCTGCCGCCCGCAACGCTTCCGCACTATCGCCGCAAGATCGGCATGGTGTTCCAGGACTTCAAGTTGATTCCGAATAAGACCGCGTATGAGAACATCGCCTTCGCGATGGAGGCGGTGGGTCGTACCGACGCGGAGATCCGGAGTGATGTGCCATACATCCTTGAGCTCGTAAACCTTGCTGACAAAGCGAAGCACTTCCCGGACCAGCTCTCAGGCGGCGAGAAGCAGCGCATCGCGATCGGCCGCGCCATCATCAATCAACCCGACCTCATCATTGCGGACGAGCCGACCGGCAATCTCGACCCGATCAACACCTACGAAGTAGTCGAGATCCTCAAGAAAATCAACGAGCTCGGTACGACCGTGCTCATCACCACGCACAATAAGGGCGTCGTCGACGCGATCGGCCGGCGCGTCATTACTATCGACCGCGGACACCTAGTGCGCGACGACGCGGAGGGCAAGTTCGTCATGTAGAATCGAGGGTATGGGGAATCACACGAGGATGGCGATACGGCGGGTGTTCGTAAGCGGCGCAAAGAACTTCGCGCGCGGAGGAGCGGTATCCGCAGCCACGGTAGTCATCATGACAGTAACGCTCGGCATCATCGGAAGCCTCATCTTCATCTCCGGACTCCTCACCTTTACGCTCAATTCGATCAAAAACAAGGTCGATGTTTCGGTCTACTTCGTCACAAGCTCGACCGAACAACAGATCCTCGCGGTACAGAGCGATCTCGAGAAGCTTCCGCAGGTGCAGAGCGTGACCTATACCTCGGCCGACCAGGCGCTTGCGCAGTTCGAGCAGCGGCACGCGAACGACCAGCTTACCCTCCAAGCGCTTAACGAGCTCGGCAGCAACCCGCTCGACGCTTCGCTTGAGATTCAAGCGAGGGACCCGTCCCAGTACGAGAGCATCGTAAGCTTCCTTAACGCGTCCCCCGGACTCTCGCCGGACGGAAACTCCATAATCGATCGTATCGACTACGCGCAAAACAAGGATGCGATCAACCGTCTCACGGTTGCTATCCGAGCAACGCGCGACACCGGCCTCGTCATCGTGCTTCTCTTTGCGGTCGCCTCGATACTCATTGCCTTCGCGACGATCCGTCTCGCGATTTACACAGCGCGCGACGAGGTGGCGGTCATGCGGCTTGTGGGAGCGAGCAATGCCTATATCCAAGGGCCGTTCGTGGTAACGGGGATTATTACCGGCACACTCGCGTCGATCATCGTCCTCCTCCTGCTCTGGCCGGCGGCGTGGTATGCGAGCGTGAGTACGAACGGCTGGCTCGGTGGCTTCAGCTTTCTTTCCTACTATAGTTCGCACCTCGCTGCGATTATCGGCATCCTCGTTGGATCCGGTATCGTACTCGGCGCGATCGCGTCGGTGCTGGCGATCCGCCGATACCTAAAAGTCTAAATACACGGCTCGGATCATGGCGAAAAAAGGGCATAAATACATCTTTGTGCTGGGCGGAGTGATGAGCGGCGTCGGGAAGGGAGTCGCAACCAGTTCCATCGGCCTACTCTTACAACAGAAGGGGTACGCGGTGAACCTCGTGAAGGTCGACCCCTATCTCAATGTCGATGCGGGCACCATGAACCCCACCGAGCACGGAGAGGTGTTCGTGCTCAAGAGCGGTCTTGAGACCGATCAGGACATGGGCAACTACGAACGCTTCCTCAATCGCGACCTTACGCCGGAGGACTACATGACGAGCGGGATGGTGTACCAGTCGGTCATCGACCGCGAGCGGGCGCTCGGATACGGCGGAAAGTGCGTGGAGGCGATTCCGCACGTGCGAGACGAAATCATGCGGCGCTTCGAAGCGGCGGCTGCCTACAACGGCAGCCACATCTCGGTTATCGAGATAGGGGGCACCGTCGGCGATTTCCAAAACGCACTGTTCATTGAAGCCGCGCGCGTGCTCAAGATGGAGCGCCCAGAAGACGTACTTTTCGTCATAGTCTCGTACCTGCCGACGCCTGGGACGCTCGGCGAGATGAAGACCAAACCGACCCAGACGGCGGTGCGCGATCTCAACTCCTACGGCGTGCAGCCCGACTTCATCATTGCGCGCTCGCACGAGCCGATCGATGAGAAGCGCAAGGAAAAGATCGCCGTCTCATGCAATGTGCGCAAAGACCACATCATCAGCGCGCCAGACATCAAGAGTATCTACGAAGCCCCGCTCAACTTTAATCGCGGCAAGCTCGGCGATGAGATGCTCGAAGCGCTCCACCTTTCGGAAAAGCGCAAAGCCTCGCTTGCCGCATGGAAGAGGTTCGCACTCGCGGTAAACGACGAAAAGGCGCCTGAGGTCTCGATCGCGATTGTCGGCAAGTATTTCGATACCGGCGATTTCGTGCTCTCGGATGCGTACCTCTCGGTAATCGAAGCGATCAAGTTCTCGGCAGCGAAGCTCGGCAGGCGCGCGGACATTACCTGGATCAACTCGAAGCACTTTGAGGAAGGCGAGCCGGTCGCGCAGCTCGGTAAGTATCAAGGCATCATCGTGCCCGGCGGTTTTGGCGAGAGCGGTATCGAAGGGAAGATTAAGGCAATCCAATACGCGCGCGAGCACAAGATTCCGTATCTCGGCCTCTGCTACGGTATGCAGCTCATGGTTATCGAGTATGCTCGGCATGTGGCCGGTATCAAAAACGCGCATACGACCGAGATCAAGAAAAGCGCCGAAGCGCCGGTCGTCGACATCATGCCGGAGCAGAAGCAGAATCTCTCTGCAGGCAACTATGGCGCCACGATGCGCCTCGGCGCGTATCCTGCGCACCTCAAGAAAGGCACCATTGCGCGCGCCGCCTATAAGAAAGAACTCATCGAAGAGCGCCACCGCCACCGCTATGAGATCAATCCTGCCTACATCGAGCAGATAACGAACGCCGGCCTCGTCTTCTCCGGTACGAGCCCCGACGGCGTGCTCATGGAAATCGCCGAGCTCCCTAGGAGCGTGCACCCGTTCATGCTCGGCACCCAGTTCCACCCGGAGCTTCAGGCTCGCCCGCTTGAGCCGCATCCGCTCTTTACCGAATTCCTCAAAGCCGCTGCCGTACACTCGTCGAAGGCATAGGTGGTATCCATAGTGGACGGACGGTATCTCCCAGGGAGACAGTCGTGCTTCCGCCCTGCTGCCATACGCGAACACATAGTTAAGACTGAGGGTCGCCCGCGGGCGAGCCTCAGTCATCTCTGAGCGGTTGAATACGTTCGTTTTTTCAGGTATTGTTTCGGTATTGTGCAGCGGTTTCGCCGCTGCGCTCTTGCGGGATCGTCTAATGGTAGGACAACGGATTCTGGCTCCGTTTATCTAGGTTCGAGTCCTAGTCCCGCAGCATAGTTGCTAAATCGCC
>JAJYHK010000013.1 GCA_021784815.1 bacterium | reverse complement strand
TCGGCAGCGCCTATGCGCTCGCAGATGCGCATTTCATCCAAGGATTAGAACACAGTCTCGCAACCCTCAAGCATGACGTGGCCGATCTGCAGATGCGCGTGGTGGGGTCGGCGCATGCTATGCAACATATACCTGGGGCGGATCAAGTACCCGGATCTTTGTCAAGCGAGCTCCACCCGAAAAATATCAATCAGATACTACAACCCTCGCAGCAAACACCAAACCTCCTTCCTGGGGAGCCTGTGCCAAGGGGCTCACATCCTACCGGATGGCATGTATTTACGCCGGTTGGCGTTGACCATAGTGCGGTTGAGTCTTCCTCGGGTTTAGCGGGAACCGCAGACCACTACCATAACATTGATGCGTTAGGATCCTCGGATATAACTAGCGTGAGTGTCGAGATACCTAATGGCCTAGGTTGGGAGGCGGGAGTGCACGGTCTTTTTGATCGACTACATGAGATGGGCGTCGATACAAGCTTCCCGCCGCATAGCGATATTGCTCGCCTCGCCGAAGCGGCGGCGAAGGGATCGAACGTATTCACTGCCGAATTGCATAAACTTGCGCTTGAGCACCACATGGTGAGTGCGAACGGAAGTATGGTTATTCCAAAAGGCGCGCGGTTTGGCATCGATGGAAACGGGGATGTAGCCATGCACACCCTATCGCGAACGGGCGCCGAGCAGCCGCTTCCATACTCCACGCCGCCTGTGGCAAGTCATATTCCGCCATCCAGGCATGTGGAAGTTGACGCACGGCATGTGGTAACTCCGGAGGCAGGAGAAAAAGAAACCACCGAATCTTTGAACCAACAGTCGCTCGATAATGCGCGCCGCGGCGTCAATATGCCGATTGTCGAGCACGGAGCCGCCGTCCACGAGCTCACGGCTGACCGACTGAACGAATACGTGTTGCAACATCCGGGCGCCCGCGGTCCCTTTATCATCGGCCCGCACGGTGAGATACTCGGGGAGGCTCCGCATGCGCACGAAACGCTCGTGGGTACTGAACAGCTAAGGGCCCCAGTGTTCACTCGCGTGGGCGAGCCCGTTCCGGCGCCGCACGGCGGTGTTGAGAGTCTGATGGACCAGAGTGGGGGGCGCGTAGATATTGCGAGCGCGAAGGTGTATCTCACTCCGGAGCACGCGTATGCTGTCTACGGTGGAACGACGCAGCAGCGAGCGCAAGCAGTGATTGATTTTCTGTACAAGAACCCGGGCAAGACAGTCTGGGAGCAGGGCGATGGTCTAATGAATGGTCAGCCGTATATCCAGCCAGTATCAAGTACGCATATTGACGGTCAAGTCGCTATTATCTTGTCGAATCAGATTCAGCCCGATCAAATCGGGAAGGTGATTGTGCCGGAGAACCTGCTCCGTCCTGCACCATGATGCACGTACGTGGTAGCATACGCCGTATGGACGAACAACAAACACCGCAAAGCAATGAAGCTGACATGCGTGAACTTGCTGCACAGCTCGGTATTAGTAACCTTTCCCAAGTACAGCGGGAGCAGATCGTTGAACAGTTCGGCGAGGTCGCGCTTAAGGCTGCGACAGTTGCGGTGCTTGAGAAAATGCCGCAAGCAAAACAGGAGGAATTCGCGACGCTTGCGGAAGCGGGAGATAGCGAACGGATGAAAGCCTTTCTTGACCTGGAGGTGCCGGGCCATGAGCAGATCGCGGGGAATGCCGTTGCGACGGAAATCGCGAACTTCCGTGTGGCGCTTGCAGAAGCAGACGTAGAGCGGGGTAATGAGCAGTAACCTCTAGTAGTAATCTATATGAAAACGATGCAAACCGCGCTCGCTGTAGGTTTAGCAGTCATCGTCGTCGCGGTATTCTTTGTCTTTCCCGGACTGAACCCGTTCGGCTCAGCCGGAAGGACGGCGCAAGCGCCGCAGTCTACCGTTGGCAATGCCCAACTCCAGCCTTCTACGGGAACTACTACCACCGATACTTCAACCCCTTCACCCACCATGACAACGAGCGATGGACTTCAGATTACCGATGAGATTGTCGGCACGGGCGCGACAGCGGAGCCGGGTGATACGGTGACGGTGAACTATGTTGGATCGCTCACGAACGGCACAGTATTTGATGCATCAGCAAATCACGGCAGCTCGGGCTTCACGTTTACCCTTGGCAAGGGGCAGGTTATTAAGGGCTGGGACGAGGGCATCGTCGGCATGAAAGTGGGCGGCAAGCGCAAGCTTGTCATTCCCCCCGGGCTCGCCTACGGCAACCAGGCAGTGGGGGGCGTCATTCCAGCGGATTCGACGCTCGTCTTCGAGGTGGAGTTGTTGAGCGTACAAGCGCCTTCCGGGCAATAAGTCCTTGCTAGAATAAGAAAGTTGTGATATAAGACCGTCGGAAGTACCGCTCCCGGCGGTCTTTGTCTGTCAACCTGAAGGAGGAGTACAATGCGGGTGCAGATCCGTGCGGTTCTCGGTACGCGTCTGCGTATCGCGTCTCTGCTCATTCTATTGGCCAGCTTGAGCGCCTGCGCGCAGAGCCCGTTCAACGGCTACGCGGAGGTCAACAAAAAGACGGAGGACGAGGTCAAGACGGCGAGTGAAAACGGTCGTCTCCTCTACAGCGCGATGGCTTCCGCACAGGTGGCGATTGTGCAGAATCCGGATATCAATGGGGGCCATCTGTCGCCGCAGGCCTTCATGAAGATTCAGGAGTACAACATCTCCTGTCAGCATCAAGTGTCTCCTCAGCTGTCGGGTCCCGTACAATCCTTCGTGGGGAGTGCGGTGCCATACGGAGCGGCAGGCACCGTGGGTACCGGCGTCGGCGCACATGCGGCGTTCGGAGCGGCCGCGACGGTTGGAACCTATGGCCTCTATGGAGGCCTGACCGAACTGGGGCTGGGTGGCGTGAACGGTATCATTACCGGCAGCTACGCGATGGCCTCGGCTGTTGGTACCTGTACTCGCGACTTCTGGGATGACGTTGTGCATACGAGCCCGTTGTTCTCGGGGGCTCATGTCGAGGTCGTGTACTACGGGAAGCGGTGGGGTGATTCCGCGCCGCCGGCATTGAGTCGCCCCGTGGGGTATGGGTCATCCGTTCCCGATGGTCCGGTTTTGGGGTCGGGAGAGACGCATCCGGCAACGACCAATGCCCCCCTGCCGCCCCCGTCTGATCCGACGCGGCCGTAAGACTCTGTGCACTGGGCGAGTTGCTATACACCAGTGACGTTGTTCACTGGGCCGCCAAACCTACATGGGGAGGCGGTTTCTTTTTGTATAAATCTGTTAGGCTTCAGAACGTAATGCGATTTTCATTTCATATAGAGAAGCGGCTTAAACCCGGCGGCGCCCGGGCGGGCATATTACATACGCCGCACGGCGACGTGCATACGCCGGCGTTTTCACCGGTAGGGACGCGCGGGAGCGTAAAAGGAATGCTGCCGCACGATCTGCGCGCAGTTGGTGCGCAGATCGTGCTTGCAAATACGTACCACCTCTACCTAAAGCCAGGCGAGAAGCTTGTTAAACAGGCCGGGGGTGTAGCGCCGTTTATGAACTGGAATGGCCCGACCATTACCGACTCGGGCGGGTTCCAGGTGTTCTCGCTTGGTGCTGCGTTTGGGAAAAAGATTTCGAAATTTGCGCCAGAGCCAGAGGCTGCTTCCCAAAAGGTCCTCGGGTCGGCTTCGCCTCAATCAGACCGTTTAATTCAGCAACCTCGGGCCCCAGCGGTCTATGACGAAGAATTGGCGAGTCAGCACGGACAGCTTGCCATGATTGACGACGAGGGCGTCACGTTTACCTCGCACATCGACGGCTCGCTCCATCGGTTTACGCCGGAGCGCTCCGTAGAGATTCAGCACGCGCTTGGTGCAGACATTTTTTTCGCGTTTGATGAGTGTACCGCGCCGACGGAGTCCTACGAGTATCAGCGCGACGCCATGCACCGTACCCATCGATGGGCCGAACGCTCGCTCAAGGCGCACCGGCAAAATATCGATGCGTCGCAAAAGCAGATGATCTTCGGCATTGCCCAGGGCGGGCAATTCGATGACTTGCGCCGTGAGAGCGCGAAGGCGATCGGCGAGATGGGCTTCGATGGTTTTGGACTCGGCGGCTCCTTTAGCAAGAAGTACGGCGAGAACTCGCTCGAATCAGCGCTCGCGATGCTCAGCGAGATTCCGCCGGAGCTGCCGGTGCATGGGCTCGGCGTAGGGGAACCGAGCGACGTCTTGCTGGGGATCGCGCGTGGTGTCGATGTGTTTGATTGCGTGGCGCCGACCCGCCTCGGCCGCCACGGCACTATTTACACGAAACGCGGGCCGATTGCGCTCACGAACGAGCAGTTCAAAAACAACTTTACGCCGCTCGATCCCGAGCAGCGTGTGCCGGGAACGGAAGGCTTCACCCGAGCGTACGTCTCCCACCTCTTGCGCAGCAACGAAATACTGGGCGCGGTCATTTGTTCAATGCACAATCTCGGATTTCTTTTGCAGCTTGTTGCCGGCGCACGCGCGGCGATTCTTGAGGATCGTTTTGATGTCTACCGCGAGGGTTTTGTCCGTCAATACTGCGCAAAATAGACAGCCGACCCGAAGGTCGGCTGCAAGCGCCGCGCACGGTGTTTATTCAAGGGAACGGAGCGCTGCCTGAACCGCCGATTCGCCAAAATGCTTTGTGGCCTCGGCAACGCAATGTTGCCATGGTAGATGCACAACACGTTCGAACGCGGCACTGGTTTCTGAGAGGATAGATACGAAATTATCCAGCGCTTTGGTGGGCGCATCGGGAGATTCGTGGCGGTGAAGCGCGTTGCGGACCTTGGCCATAATGGAGGATTCTATTTCCCG
This sequence comes from bacterium, assembly GCA_021784815.1. GTDB lineage: Bacteria > Patescibacteriota > Minisyncoccia > Phycocordibacterales > Phycocordibacteraceae > C7867-001. Next base: position 30,649 of record JAJYHK010000013.1, on the reverse strand, counting down.
CCATTCGACAAGGTCGGATTGTAACAATCTCCAGTGCGGTGCAAGCATCTGCTTGGCGAGTAGAACCTGCCGCTCGCGGGCAGGAGGAAGATTGAGCACGACAACAGTAGCGGTCACGGAGCACCTCATTCCCATTCCGTTTTGTACAAAAAACTGTGAGTATCGTACATTTAGACGATGACGCGTCAAGTATTTACGCTGCAGACGCCCTTTCCGCCGGCCGGCGACCAGCCGGCCGCAATTACGGCCCTTACCGCGGGACTCGAAAAAGGAATGCGTCAGCAGACGCTTCTCGGGGTGACCGGCTCGGGCAAGACGTTCACGGTCGCAAACATCATCGCGCGGCGCGAGAAGCCGACCCTTGTGCTCGCTCACAATAAGACGCTTGCCGCTCAGCTCGCGCAGGAGTACCGAGAATTCTTTCCGGAGAACGCGGTCCACTACTTCGTCTCCTACTACGATTACTACCAGCCGGAAGCGTATATCGCGCATTCGGATACCTATATCGAGAAAGAGGCGATGGTGAACGCCGAGATCGACCGGCTCCGCCACGCGGCGACCCAGGCGCTCCTCACGCGCAAGGATGTCATCATCGTCGCATCGGTTTCTGCGATATACGGCCTCGGCTCGCCTGAGGAATATGAGAAAGTGCATGTCAAGATCGCCGCGGGCGCTGACGAAGATCGCGCGTCGCTCATTCGCAAACTTATCGGCATTTACTTCGAGCGTACGACTGCCGATCTAGAGCCAGGCCAACTGCGGGCGATAGGGAACGCGCTCGAGTTCATGCCGGTCAACGAGCGAGCGCTCTATCGTGTTACTTTCTCCGGAACCGAGATCGAACGCATTGAGCAGCTCGATCCGATATCGCGCGCCAAAGTACGCCAACCGGAGTCGCTCTTTGTCTTTCCCGCCAAACACTTCGTGACGAACGAGGAGGAGCGCGACCGTGCGCTCCGGGACATCAAGGAAGAGCTTGACGAGCAACTCGCCAAGTTCAAGCGGGAAGAAAAGCCGCTTGAAGCGGAACGCTTGAAGCGGCGTACGCTCCACGACATTGCGCTCATTCGCGAACTTGGCTACACGAACGGCATCGAGAACTACTCGCGCCACTTCGACGGCCGCAAGCCGGACGAACCGCCATACACGCTGCTCGACTATTTCAAGCGCTGTGATCCCGGCTTCCTGACGGTCATCGACGAATCGCACGTGACGATCCCGCAGATTGGCGGTATGTACGCGGGAGATCGTTCCCGCAAAGATGTGCTCATTGAGCACGGATTTCGCCTCCCGAGCGCCCGCGACAACCGCCCGCTTACCTTTGAAGAGTTTGAGGAGCGCGTTGGCGAAAGCATTTATACGAGCGCGACGCCGGGCGTCTACGAGCGAGAACATTCTACGCAGATGGTAGAGCAGATCATTCGTCCTACCGGTCTCGTTGATCCGGAGCTCGTCGTGCGCGGCATCGTCGAGCATACGGGCTATTCGGGCCAGGTAGCGGACTTCATAGAGGAAGCGGACAAAACGATTAAAAACGGCGGCCGTGTGCTGGCAACGACCTTGACCAAGCAGATGGCCGAGGACCTTGCGGCTTTCCTGCGCGACCGCAAGATCAAGGCCGAATACCTCCACTCGGACGTCAAAACGATCGACCGCATCGACATCCTCACGAAGTTCCGGCGCGGCCAGTTTGATATCCTGGTCGGAGTCAACCTCCTGCGCGAGGGGCTCGACCTGCCCGAGGTCGAACTGGTCGGCATTCTCGACGCCGACAAGGAGGGTTTTTTGCGCAGCGAGACGAGCCTCATTCAAACGATCGGCCGTGCGGCGCGTAATGTGCTGGGGCGGGTCATCCTGTATGCCGACGTGATGACCGGTTCGCTTGAGCGGGCCATTGGCGAAACGAATCGACGCCGCGAACAGCAGCTCGCCTACAACCGGGAACACGGCATTACCCCGCAAACGGTTAAAAAAGAGATCCGCGACATTGCCGAGACGATGCGGAGCGAGCACCAAAAGACCGTGGGCGAGCTCCTTGTGCTCGACAAGCTCGCATACAAAGACGACCCGAAGGCGTTTATTGAAGCAAAACGTCGAGAGATGGCGGACGCAGTCGAGCGGCTCGACTTCGAGACTGCGGCGCTCATTCGCGATGAGCTGTACGAGCTCGAAGGCACGAAACCAAAAAAGCCTGCGCGCATGCGCAAGCCGTTGCATTAAAAGACATCAAAAGAAAAGAGCCGGGCCTGCATCCCGAAGGATGCAGGCCCGTGTTGTTAGTCCAGGGATCGTCGTCAGACGCTGGCCGGCAGAACGCTGGTGGTTGCCTTGCGGCGGCGACCGACCGCGAGGCCGAGTCCGAGCAGACCAACGCCGAGCAGCGCGAGGCTGCCGGGCTCCGGCACGGCGTTCAGCGCCGCCACGAGCTGCGGCCCGCTGTCGTTCGCGGGGTCGGTGATGGTCAGCTGGCCGGCAGCGTTATAGTCGACATTCGCCGTATCGAGCACGGTCGAGCCGATGCCGTCAGCGAACGCCGCGAAGAAAAGGTCCGTGGGAACCGGTACGTTCGCGTTCATCATGAAGTTCAGGGACGTAAGCGCAGACCCTTCGAGCCACGCGACGTTGCCGTTCGCATGGGCCGACCAGGGCGCTCCCACCGCCGCGAGCGACATTGTCCCACCGTCGGGCGAGTATACCAGCACGCTGCCGAAAGACCCGATGCCGGACTCGTTGAACTCCTGGCTGATGGGCGTCGCCCATGCGGGTACCGTGCCGAGGCCGATGGCCAAGAGCGCGGCGGCCGCAAGGCCGAATGCGGCAACTTTGGCTCGCTCCGCGAGCCGCGAGATACTGGGCACGTCGTATCCTCCTGTGAGTTATGGACTCCCATAAGTGAGCGTCCGTAGCACACGCTATCATATTTTCTAACAATGTAAACAGGCAGGCAGGCCGTCGCTCATTTTTATAGACACATGCGTCCGCAGGAGGGACCGGCACGCATGTTACGCTTAGAGGCATGGGTCTGGTTTTCAGTCCGGCACTCGTACAATCGAGCGGTATCGGGGTTGCTGCATTTCTCGCGACGGTGCTTACTCTCTTTGTCTTCTTGAGCGCGCGTAAGGAGCGTCTCGGCATTTCGCTCGTGCTCATCTTGCTCGCGAGCATGCTCTGGGCGTGGTTTGGCTTCTTTTACTACCTGAGCGCTAGCCCGTGGGCTGCTCGGGAGCTGCGAGCTCTCTCGGTGGTGGGCATCGTGTGCCTCAACCTCGCCGAGCTCCACTTTGCAGTCGCGTACCTAACCGAGCGCGTACCGCTTCGTCGCGTGACACAAATACTGGTTAACATCGGGTATGCTGGGGGCGCCGCGCTCCTTGCGGTGCTCGCGAGCGATTTGCTTCTTGGGACGCACCTTGTAGTGGGGATAGTTAGCGGATCGACCCAGGTAGTGCTCGCTCCCCGCGCAGGTCCGCTGATGGGCGTACTTATCGGCTACTACATAGCTATCACCGTGTTTTCCGCGATATTGCTTGTAGTCCGCGCTCATGCGGGGAGTGATCCGTTGGATCGCCGACGCGGGCAGATCCTTTTCGCGAGCATGACGCTTGGTTTTGTATTCGGCGGTACGAGGTTTACTTCGTGGTACGGAGTACCGTTCTATCCCGTAATAGGGGACCTTGGGTACCCGATTTTCGTCTTCGCGGTGCTCTACGCGATGCAGCGGTATCGGCTCCTCAATCTCCAGGTCGCCGCGGCGCAGGTGCTCGTCTTTGCGCTCTGGAGCCTTACCTTCTTCCGTGTCCTCCTCGATCCGACGCTTGCCGCTGCCATTCCGGATCTCGCACTCTTCGCCGTGGTGCTCCTCCTCGGCGTTTTTCTCTTGCGATCGGTCGTAGTCGAAATGCGCACGCAGAAGAAGCTCGCCCGGCTCACGATCGATCGAGCGAAATCGGAGTTCGTCAGCGTTGCCGCTCATCAGCTCCGAACCCCGCTCTCCGCCGTGCGCTGGGTACTTAGTCTGCTCGGCGCCGATGCGTCGCTTTCACCCGAGAATCGAGAGCTTGTGGTGAAGGGGAACGAGGCAGCGAAGCACATGACTGACCTCGTTGATGACCTTTTGCGCGCAGCTTGCGCCGAGAACAGCGACGCGCCGTACTCGTTTGCAGAGGGCGATCTTCGAGAGGTCGTACGTTCGGTTAGCGCGGCGTTCGCGCATGAGGCCGATCAGAAAAAGGTCACGCTATTGATCGAGCTCCCTGCGGAAGCTGTTCCAGCACGCTTCGATCGCGACCGGTTCACTATGGCCATTGAGAACCTGCTCGATAACGCGCTTAAATATACCCCGAGCGGGGGGTCGGTCAGAGTGCGGCTCGTTCAATCGACAGGGAGCGCGCGTATCGAGGTTCTCGATACAGGTATCGGCATACGCCCAGAGGATCAAGCGCATCTCTTTGAGCGCTTTTTCCGTAGCGAGTATGCGCGCCGCATGGTTACGGACGGATCCGGCCTCGGGCTCTATATCGCACAATCGATTGCGCACGCGCATGGGGGTACGGTTCGTCTCGTGCCGAACGCGTCGGGCGGTACGCACGCTACGCTCACCGTCCCCGTCCCCGCGCAGGTCTCGCACACCGTATGAGGTTTCTGGAGCCCGTGGTATAGTGTGGCCCTCTCTGCCCCGCCACGGGCAGCTTATTTGCATGACAGCAAAAAAGACGAACAAAGTGCATGCCCATGGCCATCGTCATGGGAGCGACTGGGTTTCCATCAAAGGCGCGCGCACGCACAACCTGAAGAACATTTCCGTGGATATGCCGCGTGGCGCCATGACGGTCATCACCGGCCTCTCCGGCTCAGGAAAATCTTCGCTCGCGTTCGACACTATCTTTGCGGAGGGACAGCGGCGGTACGTAGAGAGCCTTTCGGCGTACGCGCGCCAATTCCTTAATCAGATGAGCAAACCCGATGTTGATGAGATCGACGGGCTTTCGCCCGCGATCTCGATCGACCAGAAAAGCCGCTCCAACAACCCGCGCTCGACCGTGGCGACGGTGACCGAGATTTACGACTATCTGCGCGTACTCTATGCGCGTGCGGGGCAGCCGTACTGCGTCAACCACGACGTCCCTATCGTTCGGCTATCGAAGGAAGAAATGATAAAAATGGTCATGACAACTATCGAGAAACGGCGCGCGCATGGTGCAGCGGAATCGGTGAAGGGCGTGCCGGTCGATAAAAGTGCAGTCGCCGTCTATGCGCCGGTGGTAGTCGGCCGCAAAGGCGAGTATTATCAGTTGCTCTACGATCTTCTTAGCAAGGGTTTTGAGACGGTACTCGTTGACGGAATAAAGCATTCCCTGCGCGAAAAAATCGTCCTCGACCGCAACAAGCGGCACGACATAGATGCCGCGGTGGATCAGATTTTCGTGTCTGAATTTGAACGTTCCGCACCCGCCGCCCGCGAGCGCCTCTCCGAGGCGCTCGAAATTGCGCTCAAAGAAGCCGACGGCTTGGTAAAGATCAAGCATGCGGACGGCTCGACGGAAACACTTTCGTCTAAGTTCATTTGTCCCGAAGACGGCGCCTCGTTCCCCGAGGTTGAACCGCGGCTCTTCTCTTTCAACTCGCCCTACGGCGCGTGCGCGGCTTGTAACGGTCTCGGCACGGAATCGCTTTTTTCGGAAAAGTCGTGCCCGGTGTGCGAAGGGAAGCGCCTCCGCCCTGAGGCGCTGCGCGTGTACCTCAAGAGCGGCAAGGAAACAGGATTGGGGGAAAACATCGTTGATTTTGTTGGTATGTCGATCGCTGATGCGAAACAGTTTGTTGATTCCATAGAACTTTCAGAAATGCGGCGAGATATAGCGGTGCCCGTGCTTAAGGAAATCAGCAGTCGGCTCACTTTCATGCTCGACATCGGACTCGACTATCTTACGCTTGATCGCAGCGCAGCAACCCTCTCAGGCGGGGAGGCGCAGCGGATCAGACTCGCTTCGCAGCTCGGCAGTGGGCTCACGGGCGCGCTCTACGTACTTGATGAGCCGACTATCGGCCTCCATCAGCGTGACAACGACCGGCTTATTCAAACGCTCCTAACCCTCAAGGAGCTCGGCAACACGATCATAATCGTCGAACACGACGAGGATACTATTTACGCCGCAGACTATATTGTCGACATCGGTCCGGGAGCGGGCGTGCATGGCGGCAACGTGGTTGCACATGGCTGGCTCGATGAGCTTCTCACGGCATCGAAAAACGATTCAGGCTCGATCACGCTATCCTATCTGCGACACGAGCAGGAAATCGCCGTCCCGAGCGAGCGACGCACGAAGGACAAGGGTATGATCCGCATCAAAGGCGCAACGCTCCACAACCTCGAGAATCAAAACATCGACGTGCCACTCGGCAAGCTCGTATGCATCACTGGCGTCTCGGGTTCGGGGAAGTCGACCTTTTTGTACGACATTTTGCACCGAAATATCGCGGCGCGCTTCGCGAAGCGTGAGGCGAAGCTCGAGCACATCGCCGCGATGACGGGCACCGAGTATGTGAGTCGCGCGGTGCTCATAGACCAATCGCCGATTGGCCGCACGCCGCGTAGTAACCCCGCAACCTACACGGGCGCGTTTACCCATATTCGCGATCTTTTTGCGGCGACTGCGGAGGCGCGCTCTCGGGGCTGGAAACCCGGCCGGTTCTCATTCAACGTGCCGGGCGGCCGCTGTGAGGCGTGCCAGGGCAATGGCTCGATTGCTGTTGAGATGCATTTCCTGCCCACGGTCTACGTGACCTGCGATGTCTGTGAAGGGACGCGCTTTATGAAGGAGACGCTTGAAATTACATATCGCGGCAAGAATATTCACGAAGTGCTTCAATTGACGATTGAGGAGGCGGAGAAATTTTTCGTTGACATCCCCGCCATCGCCGATCGGCTACAGTCGCTCAATTCGACTGGTCTTGAATACCTCACGCTCGGACAGAGCGCAACGACGCTCTCGGGTGGCGAGGCGCAGCGTGTAAAAATCGCAAGCGAACTCTACCGGCCGATGACCATGAAGACGCTCTATTTGCTCGATGAGCCGACGGTCGGCCTTCACTACGAGGACGTACGCAAACTCATTGAGATTCTCCAGGAGCTTGTCCGTCGAGGGAATACGGTTGTCGTGATCGAGCACAACCTCGACGTCATTAAGAGCGCTGATTACTTGATTGATTTTGGGCCGGAGGGCGGCGAAGCCGGAGGCAAGATTATTGCAAAAGGAACGCCTGAAGAAGTTGCCGATACGGACGGGTCGCATACGGGTCGCTATCTCCGACGTATTTTGCATACTCGTAAACTTAAAAAGCGTTCTTGAAGGGTATCGTAAAGGCTCGGAAGTGCCCCAAATCTAGGATATTCGGCCCATGGGAGCTAAGCTCGTTCGACTATCGGCAACAACAACGGCCTGCCGTTTTGTGGTAACTACAAGCAAGGCTACGCCCTTAAACCCGGCCGGGCTTCTCGTACAGGCGAATTGTGTATTGCCGTAGCGCCATTTGGGCGCTGAGCTGATATTCTACTAGGTATGATTACATCTGGTGTGGGAGTATCAGCTGCCGAAGATGGGTACGCTGCAGGAGTGGAAGCGGCGCAAGCTGCGGTAGAAGAGCTTGGGGGGATACGCCCAAAGCTCGTCTTTGTGTTTGCCTCGGTTCAATTTGTACAAGAACAACTGCTGCGCGGTGTGCGCTCCGTGACCGGCGAAGCGATCGTCATAGGCTCATCCTCGTCTGGAGAAATCGCTACCGCCGGCCCGCTCGCTAAACACTCGGTCGTTGTAATGGTGATGGCTGGAGATGCGCTTCAAGTGGCGGTAGGACGCGGCGATGTTGCTCAAGACGGCCCGCAACAGGCTGGCATGGCGGCGGCACGCGCAGTCAAAGAGTCTTTAGGAGATGGTCTCAAGTTGTTCATCATGATGCCGGATGTACTCGCGGGCAACGGGGCCGATACCGTTCGAGGGGTCCAAAAGGTACTCGGCGAGCATTTCCCGGTCGTGGGCGGAGCCTCGGGTGATGATTTCCGCTTTGAGAAGACCTATCAATACCTCAACGGGGAAGTCACCAGCGGCACGGTAGTTTGTGTCGGTCTTGGAGGATCGTTTTCGTTCGGTATCGGCGTGCGCCATGGCTGGCTTCCCATCGGCTTACCACGCATGGTTACGAAAGCGGATGGTGCGGTCATCCACGAAATTGACGGTAAGCCCGCTATTGACCTCTATCGAGATTACTTTGGGGACGCAGAAGCCGAGAAGCTCAAACAAGAGACCTTGGCGCGCCTCGCGGTGCTCTATCCGATTGGCGTCCGCGTGCCCGACCAGCACGAATATCTCATTCGCGACCCGCTTTCGGTCGACGAGCATGGCTCGATCACCTGCGCGGCAGAGGTACCGCAGGGCGCTGCCGTGCAGCTCATGCTCGGCAGTCGCGACGGCGCCATCGCGGTCGCTCGCGAGGCGGCCGAGCACGCCAAGACCGAACTGGGTGTTCAGCCGAAAGCCGTACTTATTTTCAATTGCATTGCGCGCAACAAGCTCTTCGGCGAGCAGGCGGGGGATGAGATAGCCGCTATCCAGAGCGTGCTCGGCTTCGGCGTGCCGCTCGCAGGTTTTTACACCTACGGCGAACAGGCCCCCATTAATGGCGAAACACGCGACTTTGCGCGCTGCAATCCGCAGTTCCACAACGAAACGGTCGTTATCCTTACCCTCGGCTAACCATGATCGACCCCGCGGCCGTACCGCCGGAAGAGCTTAAGCGGATTCTTAATCAGCAGGAAAGGAGCGCTCAGATGCTAGTGCGACGCGATATTGAGCTCGCCCGCGCGAACGAGCAGCTCCGCACGCTCGGGGAACAGAAATCGCGCTTCATCTCTGTTGCCGCGCACCAGCTGCGCACGCCGCTTTCCGCTGTCCGTTGGTCGCTCGGCTACCTCTTATCCGGACGCACGGGCAGCTTCACCGAGGAGCAGGAGACTCTCTTGCGGCAATCGCTCGACAGCACCGTCCGGTTAGTGACGCTCGTGAATGACCTACTCGGCGTCGACCGTCTTGAGACCGGGCGCGTGCAGTATGCGTTCGGACCCGTTGACCTCCACGAGGTCGTGCAGAGCGTCCTGCTGGATGTGGAACCAATCGCTGCGAAGCGCGAGGTCTCCATCGAGTTTGTAAATGAACTAACCAAAGACGCTATGGCCTGTGCTGATGTACAACAGGTCCGACTGGTGGTGCAGAATCTGGTGGAAAATGCAACCAAATATACGCCCTCGGGCGGCAAGGTCACGATCCGCCTTGCGCATGCCGGAGAATTTCTGCAGACCGCGGTTACTGACACGGGTATTGGTATACCGGAAGATCAGCAAGCAGATATATTCAAGCAATTTTTCCGCGCTCGGAACGCCGTCAAGCTTGTAACGGATGGGTCGGGTCTCGGCCTGTACCTTGCGCAGGAAACGGTTGAGCGTATGGGCGGGGTGCTGACCTTCTCGAGTAAGGAATACCACGGCTCGACATTCACATTTACCCTGCCTCAGTATCGTACTGCCGTGTGATAGTATGAAGCCATGGATAAGCAACGCATTCTCATCATTGAAGACAATAAAGTGCTTGGCGATCTGCTCGTAAAGACGCTTGCCTCGGAAGGGTACGAGGCAACCCTGGAGCGAAACGGCCGCGAAGGTATGGAGGCGATCCGCCGCATCTCACCGGATCTCCTGTTACTCGACATTGTATTGCCGGAAAAGAGCGGCTACGAAATCCTTGAGGACATGAGCAAGGAGGGGCTCATAGAGCGTGTGCCGACTGTCATCATCTCTAATTCTGGCGAGCCGGTTCAGATTTCACGCGCGATGGGCCTCGGAGTGCGCGACTATATCGTGAAGGCGGATTTCTCCGTGGACGAAGTTCTTGCAAAGGTAAAAAAGGGTCTCGCGGCTAAGATTACCGATCCTCGGGTACATGAAAATATCACGGTGCTGCTTGTTGAAGACGACCCATTCCTCCAGAACATCGCGGGCCGCGTACTGGGCAAGAACTTCGCGACGCGGTACGCGACGTCGGGCGAAGCTGCGCTTGCAGAGGTGTCGTCGAGCGTTCCCGACATGATCATTCTCGATATCGTACTGCCCGGTGCTATGACCGGGCTCGATGTGCTTGAGAAATTGCGCGCGAACCATGCGCTCGATCGGACTGCCATCCTTATGTTCACTAACCTGAGCCAGGACGAAGACCACAAGCGCGCCACGGAACTCGGTGCCGATTCCTACCTCGTAAAGGCGGAATTTGACATTGGGGAGCTTGAGCACGTCGTGCAGGAGCTCGTCGCTGCGCGTCGCGCTGCACACCCTGTCTAGCGTCCTCGACGCCTGCCGGGAGGCGCCTCTGTTTCTCTTGCGACAATGCGGCTAGCTGATATCAAGGCGTACAACCTGCCTGAAGTGCCCGGCGTCTACCTTTTCAAGAAAGGCCGACGGGTCCTCTATGTGGGGAAAGCAACGAGCCTGCGCGATCGCGTGCGGAGCTACTTCGACGATGACCTTATCGTAACGCGCGGGCCGCGGATCGTAGATATGGTCACAAAGGCAGACCGGCTCTCGTGGGAGCCGACGCCTACAGTGCTCGAAGCGCTCGTGCGTGAGGCGTTGCTCATTAAGCAGCATCTGCCGCCTGCCAATGTCGACGGCAAGGACGACGCCACCTTTTTGTATGTTCTCGTGACTGAGGAGGCGATTCCGCGCGTGCTCACTGTGCGTGGAAAAGACCTCGACATGGCAGAAAAAAAGACGCGCGCCGGGCAGCGAGCAAAGGCAATATACGGACCCTTTCCGTCAGGCCCGCAATTGCGCGAGGGATTGCGGCTCATCCGCCGCATTTTCCCCTTTTATGATACGCCGCGCGCGGTGACGTACGCGAGTAAGCACCACATCGCAAAGATCGAGTTCAATCGGCAGATAGGACAGTATCCGCGCGGGATTGATGAAGCGCGGTATCGGCGCACTATTCGCAACGTCACACTTTTCCTCTCGGGGAAAGGCAAGGAGCTGCGCCGATCGCTTGAACGCGACATGCGGCGCGCCGCAAAGGAGGAACGATTCGAAGACGCGGCGCAGGCCCGTAAAGCCCTCTATGCGCTTGATCATATCCAAGACGTCTCGCTCATAAAAAACGACGGTTGGGATTCAGTGCGAGGGGAGTCGGGCAAACGCATCGAGGCTTACGACACGGCGCATCTCGTGGGAACCAATGCGATCGGGGTCATGACGGTGCTCGAGGGTGGTGCGCCTGCGAAACGCGAGTACCGCACGTTCACCATCCGCGGCGTGCAGAAAAACGACGACATCGCCTCGCTCCGCGAGGTGCTTGCTCGACGATTGAATCATCCGGAGTGGCCGCTGCCCTCGGCAATTGTCGTGGACGGCGGCCGGGTGCAGAAAAAAGCTGCGGAAGCGGTGTTTGCGGCGGCGGCCATCACGATTCCGGTCGTTGCGGTCACCAAAGACGAGCGTCATCGCCCGCGCGAGATCATCGGCGCCCGCCAAGGGAAGATCACCGAAGCGGACGCGGTGCTCGCAAACGCCGAGGCGCACCGTTTCTCGCTGTCTCGTCACCGTGCCGCGCGCAGCAAAAGGCTGCGGGCATAACCGTTGCGTCGAATCGGCGCGCAGCGGCCGTGCACGCGGCTAAGTGCATTGGCGAACGAAAAGCCGCCGCGCTGTTTTGCACAACGCATTCGGGCTGTTCACGCCGCTTGCTATACTTCCTGCATGGAAACCGTTGTCGGCGTGTTAAGGGGCGGTTTGAGTCAGGAGCACGAGGTCTCGCTCAAGAGCGGTTCGGCAATGCTCGCAGGACTGCGGGGAGATCGGTACGTAGCGCGAGACATTTACATCGATAGGGCTGGCCAGTGGCATGACCGCGGACGTCCCGTGCTCCCGAGTAAGGCATTGCGGCAGATCGACGTCGCGCTTATCGCGCTCCATGGCGAATACGGCGAAAGCGGAGAAGTGCAGCAAATGCTCGAGGCGCACGGGATTCCGTATTCGGGGGCAGATGCCTTCGGGACGCGTCAGGCGAGCCATAAGGTGTTCGGAAAAGCTCTCGCGCAGCAAGCGAAAATCCTCACGCCGGAGTTTCGCTATGCGGAGAATGCGGAGAAAGCCGTAGAAACGGCGTATGAAGCGGTGCGCGCGTTCCATCAGCCGGTGGTCGTGAAGCCGGTCGGGTGGGGGTCGTCGGTCGGCGTATCGATTGTGGGTGGGTATGCTGCGGTGCTTGCGGCCATTGAACAACTCTTTGCAGAAGGCGCTGATGGCGTACTGGTTGAAGAGCTTGTCCGTGGTCGGGAAGCGACCGCAGGCATCGTGGAGGGCATGCGGGGCGAAGCGCTGTACGCGCTGCCCGTCGTTGAGATCGTTCCGCCCGGAAAGGATTTCTTTTCATACGAGGCGAAATATTCGGGGAAGTCGTGCGAAATTTGCCCCGCCCACTTCTCGCGAGAGGAAACCGCAGCGATTCAAAACGCGGCCCGGGAAATGCATACGGCGCTCGGGCAGCGCCATTACTCGCGGAGCGACTTTATCCTCTCGCCGCACGGCCTGTATTACCTCGAGACGAACAGTGCTGCGGCAGTGGGTCTCACCGAAGAATCGCTGTTGCCCAAGTCGCTCGCCGCGGTAGGAGTGAAGTTTCCTGATTTTCTTGACCACCTCGTCACGCTCGCGCGCGCATGAGTACCGACCTCGCAAAGACCTATGACCGAATTGCCGAAGATTGGTACAAGGATCACCAAAGTGACGATTGGCGGATTGCAGGGACTAAAGAATTTCTTTTCCGGCTTCCCAAAGAAGGTCATGTCCTTGATGTAGGCTGCGAGAGTGGTATCAAATCGCACTATATGCTCAAACGCCGATTCCGGGTAACCGGAATCGATATCTCAAGCGGGCTCCTTGAGATTGCGCGACGCGAATCACCCGAGGGTGATTTCCATCAGTTGTCGATGACCGAATTGGACGCGCTTACGCAAACGTATGATGGCGTATTTGCTCAGGCGTCGTTGCTCCATATCCCCAGAAAAGATGCGTCGGGCGTGGTCAAAGCGATGGCGAGATGTGCGAATAATCGCGGATCCGTGTATTTGGCGGTAAAGGAGGCCAGGGAAGGGAAGCCAGAAGAGGAAGTTGCTGCAGAAAATGACTACGGGTACGAATACGAGCGGTTTTTTAGTTACTTCACCATGGCCGAACTCGAAACTTTCATGACCGAGGCGGGATTGCAGGTGGTGTGGGACTCGCGCAACCCAAGTCCGTCGGGTAAAACGGTCTGGCTTCAGATTATCGGGCAAAAATGCTAGAATAGCTATAATGGGCCGTTAGCTCAGCTGGTAGAGCACCACATTTGCAATGTGGGGGTCGCAGGTTCGAATCCTGTACGGTCCACAGTAATGGATTTTGTTCGTAAGCACGGTCGTAATCTTCTTGTTTCAAGCCGCCCTTTGGCGGTTCCAACCGCGCGTGTACGCGCCAAGCTCGGCACTCCGCGCATTCATCCGTATCGGTTCGGCGGCCGCAAGGTGATCGCGCTCTATCAGTACCCGTGGCTACGTAAGGAAAGAAAGAGCGCCTGACGTTGCTGTCAGGCGCGTTGGGGGTCAGAGAGTGCTGATTATATCAGCATGCCGCCCCAGAATCGGTGGCTGCCACCATACCTCACTGGTGCAATGGGAAAGTGTTTTGTGAGGACGCGCTCCACGCCGCGAAAGTCGGTGAAGTCGCCGGTATAGTCGTTTTCATAGAAGTCGAAGTCGCCGTAGACACAACCGTCCCAGAAGGGCGAGCTATCTTTTCTACCGCCCGAGGCGTTGATCTCCTTGACGATCTCTTGTACGCACTTCTCGTACTTAGGGGCATACTCCTTCGGGCCGCGGCCGCCACAGAACTCGCGGGCCTCGTAGCGATCGGCAAGCGCCGCCTTGAGCAACGGGATCGCCCACTTCTCATAGTGGCCGACGTAGCGCATCACCCAGACGAGGGGCGGTTCCTCTCGCCGATTGTGTGCGTGCGCCAGGTCGTCATAGTGGTAGTTGATGTAGTTGATGAAGGTACGTCCGCCCTCGTCGTTCCACTCATCGATGACACTGAACTGTCCGTGTAGCACGATAGCTCGCTTCCAGCCCGCATGCGTCACCTGCGGCTTTGCGCTGCTGTCGCCTGCATAGCCCTTAGACATGGCGGCGAAGAATGCTTCCTCAACCTCCTTGACGAAGTCAGGGTAGGGCGTACCAAAGATCATCCTGGTAGACATGGCCAGCTCCTCTCTTGGAAACTCTTGCTAAAGAGTACAACTTATACGTTTGTCAGTCAAAAATCGCGGAAATAGGAGACGATATCGAGCGTGTAACGATAAACGACATCAAGAACGTGCTCCAATGGCCTCAGCTGGGGCGCAGGTGGACGCTGGTCACTCGACCTTGATTTCGTTGGTCGGCACCAGTGGCGGCTGAATCTCTTGTCTCACGACGATCGATTCAGCCGCTTTTCTTTTGAGTCGCCGCATTTTCAAATTTAAGCGAGCGGGCAAAAATTTCCTCCCCTTGAACCCCTTCATTTTTGCCTGCGAGCAGAATGGTCTCGCTGCCTACGCGTACTCGCGCGAAGCCGAACAGAAAAACTTTCTTTTCCTTGAAACTTTTTCGAGCGAATCGCAGAGGCGGGGTCTGTGTCGACCCCGCCTAGACGATTCGCTATTGTAGCCGCCGCGCAAGGTCGACCGCATCGGATCCCCACAAGTTCCGCGCGACCCGAAGCGTGTCCCGCCACGATGCACGCAACACATCGTTCGCGGTTTTCCTAAGCGCCATCTCGAGATCAAGACGACTAGTCTCAAGGTGGCAACGAAGAGCCGACTGACTGAACAGGCCTACCGAATGTGCTACGGCTATCTTTCTCAGCTCCGCCAGCCCGATTTCGCCCACTAAGTGCGAGTTCGCCACAGCGAGCTGCTCAAGCATTCTGAACGCGCATGCCGTCCTCATTTTGAGCGGCATTGCTCTCGTCGATGTGAGACGACTGGTAGCACACATAGCCCTCCTCCGTGGTTGTGCACCTGCGAGTAAATATACGCCGATACAGTGAATATGTCACTCATGTCCGGCGTGTCGGCTGCAACAAAGATTTGCTCAACTGGTACCGCAGCACAAAAGAATCGCCGCAGTATTGTGACGATTCTTTTGTACGTTTCTAGCGGCGGATTTAGTGGTAGTGCTTCTGGAGCAGTTTCGCCATCTCGAACATAGTGATTTCGTCCTTGTCGAACACCGCTTTCAGCTTCTCATCGCAAAGGATGTTGCGCTTATTTTCGGGGTTTTGGAGATTGTGCGCCTTGATATACTCCCAGATTTTCTTGACCACCTCGGTGCCGGGCATGGGTCCTTTACCGACGACGGCTTCGAGTTCCGGCGAGAGTTCCTTTGGCTTAGCGAGCGCTGAATTGGCTTGTGCCATAACGTATCTGTTGACAGAATTAAAGGATAATCGTCTATACGAACGACCTGTGCAGTATAGCGTAAAACGCGGTCCTTTGCTGGTCGACCGAACGCCCGAGTCGGATAACGCGTTCGCGTCGCCAGTTCTGTTTTATGCCCGCGTTTGTTAAGATGCGGATATGGGATCGGGCATTAGCGTCGTACTCAAAGCGCAAACCCTGGGGACTCTTTGGGGTTTTCCTATAACCAACTCGCTCGTCATGACCTGGGGGGTCATGACGCTCCTCATTGGCTTGGCATTCTTTTTCAGCCGATCGCTCAAGCTTGTGCCAGGGAAGCTACAGGCCGGCATAGAGTATGTGATTGAGTTCGTGCTCGACTACATGGCCGACACCCTTGAGAGCGAAGAGCTTGCGCGGCGATTTTTCCCGCTAGTCGCGACCATTTTTCTCTTTATTGCGCTTGTCAACGAACTCGAGTTTTTCCCGGGAGTTGATTCGATAGGGTTTTTGCACCTTGGATCCGTCACCCCGCTTCTGCGCACACCGACGACCGACCTCAACTTTACTCTCGCGCTTGCTTTTATTTCGTTCTTCACGATCGAGATAACCGGCATCGCGATGCTCGGCTTTTCCAAGCACGCGAGCAAGTATGTTAATGTAAAATCGCTGACCGGATTCTTCGTAGGGCTCATAGAATTCATCAGCAATCTGGGACGACTTATATCGTTCTCGTTTCGCTTATTCGGCAACATCTTCGCAGGCGAGGTGATGGTGCTCGTGGCCGGCTACTTCTTACCATATTTCTTGCCGGCGCCCCTTATGGGCTTTGAAATGTTCGTGGGGTTCATTCAGGCGCTTGTGTTTGCCATGCTCACGCTCTTCTTTATCAAGCTTGCGATCATGGATCCGGCCGAGGCGCATTAGCGGCGTCTCGTCCGGCTCCGTGATCGGGCCCTGTTACTAGTTCATAACTTCTGAAATGGATACTCAATCAGCACAGCTCATCGGCATGGCGATCGCCGCGGGCCTGGGCGTCATCGGCCCCGGGATTGGCATCGGCCTCATTGGCAGCGGCGCCATGCAGGCGATCGGGCGCAATCCCGAGGCTTCTGGCAAGATCGTGTCGAACATGATTCTTGCGATCGTCTTCACCGAAGCGCTCGGCATTCTGGCGCTCGTGGTTTCTTTCATTATCAAGTTCGTTTAACAGGGCTTGAGGTTGCTCTCGAGCAACCTCTTGCAAGTATCTTCATGAACGCTCTCTTTTCGGCATTCGGCGTAGATTGGCGCCTCCTGCTCGCGCAGACGGTGAACTTCGGCGTCGTCCTCGTGGCGCTGTGGTACTTCCTGTACAAACCTGTCATGCAAGTGCTTGAAAAGCGCCGCAGCATTGTCACCCAAGGCGTCGAAGACGCTAAACGCGCCGCGGAGAAGCTTGCCGGAGCGGACGAAGCAGCTGCCAAACGCGTGGTTGAGGCTGAGACCGAGGCGGAGGAGATCGTAAAGACCGCGCGTACGGCAGCATCGCTGGACCGCTCTAGGATGCTGGCCGAGGCGGAGGAACGCTCTGCGCAGATCGTCACCGATGCCGATTTGCGGGCTGCGGAGCTCGCTGAGCGCGTACGCCGCGAGAGCGAGAAAGACGTTGCTCGCCTTGCTTTGCTTGCGGCGAGCAAGCTCATGAAAGAACGCCATGAGTAGCGGCCGTTACGCGGACATATTGGAAGCGATCGCCGAACACGGCGATACGGCCGCTGGGGTACGGGCGCTTGAGCAGCTCATCGAACACTTGAAAAGCAGCGGCCGGCTCAAGCTGCTGCCGAAGTTTCGTCGCGAGCTTGAGCGTATCCGCGCACGTCGTGCGGCCCTCGCGCCGCTCGTCGAGGTAGCGCATCAGTACGAGGCGAAAGATGCGCTGGCGCATGCCGCACAAGCAGGGATATGCGTTACCCATGCCAAGGTCAATCACGAATTGCTTAGCGGTTGGCGCGCACGCGTTCACGGGAAGCTCGTGGATCATTCGGGAAAGGGCGCTTTGGTCGCGATTTATCAAAAGGTCACCACTTCGTAAGTAGGTATGAATAAATTTCTTAATTTATTTACTACGAGCGAACGGCGGACGTACTCCTAAGTACAGCGTAAAACATGGAGAGCATTATCGACAGGATCGAGCAGGAGATTGCTGCATGGGAGCCAGCAGTGGGTATCGAGGAAGTCGGCACGGTGCGCGCGACCGGCGACGGCGTGGCTGAAATTGACGGACTCACGAACGCGGTACTGGGCGAGATGGTGCTTTTCGATGAGACCTTCGCTCGCTCGCTTGAGGATGCCCTTAGGGACCCGGCTCCCGTATACGGGCTGGTGCTCAACCTTGAGGAAGACGCCGTGCGCGTAGTCGTGCTCGGCGGCTCTGAAAAGGTTCGCGAGGGCATGCTCGTGCGGCGTACAAAGCGCCAACTTTCGATTCCGGTCGGCGAATCGCTTCTGGGTCGCGTCGTGAATCCGCTCGGCGAACCCGTCGATGGTAAAGGGCCGACCGGCGCGACCCACCTGCACCCGATCGAGCGTCCCGCGTATGGGGTCATTGATCGCGCTTCGGTCAACACACCGCTCCATACCGGCCTCAAGGCGATCGATTCTATGATTCCGATCGGGCGCGGCCAGCGCGAGCTCATCATCGGCGATCGCGGAACCGGCAAAACGAGCGTTGCGATTGACGCGATCCTAAATCAGAAGAGCGAGGCGAAGGAGAAGCGACCTATCTGCATCTACGTAGCAGTCGGACAAAAAGAGTCAAAAACCGCCAAGCTCGTTGCAGAGCTCGCCGAGAAGGGCGCGATGGAATATACGGTCGTGGTTACGGCCCCCGCATCGGTGAGCGCCCCGCTCCAGTTCATTGCGCCGTTTGCGGGCGCTGCAGTCGGAGAGTACTTCATGGATCAGGGTAAGGACGCGCTCGTCGTGTATGACGACCTCTCAAAGCATGCGACCGCATATCGCCAGATGTCGCTCCTCCTGCGCCGCCCGCCGGGTCGCGAGGCGTACCCCGGCGACATCTTCTACCTGCACTCGCGCCTCCTTGAACGCGCGGCGAAGCTATCGCCGGAAAAGGGCGGCGGATCGCTCACAGCGCTCCCGATCATTGAAACGCAGGAAGGCGACGTTTCCGCATACATTCCGACGAACGTCATCTCGATCACGGATGGACAAATCTACCTCGAGGCTGACCTCTTCAATAAAGGACAGCGTCCGGCGATCAACGTCGGCATTTCGGTTTCGCGCGTCGGTTCGTCTGCGCAAACGAAGGCCATGAAGAAAGTGTCGGGCAAAATCAAACTCGAACTTGCCCAGCTGCGCGAGCTTGAAGCATTCATGCAGTTCTCCTCGGATCTCGATCCGGAAACTAAGCGGCGCATCGACGCAGGCCGGCGGATGACCGCGGTACTCGCACAGGGCAGGTCAGAACCGCTCCCGTTTGAAATGGAATCGGCTGTCATCTTTGCCGCGATCAATGGTTATCTTGATGCGTTTGGACCCGAGCAGATTCCGGAAGTGGAGGCGCGGCTGCGCGAATTTCTCGATCGCGAAGCCGGCGGCATACTTCTTGCGATTAAGGAATCGAAGGAGATCCGCGAAGAAACCGAGCGCGCGCTGCGTGAGAAACTCGACGCCTTCCTTTCGCGTACTGGCGTGCGTTAGGCACGAAAGCCTATGCGACTCGTTTCGCCCGCAGGACAGAGCATTCCCATAAAACCCTATGGCGCTTAAAAATATTAAAAATAAAATCGCGGCGACGAACCGCATGCATAAGGTGACGCGAGCGATGGAAGCCGTGTCGGCCGTGAAAATGCGCAAGACTCAACTCGCGGCGCTCGCTGGCCGCCCCTATGCACGGGCGGCACTCCAGATTCTCACTCGCCTTTCGGGGAGCAGCGAGCTCTCGAAGCACCCGCTCTCAATGGAGCGCGAACAGGTGCGCGCGGTAGCGCTTGTCGTCATCACGAGCGATCGCGGCCTTGCGGGCGCTCTCAATTCCGGCCTCATTAAAGTGGCGGTGGAGGCGGTCGCACCCTATCCGAAAGAAGCAGTAGCGGTATATGCCTACGGCAAGAAAGGGCAGGAGTATTTCGCGCGGCGCGGCTATAAAATCGAGCGTTCCTACGAGAACAAGGCCGATGATGTCGATCGTGCGGCCATGGATGAGCTCGCCGTCAGCCTTGCTGAAGCGTTTATCGCCGGGCGCTACGATGCGGTTATGGTCGCGTATAACAACTTTCGCTCCACATTCGAGCACGTGCCAACGGCACGGCGCATGCTCCCGTTTTCGCTGCCGGCACTTCGACAGCTCGTGGAAGACATCGCACCTGAGCATGGCAAGTACAGCGATTTACACGCCCTCGATTCGGTACCGGCCTACACAGTCGAGCCGGCGGGCGAGGAGGTGCTCGGCATCCTTGCACCGCGGCTCGCCGCGGTTGCGCTCTACCACATGCTCCTCGAGAGCAAGGCGGCAGAGCATTCTGCGCGCATGGTCGCCATGAAGAACGCGAGCGACAAATCGAAAGAAGTTGCAGCAGATCTGACACACGAATACAACAAGATCCGCCAGGCGGCGATTACCCGCGAGGTCTCGGAAATCGTGGGCGGTCGGGAGGCATTAGCAGCGTGAGGCAAATTTTAGTACTATCAAACATATGAGCGGGAAAATTACGGAAATCATCGGGCCGATCGTCGACGTCTATTTCGAAAAGAGCCGGCCGGCAATCGGTGAAGCGCTCATCATCGAGCCCGGCGCCGAGCATGGGCGCATAACGCTTGAGGTCGCCTCACACCTCGGGCTCGACCGGGTCCGTGCGATTGCGCTCTCGGAGACCGCGGGACTCGCACGCGGCGAGGACGCGAAGCCGACCGGTACGCCGATTAGCGTTCCAGTAGGCGATGTGGCGCTTGGCCGGCTTTTCAACGTCCTCGGCGAGACGATCGACGGTAAGGAAGCCATTCCGAAAAGCGCAAAGCGTCTGCCTATCCACCGCGACCCGCCCTCGTTCGACGAACAAACGACGAAAGCGGAGGTATTTGAGACAGGTATCAAGGCGATCGACCTCATTATTCCGTTTCTCAAGGGCGGCAAGGTCGGGCTCTTCGGTGGCGCTGGTGTCGGCAAGACGGTCATCATTCAGGAGCTCATCCGCAATATTGCAAGCGAACACGGTGGGTACTCGGTGTTCGCGGGCGTGGGCGAGCGCGTGCGCGAAGGCAACGACCTGTACCACGAAATGGCTGAGTCCGGCGTGCTCGCCAAAACGGCGCTCGTGTTCGGACAGATGAATGAGGTCCCGGGCGCCCGCGCTCGCGTGGCGCTCACGGGACTCACGCAGGCGGAGTACTTCCGCGACGAGGGCGGGAAGGACGTACTTTTTTTTATGGACAACGTTTTCCGCTTCATCCAGGCGGGCTCCGAGGTGTCTTCGCTGCTCGGCCGGGTACCGAGCGCCGTGGGTTATCAGCCAACGCTCGCGGAAGAGATGGGCAAGCTCCAGGAGCGTATTACTTCGACAAAAAAAGGCTCGATTACTTCCGTCCAGGCAGTGTACGTGCCGGCAGACGACCTTACCGACCCCGCGCCGGCGACGACATTTGCTCATCTCGACGGCACGGTGGTACTTTCGCGCGAGCTCGCCTCGCTCGGCATCTATCCAGCCATCGACCCACTCGAATCGACCTCTTCTGCACTCATGCCGGAGGTGGTGGGTGAAGAGCACTACCGCGTCGCTAACAAAACCAAGCAAGTGCTTCAGCGTTACAAGGACCTCAAGGACATAATTGCTATTCTCGGTATGGATGAACTTTCGGAAGAGGATCGCCTTTCGGTGATTCGGGCGCGCAAGCTTGAACGCTTCCTTTCGCAGCCGTTTTTCGTCGGCGAGCCATTCACTGGGCGGCCGGGTATCTACGTATCGCGCGAGGAAACCGTGCGCGGCTTCGCGGAGATCGTCGACGGCAAGCACGACGACAAGCCCGAGGACGCCTTCTATATGAAGGGCACCATCGACGACGTGAACTAATGCGCAGCTTCCACCTCACCATTGCCCGCGTAGACGAACCGCTCTTTAGCGGGGAAGTGGCATCGGTTCTCTTGCCGGGCAAAGAGGGTGTCTTTGAAGTGCTCGCCGGACACGAAGCATTTGTTTCTGAGCTACGGGAGGGGCAGATACGCGTCGCCGCGGAGGACGGCAAAACCTACCATTTCGATATACCTGACCGCGGCATTGCCGAGGTTTCCTCAAACCAGACAACTGTCCTCCTCTAGCGGACTCAGCAGCCCCGCGGGGCGCATACGGATGTTCCTCGGCGTGAGTAAAGCTTGTACTACAACTTATTGACAAATATTTGTCAATATGCTACCCTGGAAACACGAAGCAGCTGCTTGGCTGATTCGGCTAATCCAATGAAGTATTTCTTAGGAGCCCTTATGGGCCTTTCGCTTTTTTCTGGCGTTGCGCCGACTAACCTCGCAGCATCCGAAACAGAGCCTCCAAGTACCCCACCGGCGCCTTTATATGGTCCGGGTTATACGGTAAGCATGACGGCCTATAATGCCGTACCCGCTCAGACGGACGCGTCTCCATTTGTTACAGCTTCGGGCGCCTACTCGAACCCGCAGGTGGTAGCCGCCCGCTCGCAGGACCTGGGCAGCCAATTGCCGTTCGGTACCATTATCGAGGTGACCGACGTGCCAGCGGCCAGCGAGACCTGCGGCTACTCGATCGTGAAGCCGATCGTTGGCTATCGCGTCATTGCCGATACGATGAATCGAAAATTCACCGACCGTATCGATATTCTCTTTCCGACAACGGCGAATTACTTCCTGAGCGGCGGATCGGAGCTCAATGCGAGCTTCATTCTCGGATTGTGTCGTCACGTATCGATCCGCGTCGTTGGGCACATCGATCTCAGTAATCCGGCAAACCTGCCGAAAACCCAGGCTGCGCTCGCGAATATTGTTCGCTACGGAACGAGTTCGCCCGCCATGGTCGCCGCGAACGCCGATTAACCGGGCTAGCCAAACACGCAGCGCCCGCGCACGACGGGTGCTGCGTGTTTGATTTGGATGTTACTTATGCCTTCCGGACAATGAGAAACGGCGTCATCTCGCTATCCTGACCGGCCGGATTGTCCTTAAGGAGATCAATAATGAAGGCGTCTGTAATTGCACGGGTGGAGCGCCCTAGGAAGAACGCGCCGCGGTAATTTGCGTCGACAATAACCGTTTCGACGCCGTAGCGCTCTTTAAGCGCGCGTGCGACGTTATTAGGATCCTTGGGAGCGCGTTTAGCGTAGTCCTTGAACTGCTCGAGCGTGAACGACATGGGGCAGTCGATCGATTTCGCCTGCTTGCCGACGAGATAGTAAAACGCCCCCTTGATGCCGAACGAGCGCGTGAGTGCGGCTACAACCGCAGCAAAAATTACTCGCGGGTAGCCCGCTTCGTCGATGAGGAGCTGCATGGCGGGTGCTGTGCCATGACCAAAGCCGCGGAACTGCGGCGTACCGACGTGGTTGCGCACGCGTTTTGCAAGAAACCGCGCGAGCCAAGAGGTCGTAACGTCAGCGGCACGGATAATGCGGTTTTGCGTAATGCAGACGATCTTTTCGCTCACAAAGAGCAGATCACTTTGCTCGAGATGCGGCTTTACGTACTCGTCGAGAAGCGTATAAAGGTCGTCGCCCGGCATGATCAGACGCGTCTTAATCGGGAGACGCAGATAGCGGCTGCCGGCAGCCGTCCTTTCAAGCGCTTTCCCCGCATTGGGCACGATAGCGACATCAGACATACGGTGAGTATAGCACTTTGTAAAAGACCGCCGTGGTATGCTACCTCGCGCAATGGCAAAGAAAACGAATCTTCCTTCAGCGACAAAATTGTCACCCAAGGTACCCGTCCCTAACGGTCTCGCCGTCAAGCGTTCGCGCGCGGGCCTGGGCCTTTTTGCGACGGGGCCTATAAAAAAGGGGAGGCGCATCATTGAATATATCGGCCGCGCCGTCTCTAAGGAAGAAGAGTACACGAGTAAAAGCAAATATTTGTTTGAAGTCAGTAAAAACAAAACGATCGACGGCAAGCCGCGATCGAACCCTGCTGGCTATATCAACCATTCCTGCCGGCCTAATTGCGAGCCGAATATAACCAAAGGTCGCGTCTTCATTAGCGCGATCAAGAATATCAAACCGGGCGAAGAGCTCACGTACGATTACGGAAAGGAGTACTTCGACGAGCATATCAAGTCGTTTGGTTGCCGTTGCGCCGAATGCGCCGAGAAAAGCGAGGGGGAGGAGTGAGCTCCGGAAGAGTCATTGTGCTAGACTAGGCCAATATGTCGATTCAAGGTTTTCTGCTCAAACAATTCGCGAATTGGAAGCTTAAGGACGTACCGGAAGCGCAGCGCGAACAAATGCTCGCCCTCCTTCAAAAGGACCCGGAGCTCTTTAAGAAAATCGGCGAGGAAGTTGAACGGCGCAAGAAGGGCGGCGAAAGCGAAATGAAAGCGGCAATGGAGGTGATGAAGAAGTATCGCAATGAACTTGCTGCGCTGATGCAGAAATAGCGCCTGGCTTCCAGGCAACTGCGGACGGCGATTTTTAAACAACAGGTATTCCACTTCCCGCGGCTTACGCAGGCAAGCTCTTCGTGTATCATGATGAAGCGATGAAGTCGAAGAAGATTTATATTCTGCTCGGCCACACCGATGCTGAGACGCTGTCTGGTGCGCTCGCCAACGCCTATGAGGCTGCGGCGAGAGCAGCAGGACACGAAGTGCGCCGCCAGAACATCGGCGAGATGCATTTCGATCCGATATTGCACGAAGGTTATAAAACGATCCAGCAGCTCGAGCCTGACCTCGAAGATTTCCGCGAGAACGCGCGCTGGGCAGACCATATTGTTGTCGTGTATCCCACCTGGTGGAGCTCGATGCCTGCGATGCTCAAAGGCCTTTTCGACCGCGCATGGCTTCCGCATTTCGCATTCCAGTATGCCGATCACGGACTCACCTGGAAGAAACTCTTGAAAGGACGCACGGGCCGCGTTATCACGAGCGCCAACAGTACCCCCTGGATGCTCTGGCTCATGTACGGACCGCCGACCGTCGTGCTCGAGCAGTGCCTACTGGACTTTGCCGGCGTGCGAGCAAAATCGACCATCTTCGGCCCTTCGGAGCGCGCGTCCGAACGCAAGAAAACTGCCTGGTTTGCGAAAGTCGCTAAACTTGGCCGAATGGCGCGCTAGGACATTCTGGCGCGCGCTGCTGAACACCGCCCAATGAACTAGCCTGAGCGCAATGCCAAATCCACGTGTTCGTACACTTTCTTTTTAGCGCTACATTCGGTAGGGTTTTATACATGTTGAAAATAGGCATCGTGGGGCTTCCGAATGTGGGGAAATCGACGCTGTTTAATGCCGTCACGAAGCAGAGTGTTCCGGCAGAAAACTACCCGTTCTGCACCATTGACCCGTCCGTCGGGATTGTGGGAGTGCCCGATGCGCGCCTTGACGCGCTCGCGGCGCTTTCTCAAAGCAAAAAAATAATTCCTGCGGCGATTGAATTCGTAGACATTGCCGGCCTGGTAAAGGGTGCCGCGGAGGGAGAGGGGCTTGGCAACCAGTTCCTCTCGCATATTCGGGAGACCGACGCAATCCTCGAAGTGGTGCGTTTTTTCGAGGACGGCGATGTGCACCACGTCGAGGGACACGTCGACCCGGCGCGCGATATAGAGACCGTTAATCTGGAACTGGCCCTTGCCGATGCCGAGCAGGTAGCGCACCGTCGCGAACGACTGCCTCGAGACATCCGTGCAGGCCTCAAGGAGGCAGGAGTGGAGGATACAGCGCTTGTTAAAGTGCAGCAGGCGCTCACGGCGGGGAAGCTTGCCTTGCACGCTGCGCTTACCGCGGAGGAGCGCTCACTCGTAAAACCGCTCAATCTGCTTACCATGAAGCCCATCCTCTACGCGCTTAACCGAAAGAGCGGCGGCCACAACCTTGATGAGCTTGCCGATGGACGAGCCCAGAAGGCGTACGAGCTCGTCGATAGCCTTGGGTCGCAGTACGTCTTTGTCGATGCGGCGACCGAGCGCGAGCTCAATGATGTCGCCGATGACGATCGCGCAAGCTTCCGCGAGGAGCTTGGCGTGCACGAGGACGGTCTCGCCGGACTGATCCGCGGGGCATATGCAACGCTCGGGCTCATTTCATTCTTTACGACCGGGGAGACGGAATCGCGCGCATGGACCATAACGCGCGGCAGTACCGCTCCGGAAGCCGGAGCCGCTATTCACAGCGATTTTCGCGATAAATTCATCCGCGCGGAGGTGGTCCGCACCAATGACCTGCTTACCGCCGGAAGCTGGAGTGCCGCCCGTGACGCCGGGAAGCTTCGCACGGAGGGGAAAGAGTACGTCGTGCAGGACGGCGACGTCGTGGTCTTCCTGCATGGCTAAACGCGTCCGAACAAACCCTCGACGTCCCTACTGTGCGTGGTATAACTATAGCGATGGAAAACGCCGCCGCGCGACCGCCGCGCGTACTGCACTGGGCACTCGCGCTCGGAATCGCGATCGTGCTTAACGTGTGCTTCTTTTCAATCGGCGCTATCGCGCTCCCGGTGCCGCAGTACAGCGCGTACTGTCCCGTGCAGGGCGGCGCTGTCCCGCAGTCGCCCAAGGCGTGTGATGCGGCAGGGGGGACGTGGATTATAAATCCTGCCGGGCCTGCGCCAGCGAGCGCACGCGCCAACGCGCCGGCGGGGTACTGCGATCTCTACACGAAATGCCAACAGCCGTACCAGAACGCGGTAAATCGTCGCGCGCTTGAAGCGTTCGCGCTTATGGCTACACTGGGCATCACCGCGGTCATCACCGGACTCTTTCCTTTGGGGTCTTCGGCCATTTCGTCGGGCTTGTCGTACGGCGGAGCGCTCGCGCTCGTGATCGGCTCTCTCTCGTATTGGGGAACTGCCGGCAATTGGATACGGCTTTTGATTGC
The DNA here is from genome assembly GCA_021784815.1 of bacterium. Taxonomy (GTDB): domain Bacteria; phylum Patescibacteriota; class Minisyncoccia; order Phycocordibacterales; family Phycocordibacteraceae; genus C7867-001. The sequence goes on along the minus strand of JAJYHK010000013.1, from coordinate 4,096 downwards.
TATGGCGGGCCTCGCGGCACTCCTCTTAGTGGGCTGGAAGCGTTTTCGTGACGAGCGATAACTTCGTCGGTTCAGCTGCATACCATGGCAAAACGAGCTTTCGATCACGCGGAGATAGAGGAAAAGTGGCAAAAGCGCTGGAAAGAACAGCAGCTCTACAAGACGGCTGAAAACGAGGTGAAACCGAAGAAATACGTGCTCGACATGTTCCCATACCCGTCCGGCGAAGGGCTTCATGTGGGTCACCCGAAGGGGTACATCGCGACCGACATCTACGCCCGCTATAGCCGCATGCGGGGCCACGAGGTGCTTCATCCGATGGGTTGGGACGCGTTTGGGCTGCCCGCAGAGAACTACGCTATAAAGAATAAAGTCCACCCCCGCGCGGCGGTGGAAAAGAACATCGCGAATTTTAAGCAGCAGCTCGCGCGTATCGGTTTCGATTACGATTGGTCGCGCGAGATCAACACGACCGATCCCGCTTACTACAAGTGGACGCAATGGATCTTTCTCAAGCTTTTCGAACACAAGCTCGCGTACCAGTCCGACGAGCCCATCAACTGGTGCCCCTCATGCATGACCGGCCTCGCCAATGAAGATCTGGACGGGAACGTGTGCGAGCGGTGCGGCACGCCCGTGGAGAAGAAACGTCTTTCGCAATGGGTGCTCAAGATTACCGAGTACGCCGACCGGCTCCTAGCTGACCTCGACGAGCTTAACTGGCCCGAGCATATTAAAGAGGCTCAACGCAACTGGATCGGACGTTCCGAGGGCGCCGAGCTTGCATTCGAACTGCAGGGTCCTGGGATTGCCGACACGGTTGCGGTCTTTACGACCCGTCCCGACACGCTCTTTGGCGCGACCTACCTCGTACTCGCACCGGAGCATCCGCTTGTGGCGAAGTTCATCCACCAAGCGAAGAACGCGGCCGAGATCGACGCGTACGTCCGGGCGGCCACAGCAACTACGGAGATGGAACGAAGCGCAGAGGGAAGAGAAAAGACCGGCGTCGAATTTGCGGGCGTTAAGGCCATCAATCCCGCGACACGCGAGGCGATTCCGGTCTATGTTGCGGATTACGTCCTTGGCGGGTACGGCACGGGTGCCGTCATGGGCGTTCCCGCTCACGACGAGCGCGATTTCGCGTTTGCCAAAAAGCATACTCTGCCCGTCGTGCAGGTCGTCGCGCCGCAGATCATCGACGATGGTAATCCGCCTCAGGCGGGGAAAAGGACCGTCGAGCGCACCACGATTCTCGCTGTAGTGCGCAATCCAAAGGACGACACGTATCTCGCGCTTAAGTGGAAATCACAGCCATGGACGACTTTCGTTACGGGCGGTATTGACACGGGAGAGTCCCCGCTCGATGCGGCGCTGCGGGAGATCGCCGAGGAGACTGGTTATACCAATGTCCGCCTCGTCCGTTCGCTCGGCGAGACCGTAAGCGAATTCTTTGCGGCGCACAAGGACGAGAACCGCATCGCGCACGGCGCAGCATTCCTTTTCGAGCTCGTAGACGATACGCGCGCGCCCATTGCCGCTGAAGAAGCCGCGCAGCACGAGGTAGTGTGGCTGCCGCTTGCGGAGATTCGCGCCGGGAACATGCGCCATGCGGAAATCAAATTCCTCGTCACCCGCATGCTCTCCGGCACTGACGTCTACACAGGGACGGGCACGCTCGTCCATTCCGGCGCGTTTACCGGAATGGGGAGCGAGGAGGCGAAGCAAAAAGTGACCGAGTCGGTCGGCGGCCGCCTGGTGACGCGATACAAGATTCGTGATTGGGTGTTTAGCCGCCAGCGGTATTGGGGTGAGCCGATCCCTATCATTCATTGCCCTGCATGCGGCGCGATGCCCGTGCCGTATGAAGATTTGCCGGTTACTCTCCCTGAGGTCACCCACTACGAACCGACTGGGACGGGTGAATCGCCGCTTGCCGCAATAGCCGAATGGGTCAATACGGCCTGTCCGAAGTGTGCTGGGCCCGGAAAGCGCGAGACGAACACGATGCCGCAGTGGGCCGGCTCGTCCTGGTACTACCTGCGCTTCATGGACCCTCACAATGACGAGCAGATCGTGGGCTCGGCGCGAGAGGAGTACTGGGCGCCCGTGGATGTGTATGTGGGCGGTGACCACGCCGTACGCCACCTCATTTATGCGCGCTTCTGGCATAAATTCCTCTACGATATTGGCATCGCGAGTACGCGCGAACCATTTGCGCGGCTCGAGTTTCTCGGGTTCATCCTTGCGGAAGACGGCCGGAAGATGAGCAAGCGCTTCGGTAATGTCATCAATCCAGACGACGTAGTGGCAACGTATGGTGCCGACGCGTTTCGGGTGTACGAAATGTTCATGGGACCCTTTGGCAACACCACCGCATGGAGTACGGCGTCGATAGCGGGGGCTGCGCGTTTCATTGACCGGGCCTGGGCTGCGCAAGACCTCGTGGTCGATGCGCCCACACGCGGGCTTGAGCCCATTCTGGCCCAGTCAACAAAGAAAATCGGAGAGGATATCGAGGCGTTCAAATTCAATACCGCCGTAAGCCAGCTCATGATCCTCTTAAATGCTATTGAAGAAGCAGGGACTATCGATACGGTCTCATGGTCGGTCTTCGTGCGCATACTTGCGCCCTTTGCTCCGCACCTGTGCGAAGAACTCTGGGCTTGTGCTGGGGAGACGGGTTCGGTACACGCGGCGCCCTGGCCGCAATACGATCCAGCCGCCCTTACCGAGGCGGAAACGACCGTGGTAGTGCAGATTAACGGCAAACGCCGCGGGGAAGTTCGGCTGCCGATCGATGCCACAGAGATGCAGGCGCTTGACACCGCACGCGCTATCCCCGCCATTGCTCGCCATTTTGCAGGGAAGGCCCCTGTCCGGACGGTCTACGTGCCCGGGAAGATCCTCAATCTCATCGTTCTCGGGCTCTGATCAAGGGCACAATTTGACGTCTTTGTAAGTATTTGCTATAACTATGCCACAAACTATGCCCAGGAAAACGAAACGCGCCGACAACGGCACCAAGCCGATTCGTTTATCGTTCGATGACACCGCTCTCGTAAAGCGTCTGTTGGCGGCTGCGCCCGAGCGCCCGCGAGGCATCCTCGTTCGCCGCTTCGGCCTAGGCGCTAATGTGCGCCGCGAGACGCTCGAAGCGATCGGTGACCGTTCGGGAATTACCCGAGAACGAGTACGGCAAATTGAAGCAGCCGGTCTCGAGGCTATCCGGAACAGCAAGGCGTGCAAGGATGCGTGCGGCGCTTTCGAGGAACTTGCGAAGGCAATTGAGAGCCTGGGTAGCCTCGTACCGGAAGAGGAGCTTCTCGCCGCCCTCGGCAAGGATGAACGCGCGCGTAACCGTCTCCGTTTCTTGCTCGTGCTCGATGCGGGTTTTTTCCGTGAACGCGAGACCGACGATTTTGTCGCGCGCTGGCATATCGACCAGCAGACCGCGAAGAAGATACATGCCGCACTCGTGAACCTCTATGCCGCACTGCCGGATGACCGGGTGATCCCCGAGGGGGAACTGCTCGACCACTTCCTCGACGAGTTGCGTGAGGTGAACGATGCCTATAAACGGGAAGAGGTGCTGAAGCGCTGGCTCTCCATCTCGAAACGCATCGGTAAGAACCCGCTTGCTGAGTGGGGGCGCGCATCTGCGCCCGCCATCCGCACGAAGGGTATCCGTGATTATGCCTACCTTACTATCAAGCGCCATGGCAAGCCGATGCACTTCTCTGAAGTTGCTAAGACGATTTCGACCGTGTTTTCCAAAAAGGCGCATGTGGCGACGACCCACAACGAACTTATCAAGGATCCTCGCTTCGTGCTCGTTGGCCGCGGCCTGTATGCGCTCACCGAGTGGGGCTACGCGCCAGGCGTCGTGCGCGACGTCATCCGCAAAGTACTTGAGAAGGAAGGCCCGCTTAAGCGCGAGGATATTGTGCAGCGTGTGAAGCAGGCGCGTTTCGTTAAAGACAACACGATTTTGGTGAACCTTAACGATCCGCGCTATTTCAAACGCACGACTGACGGCCGCTATACTGCTGTTTAACCGGTTTTAAACACCGCAAACGAGCGCCGGCCTATAGGC
>JAJYHK010000019.1 GCA_021784815.1 bacterium | reverse complement strand
AAAAATGGTGCTTTCGTATTGGAATATTGAAAAGACAGAAGAAGAGGTTGCGGTCGCTTGTAAACGCGACCCTGAACTTGGTACTGACGACGCCTCCATTAAAAACGCAGCTGAATCATACGGGCTTAAGGTTGAAATCGAAAATAATGCTAACTACGAGTCCATAGAAAAATGGCTCACAAAGGGCGTGCCCGTTATCGTCAATTGGTTCACCCGAGGACGCACTGATTATAGTGATGACGAGGTTGCCGACGGCCATTATTCAGTGGTTGTTGGTCTCGATGACTCAAACATCTACCTGCAAGACCCTGAAACAGGCGGTCTTCGTACTCTTGATCGTGACGATTTTATGCGCGTTTGGTTTGATTTCAAACCTGCTTTCATTAACTCTTGGCAAGATATGATTATTCGTCAGTTAATTGCCATCTACCCAGAAACCACACAAGGTTAAGCTCCTTGGAACGGATTCCCTTTCACTGCATGCCATCCTTGGATTCTGAATGGTATGCGGTGGTGGGTGCACATTCGAGACAATGGTCGAACACGGACGATTCTTAGCTTTGTTCCGTGAGGGATACTTCTCGTGCCTCTATGAGAGGTTGTTGAACCAACAAACATAAAAAGCAAGAGCAGCTTCCAGCGGTAACACTGGCTGCGCCCTTTGAGCTAACGGCCAAACATTGCCAGTCGAGCAAAACGGTCGACCGAACACGAATAAAGTTCAATAGCTTGGAATCGCTTTGAGCATTTCAGCTACGTGACATTGACAACGCGTATTGTTTAGTTGTACTATGGGAGCGGCCAGTTCGTTGGCCTTTCCAAAAGAAGGAGGAAGACGCGATGACCACCGCTTACGTCGTTTTCTCGACCGAGGGTATAGTGCGCACCGGCTCGACCATGACGGTCGGCGCCCACCTGGATGACCTATCCGAGGTTCGCTGCTCGGCGTTGCAACGTCTGCAGGAGGACGCCCACGACTCTCATACGCCGCTCGAGCTCGAGGTGTACGCCTCGGGAACGGGGTTCCGGATGAGAACCGAGGTCCTCGCCTGTTCGAGCGCAACCGTGCGTAATGTGAGCATGCGGTTCGCACGCCTGTTGCGCAAGCACCTGGGCGCCCGCACGACGGTCAGCGAACTACGCTCGATCGCCGCGGTCGAACGCGTGTTGGCCTGATCCTCTCCTCGTCCTAATCACAGCCGCCTCGCCGAAGACCTTTTGAGAAGGTTCTGGCGGGCGGCTGTCTGTTTTATTTAATATTTAGGAGCAAGCAACGCGTGCCCGCGAGCCCTTCACTCACCACTAGCAAAGGACGGCCCCCAAATGGAAGCCGCCCTCAAAGTTGTTCACTGCACTCTGTGCGGGTGGAGGCGCTTGAACACGCCGGAACCGCGCCCGGCCCTGCAGACGCCAAGGTCCTCTTCCCACCTGGGCTGAGCCCTCAGAATTCGCAGCACCGTTTGATAACTGCGATCCATTTCATCCGCGAGACCAAGTCTCGTGACACGTTCGCCGCGCGCGAGGATTATTCGCGCAGAGCTGACCATAAGCGCCTCGTCGTCGGTGTGGAGCCGCAAAGTCGCCGCAAGCTCCTCGTGCTCGCGCAGATACCGAATGACCCTCTTGCGAGGCCACCGGAGCTTTTCAGCCAAAGTTGCGTAGCAGGGCAGATTACCCTCCTTTCGAATTTCACTTGCAGCGCTCAGGTAGAAACCACGGAACCAACCCGTGCCGCGCGAGCGGATAACGCCGAGTTCCAGACGTAGCTCGGGGTTCGTCTCGGCGAGATACCGGCTCAGAAACCGACGGTCGACCCCGCACTTACGGGCAAGGGTTGCGCAGTTAAGGACTGCTCCTTGAGCCCGCAAGAATTCTGCCGACTTGCGGAGACGCGCGATACAAACACGGTGTGTCATGGCAAAGAACCTCCTTCCCTTCGGTTGTCACGACTGGATGGATTAAAAACCCGTGAAGTGAAAATGTAAATAGCTGGAGTACTCCCCGCCGCTCCTGGACACGAGCGCCCTCTGATTACCACTCCCGGCGGTGCTTAAGTAGGTTGAATTCAGGACAAGCATACTTGACACTACTAGTTGTACAGCATACGGTCATATTGGTTTTTGTATTTTCTTCATAATCTTCATTAGTTAGAGTCGCTAGCGATTAAGGATAGGCAACGATGGTTCATAGAAGAGAGGGCGACGACATCGACAGTAACACGCTCGATCGGACTACGCAGGCCCAAGGAAGGAGACTTCTATGCGTACGTATCGCAATGGAACGATAGCTGCTCGCAACGCGGCGAGAGGAGCTGCTCAAACCAAAGCCTGTAAAAGGCTAATGGAGGAAGTCGAACAGGAAAGACGCGCTGCCGAAATCTGGGCTAAGCGCGTTGAGGCAAATGAGCACATACTCACTACAGACGGCGAACCCGTAGAGGAGTAAGGAGGTCCTTGTGTACCCAGTAATTGGTGGCTCGGTACGGGCTACGTGCCACGTATGTGGTGCGCCAAACGTTCAGTGCTCTGTGCGGGGTGATACGGTTGTCCTCATAGAGCACTATGATGTGCGCAACCCGATTGGGCAGCCGCGCTGTGCTGGCAGCCGGAAACCCGCCCAAGATCCAAAACAAAACGAGGAAAGGTCATAGACCCGGCGGAAGCTCTGGCTCCCGCCGGGCTTCTCCTTTTGTGCGCAACCGATTCGAACTTCCTTTATCCAGAATTCCGGCAAAAACCTATCGCTTCCGAGCTCCCTCGTACTCCGCGCCTCAATAGGCCTGACAAAGCGCTTTCCGTTTTCCTTCTAGAATTATGCGCTTCCCCGTGTTACCGTTTGAAACATTCCCGGCGGCGCACTCGTCATAATTCTGTGGCTTGGTACAACCCGACCCTGTGGGTCCATTTGATTCTCGCGGACACGCTCTCGCGCGTGTATGTTTTTCCGTTTGCGATCATTCTCGGGACGCTCATTCTCGAAGATCCCACGACTATCTTGGTGGGCATTTTCGCATCACAGGGCACCGTCTCGATCGGCATCGCGCTCATCGCGCTCTACGCCGGCATTGTGCTCGGTGATAGCGGATTGTACTGGCTCGGCGCGCTCGGCCGAACGCATCCCCGAATCGCTCGCTTTGTGCACCATGAACGGCTCCGGCCCATGCGCGAGCGGCTCCAGAGGAACCTGCGCAAGGCGGTCATCACGACTCGCTTCGTGCCCGGGCTTCGGCTGCCGACCTATCTGGCGTGCGGCTTCTTTCGCATGCCTTTCAAAGAATTCTTCGAATCGGCCGTTTTTGCGACGCTTATATGGACGACGGGGCTATTCGGCCTTTCCTACCTGTTCGGCATCGCAACCGAATCATGGCTCGGAGTATGGCGTTGGCCGATCGCAATCGGCATCGCCGTGGCGATCTTGCTCACCGAGCGATACCGCATGCGCCGTTCCAACCTTTCCTAGCACGAAGAATCAGCGCTATTCTTTATCTTTACGAATTAAAAAACGAGCGCGCGGAACTGCCAGATATTTTGCAGCACGAACAACACGAGGCGGCGCGGAGCACCTCACCCCCAAAGACGAGCAATCGTGCTATGCCGAGGAGTGAATGCTAGAGCTCGAACCGTTTTCGTTGTATGGGGCAATTGCGGACCCAATACACCCGACGGAAACGCCGGCAGCTCAGCTGCCCACAGTGCACGCTCTTGCCATCACCGCATCCGTCCTTTTTGGCCGCGACAACAGATATTGAGTATGCCGGACAGTAAGAGATCCCGCGTCACCCCTTAATGGTTTTGCGGTGCGTACTCTTTTGCAAGCCACTGGCTCAGCTGCACGGCTTGCGAGACCGTGCTTGACGTTGATGCCTGCACCTGCGCGGTTGGCGCGTTTTCGGGCGTTCTCGCGCTCGTAGCGGGGCGAGACGACCACGATCCAGGGCCGAAAAAGATCAGCGCGAGGATCAGTACAGCCGCAACAATCAATACCTGCGTGAGCGCAGCACCTCGTCGAGTCCTATTGTCCATGGATACAGTATACCTCCGCCGCATGAAAAGGACGCAGCGCATTACCCCACCGCATGCAAAAGCGAAGCTCGTATGACGAAACCGCTGTGAAGCTTCGGCGGGCGACTCTAGCGGAAAGAATCCGCGTTCGGATGGAATGGTATTGTTAGCGCACCATGAGCACTGCATGGCTGTACCTTCTCCCTGCGCTCTTCATCCAAGAAGCGGTCACCCTCGCCGCAACGCTCGTGCAGGCATTGCGCTCTGGTACGAGCCCTGTTGTCATTAACCTTATCTGGGCGGCTGCAACGTCGTTCGACATTATGGCCGGGTTCTGGCTTGGGCGCGCTACGCGACGCCGTTTGCATTCGTGGCGCGTGGTGCAGTCGGTAGAGCGCGCTGTCGCACGTCTTGATCGCCGTATCGGCGAGCGCGGGTTGCGCCTCGTGCTCGTTTCGAGCGGGTTCGTCATGTACCCCTATGTGAACGCATTCCTGTTTTCGTGGCTCGATGCGCCCTTTTCAGAAGTGTTTACGCTCATCTTTCTCGGTGATGCGCTATATTGGGCGTTCATTTGGGGTGCCGTGACGGGAATATCTTTTCTCAGCGGCAAATCGCTCGTCGCGATGTACCTTATCGTTATCGTATTTGCGATCCTCACCATAGGAGGCAGTCGGTTCTTCCGCGCAAAGCACCGTCAACCGAGGGACTCTGACTGACAGCCTATCCACCGCTATCGCTATCTTTTTAGATGGACGCGCGCATAATGAGGGCGTATCCATAACTGTTTCTTCATGTCATGACACAATCAACGCGCATAGTCGTAGCAGCAACCGTGCTGCGGCTTTCCCTCGGCTGGTACATGCTCATTGACGGGCTGCAGGCCGTAACCACGCCCGGCTGGAGCGCAAGCGGCTTTCTTTTGAGCGCAAAGACCTTCCCGCATTTTTACGCCTGGTTTGCCTTGCCTATGAACCGCTGGTGGGTGAATCCGCTCAACGCCTGGGGCATTACGCTCATCGGCGCTGCCCTTCTTTTTGGTGTTGGCGTACGCATCGCTTCTTGGGCCGGCGCGCTTTTAATGATCCTCTATTACTTCCCGCACTACGCGTTTCCAATCGTGCCGCACGGGTACGTCATTGAGAATCACCTTATTTACGCGAGTGCCTTCGTCCTTTTTGCGATGTGGCCCGCGGCACAAGATTTCGGTCTCGCACGCTACCTGCGGCACTCCTTTCTCGGCCAGGTGCCGATATTGCGCGCACTCATCTAGGAACGGGGCGCGCTGCGAGATGAACGCTCGTTGCTTCGCTGCGACGGACAGTCCTTGCGTTCGGAATACCGTTCTATCTCTGAACTATGCTGGTTTTCTCACCCGGAATATACCGAGGACACGCGCGAACAGGCCCTCTACTTATTACTATTGTGCGCGCTCATCTGAACACTCAGTATTCCGGGCTATACCACGCGCCGAAACGTTCTTTGTCTTGGCAATGTATTACTCTTAATGAGTGCCGCGCGTCTCAGCCCTAGCGTACCAACCGTACGGCCGCACAGGTTAACACCTCATGCGCGTCCCTTCCATGCCTATCCCGCACCCCATTTCTAGACTCGCGCTTTGGCTCGATATCGGCGTCGCCGTATGCGGCATACTCGCGTTCGTTTTAGTTCCGCTTTTTGTACGTGTGCCGGAACTGGGACGCCCGTCTCCGCGAGGACCTCGTGACGCGCCCGGATCGTCCCAACGGGCCGACGTTCCCGCGGCGAGCGATGCCGCGCCCGCAGGCACCGCGTCCGCCTCGTCGCTCTACTTCGAAGTGACGGGCAGCTGCGGCCCATACTTCGAAGGCGCACCGTGCCTCAGCCTGCGTTCTGGACCTGGCATGTCGTATCCAGTCATTCGGCAGTTGCGGGACGGGGTCGTGCTTAAAATCACTGGCAGTACCACCACCCCGAACAGCCAGACGTGGTACCAGGTCGGTTTTGATGGTGAGATCCACTACCCCATGCGCATCGCGGGCCCGTGGTACGTTGCTGCACAATATGTCCACCCCTTCCGTGATCGAGGACTCATTGCCGATGCTCCGAGCGCGGCAGCGGAAGCAACCACCACCAAGCGCATAGTCGTGAGTACATCCAAGCAAATGCTCTATGCGTATGACGGCACCGCGCTTTTCATGCAGACGTCTATATCGACGGGTCTAAACGGGACGCCTACGCCGCTCGGCCAATTCCGCGTGTTCCGGAAGATGCCGGACAGCTACATGCAGGGTCCCATACCCAGCGTAAGCTCGCAGTACTACGACCTGCCCGGCGTCCCGTGGGACCTCTATTTCACCACCGAGGGCGCCGCAATTCATGGCGCGTACTGGCACAATCACTTCGGCGAAAAATGGTCGCATGGTTGCGTTAATCTGCCCATTGATGCGTCAAAGATGCTTTACGAGTGGACTCCGCTCGGGACTCCCGTATCAGTCGTTCCATAGGCCCACTCACACGACTTTTGACAAACGGGTGAAGATCCGTGCTTGCGAAAATGAACTGGCTCTGAAATGATGGGCCGGTGTTTCCGTATTTGAAATTCATACTTGCGGCGAGCATTCTGCTATTTCTCGTTTCGCCGCGCGCGTTACATGGCCCGATGACGGCTTCCGGTACTGCGGCGACCCCCGCGATAGCGCTCGCGCGCGCCCCGATAGAACCCATAGCAGCAATGAAGCTCGGCAAGAAGCAGGAGACGCAGCAGACCACCGTACGTATGGCCACCGTAAACGCGGTTCCCGTCGTGCCGTTTTTCTCGCAATTCACCGACATCTCTTCGCCGTATTGGGAAAAGGTCGGCTGCGGCATTACCGACCTCACCATGATTATCGATTACTATCATCCGGACGCCGCGACGGTGAACGAAATGCTGCACAAAGGCATCGCCGCCGGAGCGTACGACTACAATGCCGGCTGGATCTACCAAGGCCTCATTAACCTCTCGCATGCCTACGGCCTCCGCGGCCGGTACTACGACCTCGACGGACTTCCGCAGCAGACCGCGCTTGCGCGATTCGAGAGCCTCCTCGGCTCGGGCCCCGTCATCCTCTCGGTGCACTACCAGTTCAATCCGGCGAGCGCGATCCCCCACCTTATTGTGGTGAATGGCATCAATGATAACGTCGTGTACTACAACGACCCGGCGACGACCAAGGGTACGCAGAGCACCTCGCTCCAGAACTTCCTGCGGGGCTGGAAACGCAAGATCATCGTGATTCGTCCCGACACCACTGCCGTTGCCACAAAGAACTCGTAACCGACATGGTATAATGAGTGCGGGCCAGGAAAAGGAGAATCACATGACCGAAGAACGAACCGCGTGGCAAATGCGGATCCAGGATTTTCTAGAGCGGCTCAAGACAGCAGAAACGAGACCCCTCCTGCCCTCCGAGATGCAACAGCGCCTTGACGGGCATGAAATCATCGTCCGGCACGAACAAGCACCACTACGCTCTTCAGCAGACTGAAGGTACTCACAATTCAGGAACACAGGCGCGGACCCCCCGCGCCTGCCCCTTTTTCCTTTCTCGTCCTCCCTTTTCCTTTCCGAATCACTTCCCCGTTATAGCGCATAGATCTGCTCTGATTTTTGGGAGAGAACGTTTCCGCTCGTGTCTTTGCTTACGCAAGGTAACCGTATCTATCGTACGGATCCAAGTAGGCCATATCCGCGATTCTCCTCGTGGTGGATGACGCGAATACTCGGCCGGTTACGCGCGATAAGCTCCGCGAGCGTGCCGCTCCCGTCGGTGGAGCCGTCGTCGACCAGGATGATCTCGTATTCGCTCACAAAGGGCGACTCATCGAGCGTCGCAATAGTACGATCAACAGTGTCCCACAAATTTTCCCGCTCATTATAAACCGGAAAGAAGACGGAGAGAGTGACGGCGCGCATAGCACGGAAACGGTACCGGGGAGCGGCTAAATTTCCCCTGAACTGCCGCGCGCATGACGCGTTCATGTGCATTCCATGCGAAACACGAGAGAATGGCTTTGTTCACGCGATTCGTCATGCCATATGTAGCTGACGCACCAGAGGCGCACCCCGTAGCAGCGACTCCCGAACCGGCATCCGGGGCGTGGCGCTGGTATCTTGCGAGCAGTGTGCTCATAGCGATTGCGCTCGGCATTCGCTTTCTCGCCTACCCGGTCATTACCAGTGATTACACGTATTTCATTAAAGTGTGGTACACCGATCTCGCCGCGAACCCGGGACTTACGGCATTCGCCCATCCTTTCGCGAACTACGCACCGCTCTATCTCTATCTCCTCAAGGTACTCACTTATATCGGTTCATCGAGCCTCTATAGCGTCAAGACCCTCTCGGTGCTTTTTGACGCGGCTAACGCATTCGTCGCATACCGCATTCTCCGATACGTGCCGGCGCTCGAGGCGCAAAGGGGGGCGCATGTTTGCAGCGACCGTACTCTTTATCTTGCCGACCGTCATAATGAACAGCACACTCTGGGGCCAATCCGACGCTCTTTACACCTCCGGCGTACTCTTTAGCCTATGGGCTCTGCTTGCTGGAGCGCCCTTTTGGGCCGCGTGTGCGTTCGGGGTCGCCCTATCCGTGAAGATACAGGCGATCTTTTTTGCACCTATGCTGGTCGGCTACTTGCTCCGCTGGCGCCAGACTCGCTGGTATGTATTCGTACCGCCGGCGGTATTTATCCTCTCGGTGCTCCCCGCCTGGCTTGGGAGCGGCAACCTGCGGTACTGGCTCCTCATCTACCTGAAAGAAATGGGGCAATACCCCTACCTCTCCGTTTCGGCTCAGAGCATCTTCGCCTTCGCGCAACCGCTTCGGCTATCGGCCCAGACTACAAGCATGCTGTTCTGGCTCGGCATCATCGTGGCGGGCGTAATCGCGTTTGGCATCATGGTCCTTGTCTGGCGTCTCCGAGCGCTTACGCCGCGCGCGCTGCTCGTGCTATCGTTCGCTGCAGTCCTCCTCCTTCCTTACTTCCTGCCACGCATGCATGAGCGTTACTTCTACCTCGCCGATTTCATTTCCACCCTATTTGCGTTCTTCGTGCCGCGACGCGCATACGTGCCCGTACTCGTGGTCACTGCCTCCACGCTCGCGTACCTCCCCTATCTTTCGTCCCAGGTACCAGCGCTTTCCGGACTGCATCCCGATTTGCGCGTCCCGGCCGCGCTCCTCTTGGTGCCGATCGGCGTGGCGCTCATTGAGCTGTACCGATACGCGCGCGCCGCGCGCCTGTCCATGAGCGCGTCCCGCTACGCAATCTCGACATCGGTCAAGAAGCTCGTCTTGTGAAAACGACCACCCGCTGGTCGTACTCCTTTGCGCTCGAAATCCAATCGCCCGCACAGGTGATGAGGTTGAGATAGCTCCCCTTCCCGGCAGTCGTGAAGACAGCGGTCGTGTCCGGCGCATCGTAGGGGAACCGTTCGCTGCCGGTCACCACGAAAGAGACCACTTGTCCATTGCGTTCTTTCACGTACACCGGATCGCCCGGCTTAAGCTCGCTGAGCCGGTAAAATACGGCCTCCGGAACGTAACGGCCATCGAGGTGCCCGTCAATGACGGCGGTTCCTGGCGCGCCGGGAAACGATCCTCGGTTATACCACGCAACATCAGTGAAGTTGGTCGGGACGCCAAGATTGCCATTGCCGGTCCACGACAGCCCCACGCTCTGTACGTGCGCATCCATTCCGATCTCCGGAATAATGAGCCGGTCGGGTTCCGTAGGGGTCAGCACCGAGACTCCGCTGCCATCACGGGCAGGCTGCGTGGGCGCCGCCTGTACATCAGAACGCAGTGCAAGCGAAAGGGCCATGCCCGACAGGCCCGCGAGAAACGGCAGCAACAGAGCGGCCTGCCAGGAGATCGGTTTAGGCATCGGTGCGCGCATGATTGCGCGCTACGAGCCCCAGCGACCGTAGCCTCCGCCGGTATTTGGGAGACCTGGCGTCACGGACGTTCCCCCGCCCGCCGCGACGTTGACGACGCAGGATGCGGTCGCATTTCCGCTGGTGACATTGATCGTCTTCACTCCCGCCGTCGCAAAGTTCGCATTGAAACCCGTGCCATACGGGTTATTGATAGTGAGCCCGGGCGCCGACCAGGTATACGCTCCCGTGCCGCCCGAAGCAGAAACACTCGCCGTATTCCCGAGCGCAACGGTTTGATTCGCAGGCGTGCAGACGAGTCCAGTGCTCGTGGCCGAGTTCGATACAACTATAAGCGCACATCCGGCGAGTTGACCGCCGCTCATGACGTGGATGATGTAAGTGCCCGTAGCCGGATAGCTTGCGGAAAATTGAGCGCCTACCGGGTTAGACACATTGAGGTTGTCGCCCGACCAGGTATACGCGCCGTTTCCTCCTGTAGCGGTAAAAACCGCGGTCTGATTGACGCTCACGGTTGGTGTGTTCGTTGTACACGAGAGCGGACCGGTCGTTTGGGCCGATCCGACTTGCGCTACGGTGACACCCGCGACCGCGAGCGCGGCCGCGACCGAAAGAAGTACATATCGTTGGCGAGTCATATGCATGAGGTTAGTGGTTCTGTACGCACGTACGTACTTACTTTACTTACTTGTAGATGATAAACCAACAAACTGGCACCATAGTTCCCCTTCCCTCCTAAATAATAGATGAAGGCGTCAGAAAAAGGATGGAAACACACCCCTCCTTGCCGTATATTAAAGGTCATCATGCTCAAGCGCAGGAACCCTTTCATCTTCAAGCGCACGGATATCTGGCGCGAAGGCGAGTGGTTTGACCTCTGGAGCGCGGTGCATCTCCTCTCGGGGGCATCCATTGGCTTAGGCCTCTACTTTCTCCGGTTTGGCGCCCTCTCCGCCACCGTAACCACCATTATTGCGCTCGTGGCCTACGAGATGTGGGAGGCGCTCGCAAAGATCCAAGAGACGCCTGTCAACCGCGTGCTCGATGTCGTCGTCGGCATGGCGAGCTTCCTCCCGGCCTTCTTTATCGTCGCACCGCGCATCGCGGCGATTGATTTCATTCCGGTGTTCATGAGCGTGTTCCTGCTCAACGTCGGACTGAGCGCGCTCGGTTGGCGCGCCTCTCAAAAAGCGGCCGTCCTCGAACGGCGCTTGCGCGCGCAGTACCAGGCGCAGCGTGCCCGGCTCCGACACCGGCGCGTACACTTCTTGCACCGTCAATGAGCGCAATAGCGCCGTGCATAGCGGCGTCAAAACCGGCAGTGACGGTGGTATGCTGAATCGCATATGAGACTCTTTGCTCCCCTCACCCTGCGCTGGTGGCAGTACGCTTTGCTCAAGCTCTCCATGATTGCGCTTGGCATTCTTCTGGGCGTCTATCTCCACGACTTTTTTCTCCACTATATCGCGGTCGTAAGCGTCGTATTCGCCGTGCCCGGAGTGTACCTCGTTAGTATGTGGCTGCGACGCAGTCCGCTGTCCCCGAATCTTCCAAGCAACACTTACGCAGGTAATTAACATCTGATAAAAAGCCGGCGAGTAGTCGCGCTGTAGCACGTATCCTAATGGTCCAAGCGTGGCCGTATAAAACGTCTTCGCCCTCTCACCGTCCGTTACCGGAACCGATACGTGCCCGAGTATACAGGGCAGAAAGTTAGGTGGTAAGCAGCTAACCCGCCTTAAGCGAAACGCCTGCTCGCTTGGCCGCGCGGCATGAGAGTTTAAGCATCGCGTCGAATCCATCATTCTGCGCCGCCCTGTTCCGTTTCTCAACGCCGCACGAGACGCAGCGATGGAGCATGATGTACTCTCCGCTCTTATACTCAACGCTCATCGGTTCCATGAGTCCCCGACATGCCGCCTGACGATCGCCGGGATTCACATCAACATGCTTGCTCCACAAACACTGCGGACAGTGGTTCGTGTAGCCGCTCCCGCGCACAAAGGACCCGCACTGTTCGCAAGCGAAGTCTTCTTTGGTACGCTGGAATTTCCGAGTTGTCATAGCCTATGGCGCTTGGGAAGCGCTTCACTGCTTCCAGTGGACCCAAGGAGAGTCGAACTCCTGACCTCGTCAATGCGAATGACGCGCTCTACCAACTGAGCTATGGGCCCTCGTAACGGCGATTTTAGCACAGAATCAGCCGGTGCAGTATAGTAAGGACGTGCAATCTTGGGGCGATTCGAGCCGTATCGGTACGGTCCGCCACTCCGTTCGAGTAGCACACAGTACGCCGTGTGTTACCCTTTCTGCATTCGGGCCGTAGTATACCGGTAGTACGCGTCCATGGGGTGGATGTAGACCGGGTTCAATTCCCGGCGGCCCGACTACCGAACAAATGTCTGCCTTGTGCGGGCTTTTGTTCGGTGGGAGTGCGTTTTCAGCCCATATTTGGTATCGTGGGGGTGTTCGCGCTCTTAGCTCAGTTGGTTAGAGCGTACGCTTCACACGCGTAAGGTCATAGGTTCGAATCCTATAGAGCGCACCGGGCCGGAGTATGACGGTAGTACGCACGCTTCGGGTGCGTGTAGACCGGGTTCAATTCCCGGCGGCCCGACACGCGAAAAGAATGCTCGCACAGCCCCCGCCGCGAGGCGAGGGCTGTGCTT
Organism: bacterium; assembly: GCA_021784815.1. Taxonomy (GTDB): domain Bacteria; phylum Patescibacteriota; class Minisyncoccia; order Phycocordibacterales; family Phycocordibacteraceae; genus C7867-001. The sequence continues at coordinate 108,423 of JAJYHK010000019.1, read as the reverse complement.
ACATGCGCAACTGCGAGAGCGCGTTCTGCCCTTTTCGCTCCAATTCGGAGAAGTAACGGCAAAGGAGCGGCAAAAGATTACGAAGCTAGAAGCGCAAGTGAGCGAACTGGCTGAGCGACGCACCGCGCTCGTGCAGAAAAACCTAAAGGGCGTTATTAGCGATGCTGTACTGCAAGAGCAGCTCGCAATCACCGAGAAGGCAGAGGTCGAGGCATGCTCTACGCTTGCCCTACTCAATCGCTCCGTCGGTTCTCCTGACGAGGCGGTGGCATTCTCCACAGAGTATCTTCAGTGCCCGAGCGACACGTGGAAAAAGGTAGGGATTAAAACGCAAACACAGCTTCAGTGGTTCCAATTCCCCTCAGGTTTGACCTTCGATGGAGAAAAATTTGGAACTCCGGAAATATCCTTTATTTTCAAGGCAAAAGAGGCAATTTTGTCTCCCTTGTCTACTAGAGTGGACCCTAGGAGACTCGAACTCCTCACCTCATCCATGCCATGGATGCGCTCTACCAGATGAGCTAAGGGCCCTGGTTCCCTATTTGTAGCGTATTTCTGGATGATTTGCTACTTACCCTAGAACTCATTTCAATAATAACCACTTTTTATGAAAGAACTCGCAGTTTGGCGACGAAAACGGCAAAAATCCTGCTGCGGCTCGGCTTCGTCCGTTTCCCCGTACCTCAGGCCTCATTGAGCCTCCCGACGGATTTTTGCCGTTTTCGTCGCCATTATCATTGAAATGAGTTCTAGACAAGGAGCGAGAGCACGCTCTGTGCGACGAGAATCGCTGTCGCTGCCCAGACGAGCCCGCCCGCGATATCCATGAGATTATGCTGCTTGATGAACACCGTCGAGGCGGCAATGCAGACCGCAGCGGCCCAAGACAGGAGCGCGTACGGCGGGTATGCGCGCGCGAGATAGTATCCGCAAATGGTCGAAACGTACACGTGAGTACTCGGAAAGACGTCGTTGTTGTACTCTCCGTCGATCCGGTATACAAACCGCACGAGAGCCCGCAATATCCCCGGCCCGTGCGCGTCCGCGCGTCGAGCACCGCACCCCACGAAAGGACTCATTGTGGCATAGAGCAGGCCGACAATGCCGAGCGCGACAAGAAACGACCCCGCAAAGGGCGTCGGGTAGAGAAGGATGATCGCGGCTGGGAGAAAGAAAAACAGCGAGAGATAGGGAATGACGAATATCGGCAAAAACGGGATGCGTCGATCTATCGGCATACCGCACAAGCGCTTTGGCCGGCCGCGACTGATCGGAACATAGAGTGAAAGCGAGGCTGCGGCGAAAAACAAGAGACGTGCATTGTTCATGGGTGTATACTTATTCAGGGTAGCATGCTTGCGTGTTCGAAACTTCCGAGGCTTCCGAACTTTCCAAGGAGAGCTGTGCGATGACCGGTGCTGCTCTGTGGAACCTGCTCGTAGATGGCCTTATTTGGTACGGCGTAATTGAGCTCGTCCTCGTTGTCTGCATTCTAAGTGCATTGGTCCGCGTGGACGATAGGCCCAGACCCCACGAACAAGCCACCGACCAGCTGCACAACGAGATCGACATCTACCGCCACAATTACCATTCTGGCCCCCAATGGATTCGGGACGAACTAGAATCTAAATACAAGCCTTTCCGCGACTAAAAGGGTGGACATCCGTGGATGTCCACCCCCCTCCTTTTCCCCCGTATCTCTCAGCGATTCATTGCATTTTGCTCCGCGCGACTGATAATGAGCGAAGCGTGAATCCAAAGTACGTCTTCCCTTCCGTGCTCATCCTAGCGGCAGCTATCACCGCTATTGCCCTTTCCCTTACCCATGGGCATGCCGTCGGCCTGCTCGATCCGCAAGGCGTTATCGCGAAGCGCGAACAGGCGCTCATGATCAAGGCGGCGCTCCTTATGCTTATCGTGGTGGTGCCGGTTTTTGCGCTCACCTTCGGTATCGCCTGGCACTACCGAGCAAGCAATACGCGGGCACAGTACCGCCCGAGCTGGGAACACAACCGCATCGAGGAGGGTATCTGGTGGGCGGTACCCATGATCGTGGTCGCCGCGCTTGCAGTCGTCGCGTGGCAGAGCGCACACGCGCTCGACCCCTTCCGACCTATTGATTCACCTATGTCGCCGCTTACCGTCGAGGTCGTGTCGCTCGATTGGAAATGGCTTTTCATATACCCCGCGCAAGGCATCGCGACGATGAACTATCTCGCGATCCCGGAGCAGACGCCGATCGCCTTCAAGCTCACGAGCGATGCGCCCATGAACGCCTTCTGGATTCCGCAGCTCGGCGGTCAGGAAATGACTATGCCGGGTATGATCACCCAGCTACACCTCATGGCTGATGCAACCGGCACGTACGAAGGATTCTCGTCGAACCTAAGCGGAGCGGGGTTTTCGAGCATGCACTTCCCTGTCCGCTCAATGACCACAAACGACTTTGCCGCATGGGTCTCGCAAGCACAACGTTCGCCGAACACGCTTTCCTTTGCGGCATACACGCAGCTTGCGCAGCCGAGCGTGCACAACCCCGCCACCGTTTTCCGCGTGACCAACTCGCGTTTATATGCTGAAATCGTCATGCGGTTTATGACTCCGCCTGCAAGCGGCGCGCCCGTAATGCCGATGCGCCCGTAGCGTATGTTTGGCCGCCTCACCATCGCCGCTGTCGAACAGGGACCCATCGTGCTTGGGGCGCAGATCTTCATCGTCATCGGCACCCTCGCTGTGCTCGGCGCCCTCACCTACTTTAGGAAATGGAGCTGGCTCTGGAATGAGTGGCTCACCTCGCTCGACGCGAAGAAGATCGGGGTCATGTACATCGTCGTGGCACTCGTCATGCTCGTACGGGGCGGCATCGATGCTATTATGATGCGGCTCCAGCAGGCGCTCGCGGCCGGCGGCGGGGGCTACCTGCCGCCCCAGCATTTCCAGCAGGTGTTTACGGGCCACGGCGTCATTATGATCTTCTTCGTGGCCATGCCGCTCATGCTCGGCCTCATTAACGTTGTCCTGCCGCTGCAGATCGGCGCCCGAGATGTCGCCTTCCCCTTCCTCAACTCCCTCTCCTTCTGGCTCTTCGTGTCCGGTGCGGCGCTCATGATGCTCTCGCTCGTCGTGGGCGAGTTCTCGACTGCCGGCTGGCTCGCCTACCCGCCGCTCTCCGAGCTCCGCTATAGCCCGGGCGTCGGCGTTGATTACTACATCTGGGCCGTACAAATCGCCGGCATTGGTTCCCTCCTTTCGGGCATAAACTTTATCACCACCATCTTCAAGAAGCGCTGCCCGGGGATGACGCTCATGCGCATGCCGATTTTTGTCTGGACGGTCCTCGGAAGCATGCTCCTCGTCGTCTTCGCCTTCCCCGTCCTCACCGCGACCCTCGGCATGCTCACGCTCGACCGATACCTCGGCATGCACTTTTTCACCGCGGGCGGCGGAGGCAACATGATGATGTATGTGAACCTCATCTGGACCTGGGGCCACCCCGAGGTATACGTCCTCGTCCTGCCTGCCTTCGGCGTGTTTTCCGAGGTCGTGGCGGTTTTTTCGCAGAAGCGGCTCTTTGGCTACCCCTCGATGGTGCTCGCAACCATGGCGATCACCGTCTTCTCGTTTATCGTCTGGCTGCACCATTTCTTCACCATGGGCGCCGGTGCTGACGTGAACGCGTTCTTCGGTATCATGACCATGATCATCGCGATTCCTACGGGGGTGAAGATTTTCAACTGGATTTTTACCATGTATCGCGGCCGCATACTCTTCACCACGCCGATGCTCTGGTTCCTCGGCTTCGTTGCGCTCTTCACCATCGGCGGCATGGCAGGCGTCCTTATGGCCGTGCCGCCTGCGGACTTCGAGCTCCACAACTCGCTCTTCCTTGTCGCCCACTTCCACACCATGATCGTGAGTGGCGTGCTCTTCGGCGATTTCGCGGCGATCACGTACTGGATGCCGAAAATCTTCGGCTTCCGGTTGGATGAAAAATGGGGTGCGCGCGCGTTTTGGGGCTGGACGGTTGGATTCATGGTCGCCTTCATTCCCCTCTATGTACTCGGGCTCATGGGTGCGACGCGCCGGCTCGACCACTATCCGGCAGGGCTCGGCTGGCAGCCGCTCTTCATCATGGCCGGGATCGGCGTCTGCATCATCGTACTTGGGTTCGTAAGCCAGCTCATGCAAATCTTCGTGAGCATTCGAGATCGCGCGCGCACCACTGCGGACGCCGCGGACCCCTGGAACGGCCGCACGCTCGAGTGGTCGGTTCCTTCGCCCGCACCGTTCTACAACTTCGCCAAGACGCCGAAAATCTCAAGCCGCGACGCTTACTGGGAGGCAAAGCGCACCGGCGAGAGCCTCGCCCCCGGAGCGTACGAAGATATCGTGCTGCCGAAAAACACTCCAATGGGCATCTACCTCGCGGGCACCGCGTTCTTCTTCGGGTTTGCCGTGATCTGGCACATCTGGTGGCTTGCGGCACTTGCTGCCCTCGCGTTCCTCGTCTTTCTTGTCATGCGTTCGCTTATGGAAGACACAGAGTACGTCATTCCCGCCGCGCGCGTAGCCGCTCTCGATGCGGCGCATTCTGCCTGACCTATGACCGACCGCTCCCTCGCCCTCACGCACGAAGCATACGCCACGCAAGACGTAACCGTGTTCGGCTTCTGGTTGTACCTGATGAGCGATTGCCTCATTTTCGCAAGCCTGTTCGCGACATATGCGGTACTGCACACGAACACCTTCGGCGGTCCAGACGCGCGCAGTCTCTTCAGCCTCCCCTACGTGCTTGCCGAGACACTTATCCTGCTCACCAGCTCCTTTACCGCGGGCCTAGGCATCCTCGCGGCACGCCGTGATCGCGCGCGCGAAACGATCGCCTGGTTTGCGGTGACGCTCCTACTCAGTCTCTCTTTCCTCGGGCTCGAAATCCACGAGTTCGCTGGCCTTGTCGCGGCAGGCAACGGCCCCTCGAGGAGCGGATTCCTCTCCGCCTACTTCACGCTCGTCGGCACGCACGGACTCCACGTGGCGCTCGGCTCGCTCTGGATGCTGGTACTCCTTGTACAGGTCGCGTTCCGCGGCCTCTCGGATACCAACGTGCGCCGGCTTACCCTGCTCGCCCTTTTCTGGCACTTCCTCGATATCATCTGGGTACTCATCTTCACTATCGTGTACCTCTTCCCCTTCATATGAATGCTTCCTCTGAGACATCCCCGGGGCGCTATGTGCTCGGATTCCTCGGTTCGCTCGTCTGCACCCTTGCCGCGTACTGGCTCGTCGCGGCGCACCCGGTAGCCCACGGCACCGGCCTTGCGGCACTCGTGGCGCTTGCGCTCGTGCAGCTTTTCATCCAGCTTGCGCTGTTCCTCCATCTTGGCGAGCGCGGCAACAAACTCAACCAGCTCGCACTCGCGCTCACCCTCGTCATCGTGGGTATCGTGGTCGTCGGTTCGCTCTGGATCATGTACAACCTCAATGCGCGCATGATGCCGACTCCGACTCGCATGCTCCAGTACACCCAGAGTCAGGATTCGATGTAGGTATGCAAAGCCGCTCATTTGCGCAATCGAAGCCCGTCCCCGGTACCCCGCCGAGCGCGTTCTCGCACTCTACCGCTGTTTCTACTCTCCGCGCCTACTACGAGCTCGCGAAGCCCGGCATCGTCTACGGGAACGCCATCTCCGCGCTCGGCGGATTCTTCCTCGCCTCGCACGGCGCGCTCATGCTCCCAACGCTTGCGGCGATGCTTGCGGGTCTCTCTCTCGTAGTTGCGAGCGGATGCGTCTTTAACAATTACCTCGATCGGGACATCGATCGTCTCATGCTGCGCACGCAGGAGCGGCCGCTGCCGCGCGGCGCGATCGCGCCGCGCGCGTCGCTCGTCTACGCTACATTCCTTGGCCTCGCCGGCACCCTCATCCTTGCGCGCGGCACAACGCCCCTTGCGACTACGATGGCGCTCTTCGGCCTCTTTACGTATGTCATCCTCTATACGCTCCTTTCCAAACGACGCACTCCCTACGCGACTCACCTCGGCAGCATTGCCGGCGCGATGCCGCCCGTTGTCGGCTACTGCGCCGTCACCGGGCGATTTGATCTCGCGGCGCTCATTCTCTTTGTTATGCTCTGCCTCTGGCAGATGCCGCATTTCTTCGCGATCGCGCTTTTCCGCCGCGACGACTATGCGGCTGCGAAGATTCCTGTCTGGCCCATTGTTAAAAGCGTGCGCAAGACAAAAGAACAGATAGTGCTGTACGTCTCCGCTTTTGCGATCGTCTCCGTGCTGCTTTGGCCCTTCGGCTATACCGGCATAGCATACGGCCTCACGGCAATCGTCCTGGGCATCGGATGGATCGCGCTTTCGCTGCGCGGTTTCCGCGGGACTGATGACGCCACATGGGCGAAGCGCGTCTTCCTTTTCTCGCTCGTCATCCTCTCCGTCCTCTGCGCAGGCATGGCACTCGACGCACGGCCGCCAACGGTGCACGCTCCGATACGGTACGTCCCTGCCTTCGTTTAGCGTACGAGAAGAGGTCCGCAAGGCTTGTAGGGAAAGCCGAAGCGCGCCCGTGGAGCTGCGCCATTCACTCATCAATCACGCCTTTCAAGCGTATTATTAATCCGGAACAGGGCAAGAAGGAGAACGCCATGCCGAAACACCCGCGGAATAGCGGCCCTCGTACGAAGGCGCGTCCAAGCACACCGCGGTCGAGCGAAGAGGCGCTTACCGATATCGACCTCCCAAAGAAGGCTCTCGATTGCCTTTCTGAGAGCAACAAAGAGCGGCTCGCGCTCCATCTCGCCAGCGTGCTGCGGGGCACCGAACTAAGCCTCCAGGAGCAAAACCAGATCGTCGATGCGGTCGGACGGGCTCTCGAGCGATGCGCAAGAGAGACATCGACCGTACGCTTACCCGCCCTGGGACTCGCGCTTCTGGACACGACGGGTGTTTCCGGACGAGCATGCGGGACTATCTCCTGGTTCGCATCCCTCCTGAACCGCTCATAATCCAGCCTCCTGAGCTCTGGGTACGCCGGACTGTTCAACAAAACAGTCCGGCGTTATGTTGCATAAACCCAAATTGGAAGACGGATCTGTCTGTCTTCGTTTTTACGCTATTTCGTACTACGCGGTCGTTTAACGGCGTTCTGAAATTTTTTTCTCTACGCACCGTATGTACTTATGCTGATCTCTCTTGAGGTCGGCGTAATAAGACACACGGTACGCCATTCCGGCATGCCGCTCGATCGAAAAAGGAGTCCACTGATGCGGGCTAAGCCGCACCTCGTAGGAGTCGTCTTTCTTTCTTTGTTCTTTTCCGCAACGGCTTTCGGAGCTGAAGTGAGTGCTACGGCTTATAACGCCACGGTACGCCAGACGGGCCACACAAATGGACCGACCGCTTCAGGCGCGCCGCCAATCCCTGGTATTTCAGTCGCTATTCAACGCCAGTTGAAGAATGAGTACCCGCTATGGAGCGTCGTTGCCTTCGACTATGCGACCGTGAAGCAGCAGCCGAAACGATGCGGCATCGAGTACGTCAAACATGCGTACTTACCACGCCAGTTCGCCATCGTGCTCGACTACAAGGCGATGGGCGCAAAAGGAGAAATTGATTTCCTCATGCCCTCGCACGCTACGATCCGCCTGCCCGGCGGACAGAAGATGAATCCGGCTGATGCGTTTGGCCGATGCCAGGGCATCACCATGCACAAGGTCATGGTTTTGAGAGACCACGACCTTACGACGATGCCCAAAACAGAAACCGAGCTTCTGTTGGTCGTTCGCCACTACCTCACGAAAGATCAGATATCCCAGAATTTCATTCGGCGCCCCTCGTGGGCGTCTCCTTTTTGTATGCTTGCAAATACATTAGTGTCTGCTAATGTGTATGCATGGACGCGCAAACCATCGATGCGGCTCTGTCGAACCCGATCAGACGGAAAATCATCGTGTGCCTGGGCACGCATGCGAAAACGGTAAGCGACCTCTGCGCCGTCTGTACCCTGTCCCAATCCGCGATCTCCCAGCACCTCATGAAGCTGCGCGCCGCGGGCGCCGTGGCAAGTACGGTCCGTGGACGCGAGCGCCTCTACCGCGTTGCGGACCGGCGCCTCATCTCGATCTGCCGCACCATTGCAAACCTCGCTACGTAACCTTCGCTTATGGAACTATCTTATTTTCGGAAAAGCGTCCGTTCGTTTACGGATACGGTCGACCGCGCGCGCACAGCAACCAAAGATGCCGGATTCTCGATCCTCGCGGAAAAAGAGCTCGTCCCGGGTGAGATGCATATGCTCCTCGCATGCAAGGCTGAGTGGGCGAAAAGACTGCTTGAGACGGACCACCGACTCGCCGGCTTTCTCCCCTGTGCGGTTATCATCCTCAAGCGGGGCGAGGACGTGCTCGTCGGTACCGGGCAGCCGACGATCATAAAATCCCTAATTCACAACGGCCCACTCGCCGACCTGGCCACCGAAGCCGACAAAATAAGCAAAGATCTTATTAATACCGCGGCCGGCGTGGAAGCGCTCAAGCCCTCAAGCATACTCGTCTATGCGACTATGACCTGTCCCTACTGCACGAAAGTGAAGGACTGGCTCACCGAGCACAACATTGAGCATACCGTGGTGCTCATCGACCAGAATCACGAAGCTGGTCGTGCGATGGTAGAGAAGACCGGCCAGATGGGCGTACCAGTAACGGAGATTTCCTACGGGAACGAGTCCGATCCCGACTTCATCATCGGCTTTGACGAAGCACGGCTTGCAGAAATTCTACAACCCGCGTGATAAATGAAACGCTGCATATAGAAAAAGATACCCCGGCCATATATCTGGCCGGGGTTCTTGTGAGAATCGCGGTTTCTCCTCGTTTAGAAAAAGATACCGTGCTTAGCGAAGTTGTCCCGATAGGGATCGCGCATATCCGGAGCAATGAAGCCCAGATGCACGTTCCCGTCAGGACGCCGGAACGTGCCGAGCCGATTCATGTTCGCCAGAGCCGACGCGGAGAGCAGCCCGCCCACCAGAGCGAAGCCGGTGCTTTCGCCGCCGTAACACGGCTCGAATACCGACGAACCCGGATCGCACCGCCAGAGCGCAGCACTGCAGACGAGTGATTCCTCGAGCCGGATGTAGCGGACGTCATTGACAACCCCGCGCCAGTCAAGCGTACCCGGTTTGAGCGCCTTCTCGGTGCGCACGCCCGAAACAGCACTCCCCGATTCAACCACTACCGCAACCGCGTGGAGATTCGACCCGTGCGGCCTGAGTCCTTCGCGCAGCGCCGGTATGACCCCTGAACAGGTACCGCCGCTGCCAACCCCGCACGCAAAAATGCCGACATTCGGCAGGGATTGCGCGACGTGCGACCCAAACGGGCCATATGCCTCCGTGTTGTCCGGATTCCAGTACTGCCGCGTGTACCACCACCCATGCTCTGCGGCCAACGTTTCGGCTCGGCGCATGGCGTCGAGCGAGTCTTCCCCGAACTCGATCTCGATGCCGGCAGCCTCCAACAAGTCGAGCTTGCCCTGCGGCGTATTGCGCGGAACGACCGAGACGACCCGGATGATCGGGAAATCCGGGTACCGGTTGCGGACCGCGTGCAACACCCGATTAAGACCCAGCACGTAGTTGCCGGACGAGGAATCGGTTACGGTATCCGTATTGAGGTGGGCACCGCGCTGAATTCCTCGACCGACAATGTTGCAGGCTGGCCAGATCTTGATGTGCTTGGCCGGATTTTCATAGCCGAGCACCGCATGCACGCGTATCCGCTGCGCCTCGCAAAATTCAGGCCAGGGATCGGGCAGCAAGGTCGTATCGATCTCGATAACCCGCGGTAGCGGCCTCAGGTGATCGAACAGTTTGAAGTCGAACTCCATCGTCGCGTTCATGTTGTACTCCATACGTTATAGTAAACCCAAAGCCCTTTCTACCGGAAAGGACCTCCAAGCGGAGCATACCCGAAAATGAGCCGAGGCGAAAGGCCATCCTTTTCCCCTTCGAAACGGCCCCGGAACAAGACTTGATTTGACCGCTTAGAGTGCCGCCCCACGACAGAGTCTGCCGAGGGGATCTCAAGATAACTTCAGCTACTCGGGCCGCCAGCGCTTCTTCACCTCGGTGATTTGGTTCTTGTCGTCTACGAAGACCACCGTCGGGCCGCCCATGTTCTTTGCCTCCTCGGGAGTCACCCACGCCTCGCCGAGGATGACCACTTTGTCGCCCTTCTGAAAGAGGCGGGCGGGCGGGCCATTGAGGATGATGTCCCCTTTCCCCTTCTCACCCGCGAGGATGTAGGTTCGCCAGAGCACGGCGTTGCTCACATTCGTGATCTGCACGAGCTGCCCCGGCACGAGCCCCGCTTGCTCGAGAAGTACCTCGTCGATCGTGATCGAACCCACGTAGTTAAGGTCCGCTCCTGTAACCGTCGCGCGATGAAGCTTCGCGATACATACATTTACCAGCATATGGCGCGAGTATACCCAATACCAGCGCTTCCTGCCAGCAACTGCTTCCAAATTCCTCTGCAATTTGAGCAAGCCGGCCCGCGTAGAAAACGGGCATACCGAGCGGACGCCTCGGACGCCGGTGCGCGGAGATAACGAGGCAAAACCTGTGCATAACGGCGCTTATTGCATGTCGTTTGGTGCTATGGTAGCCACATAGGCTTGTTTCCTATTTTATAGGTACTTCCATGAGCTTCGCTTTTTTCATATATCTCATTGCGTTGCTCTTCTCCTTCTTTGTGGTCGGTGCGACACTCGGCGCTGTTTTTGCAAAGCAACCAGCATCCCTCGATCAGCGTCCGTTCGCGCGTGCGCGCCGCAAGCTGCGTGCGCTCATTTTCGGCTGGGAGTTCCCGCCCTTTAACAGCGGCGGCCTCGGCGTCGCGTCCCTCGGCCTTACCCGCGCGCTCGCCAAAAGTGACGTCGACGTTACGTTCGTCCTCCCCAAACGCTTTCCGCTATCCGTCCCCTACGCGAAAATGATTACCGCCGAGTACGAAGATATCGGCGCGCAAGTACGCTACATCGATTCGCCCATCGTGCCGTACGCTATTGAGGGCAGCTATATACTCGGCCCCGACGGCAAACCCATCTATGGCGGCGACCTTGTGAGCGAAGTGCGTCGCTATGCTGCAGCGGGCGCAAAAATCGCCGAGCGCGAGCCGCACGATATCATCTACGCGCATGACTGGCTCTCTTTCGGGGCCGGCAGCGCCGCCAAAAGCGCATCGTACAAGCCGCTCGTGGCGCACGTACACGCGACCGAATTCGACCGCACGGGGAACGGCAGCGTGAACCAGGTGGTCTACGATATCGAGCGCGCCGGCATGCATAATGCCGACTGCGTCGTTGCCGTCTCCCATCGCACCAAGGGCATGGTGATCGACCGCTATGGCGTGAACCCGAGTAGGGTGCGCGTTGTCTGGAACGGCATCGACGACGAAACCGCGCCGCGGCGGAATCCGCACGCCGCGGCGCGTCTCGCGGCGCTCAAGCAAGCCGGATACAAGATCGTGCTTTTTGCCGGCCGTCTCACTATCCAGAAAGGGCCCGACCACTTCCTGCGCGCTGCCGTGCGTGTAGCAAAGCGTGATCCGGATGTGCTTTTCGTCATCGTTGGTTCGGGTGATATGACGCACCAGCTCATGCGCATGGCCGCCGGGCTCGGCATTGGCGATCGCGTGCTCTTTCCTGGATTCCTGCGCGACCATGACCTCCACGAAGCATACGCGACAGCGGACGTCTTCGTGATGCCGAGCATTTCTGAACCCTTCGGCATCGCGCCGCTTGAGGCCATGCGCGCTGGGACCCCTGTCATCATCTCTAGACAATCCGGTGTTGCGGAGGCGGTTCCCCACGCGACTATCGTTGATTTCTGGGACGATCAGGCTATGGCCGCCCGTATTCATGAGCTGCTAGTCTCGCCGCAGCTGCGTGCCGCCCAGATCGCAAAACACGCTGCTGTGCTCTCCCTGCTCACCTGGGATCGCGCGGGAGAAAAGATCCGCGGCATCATGGACGAACTTGTCCCGGCGTAAGAAACCCAGGCTATGAAAAGCGTTTGCCTCTACCTGCAAATTCACCAGCCGTATCGTGTAAAACGCTACGGCTTGTTTGACATTGGCCGCGATCATGCGTATTTCGACGGCAACGAAGAAAACGATCTCAATAACCGCCGCGTGCTGCGCAAGGTCGCCGAGAAGTCGTACCTCCCTACCGCGCGGCTCCTTGCGAAACTGCTCAAACGGCATCAAGCCTTCCGGTTTGCTGTCTCTTTCTCCGGCATCGCGCTTGAGCAGCTCGAGCAAGATGCGCCTGAGGCGATCACGCTTTTCCAAGACATGGTTCGGACCGGCCGCCTCGAGATTTTGGGCGAAACGTACTACCACTCGCTCGCATTCTTCTTCTCGCGCCAGGAATTCGAGCGGCAAGTGCGCAAGCATACCGAACTCGTCGAGCGCCTTTTCGGCGTGACGCCGCGCGTCTTTCGCAATACCGAGCTTTCCTACACGAACGCGCTCGGCTCCTGGGCTGACGAGCGCGGCTACCTCGGCATCCTCGCCGAAGGCTGGGATCCGATTCTCCACGGACGCAGTCCCAATTATGTGTACCGCCCGCCCGGCTCTCGCCGCACAAAGCTTCTCCTTAAGAATTACCGGCTTTCTGACGATATCGCCTTCCGTTTTTCGTCGCGTGAGTGGGAGGGCTGGCCGCTCACCACGGGCAAATACGGCCAGTGGATGGGCGCCGAGGGCGGCGACACTGTGAACCTCTTTATGGACTATGAGACCTTCGGCGAACATCAGTGGGAAGACACCGGCATCTTCCATTTCCTCGAAGCGCTCCCGGGTGAACTCCTCCAGAATCCGAGCCTCGCCTTTATGACGCCGTCGCTCGTCATCGCTATGCACCAAGACCGCGACACGGTCGACGTGCCGGGCGTCACCACCTGGGCCGACACCGACCGGGACCTCACCGCCTGGCTGGGCAACGAGCTCCAGCACGCGGCTATCGGTACGCTCTACGGCCTCGAGGACCGCGTCCAGGCAACCAACGACGAGCAGCTCCTCGAAGACTGGCGGCGGCTGCAGACCTCAGACCACTTCTACTACATGTGCACAAAATGGGCTGCCGACGGCGATGTACATGCCTACTTCTCGCCCTACGGTACGCCCTACGAAGCGCACAACACGTTCATGCATGCGCTCAAAGACCTCGAGTGGCGCCTCCGCCAACATGAACGCGCGCGGGTGCGTGCGGGCGAACCGGCGCTCGTATGAGGTCGCTTGTCCTCAGCAACGGCTCCCTCCTCGTCACCCTTGACTGCCGCGGCGAGGTACGTGACGTGTACTTTCCGCATGTGGGGCTCGAGAATCATGCTGGCGGGGCGCTCCGCCATCGGATCGGAGTCTACGTCGACAATGCGATCTCGTGGCTTTCCGAAGATCCCCATTGGCAGATCCGGGTCGAGTGCGTCGAGGACGCGCTCCAGAGCACCATCGAAGCACGCAACGACACGCTCGCGCTCTCGATCTCGTTTACTGACGTCGTCTATAATGAGCGCCCCATCTTTGTTCGCGCCGTTACACTCGTCAACCACGCCGACCGAGCGCGCACGGTGAAGCTCTTCTTTGGCCAGGAGTTCGAACTGAGCCGGTCATACGGGAGCGACACCGCCTACTTTGATCCGCAGTCGCACGCAATCCTCCACTACAAGGGCCAGCGGGTGCTGCTTGCAAACGGCAGCGCTGACGGCGCTCCTTTTTCCGACTACGCCGTCGGACTCTTCGGCGTTGACGGCAAGGACGGCACTTTTCGCGACGCCGAAGACGGCACCCTATCGAAAAACGCGATTGAGCACGGCTCGGTCGACTCCATCATCGGCTTCACGCTCAGCCTCGCATCCGAAAAACCGAAGACCCTGCACTACTGGCTCACCGCTGCCACGTCTATCAAGGACGCGCTTGAGCTGAACGCGTACGTGCACCACAAGACGCCACAACACCTCGTCGAGAGCACCCGCGACTACTGGCGCGCCTGGACCAACCGCTACGAGTGGCATTTCCAGGACCTCTCTCCTGACGCAATCGCGCTCTTCAAGAAGTCGCTCATGTTCGTGCGCGCCCACGCTGATAACGGAGGCGGTATTCTCGCCTCAGCCGACGGCGAGACGCTTGAGTATGGAAAGGACACCTATGCCTATGTATGGCCGCGCGATGCGAGCTATGGCGCGCTTGCGCTCGCGCGCGTCGGCGATATCGCGGTCGCTGAACGCTATTTCACGTTCTGCAAGGACGTACTCACCGAGGGCGGCTACCTGCTCCACAAGCACCTCCCGGATCAATCGCTCGGATCTTCCTGGCACCCCTGGATCCGCGACGGCGAGGTGCAGCTACCGATCCAGGAAGACGAGACCGCGCTCGTGCTTTGGAGTATCGCGCAGCACTACCGTCGCAATCGCGATCTCGAATTCATCGAGCAGTTCTACAATCCGCTCGTCGCAAGTATGGCCGACTTCCTCTGCCGATACCGCGACGAGACCGGACTCCCGCATGCCTCTTACGATCTCTGGGAGGAAAAACACGGCATCAGCACCTTCACCTCCGCTGCCGTGCATGGCGCGCTCCGCGCCGCGGCAGAGATTGCGCGCGTGCTCGGCAAAGAACACGACGCGCTTCGATACGACCGCGCCGCGCACGAAATCAAGGCTGCTATCCAAAAGCACCTCGTGACCGAAGATCCGGTCGGCTGGGTCAAGCTCATAGAGACCTTCGAGCAGAAGACCGTTTACGACCGCACCGTCGACATCTCGTCCGTGTACGGACTCTTTGCGTTCGGTGTACTTGAACCGGATGACCCGCAGCTGTCCAAAGCGTTTGAAGAAACCGTCTCGCGTCTCTCTCGCGGCGGCGGCATCGCCCGCTACGACGGCGATCCCTACTACCGCCGCGGTCTTGCGAGCAATCCCTGGTACGTGACGACGCTCTGGTACGCGCAGTATCTCACTGCACGCGCCAAAACGCTCGACGAGCTCGCGCCGGTCCGCAACCTGTTCGAGTGGGTCGTACAGCACGCCCAGTACTCCGGCACCCTTTCCGAGCAGCTCTACGCCGAAGACCTCATGCAGTGCTCGGTTGCTCCCCTGACCTGGAGCCATGCGGCATACGTAAATGCCGTGCTCGACTACCTCGAAAAACATGCGGCGCTACGCGGAGTGCCCGACGGTGATCTCCAGGGCGCGTAACGAGCCATAGAGTTATGTATGCTGATTCCCTCTCTAAACACCGCGCAGCCGAAGCTTGTCGTCTTTGACTTCGACGGTACGCTCGCGGCAAACAAGCAGCCGCTCGAGCAGCTCATGGCAGTGAAGCTCGCTCAGCTGCTCGAGCGTATGGCGGTCGGCATCACCTCGGTCGACGGACTGCCTAATCTCTTAAAGATGGTCGCTCGCCTACCTGCGAGCGCGGGATTCGCCAACCTTTATCTCCTCCCCGCATCGGGTGGCGCGCTTTATCGCTATCGGGATGGCGGCTGGGACAAAGTGTACGAAGAGACGATTCCCGACACCGAAGCTCGTACGATCGAACGCGCCCTGCGCGAGGGCGCCGAGTCCACGGGATTTATCGATCTTGCGACAGAGGCATGGGGCAAGCGCGTGGTGCGTCGCGGCGCAGAGGTCGCGCTTCTCGCGCTCGGCGCCGATGCGCCCTTTAGTGAGAAGTACGCCTGGGACCCGGAAAAGACCAGACGCCGGGCGCTCCTGCGCGCCGTCGCCGACCGTTTGCCGAACGGCTTCCACGCGTATATCGGCGGCACCGCGACCATCGCCGTGACAAAAGCAGGGATCGACAAAGCATACGGCCTGCGCCAGCTCTGCGCGCGCCTTGCCATACCCGAGCAGGACGCGCTCTACATCGGCGACGAGCTCTACGAAGAAGGCAACGACGAACCGGTGCTCGATACCAATGCGCAGGCACTTGCCGTCCGAAGTCCGGCGGACACCGCGCGCGCTATAGTGTCATTATTAGCCGCTTCATGACGATCTCACACATGAACCACCACCGCGCACTCCGTGAAGTCGCGAAAGTCGCGACCGGCCTCGTGCTCGCCGACATTATCAGCGTCCTCTGGTTCTCCGCCGCGGGCATACTCCCGCTCTCCCTCCTCGGCGTCACCTGGACGAACCACATGCTTCCGGAAATCCTTGTGTTCGACAGCGCGCTCCTGCTGCTCCTCATCCACTATGGCTGGAACATGCGGTTGCCTATCTCCTCGCCTTCGGAACGCACACTCCTCGTCATCGCGGGCGTCATCTTTACAATCGTCTCGCTCGCGCACCTCGCACGCCTTCTCTTCAACATCTCGATCATATTCGGCGGATTCCCGCTTCCGCTTTGGATCTCCTGGGCCGGGTTCCTCCTCGCCGGATATCTCGCGTTCTCGAGCCTCAGCTTTGCCCGCCGCATTCGCCGCTAACCGGGCCTGGTGCTCACGATCGCGCGTATGCGCGCATAAGGCGCACGAGGCGAATTTCTTCAAATGAGTAGCGACCGCCGAGCGCGGTGAATACCGGCGTCAGCCGCTCGGTACCAGCTCCTGCAAGCGCCTCTTGGATCTCGGTATACGCGCTGCCTATCGGGAGCAGATGCGCGATGTCCTTGCATTCGAGCGCACCCGCGCTAGCGAGCTCTTCGAGATGCTTCACGATGGTCGAAGCGGTGAGCCCGCGCTCCTTTGCCACCTCGGCGAGCGTGCGCGCATCGCGCGCGGCTTGGAGCGTCTGCGCGAGCCGGCCCTGAAGACCCTTGGGTGCGCTCTCAAGAGAAGCGTCCGGCACTCGCTCTTTCCATGCGCCGCCCGCTGCCTTCACGAATCGCTTCTGGAGCGCATGGAGCTCTATTTCCGACAGCTCGCCAAAAGTCGCCGCTGCCGCCTCCGAAGCGCTGCGAAATCGATGGTCCTCCGCAAGGATAGCCGGATGCACCCGGAGCGCGCGCTGGCCGATGCCAAGCAGGTGCACGCCATCAAGCCGCCGCACGCGGCTCAGCGCCACATAGCCCTGCCCGTACTCAAAGGCGCGGGAGAGGTCGATGACCGCGGCGTCCATCGAGAGCCCTTGGCTTTTGTGGACGGTCATTGCGTACGCGAGCCGTAGCGGCACCTGGGCAATGCTCGCGCGTACCGTGCCCTGCTCTTCCACCTGCCACTCCATGGGTTCGACAGTCACGGCCTGCCCGGCGCGCGTCTCCACGAGCGGCATGCCGCTCCCCCGCTCGAATCCCGCGACCGTGCCGAGGGTACCATTGACAAACCTTCCCTGCGGAGAGTTCTTGGTGAACATGACCGTCGCACCCTCTTTGAGCTCGAGCACCTCGGGCGAGAGGCAGCCGCGCTTCAGCCCTTCGACGAGCGCATCGCGCCCCTTGCTCGTCATGAGAAACTTCTTCGACGGTCCGGGCAGCTTCGCGAGCGCGGTCGCATTGATGCGGTCGACGTCGGCATTATGCGTGTAGAGCTTCGGCGCATCCTCCGGTACGAACGCGTCCTCGGTCTCCCGGGTGAGGAGCTGTTCGTAGTGATGCTGGCCCACCTCGCCCGCGCGGATAGCGGAGAGAATGTCGAGAAACGCGTCATCCTCCTGGCGATGCTGCTCCGTGAGGTAACAGATGACCGGATTGAGTTCGCGCCAAGATTCGGACGCGTACGCGAAAAGCGCATCCGTGCGCTCATCCCCCATACTGGCGGAGCGCGGGTTGCGCTGCACGATGGGCGGCAGCTGGAAGAAGTCGCCCACGAGCACGACCGTGAGACCGCCGAAAGGCCGTTCGTCGCGTCTTGCCTCACGGCAGATGGCATCAACGCCGCCAAGCATATCGGCCGAGAGCATAGAAACCTCTTCGATAATGAGCGCTTTCGCCTTCAGGATCCTCCGCGCGACGTGTTCCTTGCCGGCGATGCGGTCGATGTCGGCCGGAGTGATATTTTGCGTGACGCCGATGCCGCTCCAGGAGTGGATGGTCATGCCGCCCACATGGGTCGCCGCGATTCCGGTGGCCGCGGTAATCGAGGGCTCGATGCCGCATGCGCGTAGCCAGGCGATGTACGCGTTAATCGTGTGCGTCTTCCCGCTGCCCGGCTCGCCGGTGAGGAAAACGTTTGCACCGGTCTTAAGGATTGCGAGCGCTTCGCCCTGGATCATGCAGGCAGTATACCGGAACGCGAAACAGCGCGCGGCCGCTGGCCGCGTGCTGTTTCGCGCACCTACTGCGCGACCGCGGGCGCATGCCCGGTACTCGCAGGCATTTGCGTAAGCGCGCGCTCAATGTGCACCTGCTCCCAACGAGCTCCGAGGTAGAAACCGATCGCGAGGGCTCCGCCAAATACGATGACGGCCGCGAGCCACGAATACCACGTCACCCGATTCCATTCGATATGCATATGCGCGTAGCGTAGCATGACAGCGCGAGACACCGCAGGCGTCGATGCAAAACAAGGCCGAGCAGCCGCTCGGCCTTGTTTTGTCATGAACTTAAACTATGCGACGGGCTCAAGCCCCTCCTCCGAGAGTGCCTGCTGCACCCCTGAGCGTTTTTCTATGCGCGCCACAAAGGCCTTCGTGTGCGGATAGGCAGCGAGATCGATGCCGAACTGTCCCGTCCAGCGCAGAATCGTGTAGAGGTAGCAGTCGGCAATGCTAAAGGTCGAGCCAAGGAGGTACTCCTTCCCCTCAAGAGCCGCTTCAATGATCGCAATACGCTTCTTGAGCCGGTCGATGATCTTCGCTTTCTCCTCTTCCGGCGGATTCCCGTAGAGCGGACTGAAACCCTTATGGAGCTCGGTCGAGATGAACGTCATCCACGAGATCGCGTCGTAGTACGCGCGGGTACTGCACTCCGGCAGAAGACCCTTCTCCGGCGCCTGGTCAGCGAGATACTGCACAATTGCCGGCCCTTCAAGGAGTACCGAGCTGTCGTCGAGCCGTAGCGCTGGCACATAGCCGCCGCGCGGATTTACCTGAAAAAAGTTCTCGCCTTCTTCGGTAGTGCGGCCATCGGCGGAAAAGGTGACCTTCGAGAGTTCGACGGGCAGCCCGAGCTCACGCGACACGATATGCGGCGACAGCGAACAGGCTCCCGGGGAGTAGTAGAGTTTCATAGGCGCAAGGTGGTTACTGATTAGCTAACAACCCTGAGAGCATACCAACCCCGCTCCAGGCACCCCTGGGGATAATCAAGTGCTTCTTACGGCGCGGCGCGTGGAACAGGATCCGGGCGCCGCACTCTCGCGTAGAGCACGATCCCGGCTGTTACGAGCGCATAGATGATACCGAAGAAACGAACGGGACCCCAAAGCTGTATAGTGGGACCGAGCGGCAAACGTAAGCTGGAGAGGTAGATAGACAGCACTGCGGCAAGTGGCAGGTATACAAGCGAAAATCGGAACCACTTACGAAGACCTCTCTCGTTTGCAAAAAGCATGATAACGGCGACAACAGCGAGCACTTCACCCAGTGTTATGAGCGGCCACCCGAGGGTATCTAGATATGGTGAATCACAAAAAGGGATTCCATTAAATATCGCATGCCCACATGTGTTTGGCAGACCGCTATTTAGAAACCATACCCCACGAAAATATTGGCCAAAGGTGTATACAAACCCTGCAATCACGAAAATGAGCAATTTCTTAATCCAGAGCTTCATGGGAGAAGGGTTTTAACGTAGTTAAGCATGCTTAGAAGTGCCTGTGCCTGGATTGTCGACAGTTGCGGCATAAAGCGCTCCCGTTCCGCCTCGAAGAAATCTCCTCGCGGAATATTCGCCCTGGGATGAGCAGCTCGCATACTAATCCAGCGCGTAAGCGCGTCGACCTGCAGGTCAATGAGCGGGCTATGCCGCATGAGGAGCTGTGGATAGTGATCAGCGATTTCCCGGATCCTATCCTGCATCTTAAGGCTACGATCGATAAGATAGAGCTGTGCCTGTATGGGGCGCTCCAGAAACGGTGCAAGCCGCATGGCGGTAACGGCCGCCTCCATGAAGCGCACATACCCGTTCGGATTGCCCGAGAAAGTGCTCGTCGAGATAGTGAACTCGGCTTTGCCGTCGCCGTTTTCATCCACGCGCGCCGAGCCTGGCGCGCCGCTCGAAACCGAAAACGAAATCGTCGAACTTGCCGCGACCGGAACGTCCGCAAGCTCCGCGGTTGTGCTCGCGTAGCCCGCGCTCGACACCGCAGCTATGCTAATGGTCGCCGTTCCCGTTGCATATCCGGTAGCGGTAACGCGGTACAGGCCATTCTGCGGCACGGTCACGTACTCCTCGTCATCGAGCACCTGTACCGCGCTCCCGGGAATGTCTTTTTTGACCCCGGCAAAGTCAGTACCCGGCAGCGGCAGGACGCCCGACTGCTGCCCCGCCGCGTTACTCACCACGAGATGCACCGGGGAATGAGAGCTGATTTGGATGAGCGGGTTTGTTCCTCCCGTCGGTTCTGCCGGCCCGATATAGAGAGATGTACTGGACCGATTGTTTTCAAGCAAATTAATGATTTCTTGTTGAACTGGAACGGCGGACATTAAATCCTGGTGAGTTATATTTTTGCCAACGTTGGCATACGTTTTTGCATTGAAATACAGCTTCTGCCCCACATCGCCCACCGCGCTTGGAGAGACGACCGTATCATCGCCGTCTTGGGTCAAAATGGGCGCGTGCTCAAGCCGTTGCGGTGTCGGGCACAGGCTCGGCAGTATATCGGCGCTCAGCATGCTGCACACCGTCTTTGTCGTGTACACCAAGCCGCTAACCGTTTCTTGGCCCCATCCTGCTATCGCCGTGACTGCGACGCCTGCTGGCGGCGTCCATGCATCAAGCACCGCGTGCGTCGCTGTCGCCGTACCAAGCAATGCCGAAGACAGCGTTGCGGGCGTATAGAGATCGTTTTCGCTCACCACAGCGGGATGCACGTTACCATCATCTTCAAGAAACCGGTTCAGTGCACGCGACGAAGTAACGAATTTTCCGTACTGGGTCGCGTAGGCGCCTGATAGCGCGCCCGGCTCAAATACGGCAGCCGCATTCGCCACGTGGGAGAAATACGCCGCCGAGGGGAGCAGATCATACGCGTCGGGCAGCCATTCGATAACCGCGCGCGCTGGCGCTGCTTGCAGGAGGAGCCCCCCGAGCCACGACTGTCCGTCGCCGTGGAGCATGCTGCCGATATCGGACGGCGTACCCCATTGCGGCGTCCCGACCAAGATGAGCCGGTCAACTAGCGTCGTCTTTCCTTCCTGCTGCAGCTTGTTGAGCAACGCTTTCGCCAACAAGCCGCCGTTACTATGCGCGACGACCGTCACCTTGCCCGTCGCCGAGCTCGACGCCATCCGCTGGAGCACGTTTTCGAGATATACTCGAGTGATCGATCCGTCGGGTAATTCCGTGAGCGTACCGTCGTTCACGATCGCGGCGGGGTCGTAGCGCCAATCATACGGGTACGCCCGCCACGCATGCATTTCGACCGTGCTCGACGCGACGAGGTCATTCATGAAGGCTTCAAAATCGCCATATACCTGCACATTCTGACCGAATTCTTTCGCAATGAGGGCAGCCTGCGGGCTGAAACGTTCACCGACATCGAGGATGTCCTTGGTAAACAAGCGAAATTTGCTCGTACCATCCGGGTTCATTGCCAGGAATGAGATATTCGTGCTTACGGTCGGTTCCCATTCTTGATGGTCCTTGCCCTGCGCATCGCGGTAGTACAACCGACTCGCCTCGGTGCCGGGGATGAAGAGCACGCTCGAGAGCTTTGGTCTCGGTGGAACGAGTGGCACGCTCGTACTTGCGGTGGCGATGTTCCCTGCCCCATCCGCAACCACGAGCGTAAGCACGAGCGCGGCGGCTTGAGAGGTCGGCAATGACGATGTATCAATCGCGACCAGCGCATGCACAAACGAGCCGTTGGTCGAGGATGCAAGCGCCGCATTAAGGGCCGCAACGTTTGCGGTCACAAACGTGTGCGGCACCGGACCGCTCGTCAAGAGCGCACCCGAGCTATCGTACGCGTCACCCTCAAGCGCAATTATGTTCGCGCGGCTCCCAGTGCCGTCTGCCGAGCCGGTGAGATATAAAATGAGCGTTCCTGGACTACTTGAGGCAGACGCAGCGGCAAGCGAGACGATCGGCGCCGCGTTGTCGATAACGATCGGTACGGACGTGGCATCACCGATACTGAGCGGCGCATACGCATACAGGGAGACGGTCCGCGTTCCCGTAGCCGCAGAAGGAGCCACCGCAACCGGATCGAGTCTGAATGTATAGTCCTGCAGCGCGGGGTCCGTATCGGGGATCGTCGCGATCACTGAGGAGTCCGTTACGTCGGGGCCGTTGAGCGGAGAGAGATCTGCTTCGAAAATTGGCGCGCCCGAGTCGCTCGCGATCGTAGTCGCGAATCCCACCGCGTCACCCGCGCGCAGCGCGGATTTCGTCATAGTCATACTAGCGAAGGTATAAGTCGGCCAAATAACAGAGACGTGCCTAAACAGCGCTGTCCCGCTAAGACTGACAACCATGGCCGCATGCGCCCCGAACGGCAGCAGGATCCAGCCGAGTACGCCGACAAAAAAGAACCCCAGGAGTGCGAACGTGCGAGCGCACATTACTTTTACCGTACTCCCATTCGTACTCGGTTCAAGAAGCTCCTGTGGAAAACTAAGACCCCTGGGTGATTAAAACCGGTAGCGCCTGCGTAGCTCGGTACGGCGTGCCTTGTGGTCGGGAATCGTTCTAGCGACAAGCTCCCAGAAAGCGGGCGGATGATTGAACTGCTCGAGGTGGCAGAGCTCGTGCACGATGACGTAGTCGGCAAGGTACGCTGGCAGGTACGCGATGCGGAAGTTGAAGCCGAGGTTTCCCTTGGCCGAGCAGGCGCCCCAGCGCGTCTTTTGGCTACGGATGAACACGCGTTCGTAGGTGAAGCCATAAAACCGGTTGAAGTGTTCGAGACGCGCGTGCGCAAGCGCACGCGCACGCTCCGCCGCTTCCTTGTGCATCGCGCTCTGCCGGTGAACGCGCGGCAAGCGCGTTACCGACCCCGTCGTACGCGTGCGAAGGGTGCGGCGCAGCCGGCTCCATGCACTCTTTTCCGGTCGCGCGGACATGTGCGCAATTCTAGCAAAGCCCCGCGGCTTTGCCGCGGGGCTTTGTTTGCGCTTAGCACCCCCCTGTTTAGCCCTGGGTGCCCGTGGTCGAGCCGTTCGCGCCCGCGCTTGTGCCGCCCGTCGGGGCCGTGCCCGCCGGCACGCTTGGCGTCGAAGTCGAAATGAAGATCTTCACATCGGCGCTCGCGCGCAGCTGCTGCACGTACTGCGCCACCGCCTGCTGTTGCTCCTGCTGCACGATCATCTGTGCGAGCTGATCATGAACCAACGAGAGTGCGGGCATGTTCGGTTGCTGCTGCTTCTCGGTCTGGTACGCCTGCTGAATCTGCGCTTCGGTCGCAGTCGCCGCCGAGAGATTAAGCTGGTGCTGCAGGAACTGGCCGATCAAGAGATTGTCCGCAATCTGCGAACGCAGCTGCGGCTCCGTGAGATTCTGAGCCTTAAGTGCGTTCTGATAGTCCTGCGTCGTCTTGAATTGCGCTTTCACCGCGGCGAGCTGGGAATCAATGGCGGTCGAGGATGCGGCATAGCCGGCCTTTGCCGCCGCCTGCTTCAGAAGCTCGGTGCCGATGAGCGCGTTAAGCGCCGTGTTCTGGAACAGCGCGGTCGAGGTACCGCTCGCGCCCATCTGCGTACCGATCTGCGCCTCCTCCGATTGGAGCTGGCTCCGAGTAATCGGGGCACCGTTCACCGTGGCCACCGTTTGCGCATTTGCCGCAGACGGACGCGAGAGCGCGTACCCGCCCGCGCCAACAACGACGGCCAGCACAATAACTGCAAGAATGGTTCGATTAGTGTTGTTCATGTCGATTGTTACCTGTGTACCGGAGCTAGCTTTAGGCAGCCCAAAATACTGGCATAGTGTACCAATGTACGGCCGTTACTCAAAGTCCCGCCACCCGGCTCAATACTGGCATTTGCGAGAACCTTTTTGCGATTCCCAACCTCCCCTGGCATACACAGATTGTACCATCGCCCGCAAAAATGGTGCAGTGTGCGTTCTATACTGCCTCCATGGAGGAATTCGATCTTAAAAAAGAAATTGTGCGCGTGATTACGGGCGAAGTGAAGGATGATGCGGACACGCTCAAGAAAATGAGCCGCGACACGTCGCTCTTCATGCGGATGCCCGAGCTCGTCGCCTGCCCCGCGGACGCCGCGGATGTCGCGGCGATCGTACAGACGGTGCATGACGCGAAGAAGGCGGGCGCAGACGTGTGCGTCGCGGCCCGCGCGGCCGGTACCGACATGAGCGGCGGGCCCCTTACGACCGGCGTCGTCATCTCCTTTACCGAACACCTGAACCGCGTGCTCACGGTGGAGTCAGGCAACGACCCGATCGCCGACGGCTATGCCGAGACCGAGCCGGGTGTCTTCTATCGCGATTTCGAAAAGGAAACCCTCGCCAAAAACCTTATCCTCCCCTCCTACCCCGCGAGTCGCGAGCTTTGCGCCATGGGCGGCATCGTCGCGAACAATTCGGGCGGGGAGCGCACGCTCGAGTACGGCAAGACCGAGAAGTACATCGAGGAGATGGACGTCGTGCTTAGCGACGGCAGCACGACAACCTTTAAACTCTTCTCCCCCGAAGAGGTCGAAGAGAAAAAAAGGCTCAAGACGCTCGAGGGCGCGCTCTACCGCGGCATGGACGAGCTTCTCGCAAAAAACGCGAGGCTCATCGCCGCGCATAAGCCGAAGGTGAGCAAAAACAGCGCCGGGTACGCGCTCTGGAACGTGCGCGATGAGCGTACGGGCGGCCTGAACCTCGCGAAGCTCATCTGCGGCAGTCAGGGCACGCTCGCGCTCTGGACGCGCGCGCGGCTCGCGCTCGTCACTCCCAAGGAACACCGCGCGATGCTCGTCATCTTCCTCTCCGACATCGCGCTCCTCCCGGAAATCGTGAAGCGCGTCCTGCCGCAGCATCCCGAGTCCTTCGAGAGCTACGACGATCACACTTTCACGCTCGCGGTGAAGCTCCTGCCGCAAATGCTCAGGCAGATGGGCTTCGCCAAAGCGGCTCGGCTCGGCATCGACTTCATTCCCGAGGCGGCCATGGTCGCGACCGGCGGCGTGCCTAAACTCATCCTCATGGCCGAGTTTGCCGAGGCGTCCATCGAAGAAGCGGATCGCAAGGCCTTCGCAGCGCGCGACGCGCTCAACGGCCTTGACGTGCAAGCGAAAATAGAAAAAAACGAAAAAGAGAGCGAGAAATACTGGATCGTGCGCCGCGAAAGCTTCTCGCTTCTGCGCAAGAATCTGCACGGCATGTACGCGTCGCCCTTTATCGACGACTTCGTCGTGCCGCCGGAGACATATCCGGAATTTCTGCCGAAATTGAACGCGCTCCTCGATCAGTACAAAAGCCACTTCATCTATACGATTGCCGGGCACATCGGCAACGGCAATTTCCACATCATCCCGCTCATGGATCTCTCGAAGAAAGAAAATAGGGACGTCATTCTCGAGCTTGCGCCGAAAGTGTACCGCCTCGTCATAAGCGAAGGCGGTACGACCACCGGCGAGCACAACGACGGCATCATCCGCACGCCCTATCTCCCTATGCTCTTCGGGCCGGAGATCGTCGCGCTCTTCGCGCAGGTGAAGGAACTCTTCGATCCCGAAAACATCTTGAACCCGGGGAAGAAGGTCGGCGGCTCCTTCGACGACATCAAGCGCGACATGATTCAGAACGTCTGAAAGCGCGCGCCTCTTGCGAATGCAGTCATCGCTTTTGCATGTACGCGCGGCTATGATCGCTGCCGAGCATTACCGACGCGCATGCCGGTGTGGTTGCGCGACAAGTCAGCGAGTACTCCCTCAAGGCCCGGGTTGGTACTCTTTTCAGTTTCAGCAACAAAAAAACGGTGGCTGCGTACTAAACAATGCTCGCGTTAATCCTTGCCAAAACGTATGCAAACCTTTATAAAACGGTTCCTCCCCGCGTTTACGGTCGGCTCCGTGCTCTTCGGCACGCTAGCATTTGCGGCGACCCCGGCCTTTGCGGCCGGCCCGGACATAACGGGACGGCCGGTGGTGTCCGGTAAAGTTACGTCCGTTTCAGGCGACATACTGATGGTAACGACCCACGGATGGCGCCATGAACTCAAAAGCTCGACCACTGCGCCGATGACGGCTTATACGGTAAACGCTTCGGGCGCGGTGGTTGTGAAGGACGGAAAAACATCATCATTTGCCCAAATTGCGATTGGCGATTTTGTTGTCGTACGCGGCACGATGAGCGGCACAAGCGTCGCGGCAACGAACATCCGCGACGTCAAAAAGGGCCCGGACATCTGGCATGACGCTCGAGGAAAAGGCGCGGCAGCGATGTCCACCGCATTCCCGATTCAAGGCAACGGCGACCCCGTCATCGGCGGCACCGTCTCTGCAGTAAGCAGCTCGACGCTTATGGTTACTGCAAAAGCGGGCCAGACCTACACCGTAAATGCGGTAAACGCTAAAGTCGTGAAGCGCGACGTGACGAACGCAACGCTCGCAAACGTCTCAGTCGGCGACGCGGTCGTCGTGCAGGGCGCAGTAAACGGCGCTTCCGTAACTGCGTCCTCCATCCTCGACCAGGCCCCGGCGGGCGCAAAAGGAAGCGCCGGTACCCCGCCGCGGCGCGGTTTCTTCGGGGCGATTGGCGGATTCTTTACCCGCTTGTTCGGGTTCATATAGCGGTCCAGTGAAACGCATAGGGAAACACGCGCGGCACCTTCTAGGTACCGCGCGTGTTTCCCTATGCCTGCCCGTTGTATACAACGACAAGGTAAATCATGAACAAATGCGGCAGACGAGCGTATTATAGTCGACAGGCCGCCTAGCCACGGCATGCCACGGGGGCAATTTCCCTGCTTATTTGTTAGCTTTCTCGCCCTCAATGGACTCTCCTTCTTTACGCCAAAACCCGGCAACGCTCTGGCGCAAATCGCGCACGTTTGCGAGCGCTCATAAAGTATGGACGTTCGTTATTCTGATGCTTGCGGTCTATGGCGGGTATCGCGCATATGCGGCGGCAACCGCGAAGCCAGCAGAGACGCGCTACGTTACAACCACCGTGGCAACCGGTACCGTGGTCGCAACGCTTACCGAGACCGGCCAGGTGAGCGCCTCCCAGCAGCTCACGCTCTCTCCCCAGGCATCGGGCCAGGTCGTGGGCGTATATGTAACGCCGGGCGAGTACGTCTATGCCGGCCAGGTCGTTGCGCAGCTCGATGACACCACCGCCGCGCAAGCGCTCCAAAACGCGAAGCTCGCGCTCGAGACCGCCCAGCTCACCTATGAGCAGGACACCGCGACCTCGACCCTCCAGCTCAATCTCGTGAACGCCCAGAGCGCGGCAACGAACGCGCAGATTGCGCTCACCAAAGCGCACGACGACGCCTACACCTCCATTGCCGGTATCTACACCGACCTCTCAACTATCGTGACAGGGCTCGACAACGCGCTGCACGACTCAAACGTCACCAGCCGCCCGAACCAGGAGAACATCGACGCGTACACGAACCTTGTGAGCAGCCACGATGACAGCATTAACGTCTATGCGAACAGCGCCCAGACCGCGTACACCGCGGCCTACACTGCCTACCAAAATGCGGTCGCCAGCTACCAGGCAACTAATGACAATATTTCCAACGCCGATCTCCAAACGCTTGCTCAGAATACCTACAACGCAGTGCAAACGGTGGCACAGGCTGTTCGTGCAGCCCACGACTTCTTTAACCGCGTGAGCAGCGACTATACGCTCTACAACCTGGGGACATCTTCCGAGCTGAACACCCTACTCGCGAACACCAACACCTACACGACCACGGTCTCGACCGACCTTGCGAACGCGCTCTCCGCCACGAGCAACATCGTCTCGGCTGAGCAGACGCTTGCCCAGGCACAAAACGCGCTCCAGGTGCAGCGGGGCGGCGCCAACACACTCACCGTCAAGCAGGCAGAGCTCAGCCTGAAGCAAGCGCAGCAGACAGTCACCACCGCCGAGCAGACACTTGCCAACTACACGATCACCGCACCGTTCGCCGGCACGATCGCGAACGTCGGCGTACAGAAGTACGACCAGGCGAGCCCAAGCACACAGGTCGCCACTCTAGTCACCAGCAAGGAGACCGCCGATATCACTGTCAACGAGGTCGACGCGAGCAAGCTCGAGGTCGGCCAAAAAGCAACGCTTACCTTCGACGCCCTCCCCAACCTCACCATTGTGGGCACCGTCGCTTCCATAAACGAGGTCGGCACGGTCACCCAGGGCGTGGTCTCGTACAGCGCGACGATCGCCTTCAACACCGACAACCCGCAGGTGAAGCCGGGCATGAGCGTGACCGCCAACATTATCACCGGCATCCAGACGGGCCTCGTCGTGCCGGCAAGCGCCGTGAAGACCAACGGCAACACAAGCTACGTGCAGGTCTTCAGTCCCCCGCTTGCGGGCAGTGAAAGCGCAACGGGCGCACCCTCGGCAACGGCACCACAAGACGTGCAGGTAGTGACCGGCCTCTCCGACAACACGCAGACTATCATCGCGAGCGGTCTCTCTGCGGGCGCCCAGGTGGTGACCCGCACAGTCGCTAGCACACCGTCTACGGGCACAACCGCAAGCGCACCCGCATTCGGTGGCGGTCGTCCAGGTGCCTTTCGTGTGCTCGGCGGCTAGTGTTCATCGACCTTTACCCATGATTGAGATCAAGGACATCACGAAGACGTATGGTTCTGGCGATAGCGCTTATACCGCGCTGCGTGGGGTGAGCTTTAAGGTTAACGAAGGCGAGTTTGCGGCAATCATGGGCCCCTCAGGTTCAGGCAAGTCGACGCTCATGCACATCCTCGGCTGCCTCGACACACCCACAAGCGGCACGTATCTTCTCGACGGCAAAGATGTTTCCCAGATGACCGACGACGAGCTTGCTGCGGTGCGCAAAGACAAAATCGGCTTCGTGTTCCAATCGTTCAACCTCCTGAGCCGTACGACCGTGCTACGCAATGTCGTCCTGCCGCTCGTCTACGCAAACGTCCCGAGTCCTGAGCGCGAAGAGCGCGCGAAACAGGCGCTCCTTTCCGCCGGCCTCTCTGAGGAATACTTCGACCACCTCTCAAATCAAATCTCGGGCGGACAGATCCAGCGCGTCGCCATTGCCCGGGCCCTCGTGAACAACCCCTCGCTCATCCTCGCCGACGAACCGACCGGCAACCTCGATAGCCGCACTTCGCTCGTCGTCCTCGGTACGATGCAGAAGCTCAACCGCGAATTCCACCGCACGATCGTGCTCATCACCCATGAGCCGGACGTTGCCAGGCATGCCGACCGTATCATCCGCATTATGGACGGCCGCATCGTCTCCGATGAACGCAACGCACATCCGCGCGACGCGACAGAAGAAACCCGGCTTTACGACGCTGGACAGCCCGGCCCGGCGACTCTTTCGGTATGAGATCACAAGACCTGGCGCAAGAGACGTATCTCGCGCTCTCGGCAAACAAGGCGCGTTCAGGACTCACCGTGCTCGGCATCGTCATCGGCATTGCCTCAGTCATTGCGCTTATGGCGATCGGCCAAGGCACACAAAATTCAGTCTCGAGTTCAATTAACTCGCTCGGTGCAAACTTGCTCGTCGTAACCCCAGGCGCAGCGCGCCAAATCGGGTTTGGCGCCTCAGGCGGCCGCGGCACCGCACCGTCCCTTACGGTTGCTGATGAAAATGCGGTCGCGCAAGTGCAAAACGTGGCCGCGGTGTCGGGCGAATACTCCAGTCGGTACCAGGTCTCGATTGCCGCCGCAAACACCAACACGACGGTCGATGGCGTCGATCCGAGCTATGCGCAGATCCGTAACATCGACATGAATGAGGGCTCGTTCATTACCGCGAGCCAATCCTCTTCACTCTCCAAAGTCGCGGTCATTGGCTCCACCGTCGCCACCGACCTCTTCGGCGCGGATGCTACCTCCACGAACCTCATCGGCAAAGCAATCCGCATCAACAACATGCAGTTCACCATCACCGGCGTGATGGCGACCAAGGGCGGGTCAGGCTTCGGGAGCCAAGACGACAGCATATTCATACCACTCACCACGGCGCTGCAGTACTTCGCCGGGAACGGCAATCAGTACCTCTCGACCATCGATATCGAAGCGGCGACCCAGCAGTCCATGACCCAGGTGCAGAGCGACGTCACCAACCTCCTACTACAGCGCCATGGCATTAGTGATCCCACCAAGGCTGACTTCAGTATCTTGAACCAGCAGCAGCTCGTCTCGGCCGTGAGTAGCGTCACGGGCACCTTCACCACGCTGCTTGCGGCCATTGCCGGCATCTCGCTCGTGGTCGGCGGTATCGGTATTATGAATATGATGCTTACCACCGTTACCGAGCGCATGCGCGAAATTGGCCTACGCAAGGCCATTGGCGCAACGCGGAAGGACATTAATATGCAGTTCCTCGCCGAGGCGGTTGCGCTCACCTTCGTGGGCGGCGCGCTTGGCGTCGCGCTTGGCTGGGCAATTGCCGATCTGGTGACCGCTACTGGCATCATGGCGGCACAAGTAACAGGATCGTCAGTCCTGCTCGCCTTCGGCGTCTCGGCCGGCATCGGGATTGTCTTCGGGTGGTACCCCGCACGAAGAGCGTCCAATCTTAATCCCATCGATGCGCTTCGGTATGAGTAACCACGCATCGGGCGCTTTTATAACCTAACAAGGTCTATGCAATCGAAAACTATTGGAATCGCAGTAGTCGCACTCATTATTGGAGGCGTTATCGGCTACGTCGTTCCGCACAGCGCCGCAGCCAAAGCGCCCACTGGCTTTGCTGGCCGCACAGGAGCAGTCGGCCAGTTCGGGCGCGGCGGCTTTACTCGAGGGGCCGCTGGTACAAACGGTACAAACAGCGGCAACGTGCTCACTGGTACGGTTGTGTCGGTCGCGGGCCAAGACGTAACCATCAAGATGCCGGACGGCAGCTCGCGTCTCGTGCTGGTTACGCCGAACACCACGGTATCGAAAAGCGTCACGGGCAGTCTGAGCGACGTTACGAGCGGCTCAAACGTACTTGTCTCAGGCACCAGCAATAGCGACGGGTCGCTCTCCGCCGATCTTATCCAACTGCGCCCCGCAGGCCTCGGGCGATTCGGCACCAGTTCCTCTGCCGCTGCACACTAGCTACCAAAAGGTAAACCACCGGGTAGCGCGCTGAAAGAACCGATCGAAGAATCCGGCCGGCACTG
Organism: bacterium; assembly: GCA_021784815.1. Classification (GTDB taxonomy): domain Bacteria; phylum Patescibacteriota; class Minisyncoccia; order Phycocordibacterales; family Phycocordibacteraceae; genus C7867-001. The sequence goes on along the minus strand of JAJYHK010000019.1, from coordinate 77,023 downwards.
AGGGCGGCGTCACGGTCGCCGCCGGTGGCGGACCAAGTGATCCATCGACATGCGAGATGGCACGGTTGCCATTGCCGGTGCCAGAACCGACATACTCAACGGATGCTGCCGATCGGGCAGCGTCCGTGCTTGTCGCAGCATAGACGCGCGCAGCGGAACCGCTCGGGACCGTGACGTGCCGTGTCTCCGATTTTGTTACCCCATTTGATTCGGTTTGCACTTTCGTGTCGATTGTTGTGCCCAAGCCATTACTTATGACAGTGCTTTGCGAGGAGGCGGACGCACCTCCTGAGCCTGCAGATCCGCTCGTGACCGTCATACCGCCCGTATCTGCCGAAGCGGCGACGGAGACACTAGACTGCAGCGACTCAACGGGAGGTTGCGCATCGGCCGCTGCCCTCAATCGCGCCGCTTCTGTACCCATAAGGTGAGCGACCTTATCCTGGAGTGAACTCGCCTGAAAGGATTGGACATCGCCAAACGCGGGAGGCACCGGCAGCGACGGCATACTCGGGAGCGCCACCATGAGCGAGACGAGCAGGAACGGGCGCGACCGAAATCGCGATACACGCACTGACGAGGGAGGTGAAGTCATAAGCGCAGAACGTTAGGGCTGTTAATGCATACCGAAGGTAGAGAGGAGCGCACGGTATGCATTTGCGACCGACGCGGCGACGATTGACGGGGTCCGCGTCAGACCTGCGAACCAAGACGCGCGCGGCGACGTCGTGCTGACACCCACCTCCATCCCCGGCGGGAGTGCCAGATCGGGACTCGACGCGGCTGGCTCCTTAGCAGAGACCGTGTGCACGGGCACAGCGCCTGCCGAGACCCCACCTGAAGACACCGGAGCAGGAGCAGCTTCTGCGAGCGCCGCTTGTGCGCGCAGCTGCGCGATGATCGTCCGCGTCGCATCGATCTCTTCCCGCTGCGCTTGAGTGAGTGCGAACGTACCCTTTCCCGCGCAGGCAAGCGCGTTGATCTGGAGCTCGGTCGTGTAGTATACGTCTCCGGTCGGCTTACGGTAGCCCCAAGGCTCGAGCACGTTCGCTGCGTATTTTGTTTGGAAGCGCTTCACCGCGGCCGCAGTTGCCGCATCGAAGGCGCCCGTTACCAAGGCGCCGTTACCGAGTCTCTCGCCGATCAAGAACGACTGCAGTTTCCGCACCTGCGCCGGATCATTCGCGCCGCCCGGCGTAAGGTACGCGGTGAGATACGGCGCGCACGACTGCGCCTGCACGGTCGCGACCGGTGCCTGGAGCGGTGGAAGGATCGTCATTGTGGTGGTCGCCGATACCGGTGCAAACGGCACCGACCCGAGACCGTCCGGATAATGCATGTGTCCGGTGACCGTCATGACGTTCGTGTACTGCCCAAGCTCGGTCGTCGACGCAAAGGCCGCCTTATACGCTATCCGAAGCTCGTCGTTATACGCGAGGTTGCCGAGGTTCCAGGATTGACGGCTCACGACCGCGCCCTTGGCGTTACGGATGACGTCGGTGGCGACGGCATCAAAGGCAGTCCCGCCATTGTTCGCAACGAGCGCGGCGTACGAGAGCACGGCGGGCGCGGTGCTCGACAGCGCGCCGACCTGCGGCAGCACGGAAAGCTTCGGATCGGAGCTGAAGCTCGGTCCCCTGCTCCCGGGCGCGATCGGATTTGAGACGACGATGGTGAGGCTGTCGGCGTTGTCAGAAGGGTTAGCGTCATGTTCAACGCTCGACACTACCGCGGTCACCGGCACCGCGACCGAGCCGCCTTGCGGCACCTCCCCGGTCACCGCCGAGACGGTCACTTCCCTGGTCTGCCCTGGCGCGAGCGAGCCAAGGTCCCACGTGTCGGCGGTCGCGGTCGAGGAACCCGTCGCGAAGCGGAGCATGTGGGAAAGAAAGCTCGTCGTCAGCCGCACGTCCGTCGCCGTTGCGGTTCCCCTGTTGACGACCGTGAACGTGAACGGCACCGTCGTGCCCGGCAAGGTCGGGTTATCTGCCTGCGCCGCGGCCCCGACCCAGAGATCCGGCTGTCCGAAGGCAATGTCGCCGGTCATGTCGCCGAAAATGTTGAAGATCGCATAGATCCAGTTATGGCCGACCAGGTTGGTGTTGACGACATTGACGCTATTCGCGCTCGCATAGGCGTTGCCGGTCGCTATCGTGGAGGTGCCGTCAGCCGCCCGCGCTTGGTTGTTGCCCGTGAGCGCATATACGCGCACGCGGTTCGTGAGCACCGCCGTACTAGTCGCGTCGACCGAGAGCGGTCCGGGCGGCGCGAGCGCTGTGCCCGGAACCGGCGCGCCCTCGGCGTTCGTGATCTCAAGCCCGGCGGGCGTTTGCTGCCAGGCCATACCCGCCGGCAGACCGCGCACCGTTCCGGTCCAGTTGCCCCAAATACGGAAAAGCAGAAATACCGTCGTGCCGCCCACGAAATTCGCGTTTACCTGGTTCAGGCTCGTCGCGCTCGAGAGCGCCGCGCCCGTAGAAACGAGGCTACTCCCCGACGCAGTCGAAGATGCGGCGTTGTTGCCCGTCTGCGCCACCGCCGCAGTCGAGTTGGCGACCGTGCCGTCATTGCTTGCAGAGAGCGAAAGGTCGCCTGTGGTGCCGGCACGGTGCGCGAGCAATTTCTGGAAGAAGGCGGCGTCCGGAAGGACGATATCGCCCGAAAGGTTCCCGAAATCGTTCATCGCGATGAGCAGGTAATTCGACCGGATGAAATTTGAGTTAATGATGTTAATCGCATTGCCCGACGCATACGCATTGCCGGTATCGATAGTCGACGAGCCCTTGGTGCTCGAGGCGGCGTTGCCGCCCGTTTGCGCGGTTGCCTCAACCGCATTCGTCGCGGTCGCCGCATTCTGCGCATACAGCGAGAGCGGATCGCACAAGCCCGCGGAGCATACGGGAGTCGATGAACTGGTGAAATACGAAAGGTCGAGATCGCCCAGGTTAATGCCGAGCGATGAGAAAAGGTTTTTGAAATACAAGAGGCCGGTCGAGTCGATAATGTTCGTATTGATCACGTTGATCGCATCGGCTGATGCATAAGCATCGCCGGTCGCAACGAACGCATTGCCGTCGGCGTTTTGAGCGCCGTTGGTCCCCGTACTCGCATGCGCGGTCGTCGTTGCGGTCGTGCTTGCGATGTTTTGCGTCGTTATGGTCGTCGTCCCTTGCGAGAGCGACGGTGGTGACGACGAGGCAGCGTCCGAAGTCGATGACGCATCGCCGTTCCCCGTCGAAGACGCCGCTAGGGTCGAGGGCGCCCCTACGGAGACCGCAGTCGTGTTGCCGGTCGCCGATGGCGTGGCGCTTGCAGTTTGGACGACCGCTGCATTCACTTCATTGTGCGTCTGCGCGGTTGCCGCGGCACCGCCGGTCACGACGGCGGCAGTAAGCGGCGTCGAAGAAGCGGTATTCTCCGGCTTAGATGTGCCTGCCAGAGGACTTGAGGATGCGGTCGACGGAGTACTTGAACTTGAAGTGTCCGAATGTTCCGCTGCGAGCACACTACCAGCTGGCCCGGTCGCGAGCGCGAGCGCGAGTACGAGCGCGATGCCGCGGGCCCAGACAGGAGCGAGAGCGATGTTCTTCATAGAGGTTCCTCGTTATGAGAGTCCAAGCGCCTTAGGCTCTCATGCGAGGGCGGGAATCGCAGTTCCCGACCCTTGCGCGCCGGAAACAGGGTTAGTGGTGGATGTGAACGATGCTCGAGTTGAGGATGCTCACCGAATGCGAGATTGCTGATGCTGCCCCCGACTGCACCACTCCGCCGAGATTGCCGTTCCCGCCTGCACCAGCATTACCACTTGTGACGGTATTGCCACCACCCGAACCCAAAGACGAGGCGCCGCCAGCAGCGCCGCCATTGCCGCCATAACTACCGCCGGCCGCATTAGAACCGGTCGCCGCTTGTGCCTGCGTTGTATCACCGAGAGTAAGGGTGTTGTGATTACCCACCGACACCGTGCCGCTTGACCATGGCGTCATGGTTACGCCGACGACCGTACTATTTACTACGTGGAGCGATGCGGCATTTGCTGTCGCATTGCCAGAGACCACAGCGCCGCCCGCTGCAGCATTTCCACCATGCGCGCCCGCGCCACCGGCAACGGTATTTCCACCGCCGCTGCCGTTAGCCGTTGCCGAACCGCCCGCACCACCATTGCCGGCATAGCTGCCACCTGCCGTATTGCCGCCAGTTGAAGCCGTTGCCGTCGTAGCGGAAGAGATGTGGGACGAGCTTGTGCTGGTAACAGATACATTCCCAGCCGCCATAGCCGGTACCGCAATCGCGAGGAGCGCGAGCGCCGACGAAGCAGCTAGAGAGATGCGAAGGACTTTGTTCATACGCGTTAGAAATAAGAGGTAATTAAGTTAAGTAACGAGAATCGCCCAACCCTATGGCGCGCTGCGTGTCGCGTACGCCGGGCACCGACCAACCCCGCGAAACTTCCGGGCGTGAAGTCCGCGAAATACAGCCCCCGGCGTTCCACTCACTCAAGGCTGCATTTCCCGAGCTTCACCACTGGGCCATGAATACGCATGAAGATACGCACGAATAATGAAAGACAGGCGATGAGATTCTTGTGAGCTCCGGGTTCCCCCGCACAGACAAGCGATTTGACGCGATGCCGCGACGACCGTCAGCGCTGTGACGCAAGAAAATTAATCTGCTATCCTAGGGCCATGAAACGCGCTTTTGCTATCCTCATCGTGTTGCTGCTTGCGGTCGGTATGATCGGCATGTTCTTCCCCGCCCTCGTGTCCGGGTTGCGTTAGTTGGTGACGCAAAACACGGCGCGCCCTCTGGGCGCGCCGTGTTTTGCGTCTATGCGCTCGGAGAGCTATTCAAGCTCGCTCACTTTGCCGCGATACCACGAAACCGCACCGCCGATGATTGCGACGCGAATGGTTCGTGCCGTCAGCATCCAAGAGAGCGAACTTTTCATACTTAGGTGTAGCTCTGGACGTTACTTTAATAAACCATGGCCCCGCCGTGGTTACTCGAAATAGTCTCCCGAGGCTGCCTCGCTGTCAACGTAGACAACCCGGATTCGCATGGTATTCGAGATTCCGGCCGGTTTGATTTATCCCCAGGCGGCCTTGCGTTCGGGGACGAGTTCTGGCATACTGTGGGTACTCGCAGAGTATTCGAGCTTCGCCGTAAAAAGCGCATAGATTTCAGTTTCAGCGAGGTTAATCGTTCACTTCATCCAGTACATGGATCAGCAGCAGTCGTCGTCGGTACAGGGCAACAAGCTCTATGTCGGCGGCATCCCCTACCGCTCGACGGAAGATGATCTCAAGAAGGCCTTTGAAGAGGCCGGTTCGGTCGTTTCCGTGAGCATTATCAGCGACCGTATGACCGGCCGTTCGCGCGGCTTCGGTTTCGTCGAAATGGCGTCCGAGGCGGAAGCGCAGGCGGCGATCGACCGCTGGGACGGCAAGGACTTCGATGGGCGCACGCTCTCGGTCTCCTTCGCCCGCCCGCAGGGCGAGCGCCCGCCGCGTCGCGAAGGCGGCTTTGACCGCGGCAATCGCGGCGGCTACGGCAACAACGACCGCGACAGCTACAGCCGCGGCACGTACTAAGCGTCCGCTGAGCGTAAGCTCGAAAAACAGCCCGCCCCGCGCATTGCGCGGGGCGGGCTGTTTTTCGAAGCGTAGCGGCCTCCCGGGCGGGCTCGACAATAGTAGAGCATTTTGTATATTTTTATAGGTCTGTAGGAGATATTGAAATGGCGCTAGATAGCAGCCTGCACACCCGCGTCATTGATGCGGTCGAAGGAAACCTTGCCGATTCCCACCCCATTCTCAAGGGCACCCGCGAACTTCGAGAGGCAGCGGTCAGGCAGGTCAATCATGCCTGCGACGCAGTACGAGAAATGATTCGAGAGTCGATCAAGACTTCCAAAGCGCTCCTGGCGCAACGTTCCAGCCTGGAGAGACAAGTGCTCCATGGACGCTTGCGGCCGAACGACCGGTTCTTCCAATCAGTATTGGAGTCCAATGCCAAGCTGCGCGGGAGAGCAACCGACGACGCAAGAGCGTACATAACTAGCGTCATCGAGATCCTGTGCCTAGACGACGCGCTCCGACAGGAACTCATTGCTGCACTGTACGCAGAGAATTTCTAATCAATGGCCGCCCCCGCGTATCGCGCGGCGGGCGGCCCGCTTCTTTGTTGCTGCAATAGGCGCAGTGTGATGGACTACTTATATTATATGACCAAAGAGGAGCGCTGGGTGCTCGAGGAGAAATATCACGGCGATACGGACGCGCCAGGATTCACCGAGGATCGCAAGCGGCTCGCCTGCGGCGAGCCGCTTGCGTATGTGATCGGCTGGCAGCCCTTCCTCGGGCTACGCATCGCCCTCGACTCGCGCCCTTTAATCCCCCGCCCCGAAACCGAGTGGTGGACCGAGCAACTGCTGCGAAAAGCGCAAAAGGGAGGCGAGCGCGCGCCAGAAGCATTCCTCCCGACTCTCCATCATTCCTCCCCCGTTTCGCGAAAGGGTGTTCCCGCGAAAGGGATCTCGCAGACTGACGAGCCGAGAGGAGGCGACTTTTTAGCAAAAAAATACGCCGCCCCTTTCGAGAAAACACCCGACGCGAAACCAGTCTTTTCTTTTCTTGATTTGTGCGCCGGATCCGGCGCCATTGGCTGCGCGGCCCTCGCGCAGATCCCTCATGCGCAGGTCTTTTTCGGCGAACTTGATCCCGTTCACGAACTAACCATCCGCGGAAACATCCGAGGAAACGGTCTTGATGCAGCCTGCGCCGATATACGCATCGGCGATCTCTTCGCACCTTTTGGCGATGTGCGTTTTGACCGTATCGCCGCGAACCCGCCCTACATCCCAAAAGGCCGCATTCTGCCTGAAAGCGTTGCGCGATACGAACCAGCGCGCGCGCTCTATGCCGGTACCGACGGCCTCGATCTTGTTCGCCCAATCGTAGCGCAACTGCCAGACCGCTTAGCGCCCGGCGGCGAAGCGTGGATCGAGATCGATCATACCCAAGCCGAAGCCGCTCGCTCGCTCGCTCGCGAGACGGGACTTTCTGGCACGATGATCAACGATCAATACGGAGTACCCCGCGTACTCGTGGTATCGTTTTCCTAATGCAATCCCAGCCGCTCGCGTCCGGTTCTGGCATTTTGCGCATCTTGCGCCCGCTCGCCGGCATGCCGGTGCACATACTCGCGCTCTGGACTCTTGGTGCCGGGGTTGTCGTTTGGACGCTCTATACGCTTATCATTTCCTATCACTGGTTCCACTACTCGCACGGTTCCCGCACCGCGATGCCAGCGGTCGCTCTACACCTCGTCGTTTCGCTCCTCCTTGCGCTCTATGCGTTCTCAACCGCCTTCGGTTTATGAAAGAATTCGACCTCGAAGAAGGGGAAACGGTCATCCTCGAAACGCGCAAACATTGGTTCTTTTTCTGTGCGGAACTTCTGCCGTACGTCCTTCTCGCCCTCTTCCCCTTCGTGCTACCGAGCCTTTTGCAGCTCTGGGCGCCCACGGCAGTGTTCGCGCCACACCTGGTGCCGGGCGCACCCTACATGCGCGTGGTGCTTGGCCTCTGGCTCATCGCGCTCTGGACGAGCGCCTGGAGCCACTTCACGCTCTACTACCTCAACGCCTGGATCCTCACGAACCGCCGCATCATTGAGATCAAGCAGCACGAGTACTTCAATCGCGAAGTGTCGAGCCTCCTCCTCAGCCGCGTGCAGGACACGACGACCGATGTCCGCGGCTTCCTCGAATCGCTCCTCGGCATGGGCGACATTCGGGTCCAGAGTGCAGGAGCGCTTGAGGAGTTCTATATGCACGGCGTACCCCATCCCGAGCGCATGCGCGACCTCATCCTCATGACCGCGCAAACCGCCGCAAAAGAAGAGCTTGCGGCCGATGACAAGCAAGGAATCTAACGCCGCTCCGACTTCACCGGCTGTGGTACACTCGACCCATGGCCGAAAAGCTTTCAACGGAGCCATATAAAGGCGTTCGCGATTTTTATCCTGAGGGTTGGGCGCGTTTCCAGGCAATGTTCGCCACGATCCGCAGCGCGCTCGCGCGGTACGGGTACGAGGAGTACAACGCGTCCCCGCTCGAGCGTGCGGAGCTCTACGAGGCAAAGACCTCGGAGGAAATTGTGAGCGAACAGACCTATACCTTTACCGATCGCGGCGGCCGCCGGGTCACCTTGCGCCCGGAAATGACGCCGACCCTCGCGCGCATGGTTGCCGCGAAGCGGCGCGAGCTCGCCTTTCCGCTGCGCTGGTTCTCAATCGGCAACCGGTTCCGCTACGAGCGCCCCCAGAAGGGCCGCCTCCGCGAGTTCTACCAGTGCGACGTCGATCTTCTCGGCCTCCCCGAGGGCGAGGCGGATCTTGAGATCATCACGCTCGTGAAGGCAGTCTTCGATGCCTTCGGCGCGAGCGCGCAGGAGTACCGCATCCGTATGAGCTCGCGCCCGCTCCTCTCGGCAGCCTGCGCAGCTGCCGAGCTTGAAGGCGATGCTGTCCGCGCGTACATGCGGCTCCTCGACAAAAAGGACAAGATGGATTCAGGAGCCTTCGCTGACGCCGTGCGTGAGCTCACCGCAAAAGACCCTCTTGAAATTATCAAAGACGCCGGCAGCGCGCCTTCCGTTGCAGCTGAAAAGGCGAAGCTCCTCGACGGTATCACGCGCCTCGCGGTGCGCGGCATCACGAACGTCGAATTCGACCCGACCATCATCCGCGGCTTTGACTACTACACCGGCATGGTCTTTGAGGTATACGACACCAACCCTGAAAACCCCCGCACCATGTTTGGCGGCGGCCGCTACGACCGGCTCGTCGCGCTCTTTGGCGGCGACCCTATCCCCGCCGTCGGCTTCGCCATCGGCGACGTTACCATGGGCGATTTCATTGCCGCGCGCAACTTGCCGCTCAACACCGATTCCACGCGCCCGCAGCTCTACATCGGCACCCCTGGCTCGGGCGACATCCCGAGCGCGCAGGCCTTTGCGGACCAGTTGCGCGCGCAGGGCGGCCGCATTTTCGTAAACCTCACGGAGAAGAGCCTTGGCGACCAGATTAAAGACGCGGCCCGCCGCCGCATTCCCCTCTTCCTCGCGTACGGCAGAGACGAGCTTGCGAGCGGGACGGTACGCGTGAAGCAACTTGCAACCGGCCAAGAGGAGGCGTTCCCAATAACCGACTTCCCCGCCCACCTCGCCTCTCGTTCGTAGGTACCCCTAACCGTTTTTCCAATGCGCATCATCACCTTCGACATTGAATCCATTTCGGACTCCGCCGTACGCGGGCGGGTTGATGTCGAGGAGCAGGAGCTCACCATCGTCGCCATTCACGACTCCGACACCGGCGTGCTCTCGTCGTACTCCCGCGAGGAACTCCCGCGGCTCTGGCCGACCATCGAGCGCGCCGATGCGCTCGTCGGATTCAACTCCGACTCGTTTGATATCCCGCTCTTAAATCGCTACTACCCGGGCGATCTCACCCGCATTCGCTCCATTGACCTTCTCGTCGAGGTGCAAAAGGTGCTTGGCCGGCGCATCCGTCTCCAATCAATCGCCGAAGCAACGCTTGACGCGGGCAAGAGCGGCGACGGCCTCAAGGCGATGGATTGGTGGCGCGAAGGCAAGTATGACCTCGTCCGCAAATACTGCATGGAAGACGTGCGGCTCACGCGCGCACTTTTTGACTACGCGCTCGAGCACGGGAACCTCAAGTACAAGGACCTGCGTACCGCCCGCGAAATCAAGCTCGACACGAGCGCGTGGCTTACACCTGCGGAATCCGCACCCACCCTTACCCACGCCCTTGGGCTATAATGGGCTCATGCACAAGAGCCTCGTCATCCCGCTCGCGATCTTTGCGGGCGGCGTAATCGTCGCCGCAGCCGTCTACTTCAGCGCGAGCCCCAAGCAGGAACCCTCGACCAGCTCTGGGCAGGGTAACCCTGCACTCGTGACGCCCGTCGGCCCGACCGATCACATTCTCGGCAACCCCGCCGCGCCGGTGCAAATTGTCGAGTACTCCGACTTCAGCTGTGCGTACTGCAAGGCATTCAACGCCACCATGCACGAGATCATCGCAACCGAGGGTGCCTCGGGCAACGTTGCCTGGATACTGCGGGAATTTCCGCTCACCGAAATCCATCCAAATGCGCTCCAACAGGCGCAAGCCGCCGAATGCGTCGCGAAGACGAGCGGCGAGTCGGCCTTCTGGAATTTCGAAAACAAGTTGTTCCAGGATCAACCGGTTGACCCGAGCCATTTCGGCGCGCTTGCCGAACAGGCCGGCGTGACCGACAGCATCGCCTTTGGCGATTGCCTCGCAAACGCCTCAAGTACGGTCGGCGCGCGCATCATGGCGCAGCGCCAGAATGCCCTCGCGATCGGCGCGCGCGGCACGCCGTACAGCCTCCTCCTCGCGCCCGGGAAGGCGCCAGTCGTCATGGACGGCGCATACTCGTACGCAGCGGTTAAGCAGCTCGTCGATCAGGCGCTCGGCCAGAGCAACTAATTCCCCCTGCCCTCTAACAGAGCCCGCGGAGCAGGGCGCTCTCCAGCACCAGCATCAAAAAGCGCGAGCAGCGCATCGTACGAGGACGGTTCACCCCGGTGCCATGCGCCGCTCCTTAGTTCACGCACCGTGACATCGAGCGTAGTAAGGGCCGCCGCGCGATCCGCTTCGGCAATCGGCACGTCAACGCGTTTCAGCCCGTCTTCGGAGATGCCAAGGAGAAGTGCGGACGCGGGTGGCATGTCATTGGCCGCAAGTATGAGCGCATAGAAAGCCACCTGACGCGCGTAGTCCTCGTTTTTCGCGCTTACCGCACTGCCCGTCTTTATATCGGCAACGACGAGCCCGTCGGGCGTTTTGAATATCGCATCTATCTTGCCGCCGAGTGCTACCGGCACCCCGTCCACAAATCGTTCCGTCGAGAAACCTTTCTCGATGCCGATCGGTTCGCCAAGCGCCGGCAGCGCGCTTTGTACCGCATCGAAGGCACAGCGCGCCTCGATGCGCAATTTGTCGAATGTTGCGTCGCGCGGCAGGAGCGAGCGGGAAAAGGAGCGCTCGAGCGCTGCGCACGCGGCCTCAAACGGCTCTCCCGAGAGGAGCGCGGCAATCGCCGCGTGTACCGCCGAGCCGTAGACGAGCGCCGGCTCGGGCGGCTCCTTGATGCGCAGCACGCGGCGCGCGAAGAAGATAGGCGGCGACGCGATGAATTCGTTCACCGCCGACGGCGAGAGCCCTTCCGTCTCAAGGTACGCCGCTGTAAGCTCGCGGACCTTCTCGGGCGCGTCTACGACAACGTGCAGGAGCGGCAAGCGGTCGCTTTCGACGGCTGTCTGCGGAAGCTCGTGCGGTACGAGCGCGGTCAGCGCGCGTTCGCGGCCGGAAGCGTTCTCGCGCGCGTAGGAGAGGTACGCGTGATTTTTCGCGCGCGTAAGCGCGACATACAGGAGCCGCCGCGCGTCGTCGAGGCTCTGCGCGCGCTCGAAGGGACTTGGAATGAGCGCCGATCGGCCCCCTTTCTCCCACGTCTGTTCGGTCGCGTCCGGAATGATGACCTCCGCGAACTCCATGCCCTTCGACTTGTGTGCGGTGATGACTGTCACGAATCCTTCGCGTTCGGTCACTGAGACCTTTACCGGCGAAAGGCCTTCCTCCTGCGCCGAAAGGAGTGCGTCGACCACAACCGAGAGCGGCGCGCCCTCCATGAGGAGCGATGCGTCTTCGAGGTGCTGCATGAGCTTGCGCACGAGCACAAGGTCGTCCAGCAACGCTCCGTGCGCAAGCAGATAGTCGCGCGCGCCGCTCTCGGCAAACAGGTACGAGAAGCACGCGGCAGGAAGCATGACGAGGCTCGCATCGAGCAGCGCGTCGAGCAGCCGAGCGATAGCGGGGTACGCCTCGGCGAGCCGCGTGCTAAGCTCGTGATCGCTCGTCATGCGCAGGAAACGCGCGCGCTCTGCCACGGGCACGGGCCACCAGGGCGCAAGAAGCGCGGCGCGCAGGCTGCTTAGACGCGTCGGATCGCCCACGTACGCCAGGAGCGCAAATAGCGCGTGCATGGTCGGCGTCCCGACGAGCGAGAGGTCGCCGGCGCGCAGCGTCGGGACGCCCCGGCCGGTGAGCGCGTTCGCGACGAGGTCCGCCGTATCGTTCGTGCGCGCGATAATAGCTATCTCATGCGGCGCGATGCCCGCCTTGAGGCGTGCCTCGACGAGCGCGGCCACCTTGGCACGTTCGTCGAGCGGGTCTTCCGCCACAACGATCGTCACCGCCTCTTCCTGTGCGCCCCGGACCGCCGCGAGCGGTGTATGCACGCCCGTCGGCGCAATGACTTCGTGCGCAACGTCCAAGATGCCCTGCAGCGAACGGAACGAGGACGAGAGCGTGATGATCGTCGCGCGCGGGAAGAGCTCCGTGAAGCTTGAAAAACCCGCAAGATCCGCCCCTTGAAAGCGATAGATGGCTTGCTTCTCGTCGCCCACTACGAAAAGGTTTGGGTAGTCGTCGTACGCGAAAAGCTCAAGCAGCCTGTGCTGAAGCGCGTTCGCGTCCTGGTGTTCGTCCGCGAGCACGTACTGGAAGCGCTCCTGCAGGTCGGCGTGCAGCTCTTCGTTCTCCGCTACTGAGCGAACCGCTCCGGAAAGCAGATCCGCAAAATCTTCGAGCCCCCGTTCGTCCTTGAGCGCGCGATACGCCTCGAGCACGCGCGACGCCTCTTCGACCTTCTCGAAATGCTTCACCTTTTCGAGCCCTGCTTTCGTGAGCTCCCCGACACGCCCGCCCCGCTTGTAGGTAAGCGACTCGTCCTCGGAGAGCCGCGCCGCGGCCTCCGTGCCCCATGCGCGGTACCGCTCAAGCGAGAACTCTTCGCGCACAAGGTTGTCATAGAGCGACAGGAGGTCGCGCAGGTACGTGTAGGGAGCCTTGACAGGACGAAGCGCTTCGAGCGCGGCGCGATCGAGCGCGGTACGCATAAGCAGAACCTGTTCCACGTCGCCCATGAGCCGGCGTGCGCCTCGATCGGCGAATGCACTCGGGTACTCCGCGCGCACGAGCTCGGCAAAGCCGTGGAAGGTCGTAATGGTGACCGCGCGCGCCGCCACGTCTCCAACGATACCCGCAAGCCGCCGCCGCATAGTGCGTGCGGCCGAGTCGGTGAAGGTGAGCGCGAGGATCGCGTCGGGCCGCGCTTGCGTCTGCCGCAGGATATTAGCGATGCGCAGCGTGAGCACATGCGTCTTGCCGGTACCCGGTCCCGCGAGTACCATGATCGGCCCCTCGACCGTGTCGACCGCGCGCTTCTGTTCCGCATTGAGCTTCGCGTACGCCTCCTCGAAAACTGCCGAGGTTTTAGTGCTCATGAGCGTTAGTGTACGCGAACGGCGAATAAACGCACGCCTACGCCTGGCTCTGTGGCGTCGTGCATAGCGCTCTTGCGTAAGGGTTTATATGGGAATATATTCAGCACATTGGCGCCGCCGGGGCGCCAATGTGGCTTTCACCAACGAGGGAGAGACTCGTGCAATCACCGACACCTGCTCTTTTATATGTTATTTCAGACCTCGGGCTGTACAAGGAACTCGAAGCCCTGCACCGTGGAGGCACGTTTCTCCCGGACCAGGCTTTTGCGTTTCTCGGCAGCACCTTTGGATGCGACGTGCCGTGGGACCATGAGGATATGGCGGCACTGCTTCCCACCTCTCGATTGCTTCTGCGCTGGGTTCGCATGAACGAAATGACCGAGCGCAAAATCATCCCCGCGCTCAGGAGCGGGGAGTATCGGGCCGTGTTCATCCACGAGTATGGACGCGAGGCCTACCACTTCGCAATCCGGTTTGGTGCCTGCCCGCAAACCCTCGGCTTCCATACGGGCCTGGTGCAGAGTCGTATCTTTGAGCAAGGAGGGGTTCCGCCGACTGCATACATTGCGCGGAGACCTATTGATTCGTATCTTGTTGCGGCCGATGCAGCGTATTGCGCCGATGGGACGCAACGAATCCATCATCTCGAGGCAACAACACCGGAGGATGAGAAGAAAGAAATGATCGCCTTCCTGAAGGCCGACATTCCGACGCAACGGCAACGGCAACTTTACGCAGTTGCATGAGCGCCCGATCGAGACGGAACCGACCCGCCAGCAAAACTGGCGGGTCTTCCATTTGGATTCTGCATTCTTCTTTTATAAATCCGTACCCGAATAGGAGAGATTGAGGCTTTTATTACAGAGCGGAAAGTCCGGCACGATGTTGCCCGGGCCGAGCTCGCCGAAAAGCGGCCAGTTCATGAACGACGGGTCGGAAACCGCGAGCCGATCGATCGTACCGCGCTCGTCGAGCTGCACGAAGTCGATCACCGCGCCGCGAAAGCTTTCGGCCCAACCAAGCGCGCTGCCTTGCTTAGGAACGAGCGCGACCTGCGCCGAGCCCTCGGGCAGCGAGTCGAGCGCCGCGCGTATGAGTGCGAGAGCCTGCGCCGCTTCGCGCGCGCGCACCCTGAAACGCGCCGCGACGTCGCCGGCCGCCTCCATCACCACCAAGAACGGCAGCTCGGCATATGCGGCGTACGGATGCTCGCTGCGCAAATCGGTCGCTATGCCGGACCCGCGCGCGCCGACGCCGCGCGCGCCGTATGCGCGCGCGGCGTCGGGCGAGAGGACGCCGGTCGTCTCGAAGCGCTCCATGAGCCCGTCGCTCCGGAAAGCGACATCGAGAATCGTTTCGAGCTCGCGCTCCGTCTTCCTAAGCTGCGCGCTTAGCTGCTGCTGCGCCAGTGCATCGAGATCATGCGCGCCGCCGAGCGTGATCGCGCCGCGCAGATAGCGGTGTCCGACGAGCGCTTCGTGCAGACGGCGCAGCTCTTCGAGCATTCGGAAGCCTTGCGCGGCCATGAAGGTAAAACCGGTACCGTTCCCCGCCATGTTGCCGATGTCAAAGATATGCGCGGTGAACCGCTCAAGCTCGTTCCAGACCACGCGCAACCACCGCGTGCGCGGGCTGACCGCGCAGCCGACGGCACGCTCGACCGCTTGCGCATACGCGAGCGTATGCCCTACCGCCATGTCGCCCGAGATGCGTTCGACAAACGGCAGCGCCGCCTCCGGCGTCTTCCCCTCCACGAGCTTCTCGACGCCCTTGTGCGTAAAGAACAGTTTGCCCTCGAGCGTCAGAATGCGCTCGCCACGCACATTAAATCGGAAATGCCCCGGTTCAATGATACCTGCATGAATGGGCCCCACCGGAATCTCGTACACGCCCTGTCCTTCGACCTGATGCATGAGGTGCGGCTCCTGCGCATGCGGCAGCCTGGTGTTCCAGGCAAAGTCTTTACGCAAAGGATGCGTTCCCGCCGGAATGTTCTCGTGATGCATGAGGCGGCGCCAGTCCGGATGCCCTTCAGCAAGGATGCCAAACTGGTCTCCCATGAGCCGCTCGTACCAGTGGGCGGCCATGATAGAGCGCGTGAGCGCCGGGTATGCGGGCGCATCGGCCGGGAGCGCTGCGCGCAGCGTAAGGAACCCGTCTCCGGCGACCGAGAAGACGGCATGCACCGCAAACCCCGAGCCCCGCGCGCGCTCATCGGTCGCATACATAAACACAAGCGGCGCTTCTTTGACCACGAGCGCCTCCGCCTGTCGCGCCAGTTCCTCGCGCAGCACCTCGACGATTCCGCTCTCGGCGCGCACAAGCCCCAGTTCAGAACAAAGCTGGTCGATGTTCATAAGCCTACGCAAGCGCCGCGGCGATATGCATGATAAACGGCAGCGCATAGCCGGCAAACAGCGCTACGCCGAACCCCGTCAGCACCACCGCATGCAGTGTCATCGCGGTGTGCGCGCTGTTCCAGCGTTCGTTCGTGAGCTCGTGCGCCTGGATAGGCGCCTCATCCCGGCTGAAGAGGAACGGGAAGAACGCCCGCGCAAACCCCGCAAACACGAGCACGAGCGCAACCGCGATGACGGCAAACAGGTATGCGTGCGCGGCTACCGCTTGCGCCGCAAGGAGGAGCTCGCTTACAAAGAGCGGCGAGGGCGGCACGGCGAGAAGCGCGAGCAAACCGAAGACAAAGAGCCCGGCAGTGTAAGGCAATACGCGCGCCACGCCCCACACTCGATCGAACTTGGTGCTCTTGAAGCGCACAAGCACGTTCCCCGCCCCATAGAAGAGTAGCGGCTTCGCGAGCGCGTGGCCGACGAGGTGTATGACTGCAACCACCGCGCCCGGAGCGCCCAGGCCGAGCGCGAAGGTCGTCAGCCCCATGTGCTCGATGCTCGAGTACGCCAAGAGTCGCTTGTAGTCGAGCTGCACGAGGATAAAGAGCGCGGAGACGAGGGTCGTCAATGCGCCAAAGACGAGCAGAAGCGTCTCGGTGTATCCTGCGCTCCCGAGCGCATGGTCGACGAGCGTCTTGTAGCGCATCACCGCAAACAGCGCCGTCGTGAGCAGGATGCCGGAGAGCATGCCGGAAACCGGCGACGGCGCGCTTGAGTGCGCGTCCGGCAGCCACGCATGCATCGGGACGAGCCCCACCTTCGTGCCGAACCCGACGAGCACGAACGCGAACGCAAGCCGCATGAGCGCGGGCGGAAGGGCTGCACTGTGCAGGAGCGCTGCATAGCTCAACACCGCGAAACCACTTTCGCCGATCGCGGACGTGGCCGCCGCATACACGAGCATCACGCCCATAAGCCCCAGCACGATGCCGGTCGAGCACAGGATGAGGTACTTCCAAGCCGCCTCAAGCGAGCCGGGACGCGCGTAAAACGCGACGAGGAGCGCCGTGGTAAGCGTCGTGGCCTCGAGCGCTACCCACATGAGACCGAGATTGTTTGCGAGCACGACTACGAGCATCGAGCATACGAAAAGCGCGGAGAGCGCCCCGTAGTGCCGTACCTGCTGCGCGCTCACGACGCTCTCGCGCGCTTCGGCCGACAGGTACGAGACGCTCGCCATCGCCGCGGTCCATCCGACGAAAACGATAAGGAGGACCAACAGCCCCGAAAGCGGGTCGAGATACCACAAGCCGGAGGCGACCGAGGCGGACGCGACTAGTGCCGGCACCGCAAGGGCGAGTCCGAGGGCGAGCACAATCGTACTCCCCGCAAGGCTCATGAGCACCGCAGCGCGCACTGACCGCGTACGGAGCGGTAAAAACGCAGAAACGAACGACGCACACACGAGAAGGGTTGCCGTCATAGGTCAGCCGATGAGTTCACGCAAATAATCCGTCGCGAGCGACGCGTGCTCCCGTTGCGCCCGCCGTGCGAATGCCACCAGAAGCACGAAGAAGATTGAGAGGTCGAAGAGCGCGCCGAGCTCCACGAACAGCGGCATGCCGCCCGTGAGCGCGAGCCCGAGCGCAAAGACGCCAGCCTCCACGACCAAAAAGCCGAAGCCTAGGCCGATCATGTCGCGCCGCGAAACGAGCATAAGGAAGCCGATCAAGATGAGCGCGATCGAAGAAGCGAGCGCTACGTACGGCGCGCTCGACGCGCGCGCCAATTCCTGCGCGATCAGTCCGGCAAACGAAACGGAGAAAAGCGCGCCAAACGAGAGCGTCGTCGGACGAGCATACGCCACGAGCCGCTCACTTGAGCCGTGCGCGCGCACGATGCGCACGAACCAGTACGGAATGAGGAGCGCTTTGAGCACGAACGTGAGGCCGGCGACCGCATACGCCGACGCGTCGCCATGCGCAACCGCATAGAACGCGACTGCGGCTGAGAGCAGCATGGCCTGTATCGCATAGAGCGATGCAAGCGATGCAAGGCGCATGCGGCTCGCCATAAGGAACGCTGCGAGCACCGCCCCAACAAGACACGCGCCGCTGAGGAATACCGGACCCATACGCTAGAACGAGAACTGCTGCATAAGCACAAGCACCAGGCCCGCCAGCGCCACGAACAGCGCAAGCGAGAGGTATTCCTGCATCCGATAAAAACGCATCTTCACGATCACCGATTCAATGAACGCAACAATGAACGATGCGAAGACGAAGCGAACGATGTACCAGAATACAACGGCGAGCGGCGAGGCGCCTACATGCATAAGACCGAACGGCAGCGCGAGCGCAAAGAGAAACAGCATGGTCACGGTCAGCTTCACCGCCGCCGCGTACTCAAGCAACGCTAAGTACGGCCCCGAGTACTCAAGCACCATCGCTTCGTGCACCATGGTGAGTTCGAGATGCGTCGCCGGGTTATCGACCGGATACCGGGCGTTTTCGGTAAGCGCAACGAGCAGAAGCGCGCCGAGCGCAAACGACAAGGGCAATGCCCCGCCATGCCAGGAAAGGCCCGCCTCGTGCGCAAGCATACCGTCGAGGCTCCAGGACCCGGCCGCAAACGCGATGGTCGCTAGGCTTACGTAGAGCGCCGGCTCGACGAGCGCCGCAAGCGTCATTTCGCGGCTGGCGCCCATGTTGCCGAACGCGCTTGCCGTGTCCATACCGCCCAGCACGAGCCAAGCGGACCCAAACGCGAATAGCCCGCCTACCAGAAAGAGGTTCGAAAGGAACGGCGGCACGACGCCATACGCGAAGGTCGGCACTACGAAGGCAAGCACGAGAGCGATACTTGCGAGCACGAACGGCACGAATCGGAACACCCATGAGCTATAACGCGTGATCGTCATGTCCTTCGCAAAGAGCGACCAGAGCGATACGTACGGCAACCAGGGCACCGCGCCGCGGCGGTTCTGGAAACGTGCCTTGAAGAAGCGCACGAGCCCTACCATGAGCGGCGCAAGCATAAGCGTAACCACGCCCTGGAGAATGAAAAGCATGCCGTTCATAGCGCGAACAGAATGACGCCAACGAGCGCAGCAAACACGAGCGCCAAATAAAACTGCACTGCCCCATTCTGGAGACGGCGAACCGACGCGGAGATGGCGATCGCCGCCCGACCGACCGGGCGGTATAGTCCCGCCTCCCAGAATGATTCGGTCGCCCAAGACAGCCGGCGCTTCGCTATCCATGGATTCGTTACCACGACCGGTTCAACGACCAAGGTCTTTTTCGACAGCACAAGCGCCCGGAAGAAGAACCGTATCGGCGCTGAAAAGCCGGTCGCCGTGTATTGCATACGCGCGGTAAGCGGCGCGCCGCAGTCCCAGGTCTCGGTAATTCTGATTGTCCGCCGCGCGAAGGCACGATAGAACGCGGCGGCGGCGGCGGCGCTACCCAAGAGCGCAAAAACGACGCCCCAGGAGCTCATTGCGGCACCGGGCAGCACCGCGCTTGCGAACGGCAATCCCAGCAGGCGCACGCGCTCCGGTTGCGCAAGCAGCGGAAAGAGCAGCAAGCCTGAAAGAGAAACAAGCACCGCAGCAGCGAGTGGCGGGAGCGTAAGCAAAAGCGGCATTTCTCCGGCCTGCTCCGCCGCGCTGCTGCGCGGACGCCCGAGAAACATGACGCTGAAGAGCTTAACGAACGCAAACACCGCAAGCCCGCCCACAAGCGCCACAACCGCAAGCACGAGCGCCGCGCCCAGAGACGAGGCCGGCGCGGCGCTCCGGAACCCTATCGCGAGTGGCTGGAACAAGAGCCATTCCCCGAAAAACGTGCCCGTCGGCGGCAGCGCCGCCGCTGATAGCGCCAGTGCCAGGAATGCGCCCGAGAAAAGCGGCCATCGCTGCGCAAGGCCGCCAAGGCGGTCAAGATCGCGCGTGTGGGTTTGCGCGACGACCGCGCCGGTTGCCATGAAAAGGCCCGACTTAAAGAGCGAGTGGTTAAGGGCGTGCAGTATGACGAAGCCGGTAAGGGCCGCAGTAAGCGCTGCGGCGTCCGCGCCGACCGGAAGGTTCGGCAAAGCGAGTAGGAGGCCGACGCCCGTAAAGAGCAGTCCCATGTGTTCGATGCTGCTCCAGGCAAGCATGCGCTTAGCATCGTTCTCGACGACTGCATGCAGCACGCCGAAGAAGGCGGAAGCAAGGCCGAGCACGATAACAAGCATCGCCCATGAGAACGGCACAGCCGGCAATAATCCGACTGAAAGAATGAACCCGTAGAGCGCAACCTTGAGCATAACGCCGGAGAGCAACGCCGAGCTGTGGCTCGGTGCCTGCGGATGCGCCGCCGGCAGCCACTGATGCAGCGGCACGAGCCCGGCCTTCGATCCGAAGCCGACAAGCAGGAGAAGGAACGCGCCCAAGCGCGCCGACGGCGGCAGCGCCGCGGCCGCATGCGCCACTGCGGCCCAGGAAGCGAACGGGTCGCCGCCTGCAAGCAGCAAGAGGCCCACGAGCAGCGCGAGAAACCCGAGCTGCGCCATGAGCAGGTACCGAAAGCCGGCGGTGAGCGACTCCCGAGATCCGTCCGCGATGATGAGAAAATACGCCGCGACGGACATGAGCTCCCATGCAATCAAAAACGCGAACGGCTGCCCGGCCATGAGCGTACCAACCATGCCGAGCACGAACAGGCTCGTCGCGAAATCGAGCCACGGGAGCGTATAGTGAGTATGGTAGCGCGGCAGGTACCCAAGCGCGTACCAAGAGGTGAGCGTCACGCCCAGAAAGACGAGCGCGAGGAAAAACCCCGAGAGCGGCGTAACGAAGAAGGCGAAGAGCGCGGTAGCGTAGACCGGCACAACGCGCACGACGCCGTGCGCAAGCTCTATACAGTACCCGACCGACGCGGCAAGACCGAACAGTCCGGAAAGAATAAGCAGCGCATGCGTCACAGCCGACTGATGGGCGCTGCGCGCAAGCGCCATAGCCGCGAGTGCAGCCGCGCCGGACAGGAGAAACGCACCGCCGTAGAGCAAAGCAAGCATGAAGCCTCGGTTACTTGCGGCTCGCCGAGCGCACGGCGGCGAGCAATCCTTCGAGCACCACACGCGGCGAAGGTGGATCGCCGGGAATCTCCACGTCTACTGGTAGTAGGCTCGATACCGGCCCAACAACGGCGTAGGAATCTTTCCAGATGCCGCCCGTGATGGCACCGTCGCCCACCGCCACTACGATGCGCGGCTCGGGCATCGCTTCATAGGCTGCGACGAGCGCGTGCGCCATGCTGCGCGTCACCGGTCCGGAAACGGTCAGGATGTCGGCATGGCGCGGCGAGGCGACGAACGAGAGTCCGAACCGATCGGCATCATAGTACGCGTTTCCAAGCGCAGTGAGCTCATACTCCTCGGCATTGGTTGAGCCCGCATCGACATGGCGGATACGCAACGCCCGCCCGCCGCACAGCGCGGTCACGGCTTTTCGTAGGTTCTCGCCGAGCACGTGCTCGTCAGCCACGATTGAAACCGGCTCCGCTTTGGAGCCGGTTTTTAGTACCGTTGCTAAAAGCCTCAACATAGCGAAAACGTGAACGAGTATATTCCTCTGCAAGACTAAAGTCTAGCGTCCTGCGAGACGCTAGTATCCCTTAAGATGCCGCGCCTTTTCGTGCGTACGGATCTTCTCGAGCGCTTTCGCCTCGATCTGGCGGATGCGCTCGCGCGTGACGCCGAATCGGCGGCCCACTTCTTCGAGTGTATGGTAGATGCCGTCGGCGAGGCCGTGGCGCATTTCGAGAATCTTGCGCTCCTTCGGCGAGAGATCTTCAAGAATCGTGCGTACCTGCTCGGCAAGAATGCGTTCCGAGGACTCCTGAATCGGGGACGGGATCTTGTCGTCGGCAATGAAGTCGCCGAGCGTGCTTTTCTCGTCGTCGTCGCCGACCGGATTTTCGAGCGAGAGCGTGTCCTGGTTGATTTTCTCGATCTGGTAAATTTTTTCCGGCTCGACGCCCATTTCGATCGCAACCTCTTCCGGCTGCGGATCGCGGCCGAGCGCCTGCGCAAGCCGGCGGCTCACCTGCTTGTACTTCGCGATAGTCTCTACCATGTGCACTGGGATGCGAATAGTGCGCGATTGGTCCGCGAGCGCGCGCGTGATAGCCTGGCGAATCCACCACGTCGCGTACGTCGAAAACTTGTACCCTTTCTTCCAGTCGAATTTGTCGACTGCACGGAAAAGGCCAATGTTGCCCTCCTGGATGAGGTCGAGGAGCGTGAGGTCGGGCGAGCGGCCGACATACTTTTTCGCAATAGAAACCACCAGGCGCAGGTTGCTGCGCGCAAGGATATTGCGTGCCTCCCCGTCGCCCTTCTCAATGCGCTTAGCGAGCTCGCGCTCTTCCGCCGCGGTGAGAAGCGGATACTGACCGATTTCACGCAGATAAATTTGGATCGAATCGTAACTCGTCGAGTGACGGTCCTTGATGTTGCGCGTTGCGAGGTACTCATCGGCAGCGTCTTCAAGCATGCCTCCTTCGAGCACGTCGACGCCCGCCGACGCGAAGCGCTCATAGAGCGTTTCAAGGAAGCTCACGTCCTCTTCCACGTGCGGGAACGCCTTGAGAATCTCACTATAGGTCACATATCCGCGCTCACGTCCCTTCGCAATAAGCTGTTCCGCGGTTGCCGCTTTTTCCACAGCCGCCTTGCTTTTTATAGAACTTGCGACCACGCGCACCACGCGCTTCGCTCGCATCCCCTTGCGCTGTTGAGATTTGGCCGTTTTTTTTGCTGCCGCCTTAGGGGCGGCGCGCTTCTTCAGCGCCGTTTTTGATGCGACGGGTTTTTTCTTTTTTGCAGGTGGTTTTGCCATGATGGTGGTGTGGAGGGAAGATGATGAGAGGATGCGATGGCTTAGGCTACTTGTTGAGCGCAGCGCGTCGTGCGGCGAGTTCCACGCACAACGCTTGCGCCTTAGTAATGGCATCTGCGTCACCGACGGACTCAGCCGTTCGCAGACGCATAACCGCCCGCTGATACGCCTCGCGGATAACCGCTTCTTCAAAGGCGCGAAGAAGCTCGTCCGCAGCATCCTCGGCAGACGTATCGCCAAACAGCCGCTCGATTCCGAAAAGAGCCGACTCGTCTGGTACGCCTGCAGGCAGCGCGGAGGCCTCGGTAATCCGAAGATACTCCCTTTTAACGCGCTCGGCAAGAGGGGTTCCGCCATATGCGTGGAGAACCGCAAGGAGCGCCTTTTCTCGTGCTTCGCGGGCGGTTCGCTCCTCGACAGCGCTCGGACGAACAAGAACATGCAGTTCTTCGGGAACCGCCTGGGCCGGAAGGCGCGATAGTGATTCACGAACGCTCTCGGTCGAAAGGCTCAAAGCGCGCGCGGTCGACTGCATAAAGAGATCGCGCTCCATCGGGCTCGGTATTGCCGCAATGAGCGGAAGCACGATGCGCTCGGCGAGTGCGAGGAGACGATGCGCATCGCGCTCGCGCGCCGCGAGCACGGCGAGAAAAAACTCGACTACCGGCTTCGCTTCCTTGATACGCGCCGTAAATTCGCTTACATCCTCAAGAAGGAGGTCGGCTGGATCTCTCCCTTCGGGCAAGCGTGCCGCCTTAACCTGCATACCGTGCGCGAGCGCAAGCGCCGCAGACTTGGCCGTTGCAGCGATGCCTGCCGAATCGGCGTCGAGCACGAGGAGCAGATTGTCGCTGTATCGCTTCAAGAGCGCCACATGCTTCGGCGTGAATGCGGTTCCCGAAAGTGCAACCGTATTCGTGAAGCCGGCTTGATGCGCCATGAGCACGTCCATCTGCCCTTCCACCAAGAGTGCGAAGCGCCGCAATCGAATCGCATCTTTCGCCCTATCAAGCCCAAAGATGATTTCTGATTTGTGATAGAGGTCGGTTTCCGGCGAGTTGAGATATTTTGCCGGCGCGGCATCCTCTTTGGCGTGGGTCTCCGATGGCAACATACGCCCGGTAAAAGCAGCGATGTGCCCGTTAGCGTCTCGGATCGGGAAGAGCAACCGGCCGCGGAACCGATCATAGTACACGCCTGGTTTGCCATCGGCCTCCTTCACGAGTCCTGCCGCAACGAGCTCCGCAGCCGAAAACCCCTCAGCCGCAAGCGTCTCGAGCAGCGCGCGCCATGCGTCGGGTGCGAATCCCAGACCCCACTCCCTTAGGACTACGTCCGAGAGACCGCGTTTCTTCGCATAGGCTTCCGCGGCGCTCCCCGGCAGCTGTGCGGCATACCACTGCTGCGCGCGCGCGAGCGCCTCTCGGATGCGCTCGGTGTGCGACTGCCGTTCCCGCGCGCCGCTCGCATACGTAAGCTGCACGCCGGCCTTTTCGGCAAGCAGCTTCAAGGCTTCTTTAAACTCCAGTCCTTCTGCTTTTTGTATGAAGGCGAACATGTCGCCTCCCTCCCCGCAGCCGAAACAGTGATACGTATTGCGCTCCACCGAAATATGAAAGCTCGGCGTCTTCTCCTTGTGAAAAGGACACAGCCCCACCATCGATCGCCCGGCCTTATGGAGCTTCACGTAGGGAGCCGCTATCTCCTGAATACTAAGCCGCTCTTTGATTTCCTGTACCGGATCCCCCGCCATAGATTTTCATTTTACCGCGATGAAGAAAGCTTGACTAGACACGTCATACGTGCTACTTTTGCATTAGGCACGAACCACATAGGGAGGGGTCGAGGTGCGCATGCGAAGGAATCGCCAACGCCATCGTGGGCTGTGCGATGGGCTTTCGTTTCTGCTCAATGCCCTGCTTGTTGCAGGGCTCGTAGCAGCGACTATCGGTCTTGCGGCAAAAGGAGGCCCTACCTCAACCCAGCCGCCCGTCTGCGTTATGACGGCGACCACGATGTGCAGCTGATACTCGGCGCAGAGGATCGACCCTCTGCGCCGCCTCATTTTGATAGCAGCTCATGCTCAAGCTGCACGAAGATAACACAACGCCCGCCTGTTGGCGGGCGTTGTGTTATCTTCGTGCGGTCGCTTTAAGACACCGTGCGCGTCGGACGCGGCGCAAACGGCATTTCGCTGCGCGGCTCCGGTTCGGGCAATTCAGCCTGAAGCTTCGCGATTGCATCGTACTTTTTGCTGCCGCCGAAGCCGGTACCCGCCGGGATGAGGCGACCGAGGATGACGTTCTCCTTGAGGCCCCGCAAACGGTCGATCGAACCCTTGAGCGCGGCATTGATAAGGATCTTCGTCGTCTGCTCGAAGGATGCAGCCGAGAGGAACGAGCGGCGGGAGAGCGCAGCCTCCTTGATGCCGAGCACGATTTCGTGCGCTTCCGGCGCCATCTTATCCGCTGCCTCCATCTCCTTCACCGCCTTCACAAACTCCCAGTCTTCAATCACGTCCCCGATCGAATAATCAGTATCTCCCGCGTTCACAATCTTCATGCGCGAGAACATCTGCTTCACGATCACCTCGAGGTGCTTGCGGGAGACCGGTGAACCCTGGAGCTCGTAAATCTTGCTCGCTTCCGCGATGATGTACTCCTGTACAACCGTGCGGCCCGCGTACTCGAAGAGCTCGTCGAGGTCAGCCGACCCGTCGGTGAGGATCTGCCCGCGCGAGACTTCGCTGCCGACCGAGACAAGCGGCACGCGCGGAAATGGCGCGAGATACTCCTGCGCCGAGCCGTTTTTCTTGCCCTGGCCGGCTGCCGGCGCGACCACGATCACCTTCTCGCGGCCGATATCCTTAATGTCGGTGACCATGCCGTCGGTCTTCGATACCACCGCCGGATTCTTTGGCGAGCGCTTCTCAAACACTTCTTCGACGCGCGGAAGGCCGCTCGTGATATCGCCGCCTACGCTCGCCACGCCGCCGGCGTGGAAGGTGCGCATGGTGAGCTGCGTGCCTGGTTCGCCGATTGCCTGCGCGGCAACCGTACCGACCGCTTCGCCGAGGTCGACGAGCGCGCGGCTCGTGAGGTCCATACCGTAGCACTGCTGGCAGATGCCATAGCGCGTTTCGCAGGACATCGGCGAGCGCGCAACGACCGACTGCGCCGACGAGGCGGCGAGCGCCTCGGCGTCGTCAGCGGTCAGGTAGTGACCGCGCTTGAAGAGCGGCGTGCCGTCGGCGTCGTGCACGTCTTCGGCGAGCACACGGCCCGTGAGCACCGTCGCATAATCAATCTGCACCCCCGATGCGCTCACGCGGTTGATGCGCACGCCGCGCGTCGTGCCGCAATCACGCTCGGTGATGATCGAATCCTGCGCAACATCGAAGAGACGGCGGGTCAGGTAGCCGGCCTTCGCGGTGCCGAGCGCGGTGTCGGTGAGACCCTTGCGGGCGCCGTGCGTACTCATGAAGTACTCGACCGGGTTGAGCCCCTCAACGAACGACGACGCAATCGGCACTTCGATCGTTTCGCCGGCCGTGTTCTGGATGAGCCCCTTCATGCCGGCCATCTGGGTGAGGTTCCCCATGGAACCGCGCGCGCCGGAGGTCACCATGTCGGCGACCGAACCCATCGGGTCGAGCTCCTTCGCGACGAGCTTCTCGATCTCGGCCTTCGCATCCTGCCAGACCTCGATCGTCATGCGGGTCTTCTCCTCGGATGCAAGGAGGCCGTTCAAGTAGTCGTCCTGGATGGTGGCCGCCTTTGCCTCGGTGGCTTTGACGATCTCGCGCTTCCCTGACGGGACGCGCACGTCATCGATCGCCCAGGACACGCCCGAGCGCGTCGCATACGCGAAGCCGAATTCCTTCACCCGGTTCACGATGCGCGGCACCGCGTCGAGGCCGTAGCGCACGATGCAGTCGTTCACGATGCGCGAAAGCACCTTCTTCGTGATGGTCTCGTTCACAAACGGATAGTCGCTTGGGAGCACCGTGTTGAAGAGCAGACGGCCGACGGTCGTTTCAAACGGCTTGCCGTCGAACAGCGCGTACTTCGCCTTGTCGGCGGTCGGCTGCACCTTCACGAGCGCGCGTGTATCGACCGCGCCGAACTCCGATGCGAGGATCGCTGAGTTAGGGCCCGCGAAGTAGTTGCCTTCGCCCGTCGCGCCCTCGGCCACTTTCGTGAGCCAGTAGACGCCAAGCACGATATCGAGCGGCTTGCCAGTGAGCACGATCGTTTCGCCTGAGCCCGGCTTCAAGATGTTCTTGTTCGCGCTCATGATGTTTGCCGCCTCCCACTGCGCTTCGGCCGAGAGCGGCACATGGACCGCCATTTGATCGCCGTCGAAGTCCGCGTTGAACGCGTTACAAACGAGCGGATGAAGCTGGATCGCATCGCCTTCGATGAGGCGCGGACGAAACGCCTGGATACCCTGACGGTGCAGAGTTGGCGCGCGATTCAGAAGCACGTACTTGCCCTGGATCGCTTCTTCGAGGATTTCCCACACCTCCGGCACGCCGTCTTCGATGAGGCGGCCCGCGCCGCGGATGTTGAATGCAAGCTCGCGATCGAGGAGTCCGGCGATCACGAAGGGCCGGAAAAGCTCGAGCGCCATGTGCTTGGGCAAACCGCACTCGTCGAGCTCGAGGTCCGGACCGACGACGATCACGGAGCGGCCCGAGTAGTCGACGCGCTTGCCGAGCAGGTTCTGGCGGAAGTAGCCCTGCTTGCCCTTGAGGTAGTCGGCGAGCGACTTGAGCGGACGGCGCTGCGCATTCGCGAGCGCGCCGGCTGCGGCTCCGCCGCGGCGGATTGAGTTGTCGAGGAGTGCGTCGACCGCCTCCTGGAGAATGCGCTTCTCATTGCGGAGGATCACCTCCGGCGCATGGATGTCCATGAGCTTCTTGAGGCGGTTGTTGCGGTTGATGACACGGCGGTAGAGGTCGTTCACGTCAGAGGTCGCATGGCGGCCGCCGTCGAGCGCGACCATAGGACGAAGCGCCGGCGGAATCACCGGAATGCGCGTAAGGAAGAGCCATTCGGGACGGACGCCCGCGGCGATCATCCCCGAGACGAGGCTCATGCGCTTCGCAAGCTTCTCGCGCTCCGCAGCGCCAGCTTTCTCAAAGCGCGCTTCGAGCGTCTTCAAAAGCTCTTTGAGATCAAGCGCGCGGAAGAGGTCGTAAATCGCTTCGGCACCAATGCGCGCCTCGAAGAGGCCGCCGTACTTCACCGAGAAGCGGTGGTACTCGAGCTCATCGAGCACGCGGCCGACGACGACGCTCTCGATCTCGGCTTTCGCCGGTGCGAGGCGATCCTTAAGCGCTTCGCGCTCTTTGTCGGAGTTCGTGCTCTTGTATTTCGCCTTGTACTCGCTCTCAAGCTCGTTGAGGAGGCGCTTTTTCTCCTCTTCGTCGACCTTCGTCACGATGTGGCCGGCGAAATAAATGACCTTTTCAAGGTCGGCTGCGCTCGTGCCGAGGACGAGGGCCATACGACTCGGCACGCTGCGGAGGAACCAGATGTGCGCGACCGGCGTGCACAGCTCAATGTGGCCCATACGCTCACGGCGCACGATCGAGCGCGTAATTTCAACGCCGCACTTGTCGCAAACAATGCCCTTGTAGCGGATGCCTTTGTACTTGCCGCAGTAGCACTCGTAGTCTTTTTCCGGACCGAAGATCTTCTCGTCGAAGAGGCCGTGCTTTTCCGAGCGCTGGGTGCGGTAGTTGATCGTCTCCGGTTTGGTCACCTCGCCGAAGGACCACTCGAGAATGCGCTCGGGGCTCGCGAGCGTGAGCGAGAGGGCGTTCCAGGCATCGCGCGGGCTGCGAGGAGTTCGTGGATTGGTTGCCATAGTAATGTAAATGATTAGTACTGGGAGAAGCGGACTCGCTACGCGTCTTCCGGCTCGGGCGGGAGCGTCTTGGGCTCCACATCGAGCGCGAGACCGCGGATCTGGTTCGTCAGCACCGCAAAAGATGCCGGTGTGCCCGCGTGACTGATCGGTTCGTTCTTAACGATTGCATCGAACGCCGCGCTTCGACCTTGGATGTCATCCGACTTAATCGTGAGCATCTCGCGCAGCGTATACGCGCTGCCATAGCCGAGAAGCGCCCACACCTCCATTTCACCGAAGCGTTGGCCGCCGTTCTGCGCCTTGCCGCCGAGCGGCTGCTGGGTAATGAGACTGTACGGGCCGATGGAGCGCATGTGGATTTTATCCTCGACCATGTGGTGCAGTTTAAGCACGTACATGTAGCCGACCGCGATGTCCTGTGCGAAGGCCTCGCCCGTGCGACCATCGTAGAGCTTCATCTTGCCCGAGCGATCGAAGCCGGCCTTCTCAAGCTCATCGCGGATTTCATCTGGTGTTGCCCCCGCAAACGGCGGCACAACCGCCTGGTACCCGAGCGTGTTCGCCGCGAGGCCCATGTGGAGCTCGAGAATCTGACCAAGATTCATGCGGCTCGGCACGCCGAGCGGAGTAAGAATGACGTCGACCGGATTGCCCTGTGCGTCGTACGGCATGTCTTCAACCGGCAGGACGCGAGAGATAACGCCCTTATTGCCGTGGCGGCCCGCGAGCTTGTCGCCCACGCTGACGTTACGCACCTGCGCAACGGTCACGACGATTTTCTTGATGATGCCGCTCTCGAGCTGGTCGCCGCGCTCGCGGGAGAAGACGCGTACGCCGATGACGCGGCCGCGCTTGCCGCCCTCCATGCGAAGGCTTGTGTCCTTTACGTCTTTGGCTTTGTCGCCGAAAATAGAGCGGAGAAGGCGCTCTTCCGGCGTAAGCTGGGTCTCGCCCTTCGGCGTCACCTTGCCCACGAGAATGTCGCCCGAGCGCACCTCGGCGCCGATGCGGATGACGCCCTCCTCGTCCAGGTTCTTGAGGCGCAGTTCGCCGACGTTCGGAATATCGTGGGTGGTCGTCTCGGGGCCGAGCTTCGTGTCGCGGACAACGCACTCGAAGTCTTCGATGTGCACCGTCGTGAACTTCGAGTCCTCGACGAGGCGCTCGGACACGATGATCGCGTCTTCGTAGTTCGCGCCGTTCCAGCTCATGAAAGCGACGCGCACATTCTGGCCGAGCGCGAGCTGGCCGTTTGCGGTCGAGGAGTTGTCGGCGAGCACGTCACCCTTCT
This sequence comes from bacterium, assembly GCA_021784815.1. GTDB lineage: Bacteria > Patescibacteriota > Minisyncoccia > Phycocordibacterales > Phycocordibacteraceae > C7867-001. The sequence goes on along the minus strand of JAJYHK010000019.1, from coordinate 47,222 downwards.
TGATCTTGTCGCCGCAGTGAACCGACGGGCGCTGGAGGAATGCCGAGTTCTGGTTCGTTTGGGTGAGACCTTGGAGCTTATACTCCTTCTTCTTGCCTTCCTTGTTGGTCACGACCACCTTGCGCGCATCGACAAACGTCACCTCGCCCGCTTCTTCGGCGAGTACGAGACGACCGGTGCTGCGCGCCGCATGGCCTTCGATACCGGTCGCCACCAAAGGCGCCTCGGGTACGAGTACCGGGGTTGCCTGCTTCTGCATGTTCGAGCCCATGAGCGCGCGATTCGCGTCGTCGTGGTTCACGAACGGAATCATCGAGGTCGCGATCGAGAACATCTGGTACGTCGAGACGTCCATGAGCGTTACCTCGTCGCGGTTGACGATTATCGGTTCTCCTTCCCGGCGCGCCTCGAGCGACTCCGCAACGATCTTGCCGCTCTCGTCGAGTTTGACCGCGTTATGCACAATCGTCTGTCCCGACTCGTCAAGCGCGTTGAAGTAGACCACCTCGCCAGTAACCTTGCCGTTCTTCACGCGCATATACGGCGTTTCGATGACGCCGAACTCGTTCGTGCGCGCGTGCGCGGCCATGTGGAGGATGAGGCCGATGTTCTGGCCTTCCGGCGTTTGGATCGGACAGAGGCGTCCGTAGTGCGAGGGATGGACGTCGCGCACATCGAAACCAGCGCGCTCGCGTGTGAGACCGCCCGGGCCGAGCGCGGAGAACGTGCGCATATTCTCAAGCTCCGCGAGAATGTTCTGCTGATCCATGAACTGCGAGAGCTGGTTTGCCGTGAAGAATTCGCGCACCGCCGCTTGAAAGGGCCGCGGATTGAGGAGCGAGATCGGGAGCGTCGTCTCGCTCTCGATCGTGCTCATGCGGTCTTGGATGTTGCGCTTCATGCGGCTCATACCGACGCGCATGCGCGACTGGAGGAGCTCGCCGACGAAGCGCACGCGACGGAAGCCCAGGTGATCGATGTCATCGGGCTGCGCCTGCGGATCATTGTTGAGGCGGGCAATCTCGTGCACGATACGGACGAAGTCCGCGAGCGAGAGCGTGCGCTTCCCGAGCGCCTTTTCGGTCGTCGGCTCGCCGAAGCGGGCGTTGAGGCGGTTGCGCCCGACCCGACCAAGATCGTAGCGCTCCGAAGAGAACACCGACTGGACGAAGTTCTTCGCGTTTTCCGGCGTCGCGAGGTCGCCATCGCGCATGCGGCGGTGGATTTCGATGTACGCCTCCTCGACCGACTTCGCCGCATCGTGGCGGAGCGTCGCTTCGATAGCGGCCTTCGCGAGCGGGTCCTTGCCGAAATACTTGAGCACCTCGGCACCGATGCCTGCGCCGAAAACGGTGAAGAGCTGGGTGACCGGGAACTTGCGCTTGCGGTCGATCTTTACGAAGATCGCGCCATCGGCTTCCGAATCGATCTCGATCCAGACGCCGCGCAGCGGGATGATTTTCGCGCCGAAGTACTGCTTGCCGCGGATGAACTCGGACACGAAGAACGCGCCGAACGATCGCGCGAGCTGCGGCACGATCGCGCGCTCCACGCCCGAGACGATGAACGAGCCGTGCGGCGTCATGAGCGGCAGATCCGTGAGGAACACGTCCTGAGCTTTCTCCGACCCGATCGTCTTATTGATAAGCTTGACGTTCGCCTTGAGCGGCGCCTCGTACGTGCGCATGTTCTCGCGCGCGAACTCTTCGTCGTACTTTGGATCGCCGATCTCGAATCCTTCGATGCGTAACTCGAACTTCTTGCCGGAATAGTCGCCAATAGGCGAAAATTCGGCAAAGAGCTCGGCGAGACCCTCTTTGAGGAGCCAGTCGAAGGACCCTCGCTGGTGGCCGACCAGATCGGGCAGTTCGACAAACGGTGTCCGGAACGCGCCGAACGTCTTTTGGGTGATTGGCTTTTGCATGGTAGGAAACCGGTGAAGCGGATAAAATAAAAATACCCTATATAAATACACGCGAACGCAAGCGTCCCCGCTTTCGTTTCTGCGATGTCCTTTCAAGCCCTATGTACCTTGTTTTGTAGCCCGCCCCTCCTCAACTCACTCGTATCTATACGACCATGGTATCAGCCTGCTTAACGAGGCGCAAGGGGCCTCATGCTGGGGATAGTAGTCCTGTACGGCGGTCAAAAGGATTAAGGAAAACCCGCCTCTGGATGGGCACGCTTACTTTTCCTTTTTCTCCCGCCAGGTATCGATATTGGCGTGATGGCCCGTGAGGAGCACCTTCGGCGCGCGATACCTCTTGCCTTTGTACTCGAGTACCTCGGGGCGCGTATACACCGCGCGCGAAGCAATGCGCCGTTCCTCGACGGAAGCTTCTTTCCCGAGGACGCTCGGAATACGACGAGTAACCGCGTCGATGATCGCCATCGCTGGCAGCTCCGCGCCGGTGTACACTGCCTCGCCCACAGAGTACACCTTCAGGGCACCGAGCGTGCGCAGCATGCTTTTCGCGCGCTCATCAATCCCTTCGTAGCGACCACACACGAGCGCGATCTCGTCGTATTTTAGAAGCACATCGGCTTCTTTGTTCGTAAATGGCTTAGCGCCGGGAGAAAACCACACGACTGCCTTCTTTCCCTTGCGAGCGCCGAGCGCCTTTTCGGTGGCCTTCACGATCGGCAGCGCCTGGAGTACCATCCCTGGCCCGCCGCCGTAGGGCCGCTCGTCCACCTTGCCCCACTTGTTCGCGACGAAGTCGCGCGGGTTTTGATAGTCTACAGAGACTTTCTTTTCGCTTCGCGCGCGGCCGATAATCGACGCGCTTAGGTACGGCTCGCACGCTTCCGTAAAGAGCGTAATAAGGTGAAATCGCATGCTCGGGTGCCCCATCGGTTTTATGCGCCGAATGATTCGGGGGATCCAAACTCCTGCTCGCGCTTGCCGCCGATCGGTTCGTTAATCTTGAGGTTCACGCGCGCGTTCCCTTTCATACCGACGACGCGCAAGAGGATACGGAGCGCCTCCGCAGTCTTGCCGCTCTTGCCGATGATCTTCCCCATGTCGTCCGGATGCACGGTGAGCGTCAGCAGCACCCCCATCTGGTCGATCGTCCGGGTGGTCTCTACCGCTTCAGGATGGTCAACGAGTGCCTTTACCGCGTATTCGAGAAATGCCTGGTCTGGTTCCATGACGGTGTGTATAGAGGTTAGGGCGCACAACTCCGCATAGCGGAGTACGCGCGGGACTACGCCGCGGAAGCGGCTGCTGCGACCGGGGCTTCTGCGGGCTGCTCGACAACCGGCGCCGTCTTCTTCGGGAGGACGTTCACCTTCTTGCCTTCGATGACGCCCTGACTGATGAGCAAGTTGCGAACCGTGTCGGACGGCTGTGCACCTTTGGCGAGCCACTCCTTCACGCAATCCTTATCGAGGGCAATCGCCTTGGTCTTCGGATTATAGGAGCCCACGCGCGCGACAATACCGCCGGCCTTCGCCGCGCGTTCCTTCTCAAGCACTGCGACGCGGAACGCCGGGTCGTTTTTGCGGCCAATACGCTGGAATCGAATCATCAACATGTGAGCCTACCATAGCAGAGGAACCGGTCACGGTCAATGAAGACGAACCTCGCCCGACGTACCGCACCAGCAGGGATGTGATCCCGCGAGAAGCCGGCTTTCGGCCGCTTCGTGTGTATGACACCCCCGACGTGGAGACACGACGTCTCGCTACGCGCAAAAGATTCCAAAAAATGCTTTTGCGCCGAGACTTCTAACGGGGTAGAGTACCGGTAAATGACCGAACAAACCTACGAAGGCCCCATCACCCTCACCAGGAAAGGCATGGGCTTTTTCTCCCCCGACCCGACGAATAAAGATAAGAAAGACGATCTGCTCATTCCGGTGGAGTGGACGAACCACGCGCTCCATGGCGATATCGTCGAGATTATCCGCGCGGGCATGTACCGCGATCCGACGGGCCGCATGCCGGCACGCGCAGCCGGCAAGGTCGTGCGCGTCATTACCCGCGCACGCGAGCACTTCGTCGGCACGCTTGTCGAGACCGAGGGCCGCACACTCCTTGAGCCCGACTATAAAAAGATGCATCTGCTCATCGAAGTGCGCGATACTGCCGGCGCTGCATTCGGCGAAAAGGTGCTCGTCGCGCTCAAAGGCTGGGACGAAGGTGCCGACTACCCGTGGGGCGTCGTCGAAGAAGACATAGGCAAGGCAGGCGTGCACGAGACTGAGATGCGCGCTTTGGCGCTCGGTCAGGGCTTTACAAGTGACTTCCCGCCGAGCGTGCTTGCTGCCGCACGAGAGCTCGAGGCACGCGGCCGCGAGCAGATCACGGCTGAGATCGCTGCACGCGCCGCCGAACAAGGGCCGCGGCGCGACTTCCGCGAAGCGCCCACCTGCACGATCGATCCGGCCGACGCAAAAGACTTCGACGACGCGCTCTCGGTGCGCGCGCTGCCCCACGGCCTCATCGAGATCGGCATCCATATCGCCGACGTCTCCTTCTTTGTGCAGCCGGACGATGCACTCGACCGCGAGGCGCGTGAGCGTTCCACGAGCGTGTACCTCGTCGATCGCACCATCCCGATGCTTCCGACGATCCTTTCAAACGACCTCTGTTCGCTTAACCCCGAACAAGACCGTCTCGCCGTCTCTGCCGTATTCACACTCGACGCCGAGGCGAACATTCAAGGCGCCTGGTTCGGCGAGACGGTCATCCACTCCGACAAGCGCTTTACGTACGAGGAGGCGCAGGACGTGCTCGACACGGGCAGCGGCACCATGCACCGGGAGCTCTCGACCCTGCACGCGCTATCACAAAAAATTCGTGCCCGGCGCCAGGCAAAGGGCGCGATCGAGTTCGATACGCCCGAGGTAAAGGTCGAGCTCGACGCTGAAGGCAAACCGATTGCCGTCCGCCTCAAGGAGCGCAAGGCGACCAACATGCTTGTTGAGGATTTCATGCTCCTCGCGAACGAGAACGTCGCCGAGCACCTCTCTGAACTCACCGCAAACGGCGGCCCGCATTTCCAGTCGCTCTACCGCGTGCACGGAGAGCCCGACAGCGACCGACTCGAGAATCTCGCGCAGCTCCTGCGCGTCATGGGGTACCATCTCAAGCTTTCCGGGAGCGGCGCTGTTTCGGGCGCCGAGCTCAACCGCCTGCTCGAAGAGGTGAAGGGCAAGCCCGAAGAGTACCTCGTTAAAACGGCGACCTTGCGCTCGATGGCGAAGGCGACGTACGCCACCAAGAACATCGGCCATTTCGGTCTCGCCTTCGACTACTACACGCACTTCACCTCGCCGATCCGCCGCTATCCTGACCTCCTCATACACCGGCTCATTAAGGCGCATGCGGGCGGCACGCCGGTCATCGCCCAGGAAATGCAGGAGTTCGACACGATCGCGCTCCATGCCTCCGAACGCGAAGTGGCGGCCGCCGATGCCGAGCGTGATAGCGTGAAGATGAAGCAGGTTGAGTTCCTTGCGCCGAAGATCGGCCAGGTTTTCGATGCGGTCATTTCCGGCGTGAGCGATCGCGGTCTCTATGTGGAAGAAAAAGAGACGCATGCCGACGGCATGATCCGCATCAAAGAGGTCGGCAACGACTACTTCGAGTACGATGAAAAGCACTATCGCCTTGTCGGAAAGCGCACCAACAAAACGTTCCAGCTTGGCGACCCGATTCGCATTCGACTCGTTGCGGCGCGCGTACCCGAAAAGGAATTGGATTTCGTGCCGGCGGAATAATGAAAGGCGCAAAAGTCCGACCGCGAAGCGGCCGAACTTTTGCACTGCGCGTCACCCAGAAAACTACACTCTGCCCCGCTCGCGCATTGCCTCGGCAATGCGCGAGAGCGCGAGCGCGTATGCTGCCTCGCGCAGCGTCGTATCGTGCTCCTTCGCGAAATTCGCGACCTCGCGGTACGCGCTGCGCATAGTCTCGGTGAGCCGCGTTTCGATCGCCTCTTTTCCCCAACGATCGCCCGTGCGGCCTTGAATCCATTCGAAGTACGAGACGGCGACGCCGCCCGCGTTCGCGAGCACGTCCGGTACCACCGTCACGCCGCGCTTCGCGAGGAGTACATCCGCTTCAGGCGTCGTCGGGCCGTTGGCAATCTCGAGCACGTAGCGCGTTGAGAGTCCGCCGATTGTATCCTCGCGCAGCTGCTCTTCGAGCGCCGCTGGTACAAAGAGGTCCGCTTTCGCGCTGAGCACCGCCTCAACCGGCGCAACCTTTCCCACGGCACTGAATTCCTTCTTTTGCTCTTTGCCCTCGAGCATCGCGGCGACATCAAGCCCGACTGCATCTTCAAGCGTTCCGGAAGAATCCGAGAGCGCGACCACTTTGGCGCCCACATGCGCAAGCCGTCGTGCCGCTTGGCTTCCAGCATTGCCCGCGCCCTGCACCGCCACCGTAAGTTCAGAGGCATGGACGCCTTCGTCTTCAAAGAGCGCTTCGAGTACCGCGATCGCGCCATCCGCGGTCGCCGTATCGCGCCCGAGGCTACCGCCCAGCGCGATCGGCTTGCCCGTGATCATAGCCGGTTGGCTCTTGCCGGTGATCTTTTCGTACTCGTCGAGCATATGCGCCATGACCGACGGGTTCGTGTACACGTCGGGCGCGGGAATGTCCTGGTCAGGGCCGAGGTCGCCTGCAAAGGCGCGGACGTACGCGCGCGCGAGCGCTTCGCGCTCGCGCGTCGAGAGCTTCTTAGGATCGACCGTCACGCCGCCCTTTGCCCCGCCAAATGGAATTCCCACTACCGCGCACTTCACCATCATCATTGCCGCAAGCGCTGAAACCTCGTCTTCATCGGCCTCCGGGTGGAAGCGAATACCGCCCTTGTACGGCCCGCGCGCGTTATTGAACTGAATCCGATATGCCGAAAAGGTCGCCGTGCTGCCGTCATCGAGCGCGACCTCGAGATCCGCGCGCAGCACCCGATCGGGCTTTTCGAGCGCTTTGCGTTCTTTTTCGCTTAAGCCCGCGAGCTTCGCCGCTGCGTTTACGTGCTCGGTAAAGTGCTCAAATGCCGCCATGGAAATGTAATTACGGGGATACGCCCCTTACTACACCGGCGCGGCGCAAACTATACGCCTACTTGGCTACGGCGACGGCGTCTTCGAATTTGACGGAGAGCAGCTTCGAGACGCCGTCGCCGCCCATGGTGACACCGTAGAGAATGCCGGCGCGGCGCATGGTCTCGCGGTTGTGCGTGATCACGATGAGCTGGCTCTTCTTCGCGAGGCTCTCGATCATGTCGCCGTAGCGGCGCGCATTCGCTTCGTCGAGCGCCGCATCGGTTTCATCGAGTATCAAAAAGGGCGGCGGGTTCACCTGGCTCATGGCGAAGATAAGCGCGATTGAGGTGAGCGCACGCTCTCCGCCTGAAAGCTGCACGAGCGATCGCACCTTCTTTTTGGACAGCGCGACGTCGATTTCAATGCCCTGGCGCAGCACCGCATCGTGCCCGGACGGCACTGGTTCTTCGTCTGCATCCGCATCCGACTCTTCGAGCGTAAGCCGCGCATGGCCACCGCCGAAAAGAATGGCGAAGAATTCGCCAAAGGAGGCATTCACGCGCGCAAGCCCGTCGGCGAAATGCTTTGCGAGCTCGGCGTCGAGCTCCTGCGCGAGCGAGCGCAGCCCGTCAGCCGACTTCGCGAGATCTTCAAGCTCGCGCGCGAGAAATGTCTCGCGCTCGCTCGCTTCTTTATGTTCTTGGCGCACGTCTTCGCCCGTACCACCGGTTTCCTCAAGGCGAATGCGTAGGCGCTCAACCAAGCGGCGGCGCGCGGCTTGCGCTTCGCGCTCCTCCTGAGGAAGCCCCGGCAGCGGCTCGTACGAAAGCGCAGCAAGCCCCGCAAGCGCGACCGTATCACGCTTCTCAAGCTCGAGCATTTCTTCCATCTGCGCAAGCTCGCGCAGGCGCGCCTGCGCGCGTTCGACCCGCGCCTCTTCATGCGCCTTTGCTTCGGCGCGTTCGAGAAGCCGGCGGCGCATTTCTTTGCCGGTTTCGTCGTGGGCAGCGAGCGCCTCGCGCGAACGCGCGAGCGCCGAGCGCCTCTGATCCTGTTCGTCCGCAAGTTGCGCCTCCCTTTCGAGGAGCGCCGCGCGCTCGTTCTCGAGCGCGTATGCAGCCTGCTCTTCGTCGGCCATAAGGACGTTGTCATTCGAGATAAAACGATCAACGAATGCTCGTACCGCTTTGCTCAAGGAGTCGAGCGCGGCGCGCAGCGCACCCGACTCCATCGGCGCCTCAAGCTGCCGCTGCGCCTCCTCGGCGAGCGCGAGTAAGTCTTCCCGCGAGACCTTCGCGTAGGGCTCGCGTGCAATGCGAGCGCTGCGCTGTTTCGCCGCATGGAGCGCGCCCTCGACGCGTCCGAGCTCGCGCGCGAGTTCGGCACGAGCCGCCGCGGCCTTTTCCACCCCCGCTTCGGCCGCGCGCACGGTAGCAAGCCGCCGCGCACCTTCGGCATCAGTCGTCGCGTTTTCCTCAATTGCCGCGAGCTCGACCGCGGTCTGCGCGAGCCGCGCTGCTGCAGCCTGCGCCGCTTCGTACGCCGTGCGCTTTTCCGCAGCGAGATACGCCTCTTCAGTCGCGAAATACGTCTGTGCAGCGTTCGCGAGCTCGATCCGCAGCGCATCGGTGCGCTCGAGCTTCTCCACCTGTCGCTCGAGGAAGCGCAGGTGCGGCGCTAGTTCGCGGCGCAGCGATTCCACCTGCGCGATATTCGTCTCGGTCTTCTCAAGTTTGCGCTGCGCTTCCTGTTTTTTGAATTCGTAAATAGCGAGACCAAGCGCATCTTCAAGCATAGCCCGGCGCTCGCGCGCCGACGCCATGAGGATGCGGTCAGCCTCGCCTTGAGAAATAATCTGATGGCCCGTCTCGCCGCTGTTCGCGCCTGCAAGAAGTTCTTCGATATCGCGCAGGCGCACGCGGGACCCGTTTATGGAATACTCGCTCGTCCCATCGCGGTGGACGACGCGTTCGATCGCTACCTCGTCGAAATCAATCTTGAATGGACGGCGGCCGCCGATATCTGGATTATCGAAAACAATAGCGACTGAGGCACGGTTAGCGCGCGACACCGAGTGCGAGCCGCCGAAGATGAGGTCCTCGGCGCGCTTGCCGCGCATGCTTTTCATCGACTGCTCTCCGAGCGCGAAACGGAACGCTTCCGCAACATTCGATTTGCCAGACCCATTCGGTCCGACGATCGCGGTTGTCGCGCTCGAGAAGTCGAGCGTCGTTTTCCGCGCAAAAGACTTGAACCCGACGATCTCGAGCCGCTTGAGCATTTGCATCTCAGTATACAGGCAAAATCGCGGCACGACTCAGAGCGCACACCCCCAAAATGTTCCGTTCGAGGTCGAGCTTTAAACACCTTGAACGGAAAATCACCAGCCAGTTTTCTCAAGCGCCGCTTTCGCTGCCGCCTGTTCCGCTTCTTGCTTGCTTTTCCCCTCTCCGCGAGCGATTTCCGCACTGGCGACGAAGACGCCTACGGTAAAGCGCTTGTCGTGATCAGGACCCGCCTCTTGCAAAGTCGTGTATGACGGCGTCGCGCCGTGCTTCTCCTGCGCCGCTTCCTGGAAACGACTCTTCGCGTCCTGGTACATGCGCTTTTTGATAACCTCGTCCAGCTTGCCGGAAATATGCTTCGCGATAAACTGCTCCGCCGGTCCGTAGCCCTGATCGAGATAGATCGCGCCAATGATCGCCTCGAAGGCGTCAGCGAGAATGACATCCCGCGCGCGACCCGTATCTCTCGCCTCGCCTTTCGAAAGCAGGAGATGCTCGTTGATGCCAAGCGCTTGGGCCGTTTCGGCAAGCGACACGGTATTCACGAGCGCCGCGCGATACGCAGTGAGTTCGCCTTCGGGCTTCGCCGGAAACTTGCGGAAGAGAAAGTCGGTCGTCGCGAGTTCAAGCACCGCGTCGCCAAGGAACTCAAGGCGTTCATTATGCGTGCCGGGATGGTCCCGATGCTCGTTCAAATAGGAGCGATGCGTGAGAGCCTCCGCGAAGAGGTTCGGATCCGTAAAGGAGAGGCTCAGTCGCGCGGCAAGGTCGGTGAGGTCTGACATGGAAAAAGTATGCGCCAAGCCGCGGCCCCTGGCAAGCGCTCAACCCGCGGTTTGTCGCAACCTTAGGCCCTCCCCGCACCCGCGCGGTCGAGGAGCTTCTGCACGGCTGCCGTCACGATCGGCAAGAGATCGTCATAGAAATTAAGATCGACGATGTTCTGCACGCGGAACCACTTCGCATCGTCAAGGCCGCCCGTCTTTTTGAGCGTTATGTTCACGTACGGCGCCTCCGCGAGGTAGTAGCTTACGTGCTTGCGATATTTACCTTTTTCCGGATGACTCGCGACGTATTCGTTCTCGCCGACTTTCTCGCGGATCTCGATGTCGAGGCCCATCTCTTCCTTGATCTCGCGGATCGTGCCCTCCTCGACCGTTTCGTTTGCAAATTCCGGTTTGTCGCCGATGCGCCCCTTCGAGAGCGTCCAATGGCCGAAGACGTCGTGAACCAGCGCGATGTAGTACTGACCATCGTGCTTGGCGTACACGATAGCGCCGCCGAGCTGCTCAAGCGACAACTCTTCTCGCCGTATTCTTTTGCCGCCCTGTTCGTCTTTACCGGGTTCGCCGAGCTCCTTATAGACCGCGCCTAAGACGCCGTTCACAAAACGACCGCTCGATTCTCCTCCGAACGTTTTTGCAAGTTCGATCGCCTCATTAATCGCCACCTTTGCCGGTACCTGCGTGCGATCGGCAAAGAGGAGCTCGTAGAGGCCGAGCCGCAAGATATTCCGATCGATCGGAGCAATACGCTCAAGCGGCCACTCAGGCGCGGCCTTTTCGATGACGAGATCGATATCGGGTTTCTTTGCAATGACGCCCGCAAGAAGCTGATCCATGAACGGCTGGTCTGACTGGTCACCGCCAAACTCTTCGGCGTTGCGGGAAAGGATGTTCATCGCCTCCGCATCGGGAGTATGCATGGTGTCCCACTCAAAGAGCGTTTGGAGAACAACCGATCGTGCTAGGTGCCGATTCGCCATGGAAAGATCGTGTGCCCCTAGTATACCAAACACGGCGTCCGTGCCTGGCGCACGGACGCCGTTGTGTGGATTTATTCGAAACTATGCTCCCTTCGGACCAGAGCGTTCGTTCGGACGACCTTTGGTCTTTGCTTCTTTCTCGGCAGCGGCTGCTTCAGTCGGTTTTGCTTCATGTGCCTCGTGCTGATGGTCGTGCGCGTGATTGCGCTCGTGGTGGGTGCCGGTCGGGAGTTTTGCCTTGGGGAGTTTCGCTTTTACCTCGACAATCTGCTTGCCGCGATAGGTGCCGTTCGTCTCGTCAAGGCGGTGCGGCAAGCGGAGCTTACCACTCTCGTTCACGATCGGCTTCGTAGCGGAAAGCGCGTGGTGCGACCGGCGGTTGCCGGTGTGCCCGCGGGTATGGCGCATGCGTACTGACATATGGACTGACTTTATCACGGGGGTATAAAAAAGTGAAGACGCCGCAAAAACGTGCGGCGCACTCACGATTCAGCGGCAGCGATCACGCTGCCGCGGCCGGGGAAAGCGGCTCAACCGGGACACGGGAATCGCAACCATTCTTCAGCGTCGTGACGTAGACATACCCCCGGGACGCGCACAACAACTGGCGGTTTACACCGGTACCCACGACTCCTTCAAGATTATTTCTGCAGTCTCGGCAAACACAGTCTTCAGGTAAACTTGCCTTAGCCCGCATACCTTCGTTTTTTTTCGTAGCCACGCATACCCCCCTACGGAAAGATCGTTGACGCACCAAGACTTTGTATACCCGCTACACCATGGTGTCAAAGTGAATAAAGGTCGCTCGGTGGATGGCGCAGAGGCCATGCGTTTCGAGCGCCGCATAGTGCGCATGGGTCCCGTAGCCTTTGTGCTGCGCGAACCCATAGAGCGGGTAGTGCTCGGCAAGCGCCGTCATGAGCCGGTCGCGCGAGACTTTCGCCGCGATCGACGCGAGCGAGATGAGCGGCACGCTCGCGTCCCCGCCGATTATCGTCTTCTGGCGATATTCGCTTGGCGCGCGCAGCGCGCCATCGAGGAGCACCTCGGCCTGCGCCGCATCCGGGGCGAGCCGATTGAGCCCGCGAGCGACGGCCGCGCGAATCGCCGCCGCAATTCCCCGTCCGTCTATTTCCGCAGCTTCGCCGTACTCAACACAAAACCGCACGCTGCCCTGTTCCGTGCGCCGCTCGAGCATCCCAAACAGCTTCTCGCGCTTCTTTTCCGTAAGTGCCTTCGAATCAGCCACGCCGAGGAACTCTTTCGCTACGTCGAATCGCTCCGGCACCGCGACGATACCGATCGCCACCGGCCCCGCTAACGGTCCTCTCCCGGCCTCGTCTACCCCGAGCACAAAAGACATGCGCCAAGTATACCCGACTAACGCATCCCGCCCGGGCTCGGTATACTGACTTTTAATGGCGTCCCGGTTCATCCATCTCCATACCCACAGCCACTACAGCTTCCTCCAGGCACTGCCGAAAATCGACGAGCTCGTCGGAAAAGCGAAGGCCGAAGGCATGGACGCGCTCGCACTCACCGACACTGGCAACTTGCACGGCGCGATCGAGTTCTATCGGGCTGCAGCCAAAGCCGAGGTAAAGCCGATCATCGGCGTCGATGCGTACCTCGCGCCCCGGTCGCGCCGCGACAAAGACCGTAACCTCGACGCCAAGCGCTCGCGCATCGTATTGCTCGCGCAAAACAACGACGGCTACAAGCATCTTCTCGCGCTCGTTACCTCGAGCTGGATCGAGGGCTTTTTCGACCGTCCGCGCATGGACAAAGATATCCTGCGTGAATACGCGAGCAATCTCGTCGCCATCATCCCTTCGTTCGCCGGAGATACCGCGCAGCTGCTGCGAAACAACGACGCTGCGGGCGCCGCTGCGGCGCTCGCCGAGTTTAAAGGCCTCTTCGGCGCGGAGAACGTGTATCAAGAAATCACGCACCACCCGCTCGTGCCCGGACACGAGGAGCTGCAGCAAAAACTTGTCGCGCTCGCACGAAGGACCGGCACCCAGCTCGTCGCCCAGCACGATGTGTACTACCTCGAGCCGGACGACCGCGGCGCGACCGAGATCATGCGCCGCATCCAGCAGGGCGAGCGCGGCCGCAACGAAAACGAGGACTTCTCGTTCATCAGTGAGCAGCGCGCGCTCGAGCTTTTCAAGGATCTTCCCGACGCAATCGACAATACCCGGACCATTGCCGACCGCTGCCGCGTGGAGTTTGTGCTCGGCAAATTCATCTTTCCCGAATTCAAACTACCCGAGGGCGTCACGGCCGACGAGCGCCTTCGAGCACTCTGTATGCATGGCCTCCAAGCGCGCGGTCTCGAAGGCCGCCAAGACGTGCTTGATCGCCTCGAGTACGAGCTCGGGATCATTAAGTTCAAAGGGTACGCCGCATACTTCCTCGTTGTGGAAGACCTCGTGCGCTTCGCGCGCGAGCACGACATCTACACCAACATCCGCGGTTCAGTCGCCGGCTCAATGACGACCTACCTCCTCCAGATCACGAAAATCGATCCGCTCGAGTACAAAATTCCCTTTGAGCGTTTCCTCAATCCGGAACGCCCCTCCGCGCCCGATATCGACATGGACTTCGCCGATACTCGCCGCGACGAGGTGATCGCGTACGCGCGGCGGGTGTACGGCGAAGACCGCGTCGCGCAAATCGGTACCTTCGGCACCATGATGGCGCGCGCCGCGGTGCGCGACGTCGCGCGCTCGCTCGGTCACTCGTACAATACCGGCGACCGCATCGCCAAACTCATCCCCATGGGTTCCCAGGGATTCCCCATGACGATTGACAAAGCCCTTGAGCTCGAGCCGGAACTCAAGAGCCTCTACGCAGAAGACGACGAAGCGCGCGAGATTCTCGACCACGCGAAAAAGATCGAGGGCTGCGTCCGTCATGTCGGCGTACACGCCGCGGGCGTCGTTATAGCACCGACACCCATCATCGAATGGACCCCGATCCAGCCCGATCCCAAAGGCACCGGCAAGCTCATTACCCAATATGACATGTATTCAGTCGGCGAAGACGGCGTCGGCCTCACGAAGTTCGACTTTCTCGGGATTAAGAACCTCACTATCCTCGCCGACGCGGTCGCACGAGTGAAGCAGACCCGCGGCATCGGCCTCGACATCGAGGGCGTGCCGCTCGACGACAAGAAAACATACGAGATGCTCTCGCGCGGCGAAACCTACGGCACGTTCCAGCTCAACGGCTCCGGCATGACCCGCTGGCTCAAAGAGCTTCGACCGACCACCATCCACGACATCAACGCCATGGTCGCGCTCTACCGCCCCGGGCCGATGCAGTTCATCCCCGACTACATCGAGCGCAAAAAGAACCCTCGGCTTATCAAGTATCTCGACCCCGGGATGGAGTCGATTTTGAAGCAGACGTACGGCATTCTCGTATACCAGGACGATCTCCTCATCATGGCTAATCAGTTCGCCGGGTACTCCTGGGGCGAGGTCGACAAATTCCGCAAGGCGGTCGGCAAAAAGATCCCGGAAGAAATGCAGAAACAGAAGGAGAAATTCATCAACGGCTGCGTCGAGCACTCGAAGTGGCCGCTCGAAAAAGCGCAGAAGGTGTGGGAGTGGATCGAACCGTTCGCCGCCTACGGTTTCAATAAAGCGCACTCTGCCTCGTACGGCCGCGTGGCGTACCAGACCGCATACCTCAAGGCGAACTACCCGGTCGAGTACATGGCCGCGCTCATGACCGCCGACGCCGGCGACACAGAAGAAATCGCGCAGCTCGTGGCCGAAGCGAAACGCATGGGCATCGAAGTGCTTCCGCCGGATGTGAACGAAAGCGACACCGACTTCACCGTCGTAGACGGCCCGGCCACGAGAAAGGCGCGCGCCGACGCGCCCGAAGAGAGGGTTGCGCAGGCTGGCGAGCCGAGCAGAGGCGATTTTTCAGCAGAAAAATACGCCGCCCTCGATGAGGGCGCTCGGCGCGCGCCTGCAGCCGATTCTTTCTACAACCTCGGCGGCAAGGCAATCCGCTTCGGCCTCACCTCTATCAAGAACTTCGGTGAAGGTATCGCGGGCGCGATTCTCGAAGAGCGCGAGGCGCGGGGCCCCTACGCCTCTCTCTCCGACTTCCTCTCGCGCGTAAGCTCCAAAAATCTCAATCGCAAGTCGCTCGAATCGCTCATTAAATGCGGCGCGCTCGAATCGCTCGAAGACCGCGGCACCCTGCTTGCCAATATCGAAAAAATGCTCGCCTTCCACCGCGATATCACGGCACCCTCTTCGCAAGACTCTCTCTTTGCAAGCGCGCTCTTTGCAGCGCCCGCGCTCGAGCTACCAAGCGCCGACCCCGCCTCGCTCACCGACAAGCTCGCGTGGGAAAAAGAGCTGCTCGGCATTTACGTGAGCGGCCATCCGCTCGACGCGTACAGCGAGATCACCGGCAAATCGCGCTTTTCGCTCGGCAATATTAAAGAAGAGCCGCAGCCGGGCATGCCGGTCGTCCTGCCGGTGCTCGTAGCCGAAGTGCGCACCATCCTCACTAAGAAGGGCGAGAAGATGGCCTTCCTGCGCTTCGAAGACAAGACCGCCTCGCTCGAAGCAGTCGCCTTCCCGAAGCTCTTCAAAGAGCGCGGCTCTGCGCTTGAAGCAGGCCGCTGTATACTCATCAAAGGCGCCGTCAATAACAGGAACGGCGAACTCTCCCTCACCCTCGACAACTTTAAGGCGCTGTAACCCTAGACATAAAATCTTGGATGTGTCATATTTAATACGGCTCCCCGTGTTCCACAACAAGCCGAAAGGTTCGTGTAATGACCCAAGACACTCTGGCATCGACAGTCCATCTGCTATTGAAAATCGAACTTCCCGCATGCGTGTTGGAGCATGCCGACGCAGGCCCGGCTTTGAGCGATGCTGACTGGGACGAAGTTGCTGCTGCGCTTGCAGCCGCGACACTGGTCATGACTCCAGCGGGAATTACATATGTCTGACCCCATTCTGGCGTCGGAGTTCATTCTCTGTCTGACCGGCTACGTCGGAGGCGAAGATGCGTGCGCCGGGGTGCTGCAACGCTGCAGAAACCGAACCGAAACCAGACTCCGGACCGTTGATGAGCGCTTGCGTATAGACCTGCACGCACTCAAATATGCAGCATCAGCCACACTGAACCACATTGGTCTTTTGTAGCCGCCACAAGAATCGGTGGTATCGAGCGGCTCCCTTAGGGGAGTCGCTTGTTCTGTTTTATGTTGACCGGTTTATGTTGACCGGCGTGGCACCCAAGTGCTAGATTGCTCCTATCGGAGATTGCTTCGGCTACCAACCGAGGTCCCGCTCTCTCGGGAAAAGAGCGGAAGCGAAAAGCCTAATCCGAATAACGAAGTGTCTGTTGCTCTCGCGACAGAAAGCTAGGTGGAACCGCGGTTATAAAGAAAGATCGCCCTAGCGAGTACGGAAATCGCCTTCCGTGTTCGCTCGGGCTATTTTCGTTATTCATTACACTCACTTATGACCATGAATAACCTCGACGCAAAACGCCACACGCTCGCCCACCTGCTCGCAGCGGCGGTGCTTGAACGCTATCCGCACGCGAAACCGACCATCGGTCCGGCGATCAACACCGGCTTCTACTACGACTTCGACTTCTCGGGTGGCGCTGCTCCCGGCGAAGCGGAGCTCCCTGAACTCGAGGCGCTCATGCGCGAACTCCTTCCCTTGTGGAAGACGATGCGCGGCGTAGAAACCTCAGCCAAGGACGCGCGCGATCGCTTCAAAACTAACCCCTTTAAGCTTGATCTCATTAACGAAATCGAATCAAAAGGCGAGCTCATCACGCTCTATACTGCCGGCGAATTTACCGACCTGTGCCGCGGCGGCCACAGCGAGGAACCGGCTGCGGACATCGCGCCCGACTCTTTCCGCCTCGACCGGGTCGCTGGCGCCTACTGGCGCGGCGACGAAGCGAAACCGATGCTTACGCGCATCTACGGCCTTGCCTTCGACACCAAAGCGGAGCTCGATGCCTACAGAGCGCAACGCGAAGAGGCGCGCGCGCGCGATCATAAAAAACTCGGCAAGGAACTCGACCTCTTCTTCATCGACGAAAAAGTCGGCAAAGGCCTCCCCATGTGGACACCAAAAGGGACCGCTATTAAATTCGCGATGGAAAATTTTGCGCGCGAACTCGAACGGGCATACGGTTACGAACACATCGAGACGCCGTACCTGGGCGCCGAGGAGCTCTACCGAACGTCAGGCCACCTTGACCACTACGCCCACAACATGTACGCGCCCATCGATATGGACGGGGAAAAGTTCTACCTCCGCCCCATGGCCTGCCCGCACCACATTCGTATGTACCAGCGCCGTCCTTGGAGCTACAAGGAGCTGCCAGTACGCTACGCGGAAATAGCCGACTACAACCGGTACGAAAAGTCGGGCGAGCTCATGAGCATGATCCGCGTACGCAAGTTCCAGCTCACTGACGGCCACCTTTTCGTAACGCCAGAGGGGTTGAAGGATGAGTTCAAAAATGTATGCCGCATGATCATCGACGGGATGCGCGGGCTCGGACTGCTCGATATCGTGACCTATCGCTTCTCAAAGCGGGACCCCAATAATAAGGAAAAGTACTACCCTGACGACGAGATGTGGAACCACGCCGAGCAGGTAATGAAAGAATCGCTCGATGAGCTCGGCCTCGCCTATACCGAAGCAGAAGACGAGGCGGCATTCTATGGGCCCAAGCTCGACGTTCAAGCAAAGAACGTAAACGGCAAAGAAGACACGCTTTTCACCGCGCAAATGGATTTTCTGCTGCCGCAAAAGTTCGACATCGAATACGTTGATCGCGACGGGCAAAAGAAGCGGCCCGTTATGATTCACCGCTCGACAATCGGTTCTCTTGAGCGCGTGTTCGCATTCCTCATCGAGCACTACGGTGGCGCGTTCCCGCTATGGATGTCCCCGGAGCAAGTGCGCGTGCTGCCGATTGGCGAAACGCACCACACATACGCAGCAGAAGTGCTTGCCGCGCTCAACGCTCAAGGCATACGCGCCACACTCGACGCAAGCAACGAGTCGCTCGGCAAACGCCTCCGCGCCGCTAAACAGGAGAAACTCCCCTACGTGCTCGTGCTCGGGAACGCCGAAATGGAAACGAAGGCGGTCACCGCGGAGAGCCGCGACCACGGCAAGTTTGAGGGCCTTGCGCTCGATGCGTTCATCGCGAAGATTGAAAAAGAAATCCTCGAACGCGCGTAACCTACGGGTGAAGACGCCCGGCCGCATAGCGGCCGGGCGTCTTGCGTTCTATTATGCCCCCAAAGTTGCAAGGGCGCGGGTAAGCGCCAGTTTAGCGCCAGTGATGCCGATTGAGTACGACGAGTCCACCGCGGTCGTGAAGGCGGTCACCACCTTCTCAAGCACCGGCGTCGCGACGCGGTCCGTGATGCGCTTCACCTCCGGATGCACGGGAGCGCCCTCAATGCGGGCACGGTACGCGTCATCGAGCGCGCAGGCGATTTGCGTGAGGAACGCCTCGGTATCGCCGCCGCTGCGCGCGACTTCGCGAAGCATCGAGAACGTACCCTCGCGATCGCCGCCGAGCACGCGCGCAATGAACTCCGGTACCTCCGACGAAACCAACGCCGGCTGTTCTTGCCGGCGCGGCGCCGGCTCAGCGGCAGGCTCGCGCGGCGCGCTGGCCCTCGGTGCCGGTTCAAACGACGGCGCAATGCGCGGCAGCTCCGCATACGCCTCGCGAGGATCTGCGCGCTGCTCCGGCTGTTGAGGTTCGCGCGGAAGAGCCTCTTCACAGCGCTCCGGCGCTTGCGCGTGAGGCGCGGCGCCCGGCAGCGGCCGTTCCGGTTCGTCACCTTCCTGGGGCAGGCGCGGCGCGGGTGCCGCGCGGCGCGACAAGCTCGTCACGATATCGTTAACCGTGAGCGCGTCGCCTGTCGCATACGCGCCAAAGCCTTCGTATGACGCGGGACTGTATTTCGGTTCCGCATAGGCTACGTCGCGGCGCTCAAGCGGCTGCGCAGCGTGCTGCTGGGTCGATGAAAGCGGCTCTGGTGACGTCGATGCGGCCTTGGGCGCAGCCGATTTCGGCGGAGGCGGCACCTGGTTCACTACCTCGATGACCTGCTCGCCGAAGGCGCGCATGCGACGCCCCGCAAACGGTAGTACGCCGAAGAGCGCGACATACGCAAGCGCCGCCGACCAGCCAAGAAGTGCGAGCCAGTAGAGCACGGTACCGACCGGACCAAGGCTCAGACCGGTGTACGGAATCTGCGAGAGGTAGAGATACGCGAGCGGTTGCGTCGTCGCGTGCGGGAGCGCCGAGAGCGTGATGGTCGGCGGAGGCGTTCCTCCGCCTCCCCCTCCGCCGCAGCTCGAACCGGCGCAGCCACCACCACCCGATCCGCCGGTAACGGTGAGCTGCGCCGAGCAGGAGATGGTCTGCCCAGTCGTACCCGTAACATGGAAAGCGCCGGTATAGGTGTATGTCCCCACGTTTGCGGGACTCACCTTTGCTGAGCCGATCGGCGTGGTCCCCGTCGCGACGGTTGGAATGTCGACGCTTGAGACACCAGTACTGGTCCACGACAGCGTCGCTGACCCGCCTTTGGTATAGCTCGTCGGCGAGATGGTCATCGAACAAGTCGGACCGCCTGCCCCGCCGCCCCGCGGTACCGTCACCGTAGCGGTACAGGTCGCAACGTGTCCGGTCGGGCTCGTCACAGTTCCCGTGAAGGTGGTGTCGCTCGTAATAGCTTTCGTGGTCGTCGTGCCCGCATCCGCTGGCGTTACCGCACCGATACCCTGATCAAGGCTGAAGGTTGCCGCGTTGGTCGTCTTCCAGGTGAGCACGCTGTGATCGCCTGGCGAGACCTGCGTCGGATTTGCGGTAATCGTGCAGGTCGGCGCATTTTCCGGCGGCACGACCTGTTGATTCTTAAACACAACCTCGGCGCACGAGCTGCCAGGAGATACGGTGACCGTGCCGCCCGACGGCGTCACCGAGAGCTCTTTCCAGGTGCTTCCCGCGCTCTTTTCAGTAACGGTATGCACTCCCGAGGGTACATTAAAGAATTTCGCGATGCCTGAAGAGTCGTTTGACGCTTCTTGATTGCCGTCGAGCACGAAGGTGAATTGTGCAACTGGCGTAAGCGCCACGCCCGTGGGGTCGAAGGTTTCCTTTTTCACCTCGATGCAGCCGGGGCCAGGCTGGGGCGGCGGTTGGCTCGTTACTGCCACCGTTGCCGAACAGTGCACGCTGCTCGATCCCGAAACTGCCGTAAGCGTGTACGTGGTAGTCGTCGCGGGCGAAACGCGTATCGTGCCCGACCCCGCGGTCGTAAGCGACCCGACGTTCGGAGTGATGCTTACACTCGTCGCACTACTCGTCGTCCAGGTAAGCGTGGACGAATCGCCCTGTTGAATCGATGCTGGATTCGCAGAAAGCGTACAGGAGAGCGCCGGCGGCGGTACGACCTTCTGGTTCTTGAACACCACGGTCGAGCAGCTGTTTCCTTGCGCCACGCTCACCTTGCCTCCCGCAGGCGTCACGGAAAGCAGCTTCCATCCGCTTCCTGGACCTTGTTCGGCCACCGTATGAGTGCCCGCAGTCACATTCGTGAAAGTTGCGTTGCCGGAAGCGTCGTTACTCGTCGTTCGCGATCCATCGAGGACGAAGGTGAACGGAGGAACCGGCGTGATCTTGTCACCCGAAGCGTCAAAGGTCTCTTTAATCACATTAATGCAGCCCGGCGCGGGGGGAGGCGGCGTCGTGACCGTCACCGTTGCAGCGCAGTGCACGGTGCCGCCCGGTCCGGTCGCCGTGCCGGTATAGGTCGTGTCGGTGATCGGCGAAACAGAGGTGGAACCGCTCGCAGCAACGTTGCCGACGCCGTTGTCGAGGCTGAAAGAACTTGCGTTCGAACTCGACCACGAGAGCGTGGCGGAACCTCCCTTCTGAACAGAAGACAGACTCACCGAGAGCGCACACGTGGGAGCAGGCGGAGGCGCGACGGTTACGTGTGCCGAGCAGGTGGTCTGCCCGCCGGGGCCGGTAACCGTCAGCGTGAACGCGGTCGATACGGACACCGTGACCGTCTTCGAGCCTCCACTTGCCGAGACCGAGCCCACGCCGTTATTAATACTCGCGCTCGTTACCGCCGAGGTTGTCCACGAAAGCGTCGCGTTGCCGCCGCCATACGGGAGCGACGAGGGGGTTGCGCTCAGGGCGCAAGTTGGGATCGGCGCGGCCACCGGAGGCGGAGGAGGCGGGGGCGGGGGCGGGGGCGGGGGCGGAGGAGGTATCACGCAGCACGGCGGTAGCACCTGTGCGAACACCTGCGAGGGCGTTGTGAGACCAACGGCAAACGCCATCGACATACCGAACACCACCGTCACGAGTACGGTGACAAGACCGGTCAGAACCGGCCGCTGTGCACTCACTGTCTTCAATTTACGAGCTAAGGTGATACTCATGATTTCCATCCATCCGGTAAAAAAGTGCGCCCCGCCGCATGAGCGGCGTATGAAAAAGAGGAGGTGGTGGCGTGCCGGAGAGATGCCCGGCACGCCACCTTTCAGCGCGGTTGCAGCGCGCGAACCCCGTGCGCCCAGTCCCCGAAGGTCCAGGCAAGCGGCGGTTCCTTGTGCGGAACTAGCTCGGGCGAGTACCACACGATAGCAGTGGGGTTGTTGTACCGCGCGCGGTAATCGAACCATTGCACTCCGACACCGTCGGAATGCTCGCCGCTGCGGTCCAGGCAGAGCACGACTCGGTAGTCGGCGCTTGCTTCCGTTGCCAGAAAGAGCGGCACGCGAAGCACGTGCCAGCCCGGCTTCGGCACGTAGCTGCCGATGAGCTGCACCGGCTCGCCAACGACCGCCGCGTCCTCTTCGAAGGAGCAGTAGGCTGAAGCGCACTCGTCACGCCACCAGGTCTCGAACTGCTGTTCGCCGGCGCGCTTGACGCCGATGCAGTCATCGAGGACCGGACGAGGACCGAGGAGCGCGAACCGTACCACCGTATCGGGCCGCGCCGTATAGAACTCGACGTAGGCGCATACGGGGGGCACCGGCTTCTCCACGGGGTTGGTGCAATCCTCGGCGAGCACGATAACGTGCGTCGCGGCGTCAACCCAGGCCTGTTCGCCCTTTTTGAAGTTGCGCGAGAGGCAGTGGAGCACCGGAGAGAACTTCCTTCCGGGCGAGACCTTCAGGCATGCCATCCAGTACTCGCCCCGCGGCGCCTGCACCATCTTGAGCGACCGGAAAAAATCCGGCAACTGCTCCACGAAGGTGAGATGCGCTCCCGGATCTGCCTGCTCAATCATGAGCAGATAGTCTTGGGGCGTGGCGCAGGAACCGTCCCTCCGGCACCGAGCCGGATCGATGATTCCCTGTCCAGTCGGATCGGCCTTCAAAGACGCTTCCACCTTGGCGGCAAGCTCAGAAGGATTCTTGAGCCCTCGCAGGAACGGATTCCCCACCGGCGCAGCCTGGGCGTGAGTACCGAGACTCGGCGCAACCAGAAGGGCCGCGATAAGCGCGGCAACCTTAGCCTTGAGTCGCAATGTCGCGTCCTCCTCTGTTGAGCCGCATTGCTGCGGCGGTTCAAGGTTCAGTTTCGCTTCGCACTTGCGAAAAGCGATCCGGCCACGATCCCCTTACGAGGTCGTGATCGGATGACTGCCCACAAAATCTGCGGTCACCACGAACCGGTCCGACTTCTGCCCGAATACGTTGCAGGTCGAGAGTGTGAGCACCCGGCCCGTGACCGAGAGCGGAATCGCCGCTTCGGTCGCGTTCTCCCGCTGCACCATTCGCACGGCATACTCGTAGGCGCGGTCAGCGGAATACACCGTAATGAGGTCGCCGGTCGTGAGCTTTTGGATCCCGTCGAATGTCTTATAGGCCGGATTGTACACTATCGGCAGGTAGCTCGAGTGCCCGAAGATGACCACGTTGCCGTTCTCTCCGAGGAGCGCCGAGGTCGGAAATCGGACCGCGCCTTTGAGAAGGAGCTGGTCAAGCACTTCGAGGTTTGTCGTAGTCGGGTCCGAAACGTTCGCAGCGAGATTGATCGCCGGGATCGTGATCTTGACCGGCTCCTCTGGCGACTGTTGCGGCGCAGAAGTCGAGAGCGTGACACTCGGCGCGCTCGTCGCGACCGTCATCGGCGGGGCAGGCTTGGGCGGATCCGGCAAGAGGCCAAGCTGGCTAAGCAGCCAGAGGCTCCCGATAAACATGAGCACAAAAAGCGCGGAAAAGCGCCACTTGTACGCCCACGCCTTACGCGACGCCCGCACAAAGGCGGCGGCTATGTGTACCGCTCGGTCCATATCGTCTTGCCCATGAATACACTATCTGTAGGTATCTGTCAAGTTCCGAAATTTGACAAATAAAGTGCAGCGTGTTATGTATTGGATACCCCACACTATGGACACGGAAACCACCACCCCCGGCCGCCAAGCGGCAACCCGCGGACTTGCCATTGTCGGCTTTGTCGCCCTCGTGGCACTTGGCATGTGGCTCGCTATTTACCTCTCTCGATACGTGCCGACCGCGGTTGGCCGGCTTGGTTCTGCCGCAACGTACATCGGATCTATCTTTATTCCGAACAATTCCCCGTCCAACAAGCTTGCAGTCGTACCGAGCGCCTCGACCACGCCGACAATGAGCACCACGACTGCAACGATCTCGACACCGTCGAAACCAGCGACGCATACCGTCCCCGTGCGCATGGGCGGGCAATCCGCGGGAACCGGTTCCGGCGTCATCGCCCGCAAGCCCGGCCTCCGGAGCACCAGCACGCAGGAAATCGGCAGCGGCCAGCCCTCCTACTACGGCCTCCCCGATCTTACGGTCACCATCGACGCGGTCGGCTACCTGACCTCGAGCTCGACGAGTTCGTTCGTGGCCGCCACTACGGTACCGCACGGCGCTATTCCTGCGGTGAAGTTCACCGTAAAGAACGCAGGAACCAATGTAGCCCAGCCCTGGCGCTTCAGCGCCTCGATTCCGACGGCAACGAACTATCTCTACCAGTCGGTGCCGCAGCAGAGCCTCAATCCGGGCGACTATATTGACTACACGCTCGGCTTTAGCGAGCCGCTCCCTGGCACCAACAAGACCATTACCATTACCGCCAATTACGACAACGGCATCACCGAGTCAAACAGTACGAACGACACGGCGACGGCGCAAATCACCATTCTCGGGTCGTAGCAAACGCAAAAGGCGCCGCGGCCAGTGCCGCGGCGCCTTTTGCGTTTGCTACACGTCGAGCGTCGCCAACTTCGCGTTGCTTTGAATGAAGCTCTTGCGGCTCGCAACGTCAGTGCCCATGAGGATGTCGAAGATGCGATCGGCTGCCTCAGCGTCCTCAATGGTGACGCGTTTTAAGACGCGACGGGCCGGGTCCATGGTCGTCTCCCACAGCTCGCTCGGATTCATTTCGCCGAGGCCTTTATAACGCTGCACGCTCGCGCGCGGGGCTTTCTTTCTCGATTCGGCTTCTTCGGCTGCTTCGGCCTCTGGTACAGGGCTCTCTGAAGGCTCGGCTTCCTCCAACTCGCTCGGCGCAACGCCCAGCTCTTTGAGCACCTTGTCCTTCTCGGGATCAGAGTACGCATAGGCGACCGTTTTCCCCCTTGAGATCTTGTAGAGCGGCGGCTGGGCGATGTACACGAACCCGCCTTCGATAATCGGCCGGAAATGGCGGTACAGAAGCGTGAGCAGCAGCGTGCGAATGTGCGCGCCGTCAACATCAGCATCCGTCGCGAGAATGAGTTTATGGTAGCGGAGCTTTGAAATATCGAACACGTCACCGATTGCCGTGCCGAGCGCGACCACGAGCGCTCGAATCTCGGCCGAGGCGAGCATGCGGTCGATGCGCGCGCGCTCGACATTTAAGATCTTGCCGCGCAGCGGGAGGATTGCCTGCGTACGGCGATCGCGCCCCTGCTTGCTTGAACCGCCGGCGCTGTCGCCCTCCACGATGAAAAGCTCCCCTTCCTCGGCGTTCTTCACCTGGCAATCCGCGAGCTTGCCTGGGAGCGTCATGCCCTCTAACGCGCCCTTGCGGAGCACCGAGTCCTTCGCCGCCTTCGCCGCCTTGCGCGCCTTGAGCGCGAGCAAGACCTTGTTGACGATTGCCTTAGCATCGTCGGGATTCTCCTCGAGAAAAGCCTGAAGTGCTTCGCCAAAGACGCTCGCCACCGCGCTCGTCGCTTCGGTCGAGCCGAGCTTCGCCTTGGTTTGCCCTTCGAACTGGATTTCAGGTAATTTTACCGACACGACCGCGGTAATGCCCTCGAGTACGTCGTCGCCCGTGAAGTTCTCGTCTTTCTCTTTGATGATGTTCACCGCACGGCCGTATGTGTTAAGCGAGCGCGTAAGCGCGGTCTTAAAACCGGTGATATGCGTGCCGCCCTCGCTGTTGTACGTGTTGTTGGCAAAGGCGGTGATGCGCGGCGTGATGTCGTCTACGTACTGAAATGCCACTTCAACCTGTACGCCTTCCTGCTCCTTGTCGACGTAGAAAATGTTCTTATGAATCGGCGTTTGGTGTTTGTTGTAGAACGCCACGAGCGAGCGAAGACCCCCTTCAAAGTAGAAGGTCATCGAGGGCGCGTTAATACTGAGATCGCGTAGCATCGGCGTCTCCGTCTCAAACGCCTCTTGATGCTCGCGCGCGTCATACACCGCAACGCGCGTCCCCTTTACGAGGTACGCCTGCTGGCGCAGGTGAGCCACGATTTTATCCCAGTTCCAAACGATTCCCTCTTTGAAAATCGTGTCGTCCGGCCTGAAAAGCGTAATCGTCCCGTGCGCACTGGTCGTACCGACCTTCTTCACCTTCGCTTGGGGTACGCCGATTTTGTACTCCTGTAGGTGCATGCCGCCATCTTGATGTACAACGACCCGCGCTTCTTCCGAGAGCGCATTCACGACCGAGGCGCCCACGCCATGAAGACCGCCCGAGACTTTGTACGCATTGTTGTCGAACTTGCCGCCCGCGTGGAGCGTCGTCATGATGGTCTCAAGCGCAGAGACTTTGGTTTTAGGGTGGATGCCGACCGGGATGCCGTTGCCGTTGTCGGCGACGCGCACCCAGCCGTCCGGCAGGAGCGCCACCTCGATGTCGTCGCAACGGCCGGCCATCGCTTCGTCGCGGCTATTGTCGAAGATTTCCCAAATGAGGTGGTGGAGACCCTCGGGACCCGTGGTCCCGATGTACATGCCCGGACGCTTGCGGACCGGTTCAAGGCCTTCGAGCACCTGGATGGAGGAAGCGTCGTATGCGCTTTTGGGGGCTTTTTCAGCGGCTTTGGCCATAAAAAATGCGCCAGTGAGGCTTTTCCAGTATAGCACAAAAGACGCTCGGTTTCTCTGGTCTAACGAACCTCGTAGCCGGCGTTTTCAAGCGCCTTGGAGACGCGCTCCATGGCTGTATTAGCCTCTTCGTCGGTAAGCGTGCGCTCGAAGGATTGGAAAATGAGGCGATACGCGTACGAAATACGGCCGTCTTTCTCGAAGTAGTCAAGAAGTTCGAGACGCGCGAGCAGGTCGCCTGCGGCGTTTTTTATAGACTCGAACGTCGACTCCGCAGTCGCGCCCTCCGGTGCCCACGCGGCAACATCGCGCGTGATAAACGGGTACTGGGAAAATGGCTTGAACGGCCCAAGCTCGTACCGCTTAGGCTGATAGTTTTTTCCGTATTCCTCGAGATTTGCTTTGGAGAGGTTGTCGACCGTCGGGAAGTTGTCGCCCCACGCTTTCACGGTCTCGGTCATGCGCAACTCGACATACTCGCCCTCTTTTTGGAAAACGGAGCCGACCTCGAACAGCCTCGGTTTTTGGCCGGGCGCAAGCACCAGGGGCGCGTAATGCCGCGCTTGTGCGAGTGCTTTATCGAGGTTCTCCTTGAGCGAGGTACGCAGCGCCGGCTTTTTCTTATCGAGCGGATTAGCAAGCATGATATCGCCCTTTTTGATAAATGCCTGCGTCGAAACCTCAATGAAGCCCTGCTCCACGAGCTGATCCTTCATGCGCTCAACACCGCGGAAGCGCGCCTGGTCTGGTTGCCCGGAAAGGGGCGGCACCTCCGCGGGCAGCAAGCGGTCGTAGCCGAGGATACGCCCCACTTCTTCTACGAGGTCTTCCGAGATAACGATGTCGGTGCGTTCAAATGGCGGTAATATCGTAAATGATACGCTTCCACCTTTCGTCGAGTTTGCCACGCGAATCCCGAAGCCAAGCCGATTGAACGCATCTGAAACTTCCTCGGCAGTAAACGATGAGCCGAGCAGGCTGTTAATGCGCTCGAGTAAAATAGAGACCGGCTTTGGCTCAACCGGGCTCGGATACACGTCTACAACGCCTTCGATCTCCCCACCCGCAATTTCCTGAATGAGTGCGAGCACGTCGCGCATGCCATAGGCAGCAAGCTCGGGCGACGGACGATTCTGGAAACGGAGCGAGGCATCGGTAAAAAGCTTGAGCTTCTGGGCGGTCCTGCGCGTCGTCGGCCCGTCGAAGGTTGCGGCCTCAATGACGAGGTCAGTCGTGCTCGCGTCGACCTCCGCAGCCTTGCCTCCCTTTACGCCGGCAATGCCAATCGGCGCGTCCGCGTTCGCATCGACAATGAGCACCTGCTTGGGATCGAGCTCGCAGGCGTCGCCTGAGAGCGTCGTGATGCGTTCGTCCGCGCGCGCAAGCCGTACAGTTATGTTTAGCTTTCCCGCTGCGTCTTTGCGCAGTTTCCCCGCATCAAACGCGTGAAGCGGTTGACCGATATCGAGCATGACGTAATTGGTCGCGTCGACGATGTTATTGATGGAGCGCTGGCCGACTGATTCGAGCGCGTCTTTAAGCCAGGCAGGCGATGGGCCAACCTTGACGCCCTTCACTACCGCGCCGACGTACCGCACGCACTTTTTCGAATCATCAACAGTGACGGAAAGTTCTTTCGATCTCGGCCATTGCGGCAACGCCGCGCGCAACGGATCCGTTTTGAGCGGCGTACCGAGCGCCGCCGCAAGCTCGCTCGCCACCCCGCGGTGGCTGAGCGCGTACCCGGCGCGGTCCGGCAGCACTTTTAAATCGAGCAGATCGCCCTCGTGCTCGTCCACCTCGAAGGAATGGAAGGTGAACGCGTCGGCAAGCGCCTGCCCCGACGGAAGTTCCTTGTCAAAATACTTTTGTAGCCATTTCCGCGAGACTTTCATACTAGACTTCTTTCTGGTCAAACGCGTAGACGAAGCGAACGTCGCCGCTATGGAAAAGGCGCACGTCGGGAATGCCGTACTTCACCATGAGCATACGCTCGAGGCCGCCGCCGAACGCAAAGCCTGCAATCTTTTGCGGATCGAGCCCGGCGGCGGCAATCACCTTCGGATGGAGCATGCCTGCGCCGTTCATTTCGAGCCACCTTCCCTCTTTGCCAGGCGCCTCGTACCACGCATCCACCTCGACCGAAGGTTCGGTGAAGCCGAAGAAGGAGGGGCGGAAACGCACCTTCGACTGCGCTCCGAGGTACTCGCGATAGAAACGCTCGAGCGTACCTTTCAAATGCGCGAGCGTCACCGTACCGACCGGCCCCACCGCGAAACCGTCGAGCTGATAGAACTGCGCCTCATGCGTCGCATCGGTCGCTTCGTTGCGAAAAACTTTGCCGGGGTTAATCATCCTTGCTGCGGTACGACCGTCTTTGGCCATTTTTTCGAGCTCGCGGATGGTGACCGAGGTCGTATGGGTACGCGGCACGCGCGGAGATGGTTCTTTCGTCCAGAACGTGTCCTGCATGTCGCGCGACGGATGATCTTCGGGCACGTTGAGCGCACCGAAGTTATGGAACTCGTCTTCGAGTTCGGGGCCGTATGCGATACCAAAGCCCATGCGGCCGAAAATCCCGGCGATATCGCGCTGGGCGACGCTTATCGGATGCAGACGGCCCGCTTCAGTTGCCATTGGGAAAAAGCATAGCAAAATGCTATACTTTGGCCAAGTATGAACCTGGAGGTAATTGCCTACCCTTTTATATTTCTCGCGCTCTATTTTGAGTCGTTTTTGCTCGTGACCTTCTTTTCTTCGCCGGCCCGAGCGAAACGCGCTCAGGCACCCGCGGCGGTGCTCCCGGCCCTAGCGCCTAAGGTCGCTATTCTCGTCCCCTGCTGGAACGAGGAGTCGACGGTTGCCGGCACCGTGGAATCGCTCCTCGCGCTTGACTACCCTGCCGACAGACTATCGATCGTCCTCGTGAACGACGGCTCGACCGACGGCACTGCTGCCGCCATCGACCGGTACACCGAGCACCCGCAGATAACCGCGCTCCATAAACCTAACGGCGGCAAGTTCACCGCGATGAACTACGGCCTTGAGCACGCCGGTGACGCCGAGTTCATCGGCTTCCTCGACGCCGACTCGTTCGTGGCACCCGACGCGCTGCGCGAGATCATCCCGGCCTTCGACGCGCCCGACGTTGCTGCGGTAACCGCGTCGATGTCCATCCACAAGCCGAAGACCATCTTCCAGCGCATGCAGTATGCCGAGTATGCCCAAGCAATCACGTTGCGCCACGTGTTTGCATCGATCAACGGCCTCTACGTCACCCCCGGTCCGTTCTCGTTCTACCGCCGCAGCGTGCTTAACGAGCTCGGCCCCTTCAAGCACGCCTATCTCGCCGAAGACATGGAAATGGCTATGCGCATCCAGCGCGCCGGATACAAGATCGGCAACGCGCTCCGCGCGCGTGTGTACACGAAGGGGCCGCCCACGATGCGCAAACTCATCAAGCAGCGTATCCGTTGGACGACCGGCTTCATGCGGAATCTCTTTTTCGACTACCGGGATCTCATCTGGTCGAGACAGAACACGGTACTTGGCTTTTTCGTACTGCCGCTCGGCATCATCGCGATCGGCGGCAGTGTTATCGTCTTTTCGCTATACCTCTTCCAGACGGCGCAGTCGCTCATCCATTCGGTATCGGTTATGCGGGCCGCGCCGCTCTCCTACGCCCTCTCCCTTCGCCCGATTTCTTGGTTCTACTTCCCGGTAACCATCCCCCTACTCGTCGGCACGGCTATGATCGTCCTCACCGCATCCTGGATGGCCGTCGGCAAACGCGCTTCCAACACGCCCGGGCGGCTCCTCCCCAACCTCCCGCTCTACTTCGTGTTCTATGGCTTCGTGGCGCCCATTTGGATTATCCGTTCGGTGTCCCACGTGGCGCGCGGCGCCCGCACGACCTGGCGCTAGTCCCCAGCACCTTTTTGCTTGGCATATCCTCAAGTACCTATGTCGCTTTTCGCCCGTAACGCGCTCATCGCTCTCGGCATCACGATCGTGCTTGCGGGCACGCTCGTTTTGACCGTGAATTACCTGAACCGCTCCCGGCTCAACCAGCTCTCTGCCATTGAAGACCAACTCTCGATCGATACGCTTTCTCTCGATACTCAATTTTCCCTCCTTGAAGCCGCTCCTTGCGACAGCGCCGCATCCTCAACGACGCTTACTGGCGAACTGAGCGACCTCGGCGACCGGCTTTCTTACGAGGAGGGACAGCTTGGCGCGACAAACCCCCAGGTCGTGCGTCTCAAGGAGCAGTATTCTCTTCTCGAGATCCGCGACTACCTCATCACCAAACAGCTTGCGGCCGCGTGCGGCATCAAGCCAGTTACCGTCCTCTACTTCTACAGCAACGCGAACAATAGCTGCGCGAATTGCGATCAGGCGGGCTATGCGCTTTCGTATCTGCGCGACACCTATCCGACGCTGCGCGTATACTCCTTTGACTACAATCTCGATCTCGGCGCGCTCCAGACGCTGATCGCCATGAGCAAGATCGCGCCCAAATTCCCGGCCTTCGTCATAAACGGCAAGACCTCCTACGGCTTCACCTCGCTCGGCGACCTTGAATCGCGCTTCCCAAAGGGCGCACTTGCAACGACGACCGCCACGAGCACGAAGAGGTAGCGGACCTTGGACCGCTATCGCGCCGGATACCGTGCGCCCCTCTCCATAGTGAGTTCACGAATAAGCCCTCGATCCGTTGCTAGCCTAAACTGGGCCATTCGGGCCATGCTTGTAATGCATATGAAAACCGCTTTGAGGGATGTTTTCATACACTCCATCATTATCGTCTATTTGATGATTACCTGGAGCCGCCTCTCGGATTCGAACCGAGGACCTACGCTTTACAAAAGCGTTGCTCTAACCAACTGAGCTAAGGCGGCGCCCCCTAACGATACCGGTAGTACTGCAAAAAACCAAGCCGCCCGCGGGCGGCTTGGTTTTTCGGTTACTCCGGCAGCTTTGCGTGCAGCGGTGCCTTCAAACGATGTTTGAATTCGGAGAGCGTCTGCACGAACTCGCGCACCTGTGCGGAGGGTGCTGTGTCGAGCGCTTCATGCATCCGCAAGCGGCGGACGAGCCGCGAGAGCGTTCGCTCGGCAGCGCGCACCACGCGTAAGGATGCGTGAGCCGAGGCGCGCACTGCACGGGCAAAAAGGCGCAACGACTCTTCGCGCACAAACGAAACAAAATTGATATGCGCGAGCAGGAAGCCGATCCGCTCAAGTTGCGCATCGAACGCCTGGCGGGCGCTTGGCAGTACGAGCCGGCCCTTCCGGCGCGTCTCGAAAGCGGTTACGGCGTAAAATCCTATGAACAACACAAGGAAAACGGATGTGAGAAGGATGTAGGTCACGGTTCTTAGCGGGCGGAAAGGCGCGCAAACTTGCCCACCTCGATACGCTCGCCGAATTTCTGCGATGCCTCGTTGAGCAAGTCGCGAACCGTCTTCCCCTCATCCTTAATGTACGCCTGCTCGAGGAGCACCTGGTCGCGGAAGTAGCTGCTCAGTTTCCCTTCGAGAATCTTCTCGCGGAGCTCATCGGGCTTGCCAGCGACCTCTTTCTCAAAAACGGCTGTTGCAGCACTCTTAGCTTCCGCAGAAATGTCTTCGCGAGAAAGGTAGAGCGGGTCGGTCGCAGCAACCTGCATCGCGACCTCGCGGGCAAGCACGCCGAACTCCGGATTTTTCGAGACGAAGTCGGTCTCGCTATAGAGCACGACCATGGCGCCGATGGCGCCGTCGTGGACGTAGGAACCGATCGCGCCGGCCGCAAGTTCGCGATCTGCTTTTTTTTGCGCTGAAGCGGCAGAGCGTTTCGCGAGAATCACTTTGGCCTGTTCGAGGTCGCCGTTCGCTTCCTCAAGCGCCTTCTTACACTGCATGATTGATACCCCCGTGGCGTCGCGCAGCTCCTTGATGCGTTCGGTCGAAAGTTCCATAAATTGGTGAATGTAAAAAATGATACCACGGCCCGAGGCCGTGCGCGTTACGCGGCGCGGCCGCGTTCGAAGGCGCTCACTAGCTCGTCGAGCAGGAGCCCAACCGCAGCACGCGACGCGTCATTCGCCACAATCGGGTACGCCGCTTCGGAAGGATCGCAGTCGGAACTCATGATCGCGATGATCGGAATACCCGCTTCGTGCGCCTCTTTCACCGCGTGTTGCTCATGTTTAGTGTCAATAACGACCAACGCATCCGGACGCTTTGCAAGCCCCGCGAGCCCGTCAAGCCGGCGTTCAAGACGCTCGCGCTCGCGCTCAAGGCGAAGCGCCTCGAGCTTGGTGCGCTGCTTCGAAAGCGCTTCAAACGACCCCTTATCGGAAAGCTCCGCAAGCCGATCAACGCGCTTCTTGAGCTCTGTCCAGTTCGAAATCGTACCGCCAAGCCAACGCGTCGCCACGTATGGTTGCGCGATCCGCTCCGCTGCGTTCCTCACAAGACCGCTCACCTCCACTTTGCCGCCCACGAAGAGTACCGTTTTGCCGTCACGCGCGAGTGCGCCCATCGCCCCCTTGGCGGCTTCGAGCTGCTTGACGGTCTGTGCAAGATCGATAATCTCCTGACGGCCCTTTGTGCCGACGAGGTACTGCTTCATTGACGGGTGCCGACGGCTTTTCACCTGTGCGAAATGCGCCCCCGTCTCGAAGAGGCGCTTCACGCCCGTTTGTACTGTTTCTACCATTACGTCGCCTACTCTACCGGAAATACCGCCGCCGCGCAATACCTCCGTTATTCTTCGCCGGAGCCCGGCTCCTCCATGCCCGCCTGGGCATTCTGGAGAGCTTCAATGACGTCCTCAATACCGCCTGCCATAATAGCCGGCAGGTTGTGCCAAGATTC
Source organism: bacterium (assembly GCA_021784815.1). GTDB lineage: Bacteria > Patescibacteriota > Minisyncoccia > Phycocordibacterales > Phycocordibacteraceae > C7867-001. The sequence continues at coordinate 13,953 of JAJYHK010000019.1, read as the reverse complement.
CTTGATCCGGTGGTCGGTCACGCGGTCCTGGAGATAGTTGTATGTGCGGATTTTTTCAGACCGATCGCCCGTACCGATCTGCTGTTTGCGCTGTGCCGCGTGCTTTTTCGCCTCTTCCTCCTCGTGGAGCTGCTCGAGCTTCGCCGTGAGAATCTGTATGGCTTTTTCTCGGTTCGCCTGCTGGCTGCGCTCCGAGGACGAACGAACATCGATACCGGTCGGTTGGTGGATGAGCCGGACTGCCGTTTCGACCTTGTTGACGTTCTGTCCTCCAGCTCCGCCGCTCCTCGAAAACTCCATCTCGATATCCGCCGGCTTGACCTCGACCTTCGACTTTGTGCGAATCGGGAGCACCGCGACCGATGCGGTCGAAGTGTGGATGCGGCCTGATTTCTCCGTCATGGGGATGCGCTGCACCCGGTGTACGCCCGTCTCATAGCGTAGTGCGTCGTACGCCTCCGGGCTTGCGATCTCGAGCACGAGATCGTCGACAAGACGGGTCTTCCATCCTTGCCGCTCGGCATACTTGAGATACATCTGTTCAAGGTCATGCGCAAATAAGGACGCCTCATCGCCGCCCGCTCCCGCGCGCAGTTCCATAACGACCGAGCTCGGGCGCACCGCCTCCTCTTTCTCCCTCGCGAGGATGCGCTCGATCTCCACTAGGATTTCCTGTTGTCGCAGGCGTATCCGCGCCTCGTCTTCTTGGGCCATATGCGCGAGCTCCGGATCTCCGCCGGCCGCCGCATGCGCCTCAGCCGCCTCCATATCGAGGCGTTCGTATTCCTCCGCAAGGTACGCGGTCGCGAAATTAGTTTTAAACTCGGGAGAATATTCCATGAAAGCCATCCTACCAAGAAACGGGCGAGCCGGGATTATGTTGGGGAGACTCTGCACAGGGCGCCGGCCCGAGCAGAAGGAAACTTTCCAGCAGGAAAATATTCCGTACTCCCCAACATAATCCCGGCTCGCGAAAACGAACTATTTCCTCGTTTTCTTGGCTGCGCGCTGTCGAAAACGTTCTACCTGGCCGGCCTTATCGAGCACGCGACCCTCGCCCGTATAGACCGGATGGGACTTGCTCGAGATTTCAACCGTCACCTTCGGGTATTCCTTCCCCTCGTACGAACCCTTTTCCGAGGTGCGGATGGTCGACCCGATGAGGAAACGCGCGCTCGACGCCAGATCCTCGAAAAGGACGGGGCGGTAGTCGGCAGGATGAATATCCTTCTTCATGGGACCATACTACCACAGGCACGTTTTTTTCGGAAGCCATCCCGGAAGCGACACTCTAGAAGATGTTGTAGTTGGTGATCACGTTTACGATGGTGCTCGCGCTCAGGTTTGCAGAAGCTGAGATGGACGTGACGTTATTCACGCAGGTGATCGTGTAGGTTGTCTGGTTCGTGATATTGCTATCCGTTGCACTTCCCTTCACCACCCGACCGCTATTCGCGGTGAGTACGACGCCGCTGGGGTTCCAGGGCTTGCTATTTTTCTCGAGAGAGCACGAATTTACGTTGGTTGCGTTCCAGGAGACTGTCGTCGAGCCGCCGTAGGGCACCCGCTCTGGCGAGGCTGAGATCGTGATACCGGGCTCCATGACAGTGACCGACGCGGACCTGGCAGGCGATGGCCCCGCGGGTCCCACGCACGTAAGCGAGAAGTTCATGATGCACTGCCCGCTTCCATTACACGATGATGCCGGCGGTAAGAGAGAAACGGTGGGCGTGTTCCCGTTCGGTTGCAGGTGCCCTGCATGGGCAAATCCAGTCGTACCCGGCGTCTCTTCGCAGTAGTCTGCGTTGGTCGAAGTCCAGTACAAGGTTGTCGTTTGCCCAGCGTCCACGGTATTTGGGTTGGCATAGAACGTATCCACCGTAGGCACGGTCGCTATGCAAGACCCACTCGCGCTCCAAGTGCCCGCATACCCGCTCGTAGTGGTGCAGGTCGTCCCCGGAGTCACGCAGCTTCCGCCGCTCCATACCGTGGGACTGGCGCACGAGCACGAGCCGCCGTTCCAAGTCTGTCCGCCGGTGCAGGCAACACAGCTACTGCCGTTCCAGTTCGGGAGGGAGGATGGGCACGAGCACGAGCCGCTGTTCCAAGTCCGTCCGCCGGTGCAGGAGGGCGTACAGGTAAAGTTTCCCGTGCTCGGCTGTCCACCCCAGTTTGCCCACGCCCCAGAGTTTGCTGCGTTCACCCATGCGGATGTAGTCTGGCCAACAGGAATAGTCGCAACTGTGCTTACCGTCTGACCCGCGGGAACCGAACTCCAGAAATCTTTATAGCAGGTATGCCCATCGGTCCACAGGGTGTAACCGCCTGTGGTGTCGCAAGAACCAGACGAGGAGTAGTACTGAATCTGATATTCGTTCGCTCCCGACGGCGCCGGCCAGGAGAATGTTGCCTGATTCCCTGAAGCGCTGCACGCGTACGAGATTGAGGACACGTCCGATGGCGCCGATGGTATTGGCGTATACATCCACCAAACATCTGCGCCAGCTCCTGCTGGTACGTTTACCGAGGCGCTCGAGCCCGAATGCCACTGTCCGTCACCGCCTCCGGTAGGCTTAACTTGGTAGGAGACGCTATACCCCGCTGGTATGCTCGATGACACGGTATGCCAGCCAGCCGGCGTGTTGGTAATGAAGTATGGATCAGTCCCCGCACTGCTCCCACCACCGGAAACGCTGATAGTGGCGCCCGGATCGAACACGCCGTAGCTGTTAGTCAGCTTATAGCCCTGCACGGTCCCGGGTGGCGTGTATACCGAAAGCGACATATCGTACACCGCCGTCCCGGTATAGACGTCTGCGCAATAGTTCGGTTGACAGTTCTGACCGCCGCCCCAGGTCCAGGTGCATGAGTAGGTTGGTGGCGTACACAGATGGTAACCGTTTTCATAGGTTTGACCTGAACCGACGAACCGCATGTAATAGCTCCCGGGACTCGAGGGTGCCGTATAGGGCACAGTATAGGAGACGCTAGACCCATAACTGGTGTGATGTACGATCATTGCTGGGGAGCCCTGTGCTACCGTCTGCGTTCCGCCGCCCCACGACGGGGTAATCGAGAGCGTAGCGTAATCCGTCTGCCCATAAGTGCCAAATATCTCGTTCGCGCACATATCGGTGGTGATGCTACCCGAAACCGAAAACACCTGGTTTGGTGCAACCGGATTCGCACTGTAAGTCTCACTATAGGAATAGATGCACGGATCCCACACCCAAGTCTGTCCATTACCCCACCCCGACTCATCATGATACCCTCCCGTACAGAAGGTATCAGCCTTTGCTGCATGAGGAAAGACTCCAATCACGCCAATAAACAGGAGACCGAATACAAGAAAAGGGAGCTTGGTTTTAGACATGGCGCTTTTGTATATAAAGGCCTCCGCCAAGAACTAATAACAGAAGAACCGTCACCCCGCCGACCGCTAGCGCGAACTGCGCGGTACGCGAGATTGCTGGAGTAGTGCTGCTCTGGAGAGTGACTGTCTGCGATGCAAGCACCGACCCAGACGGATCGCGCAATTCCAGAGTGAGGCGCGGGTTAGCGCAGGCGCGCGTAACGGAGAGATCAATACTCGGTCGCGCCGCTCCGGAGAGGACCGGTTGGGAGACCGGCTTTGCGCACGCGACGCCGGTGCCGTCTTGCAGGGATGCCGTAACCGTAAGTCCGGTCTCTGTATTTTGACCGGCTGCTTGCTGGTTTGCGGGAGGCGTCGTCGTAGACGCAGAGAGTGTGTTATCGTGACGCGACCCCGGGAACGTATCCGCCTCGGATCCCCACACGAACGAAGCGACCGCAATATCGCCTGCGCGGTAGTAGTTCTTATCAAGCGATACCGACACGATCGATGCGCTGCTCCCCTGAATGACGTAGTGCACATCGAGCTGGTTGGACTCTGGGAAGCTCACGAGCACATCGTACGCCTGGGGCAGCAACGCTTTGGGCAATACGAGAACAACGGTCGTTGTCGTGTGCGCGGGGAACGAAATAGGGGCTTTGTCTCCGCCCGTTTGCGAGACAGTGTCACCGAAGATGGTTCTATATCGGGTCTCGTAGGTCGGCGCTGTAGTCGTCGCGGCACCGGCATTGTTCACCGAACAGTGGAGGACGAGCGATTCTGTCGAGGCAATGTCGATGCCCTGCAAGACATTGTACCGGGTCGTGCTGGTAGACCCCGTACTCTGGATGGTGAGAAAACAGGTATTCGCGAGTATCGAGAGGCCGCCCGTTGCAGTCAGGGTGACCGAACCTATAGGCACAGTCGAGAGCGGGAGGCCGCTTGAAGTTCTGCTTGAGAGCACGAGTTGGTATGTTCCGCTCATGTTGCTTGGCGCTGTGTACGTCACCTGCTTGTGCGTTTTCGTGTTCGCGCCGAGCGAAAGCATCGTCGGATATACCTCTTGATCGGCGACATACTGTACCCCTTTCGCATCTTTCCCCACCAGTAGTACCGCGTAGCGGACCTGTGATTGGGGAATTTTGCCGTTGGTCAAATCAAACGAAATGGTGAATGTATTCCCCATACGAACGTAGGTGACATTTTGAATATTGACGGTGGCGACGAGCACCGGCGCCTGCGGCGAAGATTGTTGAGGCGTCTGCTGAGCGTGTGCCAGAGGAATCCAGACACAGACAATAGAGGAAAGTATTGCGGCCCAGAACACCCCTGCACGGAAAAATAAAGTCCGCATATTTATGATTAGTATATTCTTACTACTACTATAGCTTGCTGCCCAACGGAAATGTCGGGTAATCCACAATCAGCTCCCTAGGCTAGAAGTCATGCAGTAACGGTACGAAAATCGCCAATGTGGCTATAGGTAGAAGTCCTAAGAGTTATTGATGAGGTTGATATCTTGCTGGAATTGCTGCGTGTAGGTCATGACGCCGTCGCCATAGAACGCGAAAGCAGGATTCGTCGCGCCTACCCAGCCCGCAAAGTAGCGCAGCGCCGCGAGACGCTCGGCCGCGGGCGTTCCGGCGGCCGCTCCATTGTCCGCCATGAGCATGGCGGTCGCCATGATGGCATCGCGAGGATTCCACGGATCGCTCGGCGCATTGCCGCCCGTGAGGGTGCGTATGCGATCCTTGCTCGCCACGTACTTCCACGGACCCTGCCAGAACTGGCTCATGGGCAGGGAGCCCGCAGCGTTCGTGCAGTCATTCGTGTTCGCGTTTACGAAGCCGCCATAGCACGCCCAGGTCGAGGGAATGAACTGCCCCGGTCCCATAGCGCCGCCCCAGCCGTAGGACGGCTTGCGCGAGACCGGCATCGCATTCGGGTCGAGCCCGAGCGTTTGTGTAATGTAGGCAAAGACCGGCTGATCGCGACTAGGCGACATGTCGGTACGCCAGCGGCCGGTACCGAGGTTCTGGCCTAGATTCGTCTCCTGCTTTAGGATGCCGAGCGTGAGAGCCGCCGGCACGCCGGTCGCCTTTTGCGCTTGCTCGGCGTACGTGAGCGCCGTACCGAACGGAATCGACGCGCTGTCGCGAAGCTGGAAGAGCGCGCTTCTGATTTGCGCTGCGGTTTGCTGGTTGCTCGTGATGAGCTTCTGGAAGTTCGCCTCAATGCCCTTCGTCTCCGTGAGGAGCTGCTGTTTGGCCTGTTCCTGCTGCCGGATGGAGTCCTGCGCGAGCTGCGCCTCCTGCTGGAGCTGCTCTTGTTCGGCGAGCCGCGCCTGGAGCGCTTCCTTCTCCGCTTCTGTCGAGGAGCTCGTCTGGCGGATATTGACAAAGGAAGCGGCCAGTGCGCTCTTGATTGACGCGAAGGCACCGAGGTCGCTAAAGAAACCGGACACGTCCCGCGAGCCTAGCGCAAGGCCGACGATAGAATAATTGTCGAGCATCTCCGTCTGCCGCAGTATCTGCGCGAGCGACGCCTTTTCCGCCGAGAGCTGCGAGGAGAGGCTCGTGAGCGTCTGGTTGTGGTTCGAAATGTCTCCATTCAGCTGCTCGACGGCGACGTTAATCGCCTGGATTTGGAGCTGGGTCTTCCGGATCTGCGCATCATACGCATCGACCTGGCTCTGGAGCGTTTGATGCTGGTTTTGCGCTTTGTCGAGCAAGCTCTGCTGCACCGCGATCTCTTGCTCGATCTGTGCAAGCTGCACCCGCAGCTGTTGCTGTCGGCTGTTTACTGCTTGCTGAACCGACGAGGGCGTACTGGTTGCTTGCGCCGCATATACCGCAAGCGGAACGACGACGAGCGTCGCCGCGGCGCCGAAAAGAAAAGACCGGCCCATCACAAGAGCCAGTGTAGCACAGCTCGTACGCCACCCGTTTACTCCACCGGCGCTTCTTCTTCCTTACCCTTCTTTTCGACCTCGATGTCGTTGATGTCGCCTGAGGGCGCTTCTTCCGTTTCTTCAACGACGGCTTGCACGAGTGCTACCACTTCCTCGGGATCGCCCGCAAGCGCGACGCCCGCTGGGAGCACAAGATCGCCTAGGTGGACCTGATCGTCGATATTCGCAAGCACCGAGATATCAACTTCGATGTGCGACGGGAGATTCATCGGATCAGCCTTGACCTCGATTTCATGGAGGACTTTTACCAGAAGGGCCCCTGCCTTCACCGCTGGAGATTCACCGACGTACTCGACCGGAATGGCCACCTCAACCTTCTCGCCTTTGGTCACCGCGTAGAAGTCGACGTGACGGGGGCGGTTCGTGAGCGGATCGAGGTCGACCTCGTGGATAAGGGCCGGAAGATCCTTGCCAAGGCCGCTGAGCGTGACGACAGTCGATTCGCCGGCGTCGCGGAGCAGTTTCTCAAATGCCCGGCCGTCGACGGCAAGTACCATCGCTTCCTGATGAGCGCCGTAGACGACGCCCGGCAACTTGCCAGAACGGCGCAACGCGCGCGCCTTGGTTTTCGGCCGCATCTCTACAGAAAGCGTAAGCATGTACGCGGCACTATACGGCAAGAGACAAGGAGACGCAAGGCCTTGAGCCCTTTGAAACCGCGAATTGTCTCGTCGCCCTCCTAATACCTCCTAATAACGGACTGCCTCCGCCACCTTGTGCAGGCGCTCGAGAAACACGGCGCGCGCCTTTTCGACGTTTTCTTCTTTCCCGCCCCAGGCCGCGAGCGCCTCCTCTTGAAGGGCCCGCGCATAGGAGAATGTCATTGGCCAGGGCGCCTTTACTTGCTCGGCGCGCTTCGTAATCGCTGCAAGATTCGCGGTCGCTTCGTCAGGGTTCTGTCCACCCGAGAGGAATACGACGCCGGCGATCTGTCGCGGCACGCTTTCCATGAGCGCCGCAACCGTATCCTCCGCGACCTCTTCGGGCGTATCCTTGCGGCCGCTCTCGTTCCCCGAGAGCGCCATCGCCGTCTTAAGGATAACGCCTGCGCGATCGACGGCCTGCTCCTCTAAGGTCGAGAAAAGCGTGCCCATAGTCTCCTCAATGACCGCCCGCGAGCGCGAGCGCGAATGCTTGCCATCGAGCAGGACCTCGGGTTCAAGAATCGGCACCATGCCCGCCATCTGCACCTCTTTAGCATAGCTCGCAAGCCGCTTCGCATTCTCGTGAATGGCGGCCGCGGTCGGTAGCCGGTCGCCGTCAATGCGGATGACCGCGCGCCACTTGGTGAAGCGCGCACCCTGCTTCTTATACTCCTGGAGCCGCTCGGGGAGACCGATGAGACCGTTCGTAATGAGCTCTTCTTCGTTCGAAGGGAACGGTTCGGTGCCGAGGTCCGCCTTGATACCGGGCGCGATACCGCGCTCTGCAAGCGACCGCGGAAACAGCTCGCGATCCTCGCCCTCCTGCCCGAGTGTTTCTTCAAACAAGATGACGCCCGAGAGGTATTCCTCCACTCCGAGCGTCTCGAGAAACAGGTTACGGAAGAGCCGACGCGTTTCCGCAGTTGACGGAATGCCGTATGAGGCGAGCCGCGTGGTCGCCGTATGCACGCTTTCATCTGCCGCAAGCAATCCCTTGCCCGGCGGTACAAGCGATCGTGCATCTGCTACAAGGTCGGTCATAGGAAAATCGTAGCATGGGCGCGGCATCTGTGTGGACAAGATGCGCGCCGCAAGTGGTACACTCGAGCACATGGATTTCATTGCCATTGGCGATACAACCGTCGACGAATTTATCAAACTGAAGGATGCTCAGGTGCACTGCAACCTCGATCATGAGAACTGCACCATCTCGATGAGTTGGGGCGACAAAATCCCCTATGAATTCTCCAAGCGCGTCGCGGGCGTCGGCAATGCCGCGAACGCGGGCGTCGCTGCGGCGCGCTTGGGGCTCTCCACCGCATTTCTCTCCAACATTGGCGATGATCCTTACGGGAAAGAGATTTTGAACGTCTTCGAACGGGAGGGGCTCGATGCGCGCTACGTGCGTACGAACGCGCTCACTGCGACGAATCACGACTACGTGTTGTGGTTCAATGCCGAGCGCACGATCCTCGTGCGCCACGAAGACTACCCTTATGCGATTCCCGATGACTTCGTCGCGCCCAGGTGGGTCTACCTTTCGTCGGCAGGCCGATCACCTGAGTTCCACCTCGCGCTCGCGCAGTGGTGCACCGAACACCCGGAAACGAAACTCGCTTTCCAGCCGAGCACCTTCGAAATGGCGCTCGGCACTGAGCAGCTTGCGCCCCTCTACCGCGCGAGCGAGCTCGTTGCTTGCAACAAGGAGGAGGCGGAGCGTATTCTCGGGCTCGGGGAAACCGCTATTACCGAGCTCCTCGAGCGCCTACACGCGCTCGGCCCAAGGCTCGTGCTTGTAACCGATGGCCCTCGCGGCGCCTACGCTTCCGATGGCGCGCGGAAACTTCATGTTCCTATGTATCCTGATCCCAAGCCGCCCGTTGACCGCACCGGCGCTGGCGATGCCACGACCTCGACCTTTGTCGCCGCGCTCGCGCTCGGCAAGCCGCTCGACGACGCGCTCCGCTGGGGCCCGGTTAATTCCATGTCAGTGGTGCAGGAGATCGGCGCGCAAAGAGGCCTTCTCTCGCGTGAGAAGCTTGAAACATACCTCGCCGAAGCGCCCGCCGAATACACGGTCACGCCGCTCGTATAGCGCTAGCGCTATTTCGTTTTCGGACCAAACAGTACCGGGTATAAGGGTGCCTCCGATCCCTGCACGATACGCGTCGCGTTAGTGTGCGCGACGTGAATAATGGTCAACGCCGCCGCCGAACCGACGATGGTGATGATGAACACGGCAAAATACGCATTGAGCCGGTATGTGAGCGCATGCATACGGCGAGGAATCCCTACGCCGCCGGCGCACCCGTGATTGATGGTGCCGGCGGCGGCACTGATGAACCGCCCGAGAAAAGATTCATCGCGAGGATCGCCACAATAGTAAGCGCAAGCACGATGAGAAGCACCTTCTGCGCGCCCGCCTCGTCCTGTGCAAGCCCCGTGCGGATGACGAGCCCCGAAAGCCACGAGGGCTTGCGCGCTACGGCTGCCGGCACTTCGTACTGTTCTTCTTCAAATTGCAGGTCTGCCATGGCTGCAGTATGGCATGGCACCGCGTTCGCGCAGGCATTTATCCACGCCCCTGGCGCGCTCTACGCGCGCACGAAGGCGCGGACCGATTCGGCAATGCCCGAGGCACTAAGCCCATAGTGCGCAAGGAGCTCGTCCGGTGCGCCGGACTGGCCGAATTCGTCTTTGATGCCGAGCCGCAGGAGCGGCAGTGGGCGCTCGATAGAGAGAACTTCCGCGACGGCGCTACCGAACCCGCCCGCGATCTGATGTTCCTCAACGGTCACTGCGCGCCCTGCCTTAGTAGCGGCAGCAAGGATCGCCGCGGTATCGAGCGGCTTAATGGTCGGCACATGGAGAACGCTCGTCTCCACCCCCTCGTCCGCAAGGAGCTTCGCCGCCTCGAGCGCCGCATAGCTCAATGACCCGGTCGAGAGGAGCGCCGCTTGCGGCGTCGCGGCGTCGCGTAGCGGGAGCGCTGCGCCGATCGTAAAGGGCGTCTCCGTAGTCGTAAAGACAGGGGTTGCGGCGCGACCGAAGCGCAGGTACACGGGGCCCTCGTACCGCGCTGCGGCAATGACTGCCTTCTTCGCCTCGACTGCATCCCCGGGGGCGATGACCATCATGCCCGGCAGCATGCGCATGAGCCCGAGGTCCTCGAGCATCTGGTGCGTCGCGCCGTCCGGCCCGACCGAGACGCCCGCGTGCATGCCGCACACTTTAACGTTCGCGCGATTGAGCGCGATCGTCGTGCGGATCTGCTCATAGTTGCGGCCAGGATTGAACGCGGCGTAGCTCGCGATAAAGGGCACCTTGCCGACCGCTGCGAAGCCGCTGCCGAGCGCTGCCATATTTTGCTCGCCAATGCCCACTTCGATAAACCGTTCGGGAAACTCCTTTTCAAACCACTCCGCGCGCGTGCTTTCCGAGAGGTCGGCGCAGAGAACGAGCACATTCGAGTCTGTGGTGCCTGCCTCGACCGTTCCCGTGCCGAAGCCGTCGCGCGTCGGCGCGCGCTCAATATCATCGGCAAACAGCTGATCGCAAAGATGCGCCTCGGGGTTAAGCATATTCGTGAGGCAAACGGCCGCGCAACGAGCGCAGCTCCTTGAGCATCTCGCGGCCCTGTTCCTTTTTCGGCCAGACATCTTCCGGACCGCCGCCGGGCGGTGCGCCGTGCCAGCGGTAGTCGAACTCGATCTCCGTAACGCCCTTGCCCGGGATGGTGTGCGCGATGACGAGCGTCGGCTTTTCATAGATCGCCTTCGCTTCGTCGACTGTCTCGATAAATGCACGAATATCGTTCCCATTCACTTCGAGCACGTGCCAATTGAACGCTTCGTACTTCGCGCGCAACGATTCAAGCGGCATGACGTCTTCGGTCATGCCGTCGATCTGGATGTTATTGCGATCGATGACGGCCGTGAGATTACCGAGCCGCTGCTTCCCTGCCCACATGACCGCTTCCCACACCTCGCCCTCGTCCTGTTCGCCGTCGCCCATGATGCAGTAGATGCGGTTGTTCTTTCCGTCCATTCGGAGGCCATACGCCATAGCCGCCGCTTGCGAGAGTCCTTCGCCCAAGGGACCCGAGGTCGTCTCGAGCCCCGGCAAGCGCGTGCGCTCCGGGTGCCCCTGGAGCCTGCTCCCGAATTTGCGCAGCGTCTTGCACTCTTCAAGCGGAAAGTACCCGGCGTGCGCCATGGCCGCATAGCGCACCGGCACGATGTGGCCATTGCTCAAGACGAGCCGATCGCGACCGTCCCAGCCAGGATTCTTCGGATCGTGCGCGAGGATGTGGAAGTAGAAGGCAGCGAAGATGTCCGCGAGACCCAGCGGACCGGCCGTATGCCCGCTGCCCGCCTCAATGAGCATTTCGAGTATCGTCTCGCGAATCGCCTGTGCTTTCGCCTCAAGCCGTTCGATTTCTTGTTCGGTGGGCGTCATAAGGAAAAGATAGCATGCGCTCCGTTGCGTGCTCACGCACTTATACAATTGCTAGCATCCGTTTGCCCAAGTTGGACCAACCGCGTAGTAGATGGCCTTGACCGTATTAGCGCCCGTGCATTGCCCGGCGCTATTCACACTGCTACAGCGCTGCAGATTCCAGGTTTCTTTCGGGAAATCGAGCATGTTCTCCGGCACCCTATAGGCCATGAGGCAATAGTTCGTACCGTCGCCTATATAGAGGTACCCCGCATCCGAGGTGATCGGCATGCTGCCCGATGGATCCGTAACCGGCTGAGAGATATACGGCGCAAGCATGGTCTCAAACGTACCGGCCGTCGGAAAACCGCTCACTGTCGTACAGCCCTGTGCAGATGACCAGTAGCCGCCATACCCCACCCAGGTCCATGCATTGTTAGAACCCAACTGCGGTTGACAGTCGGTAATCGGATAATGCCCGTTATCCGCCGCATAGAGCCGCAGCGCGACGCGTATCGCATTAAGATTCGCAAGACGCGCTGTATCGTTTCCTCTCTCCCTCACACGCTGCACGTTCACCAGGATGATCGATGCGAGTGTGCTAATGATAGCGAGCACCACCAGAAGCTCGATAAGCGTAAAACCGCGACGCGTGCTGCGCATACTAGGGCTGCGGAATGCCGCCCGGTCCTACCGTGCCGACGGGCGGCGTTTGCGAGTTCATCGACGACATACCACTCGACCCGCCAAAGGCGAGATATCCGGCAATCGCGAAACAGATGATAGCAAAGCCGATCGCTATCGTATTGGCTGCTGATTCTGTCTGCGCGAGGCCGCTTCGCATGATGAGCCGCACTACGATACTTTTCGAAGCTGCTTGAACTGAACGCGTCGGGTAATCCTGCGACGCCTCGAACACTGGATTGGTCTCATGCATACTGAGTAGTATTCCACTTTCGACGTGCGTTGCAATGCATGCCGGGGGATTTTTGCGCGACTAAATGCGATTAATGCCGCCTTGCGAGAAATCGACCTCCAGCGCCGCCTCAAAAGCCGCAAATGCGGCAACCGGATTGACCGCATGCAGTATTGCCGACCCGACGACAAAGGTAGACGCGCCCGCGGCGGCAAGACGTTTCGCATGCTCGATGGTAACTCCGCCGTCTACCTGCACCGGCACGCTCGGATGAACCCGAGTAAAGGCTCGTACCCGATCAATAACGCGCGCATCGAAGGGCTCGCCTTGTTTACCGATGCGATCAATACCCATGAATTGGATGTAGTCCGCATGCGGTGCCGCTTGTCCGAGAAGCGCGTCGTCCGCATCCGGGCCAAACGCCATACCAAACGCGGTCACCGTGGACTGTCCTGCGACGCGGCTGCCGCCGTACTCGCGGCGCAAGCGCGTGAGCGTACTAACAGGATCCTGGAATGCTCCGGCATGCAGGGTGAGCCGCGAGACGCCGAGCCGGAGCCATTCGCTTATAGCTGGCTCGGCGTGGTCACACATGAGGTCGACCTCGTATTCGAGGCGGTCGAGGTGCGGGAGAAACTCGCGTTCTTCGCGCATGATGCGAAGCGCCCCTAACTCGACGTACGGCCACGAGACTGGCGCAGCGTAGACGCCATCCACCGCGTCAATCTGGACGCGCGAAATACCCGGTATCGCCACAAGAAATGCGAGCGTGTCTTCGAACTCTTTCCGCGAGTGTGCCAGTACCGCCGGAGTGACTGCCATGGCTCCAGTATAGCGCGCCATCAAAGGGGACGCGCCACCCTGTGAGCCGAAGAGCTCGATGAGCTAGAATTTGGCGAGCCGCCGCCTGTGGCGCTCGCCGCCCGAAAACGGCGTCGAAAGAAAGGCGTCCACCGCAGTCCGCGCCGTATCCTCCAAGAGGAAGCGCGCGCCGAGCGAGAGCAGGTTTGCATCATTATGCTCACGAACCGAGGCAATCATGCCGAGACTCGTGCCATCTGCATCTGTCTGTTGCTGGGCGGGCTCGCCATAGAAGACGGCAGCGCGCGCGCCTTTGACGCGGTTGGCCGCCATCGCCTCCCCCTGCCCGCTGCCGCCGATGAGTATGCCGAAGCTCCCCGGTTCCTCTGCAACGCGCCGAGCGCACGGCGTCACGAAGTCAGGATAGTCGTCCTCGGGATCAGGCGCGTACGCACCCAGATCTTCGACCTCGTACCCCTTCCCCTCCAGATACGCCGCGAGATTTTGCTTGAGTGCGAGGCCCGCGTGATCGTTCGCAATGAATACCTTAGGCATTGGCATTGGCAGCGGCGAGCACGTGGCGCACGAGGCTCTCGGTGTATCCCATCTCGTTGTCGTACCAGGCAAGTACCTTGACGAGGTTGCCGTCAACGACCCGGGTCATGCCGAGGTCGGCGATCGAAGCGCATGGCTCGCCGACGATGTCCGAGGAGACGAGCTCGTCATCAGTCGCGTTGAACATGCCCTCCCAGCGCGCGTCCAGCGCGGCTTTGCGTAGAATACTATTTACCTCTTCGGCGGTCGTCGCGCGCTTTGCTATGAAAGCGCCAGC
>JAJYHK010000012.1 GCA_021784815.1 bacterium | reverse complement strand
AGAACCGCGGGATGGTTGGAGGCTCTTACTTGCGGGGTGGTGCCGGCGGGATGTGGCTGCCGCTGTGTCCGCAAGAACTGGCGCAGCCGTTGGCCGACTGAGCCGAGTTGCCGCTTCCGTAGGTTACACTGGTGCCTGAGTGAGACTCGCTTTGCACCCGAATCTTAAGCGTATTCATGGCCTTTCCTTTCCTAGGCTAGGAAATGGGGAAGAGCAGGGTACTTCCATTCCCACCCATATCCTAAATCGTGAACGCGCGGATGTCCATAATGCTCTGCCATGTAACCGAACGTGATAGGCATGAGCACCGGAGAACAGACTTTTATGACCTTCAGCGTTGAAGGATTGTCTTTGGGCGTCAAGTCGATACGGATAAGTCGGAAGCGATTTATTATCGAAGACAGCGTTCCGGTCGGCTTCGGGAGTATGTGGGTTTCTTCGCCAGACAGAAGCCAATCGATTTCAGGTTGGTTGGCCCGCAATGCCCAGAAGTGTAGATGGTCGGTAACCGAGTAGACACGTGTTACAGGCAGGTCTTTCCCGCGTCGTGGGTTTCGTCGCCACGTGTGGAAAATCACTTCTGCTTCGTCTATCGACTTCTCTACTGCTTCTCCAACGTTAAAGCTACAGCCGAAACCACTGGTGATCCGTGGATACGTTGATCCACGTATGACACAGCCGATGACCGGTATCGAGTCAAGAGTGAGGTCAAGGAGATGCACTTCACGCCGGAGCGCACGTTCGATACGTTCGATACGCTTTTGCACATCACGACTCAGCAAGCAATGCGCAATTTTCTTTGGTACCCGTTTGGCGTACCAGCAGACGGCTATCGAGTCTCGTTCTACGAGTTCGCAGAGTCCTTTTTCGAAAGCGACACGCGAATCGGGATGCACGGCTATTCCAGTAGAATTCGCCACATACGTTAGTCGCCGATCTATACCCCGTGCGGGTAGTGGGTAGTAAACTTGGTCTACTGGCACATAGACCGGTGAATCATCTACCACAGATGCTCCACGAACCCATTCGGTAGGTGTAGAAGTGTCTCGTACAGCCAGACCGGCTCGTTCGAGATACTCCTCCCGCAATGGAGCTGCCGTACAGAGATCTAGGACCGGCCCGTCGAGTTGGTCCTCGTGCGCAATTCGATCAATGCGAACAAGTCCCGAGCAATGACGTTCGAATCCTTCAGCAAGCGCCTTTAAGGCCGCTTCCTGCATACTTGAACCAAGGCCCGTGCTTCGATGTAGGTTCCGATTTCGAGTCGAGGTGTCGGGTGATACGTATGCCGCCCAACCGACATACCGAGGAAATCGGTATTGGCGGTACGAGTGCACATTAACGCCGAAGGAGGTGATTGGTTTCCCAATTCCGACCAACGCCCTCCTGAGCTCTCGTTCCTCTGCAGCGAACTCTTCGACGAACTCCTTCGCCTTCTCCCATTCCGGCTTACCCATGACGAGCGTGATGGTGACGGATTGTTTCGGGTATTGGAGTCCAAGAAAAGCAGCGACAACTTCATCGTTAAACCCGCCGTACTCGACTATGCCAATGCCGCGTTCCGCGCAGTACAAATACGCATTTTGGGCGAGATGACCTGATTCCAGTAGTACATACCTATAGGCGCGGTTCGCATATTTACGAGCACTACGCTGTGTATCGGCGGCGATAAAGACGACGCCAGCGGCTCCTTTCAGGATCGAAGAGGAGTCAAGTAGCATGTTTGCTTCGATCAGGGGCACGTCATTGCGGCGCAAGACCAGAGCATGTCGTTCAGGGTTATACCAGTAGAGTCCTTCCGGTATATCCTGAGTAGGTTTCAGGATAAGCAGGTACAAGTCGAGTGCGTATAGGCTACCTGCGGATGGCACCGGCCGATGTTCCTGCTTTCCGTACATCACACGAAGTAGCGCAGATATTTCTTCGTGATGAATCGGTAGGTCCGAGAAACCTCGACAGCTCTGTCGCCTGGTCGCCACGTCGATGACGGCAGATTTGCAAGGCTCGGAAAGAAAGATTTCCTTGCCAAGGATTCGAGCAGCAATTGTTGGCTCGGCCACCAATTGCTGGATCTCATCTGGGCTGCGGTCATACGTTGCTACAAGCGGGTAACTCGAATCAATCAAGGCCGCTTGGTACAGTTCTCGCGAGTCTCGAAGAATGCCTTTATTCACCAGGACCTTTGTGAGGGCTTCAACAGTTTGCTCGTCGACTTTCGACAAGAATGCTATTTCGGCAAGCGTCCGGTGTCCGTTGCACCACCGGACGATCTCGAGAATAGACGTCGCATAACCATGTATGGTTACTTTTTCGCGCGGCGTGATGAAAATCACGCTGGCCCCGTTTTCCCCAAGGATTCCGTGAGCAGTGATGAGAGGCATGAAGTTGTCGTTCATGTCGAGGCACTCCTTTTTCTACAGAGATCTTCTGGCACAGAATATACAATAAAAGTCCTATGATGACAATAGGACCGTAATGGTTCAATACCTCGGACGCGAATGATATTCGCGTCCGAGGTATTGAACCATTACGGGAATGATTGACAGAACTAACGTTATATAGTATAGTGTCATTCGGTTGCATCCTCCGCAGTGGCTGGGGAGCAGTTCCTGCCGCGTAAGCAGCGGCTAAACGAAAGGGCAAGCAGTGCGTTCAATTCTCTTGCTAGCGGCGCCAGTTATTGCCGTATGCCTGTACGCGGGGCCGCCCATGGCGGTTACCGCGCATGCGCTGACCGAGGTCAGCACCGCGATAGCGAACATCGCTTTGCGGTAAATGTTCTTTGCGGTTGTAGAACCGCCGCAATGGGTCACGCGCAGCTGACCCGCCCTTTTGAGTGCACGATGCTATCGCGCGTTCAAAAGGGAATCGTTTCTCGAGCGCCCTGGGCGCTCGATAATTCCCGCTGCAAGGGGCGTTATTAGGTCGCTTTCTCAAAGGCCGTCCGCATGGTATTGTCAACATGACATTGCAATGAAGCTCGTCCCGCTCGACAAGAACGAAAGCTACTGGCTTCTTGATGACGCGCTTATCGCTCAAGCGCATACGGCCGAACGCGAAGCGCTCGCGACCTATCCGTCCTATGGGGAGTTACGCGCCGGCATTGCGGCGTACGCGGGCGTCACGCCGGACATGGTGTTTGCGACGCCCGGGTCCGATGCGGCTATCGAGCATCTCGCGCGGCGATACGCAGGGGGCGGGAAGCGTGCCGTCCTGCCGGTTCCAACCTTCTATGGCTACGAAGCGATCCTGGACCGGGCCGGGGCACAAATTCATCCGGTCCCGTATGACTGGGACCACGACGAATTCGTGTTCCCGCTCGGGAAGACCGTTGAGGCGCTCGCTGGTGCGAGCGCTGTTTTTTTATGCCAACCGAACAATCCGCTTGGCTGCCCGATTCCGGAATCGGCTATCGAGGCGATTGCTACTGCGGTGCGCAACACCGATACCGTGCTCGTGAGCGACGAAGCGTATTTCGAATTTTCCGGCCGGACGATGCTGCCGCTGCTCGGGGAAATGCCGAACCTCATCATCCTGCGCACGTTCTCAAAGGGGTTCGGTATCCCGGGCGCGCGCGTGGGCTATGCCATTGCCGCATCGGAGCGCATACGGGCGCTCGAGTCGCAGCTTCTCATGAGTCCGATTGCCCACGCGAGCGCGCGCGCGGCACTTGCACTCCTTGCGCGCGCGGACGACGTTCGCGCACGACGCGAACTCGTCATTGCCGAGCGCGAGCGTTTCCGCGAAATGCTGTCGGGCTTGCCTAGCGTGATCGTTTATCCGTCGGAAACTAACTTCATCCTCATGCGCGTCCCCGATGCGCAAAAAGTCCGCGACGTGCTCCTTGCAGAGGGCGTCCAGGTCGCGCTCGGGGAGCCGATGTCCCGCTACTCGGAGGCGAAACGGCTTTTAGCCGAGACAGTGCGCATCGCGGTGCCTTCGCCGACTGATCATCAAAAGGTCAAGAATATTTTGACCAGACTATTGCATGAATAACAATTTTATTGTATCGTAAAATTCACTAAACATATACCCATGCCTAAAACGCTCGCAAGAAAAAAATTCGTGACGCGTCTCTCCTCGCCGCGCATTACCGGCATGGCGGAGCTCGTGCGTTCGCGGAAATCGAGCTTTTGGATGCGGCTGCGCAGCGCGCGCATGGTCGCGCTGTTTCGTGAAGCGGCGCGACGGGTTCCTGCGTACCACGCATTCTTGAACACGAGTGGCGTCCGGTCTTCATCAATCACTAATCTCGACCGGCTCGCCACCGTGCCGCCGACGAGCAAAGCCTCCTACCTGCGACGCTTCCCACTCGGACAGCTTTGCTGGGATGGGGACCTGGGCCAGCCAGCGGTCTTCTCGGCAACGTCCGGATCGACTGGCAAACCGTTTTATTTTCAGCGTACAGCAAATCTCGAAGAACAGTACTCGGTGTTGGTCGAGCTCTTTTTGGGTAATGGCAAATGTGTTCCTGGTCCGGAGAACCCGACGCTCGTCATTGTGGGCTTCGGCATGGGGGTGTGGATCGGCGGAACGCTCACCTATCGTGCATTCGACCTTGCGAGCCGTCGTGCGTTCCCGGTCTCCATTTTGCCAGCGGGCGTGAATAAGACGGAGATTCTTAAAGCGCTGCACGATCTCGCGCCATCTTTCAAGCAAACGATCCTCATCGGGTATCCGCCCTTCGTGAAGGACGTCCTCGACCAAGCAGAGTACGAGAAGATCGATCTGAAGAATCTAAACCTCCGCTTCCTTTTTGCTGCCGAAGCATTCACCGAACCGTTTCGCGATTATCTTGCGCAAAAAGCTGGCATTAAGAACGTGTACTGCGACACACTCAACATTTACGGGACGTCCGATATTGGCGCAATGGCCTTCGAGACACCGACCTCGATACTAGTCCGTCGGTTGGCACTGAAGCGGCCTGATCTCTACGAGAGGCTCTTCGGGGACACCAGTAAAACACCGACCTTGGCGCAGTATAATCCCGCTTACTGTTCGTTTGAAGCACCCGATGGCGAGATTCTGCTCACGGGCTATGGTGCTATGCCTCTCATACGGTACGCAGTCGGCGATCGCGGCGGCGTGCACTCATTCGATGAGGTACAGCAGCTGTTTGCAGAAGCGGGAATCGACCTTGGTGCGGAGGCGCGGAAGGCGGACGCGCCGCTCTACGAACTGCCGTTCGTTTATGTGTATGAGCGTTCGGATTTTGCGACGACCTTGTACGGACTGCAAATCTATCCCGAATACCTGCGCGAAACGCTTCTTCAAGAAGGAATGCAGAGATATTGCTCCGGAAAGTTCCAGCTCATAACGAAGTACGACGAGAATCAAAACCAATACCTCGAAATCAATCTTGAGAAGAGAATCGGCGTTGACCAACTGCCGGCGTCATTTGAGGCGGAGGCGCTCAGGACCATAGAAACAGCATTCCGAGAGAAGAGTTCGGAATATCGCGAGCTCTCCGCATTTGTGCAGGATCGCGCATTGCTCAGGCTCGCGTTCCGGACGTGCGGTGATCCAGAATTTTTCCCGTCGGGGATTAAACAGAAATGGGTGAAAAAGTAACGCCTATAGTTATGAAACAATTTCCAAAACCAGTGCTTACGCCCGCTGTACCACAGGCACTCGATGAACTTCGCAAGCGGCATGCAGTTGAGCAGGTTGCTGACGCATACGACGAACTTCTCGAGGATTTGTTCCTTATCCGTAACCCGCGGTTCAAGTTTGCGCCGTCGCACGCAGAAGAATTTGCAATGTGGAAAAAAGATCTTCCAGCAGAACTCGCACAAGGCATATGGGTGTACTTTCCTTGGAACAAGCTCGCAGAGCGCATGCTTCCGGAAGCAGAGCATCTAGAACTGCGCACGGCGCGCAACAAAAACCTCATTACGAAAGAAGAGCAGGAACGATTCTACAACGCACGTGTCGCGGTCGCGGGACTTTCTGTCGGTAGCCACGGTGCGCTCACACTCGCGCTCATGGGCGGCGCTCGGCATATACACCTAGCAGACCCCGACGTTATTTCAGGCTCGAACTTGAACCGCATTCGCTACGACTATTCGAAGGTGGGCCGCAACAAGGTGCATGTCGCAGCGGAATACCTCTACCAGCTCGACCCGTACGCGGACGTAACGATGTTTGATGAAGGTGTTGACGCCTCGAATGTGGACGCGTTTTTGGGCGGCGAAATCCCGGTCGACGTCCTTGTTGAGGAGCTCGATAGCCTTGAGATGAAGATACGCCTGCGTATTGCGGCGCGCAAGAAGAGGGTGCCGGTCGTTATGGCGACCGATAATGGTGACGGAGTCGTTGTCGATATAGAACGATATGATCTTGACCCAAAGACGGAACTTTTCAACGGTGCGCTCGGCCCGATAACCATAGATGAGTTCGCGGCATTCACGCCGTCGGATTTGCCGAAACTCGCGACTAAGGTCGCGGGGCCCGATCTTATTGTGCCGCGTATGCTGCTCTCCCTAAAAGAGGTTGGTAAAACACTCTACTCCTGGCCGCAGCTCGGCGATGCGGCGACACTCTCGGGCGTCGCGATCGCGTACTGTGTGCGCAAGCTCGTCCTTAAGGAACCACTCGCTGCAGGCAAGCTTGAGATCAATCTCGATCGCATTTTTGATCCGACGTACGAATCTGACTTGGCACGAGGCGAACGCGCTGCGATACGCAATGCGTTCAAGAAGGCGATTGGGCTCGAGTAGCTCTATGCATGAGCGCCTTCGTAAGGTCATCGAGCTTGCGGCGCATGCTCCGTCAGGAGACAATTCGCAACCGTGGCGCTTTACCATTCGGGGGAATACGGTACGGACGCACCTCATTCCCGATCTTGATAATCCGATTTTGAATTTCCGCCTAAGCGGCACCTATGTTGCGCACGGCGCGCTCATTGAAAACATGGTGCTCGCCGCCCCTCGGGAGGGGCTTGGCGTAGCAGTCACGGTACTGCCAGATGGGCATGATCCGCTCTGTACAGCTGAATTCACCTTCTTCGAGACGTCTTCAGAGATCGATCCGCTCGCTGCACAAATAGAGGCACGCCACACGAACCGCAAACCGTACAAGTCTCGCGCGGTGCCTGGCGCCGTAGTCGATGCGCTTCGCGCGGCGGCGGGCGCCGATGCGTCGTTTCTTTTTGACGCGGCAGCTATTCGATCGGTGGCCCACGCGAGTGCGCTCATGGAGCAGGTTGCGCTTGAGACCCCCGAGCTTCGCAACCTTTTCATTTCTGACATTCTCTGGTCCGAAGCAGAGAACAGAGCCGGCAAGCCGGGTCTCTTCATAGAGACCATGGAAGTGCCGACATTTGCTCGTTTTCTCTTCCGTCGCCTCATGAACCCGACCTTTGCGAGACTCTTGCTCCTCTTCGGGTTCTCGAAGGTGGCGCGGGCGACGAATGCAAAACGGTACGCGACTGCACCACTCCTCGTGCTCGTCTCGATGCATGACGAGTCTCCTGCGGAATACCTCGCAGCGGGCCGTGCGACCGAGCGTCTTTGGCTTGCGGCGACTGAGGCAGGACTCGCTGTACAGCCGGTTACCGGGCTTTCGTTCCTCGCTCGTAGCGTTATGCATGGTGAAGCGTCGAGGCTATCTCCGAATCATTTCGACGCGATCCGTGATGCGGAGCGTACGATCAATGCAGCATTCAGACTAACAAATGAGCGTATACCGGGTATGATGATTCGTATCGGGTATGCTGCTCCGGCAACAAACCGTTCTTGTCGTCATGCGCCCGATATCCGGTAGACATGCCTTCGGTAATCCCTTTTAACTTCGACCTCATCATTGTAGGCGCAACAGTGGCTGGTATGGGAGTGCTCGGCTTTACGGTGTTCTTGAGCGACAGGCTGAGTGCGACAACGCGCTCGTTCCTTCTGTTCACAGCCACGGCGATTGTATGGAGTATCACGAACTATTCCTTCTACCACATCACAGATGTGGTGGTCGCTTTTTGGATCATTCGATTTGAAGTATTCGTCGCCGTATGGCTCGTGTTGTTCCTTTTCCAATTTCTCCTCTCGTTCCCCGCGCGTCTCCTTGTATATCCGTTTTGGTATCGATTCGTCCTTGTGCCGGTTGCTGGATGCATTTCAGTTCTCACACTTACGCCGCTTGTGTTTGTTCGAGTAACTTCGCTCGCGTCGGATGGCTCGATAGCAGGAATTCAGAACGGGCCGGCTTTCTATCTATTTGCGGTTTTTGTTGCGTTCCTCATCTTCGGCGGCCTTGCCCTATTTGTGCGGGAAATGCTTAACACTACGGATACGGTCCGCTCGACATTTCCACCCATCCTCTGGGGGTTGTTCGTCACGTTCACTTTCATACTGACATTCAACCTTGTGCTTCCCGCGTTTTTTGCCGTCACTGCTTTCATTCCGCTTGGCGCGTTGTTTGTCCTGCCGACGATCATTGGTGCGGCTTACGCAATTCGAGTGCACCACCTCTTTAATGTGAAAGTATTCACGACGGCAGCACTCGTGTGCGTACTCGCTGTAACAACACTTCTTGAGACCATTACATCGAGCGGCCTTTGGCAACTCGTATTGCAGAGCTCAGTCTTCGTTCTCGTGCTTGTCATCGGTAGTTCCCTCATCCAAAATATGATTCATGAAGTTGAACAGCGAGAGTACATTGAGCAGCTTGCGCAAGAGCTCTCCGAGACAAACAAGCGACAAGAGGGACTCATCCATTTCATCGGGCACGAGGTGAAGGGCTTTCTCACGAAGGCGCAAGGAACGTTCTCTCTCCTCGTGGATGGGGACATTGGCGCGCTTCCGGACGAGGCACGTGCCCTTGCGGAGCAGGCGCTCAAGGAGACGCGGGATGGCGTCAAAAGCGTGAGCGATATCCTCAAAGCGGCGAACCTCAAGCGCGGGACGGTCGAGTTCCACAAAGAGCCCTTTGACCTTAAACAGC
>JAJYHK010000015.1 GCA_021784815.1 bacterium | reverse complement strand
AGGTATATGTTGCATAGCATGCGCCGACCCCACCACGCGCATCTGCAGATCGGCCACGTCATGCTTGAGGGTTGCGAGACTGTGTTCTAATCCTTGGATGAAATGCGCATCTGCGAGCGCATAGGCACTGCCGAGCGAGAAGCCGCCGCCCACCACCACCGCGCCGAGTATTTCCGCATATTTGGTCTTGCGCCTAATGGCCTCGACATTCCCTTTTTCATATGCGCGCCGCGCTGTTTGGATGTCTTCGATAGAACGAATCTGTTGGCCGTATTGCTGTTTCAAATTTACCGCCGCGCGCTTTCCGAGTGTCTTTTCATATGCTGCACCGGTAAGACCGCCTCCGATCGCGCCAAGGCTGCCACCGACCACTGCGCGCGCGGCGCGATAGCCGACCGCGCTCAGCATCGCTCCAGCGGCAACCGGGCCAAAACACGCAGCGATTCCCGCGGCACCGCCCGAAATCACCAGTGCGCGAATGACGCGCGCACCTGTCTTCCCAGCGCGCTTCTCGAGTCCTTTATTTACTTCTGCAAGGTAGCGCAAACTGCCGAGCGCGGCGATTTCCGCAACGTTCAGACTGCGCGATGCGAGCGCCTCTTTGCGTGCGGCCTCGCGTGCCTTGTCGCCACGCTCAGTCACATCTCGAGAGGCAACAGTCTGACGGTAGCGCGCCTCGATTTTCATTCGTTCAGCCGTTCCTGGCTGATATTTCCGGTCTCCCGTAGCCCTGAATTTCTCGTCCAGACGTTCCTTAAGGCTGCTCTCCAGTTTCGCTGCATAACTAAGCGCCGCATCGTTCATAGTGCGCTCTGCAACTTTGCGTTCCGCGCGGCTGCCGCCAAATAGGTTGCGAAGGCCGCGGTGTAAGATGCCCTTTTCGTAGTGCTCATGCTCTTTATTAATGAGATGCGCTTCCGTATCACGAAGCGCATCCCGCTCTGCTTCGACGCCTGCCGCCTTCGCGAGCACGTCTGCATTGCGCGCCCGCCCTTCGGCAGTCTGGTTCATCACGTTGTAGACCTTGCCTTGGTATGTCTCCGTATCGCCGATGTGTTTCCCCTTCGGGCGTAGGCCGTAATCCGCCGCGTCTTTCCGTGCTGCAGCTCGTACTCCCTCGTAGCGCGCCTGTTGGTTCGGATCTTTCCGCAGCAAGTCCGCTGTCGTCGATTGAGTATGAGAGGCTTCATCCGTGCTCGCATCGGAGAAGTCGGATTCCATGCTCACCGGTTGGTTTGCCAACGGGTGGCCTTCGTCATCGACTCCGCTATCAATGCGCTGTTGCAGTTTCTCTCCAAAATCTGCCGATATTTTAGGAAACTTCGCCGTAGCCGCCGCAAGCGCACTGCGCGCTTCTGCCGCCGTAGGCTTTTCGCTTGCTGGGACATTAGAACCAGGGGTGCGAGCAAGCGAATCGCGAAGTTTCGCCTCTATTCGCAAAATTTCTGCCTCGATCGCAGCTTGTTCGTCTTTCCGCGTCGATCCGGAACGTATTTTTTGTTCGAGCTCCGAAATGTCGTGCTTGTAGGCCTCGCGTGCTTGTCGCACCGCGTCTTCGTACTGCCCGCGCGCGAGCTCCATGAGCCGATCTCCGCTCGTTCCCGGAGCTGCTGCGGCTTCAAATATCGCTTTTGGAGGTTTCTCACTCATACGCGGCGTGCGAGAGATACCGCTCTCGAATCATTGTCTCTACCGTAGCACGGTCGCGGCCGTAGGTCATGGACGAAAGGTGGATAAGGTCGTCTATTTGTGCCGGATTTCCGGCATGTGGCAGGGGGATCTTGAGGTCGAACGGCTGCTGCGGGACCCCTTGCGCAAGAATCTTCACGTAGGCGCTGTAATTCTCGATGCTCACGAAGTCGTTCACCTCGAAGGTCGGGGAGAACTGTTTCGCGAAGAACTCCGCATCCTCCTCGCCAACCCGGAAGACCGCCATGTTACCAACGTTGCCAAAGACCGCATTCCGAATCTTGTCATCCACCTGAGCGAGAAACTGGTGCGCTATGGCGAGCGAGAGCTTGTACTTGCGCGCCTCGGATAGAATGCCGGGAATCGAATCGGTGGTGATGTTCTGGAACTCGTCGATGTAGAGATAAAACGGGGGGAAAGCCACGCGCGGATTGTCCGCGCGGGAGAGTGCCGCCATGAAGAGCTTGCCGACAATAATGAGTCCGAGCAGGTTTGCGTTCCGTTCACCCAGACGGCCCTTCGAGAGGTTGACGAGCAGGATCTTGCGCGAATCGATGACGTCACGGAAATTGAACGAGCTTTTCTGCTGGCCGACAATCGGCCGGATAAAATCATTCGCGCTGAACTCATCGAACTTGTTCGTGATGTATGGCACGATGTTTTCGAGCGCCGCCTCACCGCCCGCCTTCGTCGCGATCTCCGTCCAAAACTGGTTCACGATCGGGTTCATGCTGCGGGCGAGCTTCTGGCGGCGAAACTCCGCGTTGCTCAGAACCCGCGCGATGTCGAGAATGGTCGAACCGCTCGACGGGTCCTCCATGACGAGCTGGGTCGCATTGCGGAAATACTGCTCGAACGCAGGGCCCATACTTTCCGGCACATCGCCATACAGCCGGCGGAAGATCTGGAGCAGCTCGTTCACGATAAAGGTCTTCTGCTCCGGACGCGCGATGTCGTACTCAAGGAAATTCAGCCCGAAGGGGCGCGACAGGTCCGCCGGATCGAAGTAGATGACGTCCTGGTAGCGCTTCGGCGGGACCGCCGCGAGAATGTCGTAGATGTCGTTGCCATGCGGATCGATGAAGCAGCAGCCTTCGCCACGTGCGATGTCTTGGACGATGAGGTTCTTCAGGCAGCTCGTTTTACCGGTGCCGGTCTGTCCGATGACATAGAGGTGCCGCAGACGATCTTCAAGCGAAAGCCGCACCGGCGTCTCCTCCCCGTGAAAGGTATTCGTGCCGAGGAGTACTCCTTCCCTGGGGAGTGAGAGCGGCGCTGCAGCGTGGGTAAAGCGCGCCTGGCGCAGATGCGGCGAGCTCTCGACGCCCTGGGGCGGGAAGTGGTACAGCGCAGTGAGCTCGCGCAGCGAGAGCGGCAGCGCGTAAGCGGAGGGCAGCCGAAACGAAAAGGCATCAAGAAATCCGGACATCCGGCGTGCCGGCGTGCGTGTGAAGGTGATCCGATTGCCATTCGTGTTGGTGAATTGGTTGAACGCGGCCTCGAGCTCGGAGAGCAGCTGTTCCGCTTTGCCGGGTTCCTTCGTGGATACCGCGAGGCGAATAGTGGCTCCGACAATGGGCGAGGAGAGTTTTTTCTCCACCTGCTCAATATGCACCCGATTTTCTTCGATCTGACGCGACCGCTCCTCCTGCGCCTTCGGATCTTCCGCTTTCGGCTTACTCGAGAAAAGTGATCGGCCGAAATCTCGCGCAAGCTCTCCGAGCATCGTCTCCGGCACGGAAAATGCAGCGAGCGCCTTCTCCCCTTTGCGCAGCTCCGAGAGCATTTTGCGGTAGTGCTGGGTGTGGCGGTTCCCTCGCGGCTCGATGATGAACTGGAGCGCAGCACCCTCGTCCTCGCGGGCAATTTTCGCAAACGCATTGAGGAGCGCGTTAAGCGGGTCGTAGTCGAACTCTCCGTAGTCCTTGAGCGGGAGCGCAGACGATTCAGCGAGGCGCGCCTCCGAAGAAGCCTGTACGCCTCCGGGAACAAATGCATTGTAGTCGTATGGCTGCGGAGCGAGGTGCGCATTCGGGAAGATAGCAAGCATCTGTTTCTCGAAAAGGTCGCGCTTGCCGTTCGGCACCGCAGCAAAGAACTGTAGCTCCGGCGAGTCGGCCGGCACCGCGAGCTCGAATGCAAAGTACGGTGGCTCGCCCGATACCGCCTGCTCAACCGAGAGGAGCCCGGCATACAGCTGTTCCATAGCGGAAATGAGCTCCTTGAGCGGACGGTGCGCCCCGTCAGTACCGCCCTTCGGCGCCGGCAGCGCAATGGTATAAAGCGTCATGCGCAACGCCTGGAACCGCGGACCCTTCTCTATCGGCTTGCGCGCAAGCCCGTCGCCAATGTAGCGCACTAAGAACCGGTGGAAATCGTCAGCGAGCCGCGGATCGCTGACTTTATCGAGCACCGAGAGCGCGTTCTTAACACCCTTTTCTTCGACCGTTCCCACAAGCTGCTCAAGCGCCGCGTCCGCGTTATCCTGTTCGATCTGAGACAGAATACTTTGTGCGGCGCTTTCTAAGGCAGGCGCATCCATGTGGTGCGCGCGCTCGGGCGCCTCGTGCGGAAGCTGGGCGTATGCGCGAACCTGCTCGGCGACCACCTGCGCGCGCTCGGGCGCGTGCCGCGATTGCAGCGCGAGCTCGCGTTCTTTCTGCGCAACCTGCGCGCGCAAAAACGCGAGCTCTTCTTCAGGCGAGTTCAGCTGCGGGCCCTCCATTAGTACGCATGGTAACAGCTCTCCGCGCCTTCAGCCTGCGCAATCCACGCACAGACAGAATTTCTTACGCGCGTTTCCAAAGGGCAAATACCCAGTTCACGATTGCGAGGACAATGCCGAAGAAGAGCGCTGTCCAGAAGCTTGTAATCGTGAACCCGGGCACGACGAACGCGGCAAGCAGCACGATGATTGCGTTTATAACGAGCGAAAAGAGCCCTAGGGTCAGGATGGTGACCGGCAACGTAAGCAGGAAAAGAATCGGCCGAACGAAGAAATTGAGCGCACCAAGTACCACTGCAGCAACGAGTGCGCCCCCGACGGTAACTGATACGCCCGGCACGAGATACGCCGCCACGCCGATCGCGAATGCCGAAATGAGCCAGTGGAAGAGAAGCTTCATTGGCGGCCATGATAGCACGCACCGACCTAGTTGCCGCCTCGATACGAATGGGCGTGAGGCGAAAACCCCGGCGTGCGAGAGCGCCACCTGAACCTGCTTAGCCTACGTTGTTTCGGAGGAATGCATCCGCGAGCGCCCAGGCCTCCTTAGCGGACGGCTCGTGGTAATGGGCATCGGCCGTCCGCGCAAAGGCGTGCCCCGCTTCGGAAAAGGTTGCTTCGACAAACGGCTTCCTCGCGGCAGTAAGCGCATCAGAGACCTTGCGCGTCTGTTCCGGCGTAATGTGGTCGTCCTTGCCGCCCCAGAAAAGCGCCTGGGGACCGGAGAGATCGTCTGTCCGATCAAGGAGATGCTCGGCGATGCCACCACCGTAGAAAGATACTGCGCATGCAAGCGGCAACGTCGCGTTCGCGAGGAAACTCGCGCGGCCGCCCATGCAGAAGCCCAAGGCGGCGATCATTGTTTCCGCGATTCCCTGTTCGATGAGCCACCCGTGCGCCGCCGCGAGATCTGCAACCTGCCCTGCGATGCTCAGTGCCTGCATGTGCGGCTGTACGCTTGGATAATCGCTGTACGAAAGTTCCATGCCGGGATCGGCACTGCGGTGGAACAGCTCCGGAGCGATCGCCAGGTACCCTTGCTGCGCAGCGCGCTCGACGATGCTGCGGATGTAGTCGGTTACGCCGAATGCTTCTTGGATAATAATGATGCCCTTCCCGGGCACGCCGTGCGGCCTGCCGACATGCGCTTGTATGTTCGTATTGTCAGAGACGGTGAGAGTGATGGTTTCCATGTGTAGTGACTATAGCAAGCTTGATGCTAAACGGAAGGTGAAAGGCGCGCGATACTCGGGAATCCCCGCACACGCGGCTAACCAGCGAGCAGCACGACGATATAGAGCGTTGCCGCGCCTAAAAGGGTCATGAGCGTCGTGAGCGCGCGGGGGTGCCGGTGATAGCTTTCCGGGATGAGATCGCTTGCGGATAGATAGAGAAAGGTGCCTACGAAGACGGCAAGCACGAGGCTGATCATCGAATCAGAAATACGGAAGAATAACGTCGATGCCGCACCGAGCACGGGCGCACTTGCATCTGCGAGCAGCCAGCGAAATGCCTGTCGCGCAGAGCCGTCATTGCGCAGCACGAGGCTTACGGTGTTGATACCATCGGAAAAATCGTGCGTAAGCACCGCAACGGTCACGATCGCACCGACCGCCGCAGACGCCTGGAAGCCTATGCCGATCGCGATGCCATCGAGCAGGCTATGAATCGACAGCGTAAGCGCGCCGAACGTACCGCGCTGCGCGCCCTCCGAGCGCTCCTCCTCGCGGCCATGATCGTGCGCATGGAGAAGGACGACCCGATCAAGCACGAGGTACCCGAAGAGGCCGAGCGACACGCACAGCCCGATAGTCTCCGGCGTATGGTAAGCCGCGCCAAGCGAAATGGCTTCCGGTAGAAGGTCATAGAGCGCTACGCCGGCGACCGCGCCGGCGGAAAAGCCTAGAATGAGGTGAAGGTGATCGCGGAACCGCAGTGCAAACGACCCGCCGACGAAAGTCGAGATGAGTGCGCCAAACGCAAGGAGAATGACGACCATATGCGCAAAACATACCACAGAGGTAACGGCAGAAAATGCGGACGGCCGGCTTTGCCGGCCGTCCGCATTTGTCATGTGCGCGGGCCGTTACCCCTGCGTACTCGTCGCGGCCGGTCCCGAACCGCTTGATCCGAGCATCTGATCGATCGCCTGCTGGAAGGTTGCGTACGGATAGGCACCCGCGATCATTTGCGTCCCGATCACGAACGACGGCGTCGCATTAATGCCGAACTTTGCCGCCTCGTTCTTGTCCGCATTAATCTGCGCATCGTAGGCTGCTTGATTCGCCGCGACGTCCGCCTGGACTTTAGCCACGTCGATGCCTTGCACCGACTTGGTCGTATTCTTGAGGAAAGCAAGGTTCTGCGAAGCGTCCATACTGTTCTCCTGCGGCTCATTGCTATAGATAGCGGTGCGCCACGCGAAGAACTGGCCCGGGTATAGTTTCCAGATGGAACGCGCCCACTCAGCGTCCACCATCGAGTCGGGGCCGAGGAACTGGAAATCTTTAAAGACGACGCGCACCTTGCCGCTGTTTACGTAATTCTGAATGATCTGCGGCAACGTCGAGACCTCGAATTCCTTGCAAAACGGACACTGGTAATCAGACCACTCGGCGATCGTTACCGGCGCATTAGGGTTTCCGATGTACGGCTCCCCAGCGGTGCTCACGTTTTTAATGTTTACGCTCGGCTGTGTGCCACCCTGGGTTCCCGTGCCAGTCGTGCCGGCGGGATGCGAACCGTTCCAAATGACCGCGCCAGCGATAAGGAGCCCGGCAACGACCACGGCGGCCGCAAGAAGAATGGGATTATTGCTCGTGTTGTTCATATGTGGCGATGATACCACACGAGCCGACACACGGTCTTGGCGCTCCTGTGCTACCATCGTGCCATATGACCCCCTTTGCGTGTGCGGTCTACGGAGCTGCCACGCGTATTCCGCGCGGCAAGGTTGCCACCTACGGGCAGATCGCCGAGCTTGCTGGTCGGCAAAATGCGGCGCGCGCAGTAGGCCAGCTTATGGCCAACAACCGCGATCCGAAACGCGTCCCCTGCCACCGTGTTGTCGGGAGCACCGGTGCCCTCACCGGATACGCCTTTGACGGCGTCGAAATGAAACGCAAAAAACTGCTCGCTGAGGGCGTCGTCTTCAAAGGTCCACGCGTCGATCTTGCGCAATCCCGCTGGCACGGATAGCACGTGAGCGCTGCTATTGGTACTGGATGTAGATCGGCTTCGGCATAAGCGAGAGCACCT
This sequence comes from bacterium, assembly GCA_021784815.1. Lineage (GTDB taxonomy): Bacteria > Patescibacteriota > Minisyncoccia > Phycocordibacterales > Phycocordibacteraceae > C7867-001. The sequence continues at coordinate 30,921 of JAJYHK010000015.1, read as the reverse complement.
GCTTGGTCGTAAGCATGCCGGTCGAGGGTGGCTTAAGGTCGGCTTTGTAGAACAACTTGATGCCCGTGAACTGCACCGGGTACGCCTCAATGACGCGTGTGTAGGTGTTGATTTTCTTCGCCTGCGAGCCCCACCCGTCCATATCCATAACGATCTGCACCTGCGGAAGCGGCTGGATGAGCTGCGGGCGCATCACCATGTCGTACGTAAAGCGATGCACGATGAGCACCTTAGGGGACAGATGGTTCTCGTTGACGATATCCGCCAAAAAGCCCGCGGCGTAGTTGACGTCGCTTGCGTCAAACGTTCCGATGACGGTGCCGGGGGCGTTACCGTATTTCATCGAGAATTCAGGATCAATCGCAAGCTCCACGTTCGGGAGCGTAAGCCACTTCTTCAAGGGCGGCAGCTCCCGCTCGAGCGTGCTCTTCCCAACCTGCACGTCGAGGATGAGGAGCCCGTGGATTTGATTTGCCATATCGAGCGCCTTTTGAATCTGACTGTCGGGCATGCGCAACCGATACATACCGTCGGCGCCGGCCTGACCTTGCGCAACCACGGCAATATACTGGATAGCCGGTATCGTCGGCGTAGCAGGATCGGCCGTCTCCCACATCGCGCTCGTCGACGCGAGTCTCGCGAGGACTTTGCTAGCCGAATACTCGCCCAGAACGCCCATCTGCTTGGAGTAGAAATTGCCGTAATACGCGACGATGCGATGGAACGGCAAAATCGCGCCGCCCTCAGGATACAGGGTTGCTTTCGGCCAAAGCTTCCCGGGCACCGAGACGCTCGTTGTAGCCGTCCAGACCGGCATTGCAGCAAGCTTCGTCGAACTCACAAGCGCGGGGGTCGGTGAGGGCGCAACGTAGTGTGCAAGCGCGAGCATCCGCTCGTTGTAGGCCGTCTTGTTGAGCAGCAGCGGCCACGAGGGCTTAGCTGGCACCGCGGATTGGATGCGCGCATACCAGCTCGGATAAAAATCCGCTCGGCTGATCCAGTACGTGCCCGCAGTAACGAACACCGTCGCGCCAATGAGCGCAAGTACGCCTGCATCAATCAGTGCGGCAAGCGAGCCGAGTCGCCCCCCGAACCAGGAGCGAGGGCGGCGTGGTTGGGCTTTACGAGTCATAGGAGGAAGCGGGTGCCGCCATTCTATCGCGGACCCCTGCGAAAACGAAATAACCGCTTAACCGTTCACAATCACCTTATCGATGCCGAAAATTTGCCGCATCGTGTAATGCGCATTGAAGCTTACGTCGTCGCCGTTCGGAATATACGGATCGCGCATAAGGTACCGCCCGTGCGACCCGCTCACGAGCACGACGTAGTGCGTTCCGCCGTAGGCGTCGAGACCCACGATGACCGGGTTGCCTTGGGCGAGCGTCGAGTCAATCGTAGCGATTTTCTGCCGCGTTGCCGTGACGCCGTCGACGCTGATGGTAAAAAGGAGGTATGCCGGGTAGTACACCGCGAAGTTACTCGGGTTTGAGTTGATAGTCACCGGCGTCACGTTGCGATAGCCGTAATGCGTGAGCACCATAGCCATCGAGGTTATGAGGCACCCGTCGCTCTTGAGCGTATAGTTCGTACCATTGAGCGGATCGTTACCCCACGCGGCATCCCGCTGGTTGTAGTAGCAGCCCCACGCGTCGCACTTGGTTTGATTGCCGAGAATCCCAGACCCGCCTGCGTTTTGGGTGAAGGCCGAGAAGCTTGAGAGCTCCGCTTTCGCCTGGGCGAGAAGCTTCTCGTAGTTGGACTGTTTTGCGCTCGTCTCCGCGAGCAGCTGCGTCTTGGCGCGCTTCGTTTGTACGAGCGAGCTCTGCTGCGAAGAAAGTGTCGTGCGTTGCGAGACCAGCGAGGCCTTTTTCTGCTGCGATACGGTCTGCGTCGAGACAAGCTGACTCTCTTGTCCGTGCAGCTCTTGCATCTTTTGCTTGATCGCTATCTGGAGCTGCGCCGCTTGGTTAACATCCTGCCAGGCCTGCGAGAACGAGTTGCTTGAAAAAAGCTGGAGAATGAACGGCCGTGCGTCCTCTTGTTGCATGAGGCGCAGGCTTTCGCCGATCGCGGCTTGGTCGGTCGCTATGACGCTCTGGGTATTTGCAATACTGGAGCCGATCTGCCGGATTTGAAGCTGTATGGTGTCGATCTGGTTTTGGGTTGCCGAGATTTGGGTTTGGGTCTTTTTCCGCTGGAGATCAAGGGTGTTGATCGCTGCCTGCAGGGTTCTCTTGTCGGTCCCCGCCTTCTGTATTGCCGCTTCGTATTGCGCAATCTCTTGCGTTAAGAGCTGGATCTCCTGGGTGTGCGCATCGATCTGGTTCTGAAGATCGGCCACCGAAGCCGGCGACCCGCTCGTGCTTGAGGTCGCGGCCGCCCACGCTATGGGCACCTGCTGTATGGGCGTCACAAGCGCGGTAAGAGTGGCCACCGCTGCGCATATACCGAAGAAAACCGAACCGGTCCTACCCATCTGCCGTATCGTACCACTCTCTTCGCTCATTGGAATCCGAACATCCGGGAATCCCAAGCAAAACGCTACTTTAAAGAGCGCTCCATGCTTGCGACTGAGTCCATCTCTATCAAAATAGCGCTCTACCAAGGTCTTCTAGGACAGGGCTCAATGCTCAATCGACCAGACCAAACGGTGCCAAAGCGATTTGGAAGCATGCATGAAAAGTATGGATCGCTAACGCGCCGTAACCCCAAAAAGAGTGCCCACGGAATAGGTGACAAGCATAGCAAGCACACCGCCGAGTACAACGCGCATTGTTGCGCGCCCGGGAGAGGCGCCGCTCACCCTCGCGCTTATGATCCCCGTAACGATGAGCGCGGCAAGCACAGCGGCAAAGGTCAGGTAAACGCGCATCGAGACCGGCGGGAGCAAAATGGCGACGAGCGGAATAACGCCGCCGAGGCCAAACGACAAAAAGGACGCAATCGACGCTTGCCACGGATTCATTAGATCGCTCGGATTGATGCCGAGCTCCGCATCCGCGTGCGCCAGAAACTCGTCGTGTGCCGAGAGCTCGCGCGCGACCGTCTCCGCCGTCTCAGGAGTAAGTCCCTTCTCCTCGTAAATGCGCTTCAGCTCGGCAAATTCTTCTTGCGGGTACGCCTTCAATTCGCTGCGCTCCTTCGCGAGGAGCATTTGCTCGGCATCCCGCTGGCTCGAGACCGAAACATACTCCCCTGCCGCCATCGAAAAGGCACCCGCAAGCAACCCTGCTACGCCGCTAATGAGAATGACGCGGGTATCTGTGGTTGCACCCGCGACCCCCAGGACGATGGATGCATTCGAAATGATTCCGTCATTCGCCCCGAGCACCGCCGCACGCAGGCGGTTCATCGTGTCGCCTCTTGGCGCGCTGTCGCTCACGTCGTGCGTCGAAACCTGCGCGCCGGGATCCATTGGCTGCAGTATACCAAGCGTTCGACTTCAGATAACAACGAAACTTTCGGCATGACGTGCGCAGCCACGCCCGAGCTCTGGAATTTGTGGAGGCTCGCTAAGACGTCATGCGGCGCGTCTATCCGCACTCGTTCAATTATCAAAGCCGCCATCATCACCGCCGCGCCGAATCGCGGGCGGCGCAACGGTTTGCACCGGAGCGCTCGCCGGCGTCGTGCTCGTGGTCCCTTGCGATCCTTGTTCTGCGCCGGAGGCCGCGGTACCCGTCGGAGTCGGTGCAGTGGCGGCGCGCGGGCTCGCCTGCGTTGCGGCAACAGGCGACCCCCGATGCGCCTGTTGGCCAAGGAAGACGAGCCCAGCCACGAGCACTGTGCTCATAATAAAGATGACGTTATCCGCTATAAAAGCCATATGCTATGAACCATAGTGTACTGCACTTCGCGCCGTTGCGCTTCCCACGAAACGAGGCAACCGTGCCGCTTGACGAAAGCTTGTCGAGGATAACGAAATGGCCGCACCACGGCGGCCATTCTGTTTTAGCTTACCTGATGCCTACTTTACCGATACATCCCTGAAAACGGACGCGGCGATGGTAGAGCCCGACACTACCCCGTATACGCGGACCGTATTGCCAGTAGCCGCTTGGCTCAGCGTAATAGTCACCCAATTCCTCCCGAGAATCTTCGCACCGGAGTCAAGCGATACGGTGTATACCGTTCCAGCCGCATTCGTGAGCGTGAAGGTAGCTGCTGTCGTATTGAGGTTCGAAAGCGTTCCCTGAATGACACGCGGCCTATCCGCCAGCGTGGCGCGTACCGCCTGATGGTTCGATTTTGCTTCCTGACTGAGTGCCTGGCGCGCGGACCAATCGCGAATAAGCGTCGCCGTGATAGTCATGTCGTTGGAGTCTGCGGTGCCTATCAGGCCGACGAAGTCACCCTGCTTGAAATTCGCAAGCGTCAGGCTCGAGGGAAGCACTCTCGCCGACGCACCGATATCCACCGTCCAATCGCCGCCCCAGCTCTTTACCGAGAGCGATCCGGAGGAAACCGAGTCGACAGTCCCTCGCATGAGTACGCTTCCATTTTTGTTTACCTGAAGCACCATAGGCTCCGGCGCAGAGCTGGCCGATTGCGCAAACGCAACACCCGCAGATGCGAGGAACCCAATTACCCCGAGCACGGCGAACGCCTTTCTTGACATGGCTGTTTTAAATAGTTTGACTAATGCGAGCTGCCCCCGGCAAAGAGAGCGAGCACAGTATGCGGTCGGGAACCTTCCCGCGCCAGGAGAATCCTGTGGATAGCCATATTTTCCGCGAAAATGCGCCTTACCGGCCGTCTCGCATTAGAACGCTCTACCTTTAGTCGTTGGCTCGCATGAATTGATTATGCCGAGCGCATGCGAGTAGGCTTCGTCGGCGTTGTCGAACACGGGGTATCCATATTTGTGTCCTTCTGCTTCACCTACGGAAGCGGCAACTCGGCTCAGTCGGCCAACGGCTGCGCCAGTTCTTGCGGACACAGCGGCAGCCACATCCCGCCGGCACCACCCCGCAAGTAAGAGCCTCCAACCATCCCGCGGTTCTACGAGCCCCGACCCACCACTATCTACGGGTCGGGGCTTTCATTTTTCTAGAGAAAAAGAGACAATACGGCAATCAAGACTATGTCCGTTCGCATACTCATTTTAAGAAGCGAGAATTCCTTATCGGCGGCTCAAGAGGCAGAAATCACCGAAACAGCAGCGCGACATAGCGAGCTCGCTACTGACGTACTAAAGATCGATTGGCCCCTACCGGCCTCTATTCACACAAGGCCATTGCCGATCTCCTGTTTGAACAAGGGCTCCGCTCGCCTCGCGGAAAGAAGATATACAAGTCCGCCATTCACAAACTCCTCTCCAACCCCTTCTATTGCGGCATTATGCGCTCGAATGGCAAGGACTATCAGGGCAATCACGAGCCGCTTGTCTCAACCGAACTTTTCGCGAAGTGTCAGGACGTACTTTCCGGCAAAGCTCGTTCTCGTCGCCAGACCCGAGACTTCACGCTCTCCGGCTTCATCACCTGCGCTAAGTGCGGATGTGCTATTACTGCCGAACTCAAAAAAGAAAAATATGCCTACTACCACTGCACCAACGGCAAGGGTGTCTGCGATCAACGTTCCTTCAACGCGAACGAAACCAACCTCCATAAGCAGATTACGCTTGACCTCACCAAGCTCAGGATTAGCCCTCGGATGATAGACATCGTATACAAGGCCAAGCTCGAAGAACTAGCCCAGACAAAAGACACTTCCAATACGGCTCTTACGGATGCCCGTACTGCCCTCAAAACCCTTGCTACGCGCAAGTCTCGGCTCGTTGATACCTACACGGCTGGCGACATCGATACCGACCTCTACAGGTCAAAACTGACTGAAATCGACAATGAGAGCGTCCGACTCACTAAGCGCATCGCTGAACTAGAGCAAGAAGCGACTGACCCTCTCGCAACTATCGAACTCGTGTATTCCAAGTTTAAACAAGGTATTTCCTTGGCGGATGAGTACGAGGCGGCAGAACCAGAGCGAAAGCGCGAACTCCTCTCGGAAGCACTATCGAACTCTATGTTGCTTAATAGGAATATCGTTGAAGTACGCTACAAAAGTCCGTATGCGGTGTTTGCACGAACGCCCTTTAACGCGTCTTTTTCAGAGTTGCTGGGAGACTAGGAGTCGAACCTAGATTAAGGGCTCCAAAGGCCCCTGTCCTACCATTAGACGATCCCCCAATGGAGATACCTTATCATTTCTCGGTTGATTCTGGAAAAAGTTCGAGCACGGCAAGCTCGATCGGGAGCGACGGGATCGGCGCATAGCGCATGCGTTCGGAAGCGGTGAGGAATGCGAGGAGCGCGTTATGCGTACTGTTTTTCTCTTTAGCAAACGCCTCGAGCGCAGCGTATTCGTCGACACCGAGCTCGCTCTTGAAAGAGTCGCGCATCTCGGGCGCATAGCGAACGAGCAGCACCGTGCGGAGGCTCTCGATGACAAGCTCAAGGAAAAGTTTCATGTCCGCACCAGACTCTGCGGCGCGTTCGACAGCCGCAAGGGCCGCAGCGCGCTCGCCTTTGGCGAGCGCGGCTATGAGCGCGTGCACGAGCTCGCGCTTGGGTGCACCGGATACTGCCTCGACCTTCTCACGGGTTATTTCTGGACTATAGTCTTTCGCTCCAAAAAGTTCGTTTACCCGTTCCATTCCGGCAATGACTTTTTGCAAAATAGAGAGCGCATCGCGATACGAGCCGTCCGCGAGCCGCGCCACCAAGTCAGCGGCATCTTTATCGAGCGTGTGGCCCTCCTTCTGCACCACTGCCGTCACCACGGCGGCGAGCTCCGCCCGGGTTGGCTTTTTGAACTCGAACACCTGGCAGCGCGACTGCACCGTCTCCGGCACGCGCTCCGGTTCGGTCGTTGCGAGGATGAATACCGCATGTGCAGGCGGTTCTTCAAGCGTCTTCAGAAACGCATTCCACGCCGCTTTCGAGAGCATGTGAACCTCGTCGAGAATATACACCTTATACGATGAGCCGAATGGCAGCGTGTACACGCCATCGGCGAGCGCGCGAATATCTTCGACGCTGTTATTCGATGCCGCATCGATCTCGTGTACATCATGATCGTCAAAACGGCCCTTGTTTATCTCACGCGCAAAGATGCGAGCAACCGACGTCTTGCCCAGCCCCCGACTGCCGGAAAAAAGGTACGCATGCCCTATTTTCCCCGCCGCAATCGCGTCCGCCAGCGGTCCGGTGACCTGGCTCTGCCCGGCGACATCCGCGAACGCCTGCGGACGATACTTGCGATAGAGCGACTCGTGCGCCATGTGCGCTCAGTATATAGCCGCTATGCGCTCTCGGCCAGCGACTGGCGTATCGCCGCCTCGAGCTCAGCCGCATTCTCGGCGTCCATGAGCCGCGCACGCATTTCGGCAGCGCCATCAAAGCCCGTGGCGAACGCCTTGATGTGTTTCTTGAGGATGGCGAAATGCTTCTGCGGACGAAGCGCCTCAAAACCGTGCGCGAGTTCGATAAGCGCCTCAAGCTTATCCTTCAGCGGCGTGTCGGTGCTCTTGCGACCGGCAAACAGCCACGGATTTCCGAACATGCCGCGGCCGATCATGACGCCATCGGCGCCGCTCTCTGCGGCGCGTTTCCGGGCGTCATCCAGATCCGCCACGTCGCCGTTGCCGAGCATCAACACGCTGAGGGCGTGCGCATCTCGCAGCGCGACCGCCTTTTGCATGAGCTCCCAATGCGCAGGTACGAGCGACAGCTCCTTGCGCGTCCGCAGGTGGACCGTAACCGCAGCGGGCGCCGCGGCAAAGAGCGCGGGCAGCCACTCGTCGAGCGACTCTTTGTTGTAACCGACGCGCGTTTTTACGGACACCGGCAGCCCCGCCGATTTTGCGGCCGCTATGACCGCCTGCGCAGTCGCGGGAGTCTTGATCATTGCAGAACCGCATCCTTGCCGTTCGATAGCGCGATCCGGACAGCCCATATTGAGGTCGACGCCGTCAAACCCGAGGTCTGCGACGAGCCTGGCCGCATACGCCATCATCTCAGGGTCGCGTGAGAAAAGCTGCGCCACGACCGGCCGCTCCGCTTCGGTAAAGGCGAGGTCGCGCATAAGCGGATTCTCTTTGTCCGGTATCTTTGCTTTTTCACGCATGTGGTAAAGCCCGTCGGCCGAGACAAACTCGGTCCAGGTGACGTCCGGTTTGCCGTATGTTGCCAGCAGGCGGCGGAATGCCGGATCGGTAACGTCGGCTAGCGGCGCTGAAACAAAAAACGGCCTCGGGAGGCTGTTCCAAAACGACTGCATGCCGCCATGGTACCACAAATATTGACAACCCAAGCGCTCGGATGCGTACTGCGTACGCACGGAACGTACGCCGTCTTACGGCGCACCGCGCTTTTTGACGTAAACCTTCCCGCGAAAACGCAGGTCGACGTACGTTACCGAACCGTCCGTAAGATTGATGTCCGCCCTGGCGGCGGTAAGCTCCGAGAGCGCCTGAGATTCCTGGCCGAGCAGATACCTGACGACCGTGCCCGAAGCAAGCGTATCGTCTACCTCGCCACCCTGAATAGAGACGGAGCGCACCGCCGATCCAAACGGCACCAGCTGGTCGGCAAAGGAAAATACCGCCGACAGCGCGTCGGCGTTCGGCAGCGTCGTGCCGATCGGGCTGCTCGTGCTCGCCGTGAGCGGTTCGTATACCACATAGGCGTCGAGCGGCTTGTACGGCGTACCTGGAACGAGAGCAAGCGCCGCCGCCGCAACGGACGCGCTTGTGGTCGCGGTCGAGCTTGCCGTCGCGGATGCAAGCTGGATGCGCGGCGAGGTAGTTGCAAATATGAATCCGTTCGGATCGAAGACGTAGCACGGCTGGTAAGTACCAGCGTCACTACTCCCGCACCAGCGCGCAAGCGGAACACGGTCGGTAATGCTGATGCGCAGAGCTGTCCCACCCGCTTCTTTCATTGAAATCGCCGCGATACCCGGATTCTTCGCCAGAATCGCCCGCCGTATCCCTGAGGCGGGGTAAAAAAAGTCCGAGTTGCGAGGGATGAAATGGAAATAGGTCCCCTGCATGACCGCTTGCGCTGCCGCGGCAATGCTCGCGTCCCCATTCGAGACACTCACGCGACTGATCCGGACCGCCGACTGCCAGAGTCCCCATACGGCCATCCCCAGAAAGAGCACGACAAGCGCCATACCCGCTCCATACGCATAGCGCCGACGCCGTCTACGGCGCGCGGCGAGCCGGCGCGTGAGCATCCGGGCGCTCCTACTGCGCGGGTCCGATGACGTCCTTTCCAACATACGGGACCAACGCCTCCGGCACCCGTATCGAACCGTCTTCTTGCTGGTAGTTCTCTACGATCGACACGAGAATACGCGGGGTCGGGATAGCGGTTGAATTGAGCGAGTGCGCGAAGCGCAGCGTTCCCTCCGCATCGCGATAGCGGATGTTGAGCCGGCGCGCCTGGAAGTCGTGGAAGTACGACGCTGAGCTGATTTCGCGGTACGTCTGCTCGCCCGGAACCCAGAGTTCGACATCGTATTTCTTCACCTGGCCGAGGCCGAGGTCACCGCCGCAGTTTACGACCGTATGATACGGGATCGTAAGGAGCTCAATGAACTCCTCGGTGTTGCGGTTTATCCACTCATGCAGCCGCACAGACTCGTCGTGCTCGGCTTTGCACAGGACGACCTGCTCCCATTTGAAAAATTCGTGCACGCGGATGAGGCCGCGCACGTCTTTACCGTGCGCTCCCGCCTCGCGGCGGAAGCACGGCGAGAACGCGAGGAACTGCACGGGCAGCTTCTCGAGATCGAGCGTCTCGTCCATATGGTAGCCCATCGTCGCCACCTCGCCCGTGCCTGCAAGGAAATCGCCGTCTTGGGTTTTATACAAATCCTCTTCGCCCTGCGGGAGGTATCCGGTGCCAAGGAAGGTCTCCCGGCGCACGAGTGAGGGCACGATCATCGGAGAGAGCCCCTTGCTGGAGAAATGCTTGAGCGCAAGCTGCCACACGGCATTCGTAAGCAGGACGCCATCGCCCTTAAGGAAGTAGCCGCGGAACCCCGCGACCTTCGTTCCGCGCTCAAAGTCGGCCATGCCGAGCGCGGTCATAAGCTCCACGTGGCTCTTCGGCTCGAAGGAGAATTGCGTCGGCTCGCCCCACTTCTTCACTTCGCGATTGTCGGAATCATCATCACCTTCCGGCACGCTGATGTCAGGAACGTTCGGAACCGAAAGCATGAGCCGCTGCCATTCTTCCATGACCGGCTTAAGCCGCTCCTCGGTCTCCTGCATCCCGAGCTTAAGCTGGCGCATCGCTTCGAGCAGCCTTTCCCGTTCGCCCCCCTGCGCCCGCTGGATATCGCTGGAGTGGCGATTCTGCTCGGCCTTCTTCGTATCAATCTCGAAGCGAAGAGCCTTACGCTGATCGTCGATCGCGATGAGCCGATCGATGTCTGCCTCTATGTGTTTCTTTGCCGCGCCTGCCTTAACGATATCCGCGTTCTCCCGGATAAACTTTATATCGAGCATGGTGCGCTCATTCTACGCCATCCCAGCATGGTCGGAAAGCGCGGTTTCGTGGATTGGAGCCAACGCCGCATTCTCCCAGGCTTATACTCAGGAGACGATGTATCCGACCGACGAAATCCTCGTTCTCAAACGCGATGCATTCCCGCCAGAGCTTCTTGAGCTCCCCGACCCGCCAGAACAGCTCTGGCTGCGCGGTGCGCCACTGCCCGTGAGCCTCAAACGCCTTGCGGTAGTGGGTAGCCGGGCGCTCTCGCCCTATGGGCGGCAAGCGTGCGAGAGCCTTATAGCCGGACTTGCCGGATACCCGATTGTGATTATCTCGGGGCTTGCGCTCGGCGCGGACGCGTGCGCGCACAAGGCCGCCCTTGCCGCCGGCTTACCTGCGATTGCCGTACCAGGATCTGGTCTTGGCGACCGCGCGCTCTATCCGCGCGCCAATTACGCCCTTGCGGGCGAAATTCTCGCCGCGGGCGGCACGCTTCTCTCGGAACACGAGCCCGCACACAAGGCGCGCGCATACGACTTCCCTTCGCGCAACCGCATCATGGTCGGCCTTGCCGATGCGGTTCTCGTAATTGAAGCGGGCCCAAAATCAGGCACACTCATCACCGCACGGCTCGCAAGCGAGTACAACCGCGAGCTGCTGTTCATACCGCACCGAATCGGCGATGCGCACGGTTTTGGCGCCCACCTCTTCCTCCGCATGGGAGCCGCGCTCGCTACGGAACCAAAACACCTCCTCGAGGCGCTCCGCATCACGCCCGACGAACCGGCCGGCCCGAAGGAGGCCCCGGAGCTTGAGGGCATAGAGAAGCAGGTATGGGAATTGCTCGCAGAACCAAAGACGCGCGATGAACTTTTGCGTGCCGGCTCTGTCGCCGGCACGCCGCACTCCGCGAGCGGCCTCCTTACTGCCCTTATCGCACTCGAACTGCGCGGCTTGGTCTGCGAGCAATTCGGCGCTTGGCGACGGACCTGAATCGCGCCTACACTGTGGCTCCATGAAAGTGCTCTCCTGGAACATGCTGTTCAATAACGCACAGTCTGAGCGCGCGCTCGTGTTCCTGCGCGACTGCGGAGCGGATATTATCTGCCTGCAAGAAGTACCCGATCCGTTCCTTGCGCGCTTGTGCGAACTGCCGTATGCGCTCGTCTACGCGCCCGAGACAGACCGCGTCTTTCGTGGTACACGCTCGCATCAGAATCTCATAATCCTCTCCCGCTACCCGATTAAGAGCCACACCATCCTCCCCTTGCCGAATCGCGAGCGCGAGCGCGACCCCGTACGCACCCGCCTCTTCATAGGCCTCATGTATCTCCTGTGCAAGTGGGCTCGCGGCACCGGCGAGCGCTCTGCGCTTATCGCGGAAATAGAGACGCCGAACGGGCGTATCGAGGTCTTTAACCTCCATCTCCCCTTGCACCGCGCCCTGTGGCGCAGGAAAGAATTCGAGACGATCGTGGGCAAGCGCAATCCCAGCATGCCGACCATCGTGTGCGGCGATTTTAACACGCTTGAATCGCGGCGCATCTCGATACTCTCCTGGCTGCTCGGCGGCCCGTTCGCCGATTCTTTCTTTTGGCGTCGCGAACGAGCACACATGGAAGAGCGCTTCTCGGCGCATGCGCTCACGAACGCATTGCGCGGACGGGTGACGCATCCGCTCTCACAGAGCCAGCTGGACCACATTTTGCTTTCAAGACACTTCACCTTTTCTGAAGCACGCGCGGCGGATGATGCCGTCGGCTCAGACCACCGGCCCGTCTCTGCGCTCGTGGTGCTCGAACTGATATCGCGACAACACGATGATAACGAACCAAAGCGCCGCAGCCAGCGCGAGGAACTGATACACAAACGGTAGCGCGCCTGTAAACGCAAAATAGAAACCAAGGGGTGCAACGCCGAGTGCAGTCGCAACAACATACTTCCACCAGGCGATGGGCGCAAAGAGCCCGAGCGTATAGCTGAGCAGGCCGACGGGCACGAGCATACGCAAGAGCACGACCGACCAGAAAAGATTCGACCGGGGCACGCGGCGGCGTATCTGCTCGACGCGTTTTGCCCCTACGATCGTGGTCACGAAGCGGATTCCATACCGCCGCGCGAGAATAAACGATACGCTCGCGCCGACCGTCCACCCGGTTATGCTCATGAGCGCGGTCGTAGTGGGCCCATAGAGTGCAGTGCCGAGCGGCACAAGAAGCGCAAGATCGAGAGGGAGCAAGAAGATCTCGAAGCACATCGTGAGCGCGACGTAGGCCGCTATACCGGCCGGCCCACCGACGCCAACTACCGCGGCAAGGGCGGTTCGATACGTGTCAGCAATCAGCGAGACGAGCATAAACACTGCGCCGACCGCAAGTACGGCCGCGATTTGCCGCACATTCCACCGTTCTTTCATAGCGCACAGTATACCTATAAAAACCAGACCTTTTGTGGCAGGCTGCCTCCCTGCCCACAGGACAGACGCTTGACCATATATAGGTATGCACGGTATGAGTTGAAACCATGGCAAAGCAGTTACTCATCGTGGAGTCGCCCACCAAGGCGCGCACTATAGGCCAATACGTCGGGAAGGGCTACGACGTGCTCGCGTCCGTTGGCCACATACGCGATCTGCCTAAGAGCAACAAGGATGCGGTTGATATCCAGGGCGGCTTTGTGCCGCACTACGTCATTTCGCCGGACAAGCGCGAGATCATCGAGAAAATTCGGAAGGCAGCCGCGAAGGCGAGCATCGTATATCTTGCAACCGACCCCGACCGCGAAGGCGAAGCGATCGCCTGGCACCTCAAGGAGGCGGTCAACCTCAAGAAACCCAAGCGCGTCGTTTTCCACGAGATTACCCGGAGCGCGATCGAGGAGGCGCTCAAGCACCCGCGCGAGATAGACGAGCACCTGCGGGAAGCGCAAGAGGCGCGCCGCGTGCTCGACCGCATTGTCGGCTACGACCTTTCCGGGCTCATCTGGAAGAAGGTGCGTTACGGCCTCTCTGCCGGCCGTGTGCAATCGCCGGCGCTGCGCATCATCGCCGAACGCGAGCGCGAAATCGCCGCATTCGTTCCGGAAACCTACTTCGTCATTTCCGCCGAATTCGCGGACGGGGGCGGCCACAGCTTTCCAGCGACCTGCACGGAGCAGCCCCCGACCAAAGACGAGGCGGATCGCATCGTCGCCCTCGGGAAACAAGCGTCCTGGAAGGTAGCCGGTGTCGCGGAGAAGTCGGAAGAGCGCAACCCGCGGCCGCCGTTCACGACCTCCACCCTCCAGCAAGCAGCCTCTACCCGCCTCGGGTTCGCACCGAGCCGAACGATGCGTGCGGCACAAAAGCTCTACGAAGCGGGCCATATTACCTACATGCGCACCGACTCGGTGAACCTTGCGAAAGAGGCGGTCGCAAAGCTTGCGGGCGTCGTAGAAAGACGTTTCGGCGCAGGGTATCTCCACGTGCGCGCCTATAAAACCACAAGCAAGAACGCCCAAGAGGCGCACGAAGCGATCCGACCAACCGACCCTTCGCGCGAGCACGCGGGCGTAACGGGCGATGAACAGAGCCTCTACGATCTCGTTCGCACCCGCGCCCTCGCATCGCAAATGGCGAGCGCGCGGGTCATGCGCACGAGCGTGTCGATTGCTGCATCGGCCGACATCCCCGCATTTACAGCGAACGGCTCGCACGTTATGTTCCCCGGCTGGCTTACACTCGACACGCGTGCGCGAGGTGAGGATGTCGAGCTGCCTAGACTCGCCGAGCAGGACACGCTCTCCCTCGCCGCGCTCGAGGCGCAGGAGAAGCAGACCGAACCTCCTCATCGCTATACCGAAGCAGGACTCATCCGTGAGCTCGAGAAGCGCGGCATCGGCCGTCCATCCACCTACGCCAGCATCATGAAAACGATTCAAGACCGCGGCTACGTGGAGAAAACCGGCCGCACACTCACCCCGACCGCGACCGGCATGGTGGTCTCCAGCTGGCTTGAGGAGCACTTTCCTCAGTACGTGAGCGACTCGTTCACCGCAGAGATGGAAGATGAGCTCGATGAAATAGCGCGCGGCGAACGCGGCTACAAAGAGACCCTCTCCGAATTCTACGGTCCCTTTGAAAAAGAGGTTCTCGCGAAAGAAAAGCTTCCAAAGGCCACCTCTCTCGGTGACGCACCCAACGAGTTTCCTTGTCCGATCTGTGGCGGACCCATGGAATACAAGCTCGCGCGCGGCGGCGTCTTCATGAGCTGTAAGCGGTACCCCGACTGCACGGGCGCGCGTACCGGGGACGGCGGCGAGATTAAAGGCGACGAGCCGATCGGCGTACATCCTGAAACGAGCCAGCCAATGTATATAAAAACGGGCCGCTTCGGGCCGTACGTCGAGATGCCCGTCGCGGAGAGCAGTCTCGAACCACTACCGGAAAAGCCAACGAGAAAAAAGCGGCCTGCAAAAAAGAAAGCGCCGCCGGTGAGGCGTGCGAGCATTCCTGCCGGAAAAAAACCGGAAGAGGTAACGCCCGAAGACGCGGTCAAGTACCTTTCGCTGCCGCGAGAACTCGGCCTTGACCCGCAAACGAGCAAAATAGTATTTGCGAACACCGGCCGCTTCGGACCGTATGTCGGCCGCGATGGTGAGTTCCGTTCGATTAAAAAAGGCGACCCATACACGATCACCTTTGAGGAGGCGCTCGCGCTGCTCGCCCGGCCGAAGCAGCCGCCGCGCGGAGCCGAAATCGTGCGCGAGGTCGGCAAGATGCCAAGGACCGGGAGACCGATCACGCTCTACCGGTCGAAGCAAGGGCTATTTTTCAAGAAAGGTCTGCGCCGCATTTACCTGCCTCACAACACGGACCCGAGCACCATAACGCCCGCCGAGGCCGAAACGTACTTAAAATCGTAGTGCAAATCCCTGCAGGACTTCGTAAACCCTGCAGGACAAAACTGACGCGTGCTAGCATTGGCCTATGGATGCACGCATCGGGGTTTGGGGCGACAGCATAACCTACGGCCAAGGCGATTCTGACGCGCTTGGTTGGGTAGGCCGATTGCGCAAGGTAATCCCGCCAAGTTCGCATGACGCTGTATACAACAGGGGCATTTGCGGTAACACAAGCCTTAATGTGCTGAGCCGTTTCTCACGAGAGGCCGCGACCATTTGCCCGACGCACGTCATGTTTGCGGTGGGTAGTAACGACGCAAAGCGGCTACTTAATACGCGCGAGCTAAACGTCCCGATTGCAAGGTATTCCGATACTATGCGAGAGCTACTGCGACAGGCTCGAACGATGACGAAACAGGTTTTCTGCATCGGGCTTACCTTCGACGAATCTCGCTTACCAAGCGACAAGCCGACCTTCTCGAATGCAGATATTTACCGCTATACGGAAGCGCTTCGCGAACTTGCGGGCAACGGTGTCACCTATATCGATGTATTTACAATCCTCAACACCTCCACAGACCTGATCGACGGACTACACCCCAATGCCGCTGGATACGAAAAACTCTTTGCTACAATTCGAGATCACGTGCGGCTTACCGTATAGTCCCAAAGAAGGGCTTCTCCTAAAAAGCGGGTCAGCGCAGCGCTGACCCTAGTATGCACATCGAAGCTGGTTTATTGCGAACGCCACGAGCCCGTCGCCGTCTGGCGGCATTGTTGCACGCTCTGTGCGCACCTCCCGATTGCGCTCTCGACAACAACTCGCGTCCGCGCTCAGCAACGAAGCAAGCGTACGTGCGGCGTGCTGAACGCAGCATGAAAGGCTCGTGCTTTACTCTTGCCAAAAGCGCGGTATCATAGCATTCTATGACGCCGCTCAAGGACATCCTGGGCGCAATGCGGACAACGGCCGAAGAGGACCGCGATCTCGTAAGGCGCGCGTACGAATTTGCGCAGCGAGCGCACGACGGCCAGACCCGCTATTCGGGCGAACCGTATTTCGTTCATCCTGCAGCCGTTGCGAAGACACTTGCGAAGTTCGGCATGGACGCAACTACCATTGCTGCCGGCCTTCTCCACGACACGGTTGAGGACGCACGCGCCTCGCGCGAGGAGGTCGAAAAGGAATTCGAAAAGGAAGTGCTTTTCATAGTCGACGGCGTTACAAAACTGGGCCACCATAAATATCGCGGCGCCGAACGCCATGCGGAGAGCCTGCGCCGGCTGCTCGTCGCGACCGCATCTGATATTCGCGTGCTTATCGTCAAACTCGCGGACCGATATCACAACACACAAACGCTCGGGCACGTGCCGCCGCACAAGCGCCGACGCATTGCACTTGAGACGCTTGAAATCTACGCGCCTATTGCGGATCGGCTTGGTATGGGCCAGGTGAAGCGCGATCTCGAGGATCTCGTCTTCCCGCACATCGATCCCGACGCATACGCGCACACGCTCGAGCTGCGAAAAGCGAAAACGAAAGAAACCGAGATCGGGCTTGCGAAAGTACAAAAGGAGCTCCGGAAAGAGTTCGTAAAGAAAGGGCTGCAAGATTTCCGCACCAGTATTCGCATCAAAGGCCTCTGGAGCCTTCACCAGAAGCTCATCCGCAAGCACGATGACATTACGCTCATCCATGACATTGCGGCACTGCGCATCGTTGTTCCCAAACTTGAGGACTGTTACGTCGCCCTTGGCATCGTGCATGCGCTCTATCGACCGCTTCCGGGCGAGTTTAAAGATTACATCGCGTTCCCCAAACCGAACGGCTACCAGTCGCTCCATACGACCGTCATGACAAGCGAGGCCGGCATCGTCGAGATCCAGATTCGCACCGAGGAGATGCACCGGCACGCGGAGTTCGGCGTTGCCTCGCACATGTCGTACAAGCTCCTCGGCAAAGAAATCGAGCAGCTCGACCGCTCGACACAGCGGAGCCGTTTTTCCGCGCTCTCCTTTTCCTGGATGCGCTCGCTCATTCCATCGCTCATGCACGTCTCAAGCGCAACTAAGAATGCGGATCAGAGCTCAGCGGAATCTCCGCACTGGCTGGTCGAGCTCGCCGATGCACATGCAATCATTGCCGAATCCCAAGCATTCGTCGAGGGCCTTAAAGAGGACTTCTTCTCGCGGCGCGTCTTTGTCTTTACCCCACAGGGCGACGTAGTCGATCTGCCAATTGACTCAACACCCATCGATTTCGCCTATGCGATTCACACGGACCTCGGCGACCACCTTCAGGGCGCGAAGGTGAACGGCAAGTTCGTATCATTCGACACCAAGCTCAATAATGGCGATATCGTCGAGGTGCTTCGCCGCGAGAGCGCGCACCCTTCGCCCAAATGGCTCGACCACGTGAAGACTGCGCTCGCTCGCAAGCATATTCGTCTCGCGCTTGGCATGACCGAGCCAGATAAACCCCGGCGACGGCGGCGCGCTGCTAAACACCCAACGCCAACTCACGAAGACGTGAAGCGGTAAACAACAGCCCGGGCATAGCCCGGGCTGTTGTTTTGCTTCCGCGGGAAACGAGCCTACACCGTGAAGGAGCTCACCGCGTAGAGATCTTCTTCGCCCTCCTGCGGCTCTTCGGGCGCCGCAGGAGCTATCGGATCATCCGTTACTTGCGTCGTATTTGGGTATGTCGGAAATGCCGCGATCGAATCGTCCTTATTTGATTCCGGCACCGTCTGCGACGCGCTCTCGTACGGCTCCGTGGATACGTGGACAGCGGCTTCAGAGACGATCTGCACACCGCGTTCTGCTGCGAGCGCCGACACGAGCGAGGCGAGGTCTTCCGGCGAGAAAAAGTCGATCATGAGCCTGCCTCCTTCGGTGCCTGCTTCGATAATGACCCGCGTCCCGAGACACTCGGCAAGCGTTTTCTCGAGCTCTGCCATCTCGGGCGTCTTGCGGTGATGCTTGCGGACCCGTTCTTGCGCGATCGAGCGCGCAATGCGTTCGGCAACGCGTACCGTGATCTTCTTGAGCACGATTTCTTTAAAGAGCGTCTCCTGTTCCTCGAGACGGTCAGCGAGCGCAAGCAGCGCGCGCGCATGGCCTTCGGTGATTTCTTTCGTCGTGATCGCCGTCTGCATGTGTTCCGGAAGCGCCAAGAGGCGAAGCGAATTGCTTACGTACTCGCGGCTCTTGCCGATCTTAGCGGCCGTCTCTCCGTGCGAAATGCCGAACTCACTCACGAGCTGCTGAAGCGCCTTTGCGCGATCGATGGCGTTAAGATCTTCGCGCTGCAGGTTTTCGATGATGGCGAGCTCGAGCTTCGTACGACTCGTCTCGCCCACACGAATAACGACCGGAACCTGCTTAAGCCCGGCGAGCTTGCTTGCGCGCAGGCGCCGTTCTCCGGCAATAAGCTCGTAGTGCGTCTCGAGGCCGCCGTCCGGCTTCTCCACCTCCTCGCGCGTAACGGTCAGCGGCTGGAGGAGCCCGTACTGGCGGATGCTGTCAGCGAGCGCGCGCAATCCTTCTTCGCTGAACTCACGCCGCGGCTGATACGGATTGGGCCGAATACGATCCGTTTCGACCCAGAAAATCGAATCGTACTTGGTTGGAATGTACCGCGCCTCCTCGTTCATGGACGGATTGTACCACGATGAAATTGCGCGTTAAAAATGCTACGGTATGCACAAGCAAGCCGGGATGGCGGAATGGTAGACGCGGTGGATTCAAAACCCACTGTCGCAAGACATGAGAGTTCGAGTCTCTCTCCCGGCACCAGAGGAGAAACAAAGTTATTTTCAGAGCGGTTTTCTTTGGCGTATGCCAAAGAAAACCAAGGTTCTTGGGGCAAACCGCGCGCTTCGCGCGCCGAGAGGGTGAGGTTCGAAGATACGAAAGTCGAATATTTTTTGGAGGGAGGATTTTTTCGAGATGAGGTCGCAATCATGGAGCACACCCCTTGCCCTACCCGTCCCGTGCGCGTGGTGTGCAGAGTTTATTTCTTTTCACTGATCCTTACGGGTGGTGAAAACTCCCCTATCTCGCTGCATATATATTAGTTAGAATGCCGGTGTGTACTACATTCTGCTTTATATACTTCTGCTCGCAGTCCCAGCAGTTTTAGGCGTATTGCCACTACTTCTGTTTAGGAATGAGACAACGCCCCGTCGTTTGCGCATGTTCGAGTATGTCCTTATCGGCGGGTATGTTGCCGCTGCGGTCGTGGCAGTTGTAATTGAGTGATTTTTCTCTTGCCCCGTTATCTTTTCGGTAACGGCAGCAACTCCGGTCGGTTGGCCGGATTTTCTCTGTCCATTGTGGCTCCGAATCGCTCAGGACATCCCACTAGTACTTATGTTGGTGATTGTTTGTGCGGCCATTGCTCTGCTCATCGCAGAAATCGTAAGCGCCGCCCGCCAGAAAACGAATGTTTTGCAAGCGTTCTGGTCGACGCCATTTCTCCTTCTTGTGCCGTTTATTGCTGTACTTCTTATCTTCTTGTGGCAAATTGAAATTGTTACTCAGTCGCCAGTCCCCAAAAGTGAGGTTCTCGTACCACAAACAACAGCTTCTTCATCGTCTGCAATAACTTCTCCGCAACACGCACCAATCACTCCTTAGACAAGCAGTAATCCGACCATTCCACAATCTGCAGACCTTCCCAGCGCTTCAGTAACATTAATATTTGACGGAAATGGAGTTGTTACATCTGCATTTCCTACCATCACTGGCTCAGCGGTCGGGTGTCGAAACTCGTCATGGAAATTGATGGGCCAGTGCCAGCCGCAAGCACCGAATACATAAGCCCGCTATTCCAAGGTGTTGTTTCTGTAACTTTAGGATGTTGGACATTCACTGCCTCGGCAGCCAACGCTGTTTGGGCGTCTCATCAAGGCCTGTTGGCAGGCCGGTACTCGTTCATCGTCCACAAAACCACATATCAAGGGTACCGCGCTCCGCCACTAGCGTTCGAGCGGCTCACTGTCGTTTCTCCTGGCACATGCCAGCCTTCCGCTTGTTGGGGACACGCAGGTTGCGATTACTACGAATGCGGCAAGGCAGACGGCTCGACCTACACAAAGTTTGGCTAAATCTACTAACCCGACCGCTCCTAGCTCTTCTGTTTGGAATAGCCTCATTTATCTTATCAATTCTCTTCTCTGATTGATACACGCAATGCCCTTGCGAGCCTAGCGATAGCCGCCAGCGTCGGATTCGACTTGCCGTTCTCTATGTTGCTAACGAGTTCCTCTTTTACTTGCGCCAAGCTATTGCCCTGCATGATTCTTAAGCCCCTCGTCAATTTCGATAGCCCCGTGCCCGGGCTGCCACGAGGCCGGACAGGCCTGACCCTTGTGCGTGTCAACGAACTGGCACGCCTCGAGTTTGCGAAGCGTCTCCGCCGCGCTGCGGCCCACTGAGCTATCGCTCACCTCCATAGCGCGCAGGGTGCCGGTAGAATCGATGATAAACGTTCCCCGCTGGGCAAAGCCTTCGTCCGACGTGAGCTCCGGCTCGCCGCCCTCAATAAGTACGCCAAAGGCATACGCAAGTTTGCCAGACGGATCGGCCGCCATTGGATACTGCACGTTCTTAATCTGCAGAGAAGTTTCGTGCCACGCTTTATGCACGTAAACCGAGTCCGTTGAGACCGAGATCACTTCGGCGTTGCACTCGCGGAATTTCGGATAGAGATGAGCAAACTCCTCGAGCTCGGTCGGGCACACGAAAGTGAAATCCGCCGGATAAAAAACGAGCACAACCCACTTCCCGCGCAGCGAGGAGAGCGATCGTGTCGAGATCGCGCCGTGTTGGTACGCCTCAAACTCGAAATCCGGCACCATCTCCCCCACCTTCACCTGCGAAGTGTAGTCCTGAACCGTATCGTGGAATTCGCCGCAGTGCTCGCAATAATTGCTCTTAGTCTCTTTCATGACGCTTTTTAATTACGTACGACTCATGATACCATCGCGCGCAATGGCCGACAAAAGCCCAGAAAAGCTGGAAATTCTCTGCATCGTCGGGCCGACCGCCTCAGGCAAAACCGCGCGCGCGGTCGCTGAAGCGATCGCGCGCAACGGCGAGGTTATCTCGGTGGACTCCCGGCAGGTCTACCGACACCTTGATATCGGCACCGAGAAGATTACCGCGCAGGAGATGCGCGGCGTGCCGCACCATCTTATTGATGTTCGCGATCCGCACGAGCGCTACTCGGCCGGTGAATTCGTGGGGGACGCGTCGCGGCTCATCGAGGAGATCGCCGCGCGCGGCAAGCTCCCCATACTTGCCGGCGGCACCCACTTTTATTTCGACGCGCTCCTTAACGGCTTGCCGCAGGAAACCCATCCTGATCTAGCACTTCGAGCAGCTTTGAGTTTACTAGGCGATGAAGAGCTTCTTGCTCGGATACTCGCGGCCGATCCGCGCCGCGCCCAAGAGCTCGATCCGAAGAATCGCCGCCGTCTCATTCGCGCGCTTGAGATCATTCATGCGCACGACAAGGTGCCCCAGCGAGATGTCGGCGATTCACGGTACGAAGTTGAGTGGGTCGTCATTGACCCGGCGGGACCGGAGCTCCGTACGCGCATCGATGCGCGCCTCGCGGACGCACTTGCACGCGGCCTCGTTCAAGAGGTCCGCTCGGTACGCGCGGCGCTGGGTGACGATCGCCTCAATGAGCTCGGGCTCGAATACCGCATGGTCGGCGAATTCCTTCGCGGAGAGCGCAGCGAGGCCTCACTTTTGCCGGCACTTTCCGCGAAGCTCTGGCAGTACGCGCGCCGACAAAAAGCGTGGCTGCGCAAGCTGCGCGGCGAGCACACTATTGCGGCAGTACCACCGCACCGGGGCAGAAACTGAACCCGAGGTTTTTGCCCGTATAGAATGCATTGACCCAGTACGGCACGCTCACCATGTAGTTCAAAAGGCACATTGCATTTTCGGAAACGCCAAGCTTCGTCATGAGGTCGTGTTCCATTTCAACGCGGGTTTGTCCAATCGGCTCCGCTAGGAGGCTTATGTTGAAGTACTGCGTGGCACTTTCGTATGTAATATCATACGGAGCGGAAGGGTTTGCACTTGGCGGAACATTGAGGTGATACAGGCCGCGGTTCGATGCGTCTTCCGTGGTTGTGGTCGCTGACATAAAATCGAGCGTCGTTATCGCGCTCCCATCGGTACCTGAAATGACCATCGTCCCCGCACTACGCGGGGAGCTACTTGTTGCAAGCGTCGTGACTCCTGTGCCCGTATTCTGCCCCGTGGTCTGCGTGGGAGCGACCGGAAGGCCCCCTCCGTCCGCCTGCGGCGTCGGCCTGGGTTCCGTACTACGGACAACATACGACACTACGAAGAGCGTTATGATGACGATCCCTGTTCCTATGAGGAGTATCTTTAGACGCATAGAGATAGTTCAATTCCCCCCGTATGCCGACACGCACGAGGCGGCTTTCGAGTTACACCCCGGGCATGTCCAACTACTATAACCGCTCTGGGAAACGAGCATCGTTGCAACTTGCGCGTTGCATGAAGCATTTGTGCAGCTCGATGCCCAATCGTTGCACGAACCGGATGGATTCATCGCCTTCCAGGTCGTCTGCGTGATCTGGAAGGTGCCACACGCGGTCGAATCAGAGCCATGGTGGGTCTGGTTATAGGGCGGCGTGGCCGGATTCCCTGAACTTTCCGTCACCGCAATGCAGGACATGACGTTCGCCTGGCTTTGCCCTAACCCGACGCTTTCCAGAGCAGAGGGGCTGCACGACATATTGCTAGCATCGCACTGTGCATTCGATCCTGTACTTATCGCGCCCGCACCGGACGAGCTCACCGTACCGCTCCCTGGAAGGACCGTCTGTCCTGTATACGTCTCGCTTACGTCTATCGGCAAGCACGTTGCCGGCCCTCCGTTAAAAACGCCGGTCGTCCAGTCGGTGATACTCTTCGCCGTGAGTCCAACGAGCACCATATTGACGATGAGCCACGAGGCGAGCGCTATGACGATACCTTCCACGACATTAATGAGAAGCGTACGCGCTTTGTTGTGTCCGCCCGGCGATGCCGGTTCAAACACCATGAGGAAACCCGCATAGGCAATCATGAGTGGCGCAATGAATACGATCGCCATTGTCAGCAAAAATGCCAAGGCATTACTTACGACTTGCAGGAGCCCGGAGAAATTACCGGCACAGGTTTGACTAGCGCCTTGCACGATCGGCCCGAAAAAAGGAATGCCGGTTGCATGAGCAAGCGATGGCAGGAATAGCGCTGTTCCAACTACAAAAAACGCCGAGCCCACAAACGACCGTCGAGAACTCATAGCTGCATAATACCGCGCAATCACGGCAAGAACAGCGCTTTCCCCATTGCCGTGAGTTTGCTATCGTAAAGCGCGTTAGGGCCTATAGTTTAGTGGTAAAACAGCGGTCTCCAAAACCGCCGTCCCAGGTTCGAGTCCTGGTGGGCCCGCCAACACACTTTTTTATCGGTATCAACCCTGAAGGCCTGATCCGTAGCCCAAAGACTTGCTTATCGTGCAGACCTGAAGGCCCTATTCCCGGACATCCTCAGCAGGCTCCGATATAAATTTCAAAAATTCCCGACCGAATCCTCGATAACCGCTTTTTTGGTCGAGTCGTCGATGGTCCGAGGGTTATATGGCGCGTGCGTGAGAGAGTCAGTTGGAACGTACTCGATGCGGAGTTTTGGCTGTGTGATGGTAGCCATGATGGGCGTATGTAGCAGGGCGTGATTAAGAAAAGCCCCTCTATATATACACTAAGCCCGGTTTTGCAAAATTAGAGACGTTTGATGGCGGCGCGATTTTGATTTGTTACGCGTTCCGCTTCGTACGCGGCGCCGTACTAGAAGTTGGCAACTATTGACCAGAAGGTTCCCGTGACAAAAAGCAAAGCCGCAGCAGAGAGGAGTTAACCTCTCCGCTGCGGCTGGGGGCGCAGTCCTCAAGACCGCGAACGTTGCTTGCGCCGCGTCTTGGCAGGACGTTCCCCGATGGGAACACTTGCGAAGGAACTTGCCCGCACGTACCTTTTGCTGTTCGGAAGTCTGCAGAAGGTCTCCACGCCCAAGGCTTCGAGAAGCGCTTCGACGGTGTTGAGGTGTGGCCGCCTGGTGATGCCGAAGGCGAAGTTCTCCACCGTTACGGTGCAAAGCCCCGCCTCAGCGGCTATGTCAGACCAAGACATAAGGCGTTTTTTGAACGCCTCCCACACCAACCCCCGGATGTCCGCGAGTCGCCGATCGATCCGGTCCGTCTCGTTGCTTTGAGAGCGAATCGCCCTATCTGCCGCACGCGCCATCACTTGCCCTCCCCTTGGAACGATTCGCACATCTCTGCCGAAACAGCGACGTCGCTCAGCCTTCCGTTCTTCACCATCGCCCACGCGTCCATAAAGGACTGGACTCCTCCAGCGTTAATGGTGACGTATGTGATAAGAACGAAGGCTGAGCCGCGAGGTACGGGCCTCTTGCTCACGACCACCGTGTGACCACCAATCAGTTGGTACACGCCGGGCTTGGATTGACATACGCCTACGCGAAGCTCAAGACAGCTCACCTGGACAGCGGGGAGTCGTCTCAGGGTCTCGATGTCAGGATCCGGGAGCGCGATCAGCATCTCGGGGGTGTCTATCAAGAGATGAGGACGAGGTTTGGTCCTCATATGGATATTCCGTATGCCCAGATCGGGAACAGGAATACTCCCAGGTAACAAGATTTCGACTGCCATTTTCCCTCCTTGGATTGGGACCCCTCCACTCACCGGCGGCGGTTTTGGCGATCCAATGGCAAAATTACTATACTACTACAATAAGTAGCTGTCAAAGCTACTTATGCTAAACCCGGTTTTGCAAAATTAGAGCTGTCGTATTCTAATCAATAGCTTGGAAACACCTGAGCACTGAGACCGGCGTTTTGAGATCGAGTCCGAAGTGGTGCCGCTTCTCGCGATACCAAGGCAGATATGCGGCAAGGGCGACGTTAAACGCGGCTGGTGATTTCTCCGCGCGGTCGAGGCACTCCTCCTGCAGAGTCCGATTGAAGCGCTCGATATGGGCATTGTCGTTCGGCTTGCCGATGCGGGAATACCGGTGTCTCTTTTGGATACGTTCGACGAACCACGTTCCGAACTCGGGACCATGATCGCTTTGGAGCATGTCGAAATGGAAGCCGAGGCTTTCCTCCGCCTCCGCCACAAACTTCACGGCGGTCGCAGTGTTCATCTTCGCATGCGTCTTCGCGTATGCGCTCCTGGTGCAGACGTCGATCAGGGTGAAGGTATACATCCGCTTCTTCTCTGAAAGCATGGTGTGGATGGTATCGATTTGTACGAGAGCGCCTGGGTATTCTGGCGCCGGTCGCTCCACATGCGGGTGGAAGCGCTTGTATGGAGAACGTTTGTTCAGGAGGCCCGTACGGTCGAGCGTACGCTTGACCGAGGAGAGCGAGACGGAAACGCCGTCATCTTTGAGTATGCGGTGGATGACCTCCGCACTGCGCTTCTCTTTGATGCGCGTATGGAATATTTTCCAGACCAGCTCGTCGGCAAGCTGCCTCGGATGGCGCTTCGGCTTCGAGAACTTCGTGGGGATGGGGTGCTCGCCGAGCTTCTTCGCCCGCTGCATCCACTTCGTGACCGTGCCGGGCGAGACGCCGAATCGCCGCGCTGCCGTCCGCACCCCGTATTTCTTCGCAAACGCGGCCGTATCACGGCGGACACGGGGAGCACGAGGGTCGGTGGTGTATGCCATACCTGGAAAGGGTTACATATTTCCAAGCTATTGAACCATTACGAGCTGTTTGACAACGTTCTGATTACGATTTACAATCCAAACAGCTTCTCGCACCCACGCCCCCTTCACATATGCGGCTGAAACAAACCCCATTCTGAAGGCGTATAGGCAAGGTAGAGTATCCCGCGTTCTTTTTTGGAGGCACCCATGCTCACGCATACCGTCGACCCATTCGTCATCGAGATGCTTTCGGACCTCGGACTCTCCCCAGAGCAAATCCGGGCCTTCACGACCCAATCGACCCGGAAGCCGGAAGCGGCGCACGCGCCAAACCCTGCTCCCTCACAGACCCTTTCGGATGAGGAGGCGGCCTGCTGACCTTGTCAGCTGCCTCTTTTCCAACTCAACCACTCTTACGCACAAACGCGTCGGAGTGGCTTTTCTTTACCGCACCCAGCGGAGCGTCGGCGCCTTGGCGCCCTTCGGAAAGTCTTTCTGGAGCCGCGGCGCGAATAGGAGAAGATCGGTCCGCGTGGTCTTCCGCAGCTTCGCTATCTCTGCATCGGTTTCCACCGGCAGATAGGTGCTGTACTGGGGATTCTCGCCGTCGACCCAGTCGACTTCTTCGTAGAACTCAAAGAAGTAGCGCTGGCCGCACTCGCGGCAGCGCAGGAGGTATCGCCAGAAGTGGCTGTCTTTGTAGTACGTTTCGAGCAGTTCGAACGGCCCTGAGATCGGCCCGTTCACGAGCTCCGGATGCTTCCAGAGCGCGCATTGGGTGGGAGCGCGCAATCGGTTATAGGCCCCGCTCGTTTTCTTTTTGTTGGTCATAGTAGTGCTGTGCGTTACCGGCTAATCTCCTCGCCGGTTCCGCAAACGACTACTAGGCAAAAGCGGCTCGGAGTTTTGATCCAGCCCTAAGGCTGAATGAAATCTCCCAACCGCTTTGCGATCAGTCGTGCGCGCCATCTGGCAGATTTCCCAGTTTGCCTACCCTCTTCGGGAGGCGCGCACGGTCCGCATTCGGTGCGCGGACTGCACTATTTTCCTCTCAAGGAACACTGTAATTATACCAGAGGAGCGGCATGTAGCGGAGTGTTGCATTTGTTGCATTCCAAACCAGAGAGAAGCTGCCCGCAAAGCTAGACCCGAAGGGGCTCCGTACTGCCTAGACGAAAGCTCCGAAGTGGCCTTGTACTGCCTTACAGAGATTGTTTGAATCCCGAGTAGCCCGCAAAACGAGACCGCCGTAAGGCGGCTTTCGCGTTTGCGGGCCCAAGCGAGCAAACTGTTTTGCTCGCGTCCAGGACTCGAACGTTGGAGCATGTTTCGCTCAGCTGAGCGAAACAGCGAGGCGGTGCCCAGACCAAATGCGAGCGACGGCGAGTATTTGAGTCGAGGGAGAGATGCGAAGCGGCCTGGTGGGCCCGCATCGTTTGGAAATCGTTGATTTTAGCGCCATTCTTGACGACGAGCGTCTTGCACAGTACCTTCAGGACTGGGCAACATGCGCAACAAGGAGGAAACGGTGTTCCCAGATACAACAAAGTCTGTACCATTCAAGGACGTGCAGCCGGGCCAAGAGTTCTACCACCAGCGCACGCTCATGATGCGCCTTGAGGGTGAAGTCGCATCGCAAGGAGAACCGGTAAATACCGTTGCCTTGAGTAGCATTAGCAAAGGACGCCTCCTGCGTCTGGACGACACCTGTTACGTGCAAGTAGTGGAGAAAGTCCTCGCGTTCCGCCGCAACGTACCGTGAGAGAGAATCACGCCCGCCTGAGCTATGCGCTCCGGCGGGCCATCTCGTCCTTGTAGGCACCGGTGATGTAAATCCAAGGATACCCCACAGGCGTACTGTATTTGACACGTATAGAGACATGAAGCGCCATGTGTACTCTCTTGCATCGGCTCTACTTCCACAACCCTACTTTCACAGGAAGACCTGAAACAGACCCTATTGCGGGCGCGTATAGGTACATAGATGCACCGCCCTTTCGCCGTACGAGGTATGCCGATGCCCCTCCACATCAATGCCTACTATGACCACCTCCGCACCAGGCTCAGGGTCGACTTCGGTCTCACACATGAGGAAGCAGACGCGTATGTCGCTCCTCTGCCAAAACCAATCGAGACCCACATCGTACGCGTCATCCAAAACGCTCAATCTGGGGCTCTGTCGCCTGAAGGATCAGGTTGACGGCCCTTTCCTCGCGGCTCCGATCGCCGCTGCCGTCCTTAGCGCCTCCACGCGTTGGGGACGGTTTTCCTTTTATTTACGCTTCCCGACTGAGTTCTCGCCCAACTGCCCATAAAGCGCGGTGGGCGACGAACGAGTCCGAGTGACACCAGTAGCGCTCTGGCGCTTTATGTACAGGTGTATGCCGCCCTCGGCACGACCCTGCCAGTGCGGAAAAGCGAAGACATTTGAGACAACGCGCGCGCCCGGCTTGAGCTCCTGCTCGAGCCGCGGCTCGAGCGAACGCATGAGGGAGGAGACGCCGTAGATGGCCACCACATCAAAGTGCGAAAGATCTGCCTTGCGAAAATCGCCTCGGACAAAACGCGCACGCGCACCCACACCCTCATTCCGAGCGCGTTGCCACGAAAGAAGCACGAGGATCGGATTTATTTCATACCCGACCGCCTCCGCACCGCGTTTCGCCGCGGCTCGGACAATGCGGCCATCGCCGCTCCCCAGATCTACGAGCTTCGTGCCCGGCCCCACCTCTGCAAGTTCGAGCATGCGCTCGACGCGATCCGCACCAGTCGGCAGGTAGGGAGCGCCGGTAAAAATGCCCAGGAAGTACCCTAAAACCGGCACCCCGATACCCGCAGCGATAGCGAGCGCAAGCGGCATGCTATCCGGGCTTGGCACGTTCATTTAGGTCATGAAGCGCCACAATGAAAAGGCTCTCGCTCCAACCCAGAGGCGTGTTTTCATTATAGGCTGACGAATCGGAGAAGTAGAGTTCCGGCTGCCCCCTCGGCGTCGCCGTCTGCACAGCTTCTTCGAGAAAGCGTTGCGCTTTCTCTCTATCACCGAGTCTTTCATAAATGATAGCGAGCCAGGAAAGCCCGAAGGTCCATTCGGCTTCCTCTGAGGTTCCGTCTTCGTTCTTGTTGAAGTAGCGATCGCCCTTGTACCGGATGACGCCGCGATCGCGCAATAGGTGGTATTCAATATGCTCGAGAATCTCCGTTCGCTCGTCGTCCGTTACCACGTCGTACGGCCACACGAGCGAAAGAAGTGCGAGGTCGACGAATTTCTGGTGCGACTCGCGCGGCAGTATCTCGCGCAAAAAAGCTTCCCCTTTCCGGACGAGCTCATCGGGGACTTCGATGTCCCGCACCCGCCGTATTGACTTCAGCCCCGCGACGCACGCTCCCACGGAAGACGCGTGCAGCTCTTCGTTTTCTTCCCACATACCCGAATCCGCATCGTGCCAGTATTCGAGCGTCGAGAGATACCACACGAGCTTTTGCACGACGCGGCGGTCGTCGTCGGTCTCGAGAAGCATACCCGGCTTCCGCGTCTCAAGATTCCCAATTTCAAAAAGAACACAGCCGATCGAGTCATTTTGCTTATTCCCCCACTCTTCCCAATACTCGTCGAACGACTCGGGGTTGTATCGCGCGTGGATGTACTGGTGCGTGTACTCGGGCTTTTTTGCTATCGCGTAATCGATTTTGTTCTCATGCTTTCTGAAAATATCGAGAATCGCGCGGTACGTTTTATGCACCGTCTCAAAATCCCCCAATACCTCAAACGCGAGGCACTCGTAAAAGTTGTCCCGCAGCCACGCCTTGTCGTAGCCCTCGCCCATGCCCTTTTTCGATGCGGCAAACAATCCAGAAGAATACTGCAGTCCTTCGAGGATGTGCCTATGCTGGACGATGAGCGCGTTGCGCGTAACGGGATGTGCCATACCAAAGATAGTAGCACCTCAGCGGCGTCACCGAGCCCGGTCTTCCTGTCCCTGCGCCATCGCTTCGCCTTTGCCGGCCGTCTTCTCATGAGCACCGCTATCCACATTTGTCCGGTTCCGATCGTTTTTACCTTTTTTCATCTCCTATTATAGGAGCCATATGACCAAGACTCGCTTCAAGAACACCGTTTCGAGACAGACTAGCATTGTTATTATCGGCGCGAGCGTGCTTGTATTCGCTCTTGCATATTTCTCGCGCGAACCGTTTCCATTTAGCGCGGTTGCACACCCCTACAGCAGCTCGCCTGGGTCGACCACGACAGCCAAGACGCTTGTAACCACCGCAACGCACCGGAACGCATCGGCGCCGACTCCCTCTGCCAAGCGGACCTCGCCGCCGAGCGCCAGTCCGCAACCCGTCCGAACGCCGTCGGCCGCCATGACCGGCGTCGGTTCGCTTAATGACCTTCTCGCCATACGGCAGTCACTCTCTTGCACGGTCAGCGCGCGCAACGGTACGGACCGCACTGGCACCGCCTACATTTCGGGCGGCAAATTTCGCGCAACTCTTGCTAACGGCGTCTCGTTCATCGATGACAGCACGCATTACTACGCATGGGCGCAGGGCGCTCACACGGGACTCGTGCTCCCTATCGTAAGCGCGTCGGGCAGTACGCTCGCCCTCCATGGCGCGCTCGATCCAGCCCAAAGCCTCTCCTACGGCTGCAACCCATGGTCGGCTCAGGCGAGCTCCTTTACGCCTCCTTCTACGATCACGTTTACAAACACCTCGGGTAACTAGCTGCGCCGAATGCAAAAACCGGCCGCGCAGTG
>JAJYHK010000010.1 GCA_021784815.1 bacterium | reverse complement strand
GAGCGGGACGAGCTTCATTGCAATGTCATGTTGACAATACCATGCGGACGGCCTTTGAGAAAGCGACCTAATAACGCCCCTTGCAGCGGGAATTATCGAGCGCCCAGGGCGCTCGGGAAACGATCCCCTTTTGAACGCGCGATAGCATCGTGCCCTCAAAAAGGCGGGTCAACTGCGCGTGACCCGTTGCGGCGATTCTACAACCGCGGAAAGAACATTCACCGCGATGCGATATTCGCTATTGCGGTGCTGACCTCGGCCAGCATGTGTACAGTAACCGCGATGGACGGTCCGATACACAACGCGACGGCCGTGATGACCGCCGCCAAAAAAAGAATCTCTCGCACATCTACTCCCTTCGTTTAGTCGGCGGTTGTCTTCTCAGCCTCGGATAAACTGACCCAGAGCGATAAACAGGCCGCCGACGGCGCGGCGCACGAGGCGGATCGGCCACCGCAGCGCGGGGTCCGCGAACCATCGTCGCGAGCCCCACGAGTACCATCCAGAGCGCGAGCATCTGGACGGCGAAAATTTGGAGCTCGCGCATGGCAATCCTCCCTCTTTCTTGTAGTGCGGACACGGTCGCACGCCGTCGGGCAATACGCCCTAAGAGATTGTTTAAACAATTCGCACAATCCCCTTTTGAATTCGCCATCGGTGATGGTGTGCTCAAAAGAGGAGGAGAACGAACCAACGTTCCCCTCAAGTTCCCATAACCTATACTGCGTAATTTACTCCTCGATATGATTTACTCCTCGATATGCTTCTGTTCCTCCCAGGAGACTCCTGGGAGGAACTTCGCGCGGCGAACCGCCGCGAGGTCCGGTTCGTAGCCCGGTTCGTCCGGGACGTAGACGTCCAGGACGTAGACGACATCGAAGTCGCCGTCCTCCGGGTCGGACGTGCGAGGCCATACCTCGCGCGTCCAAGTCACGCCGGCTCCGCAGATATTGCGGACCCCCAACCGGGAGGCATTTACGCCCCCATTGGGGAAAGACGATTCGAGGACCACAGCGCCGTTGGCGATGTGGCCGGGGGCCGAGCGTGCGACACGTTGTGCCTCGCGCAAGAACCCCGCAGGATCCCCGCGCAGCGCAGCGGAAAACGCCTCCGCGACGTGCTCGTCCGTGAGCGCTCCCAGCAACTGGGAGGCGACCGCCTTGGCCGCGTCGAAGTCTTTTGCGTACCCAGTATCTTTTACCGTGTTCATGTCTCTCTCCCTTCGGAGACCCTGTCCATCCCGCACCCATGAAAGTGCGGCAAGGCGGCCCGAAGGCCTGGTTGTTGAGAAGGACCTCGTGACTCTGCACGTAGCGGCGCGGATGATACGCGTCGCTAGTCCTTTAGCCAGCGTGACTCTGCACGAAGGTGGGGTTTTGCACTACTTGCATTTGCTTTCGCACAATCCCCTCTTGAATTCACCATGGGGCTTCCGATAAGACCGGACCAGCCGCTGCGTGGCGAACTCGAGAGGAGCAAGGATTTGCGATCCTTCTTGCCGTACCGAACCTAGAGGACATCCGCCGCGCTTACGCGCCTTGGGCTCATCGACTCAGTAGGGCGAAGAAGAACAACAATCGGAGTCGCCATACACATGGACGATTGTTCTCCGGTGTTCCCCGCCGAGCCTGTCACGCTCGGCGTTTGCTTCGCTCTTCAGTTTTCAAACAACTTCCTCTCCTCGTTGAGAGAAGTCAGCGGCGATGCGGCTCATTTCGCGCACTCGCCGCCTTGCTCGACTTCAGCGCGTGCTGAAAATCGTTTCGGTGCCAAGCAGTTGACTGACGCTCGGCGGGCGGGACTCTCTCCTCTAAAGAAAGAAAGATTGTCACCCGTTCGTACTCCCAAGATCCTGCGTTCTTGAACCCTAGTTTACACGAACTTGACTACTTGTCAAGTACTTTGGCGGAAAACTGCAATAAAACAGCCTATTTGCTCGTATTTTTTAGACTTCTGAGCTGAATCCTATAGAAAAGTACCGGCACGAGGACAAGGGTGAGCACGATCGCAAAGGCGAGCCCGAACATGATCGAGAAAGCCAAGGGTGCCCACGTCGCATTCGTGAAGGAGAGCGGAAGCATGCCGATGACGGTCGCGATCGTGGTCAATACGATCGGCCGGAGCCGCGTCGCCGCGGCATCGACCACCACATCGACAGCCGGTCGGCTACCCTCTTCTCTCATGTGCCGGATCATTGAGTCCATGAGGATGATGGCGTGGTTGATGATGACGCCGCCGAGAGCGATGACGCCCAAGAGCGCCGAAAACGAGACCGGCTGCCCGGTGAGCGCGAGACCGTCAATGACGCCGATGAGCGAGAGCGGCACGATCGCGAGCAGCGAGAATGTGTAGCGGAAGGAGTTGAATGCGATGATGAGGATCATGAACATGAGCACAAGCCCCGCAAGAAGCGCGATAAACATGTTCGAGAAAGACTGGTTCACGTTCTGTGTTTCGCCGCCATACGACACGCTCACGCCCGCCGGAAGATTGAGCGTGCCGAGCTCCTTCTGGAATTGGGCGGTCACGGCGGTCGCCGTGGTGTGGCTGTCGGGATATGCCGATACCGTCTCGATGCGCAGCTTGTCCTTGTGCGCGATACTCGCATTGCTCTGGCCGAGGCTCGCGGCGAGAATCGTGCCGAGGAGCACCGGCCCCTTCGACCCGGGTACCGTAAGGTTCAAGACGCTATCAATCGTGGTCTCAGACGTCTGACTGAGAGTGGTATAGTTTGGGTTGAGGTTGAGCTTCACGACCACGTCGATATTCTGGCTCGGCGTCGTGATGGTCGTCGCCTTAGTACCATTAATCGCCGCACGCAGCGTTTGCGCAACTTGCGACGGATTCACGCCGAGCGCCGCCGCCTTTGCGCGATCGATCGTGAGGTCGAATTCGGTACCGTTGTTTTGGGTGGTCGAGGTTATGTTCGTGACGTGCGGCACCGTCGCGAGCAACTGCGCGCCCTTGGTCGCCGCCTCGATGAGCGCGTTAAGGTCGTTCCCCTCGAACTGGATCTGGATGGGCGCGCCCGAAGAGGGCGAGCCCGTATTGGGCTGGAGCACCTCTATGGTCGCGCCGGTGACCGGCGCGAGGCGCTTTTCAAGATCCGCAACGACCTGCGAGCTCGTGAAAGAATGGCCTTGTGGCAGGTTCACCGTAAGGTTGGCCTCATTGCTCCCGCTCGTACCGCCCTGCATTCCGCCCGCGAGCGCCGAGCTTGCGCCCACGGTCGTCTGGAAGGACGCGACCTGCGGATCATGGTAGAGGAGCTCTTCGACTTGTCGGGTGACAAGGTCGGTCTCTCCGAGCGTCGTCCCTTCGGGCGTCTGGATGTTGAGGTACACGTAGTCCTGGTTTCCCTGCGGGAAGAATTCGGTCTGCACGAGCCCGAAGACGGGCAGCACGAGCGCGAGCACGAAGAGTCCCCAAAGTCCGCGAATGAACCACCGCTGGAACCGGTTGCTTCCAAGCGCGCGGCGGAGCGTGTGGCGGTACCATTCGGTCACGCGCTCGGTGTAACGCTCTTGGAGCGCCTCGAGCCGGTTGCGGCGCTTTTTAGTGAGGACGATCGCGATGAGCGGCACGAGCCCGAGTGCGACGAAAATCGACGCGAGGAGCACGAAGACGAGCGTGTACGGAATCCCAGCGATAAACTCCCCAATGATGCCGGGGAGGAAAAAGAGCGGCGCGAAGACCGCGACTGTTGTCATGGTGCCCGCTATGAGCGGCCACGCGTAGTCGGCGAGCGCCGCATACGCGGCGTCAATCGGCGTCTCAAAGCGCGGCATGCGCGCGTGGATCGCCTCGGTCACGACGATGCCCGAATCGACCAAGATGCCGACCGCGAGAATGAGCGCAAAGAGACTGATGAAATTGAGCGTATTGCCGGAAAGGTAGAGGGCGAGGAACGCGATGAGAAAGGAGATGGGGATCGAGAGCGCCGCGACGAGCGATTCACGCCACCCGATCGTAAGGAGCAGCACTACAATGACGAGCGCGACCGTGATGAGGCCCGTGTCGGCAAGATTGCCGAGCTGCTTCCCCACTTGCGCGCCCTGGTCGGTCGAGGGAGGAATGAAGACGGTGAGTCCCTTGAGCGTCGTGCCCTTGAGCGCATCGAGCTTCGCGCGGACCGCGTTCGCGGTGCCCTGGATGCTTGCACCCGATTGTCGGTAGATCGTGAGGGTGATCGCCTGCTGGCTCGGCGCGCCGGAGAGCGACAGCCGCGAGTAGCTCGTCGCGGGCGCGAGGCCGTTTGAAATGAGCGCGATGTCGCGTAGGTAGATCGGCGATCCGTTCGCCTGCCCCACCGCGATCGCATCGAGCTGGGAGGGATCGGTAAAGCCGCCCTTAAAGTTGATGTTGTAGTTCACGCCCTGCATCTGGATCGAGCCCGCGGGCACCGCGGCGTTGCTCGTGGCGATCGCGGAAATGACGCCGGGGAGTGTAAGACCGTACTGCGCAAGCTTCTCCTTGCTCACCACCACGGTCACCTGCTGGCTCGGGACGCCGGCGACGTCGACTTCGGAAACGCCGGTCACGCTCTTGAGGTCATCGGAAACCGTCGTACCGAGCTCTGAAAACGCGATCGGCGGCAGGTCGCCCGCGATCGAGGCGACGAGCACCGGTTGCGCGTTGAAATCGATTTTGGTCACCGCGGGTGCCGATGCGTCGCTTGGGAGGTTAGGCACCGCCTTGGCGACGGCGTCGCGGAGATCCTGGATCGACTGATTAATATTCGCCCCCGCATTGAATTGCACCGTCACCTCGGAAAGACCCGGCGACGAGTTCGAGGTCATCGTGTCGATGTTGCTGAGTCCCGAGATCTGGTCTTCGAGCTTGTCGGTGACGAGGGTTTCCATATCCGCGGCCGAAGCGCCCGGCATAGTCACGACGACGAACCCGTCGGGAATGGTTATCGATGGAAAGTTCTCTTTCGGTATGTTAACGACCGCCCAGAGCCCCGAGACAAGGAGCGCCGCAAGCAGCACGTAGCTGAACTGCCGCTTCTCAAGGAAGAAATGCCAGAGCCACAGCATTATGGTGCGGTCGAGGTCGCCACACGTACCCGCTGCCCCGCAGCGAGCCCGCGCGCGTCGGTAACGATCTGTTCGTTCGCGGAGAGCCCTTCGGTTACCGCGATGCTACTGCCGAGAATCGCGCCGAGCGTCACCGGGTGCGCGACGAGCGTCGAGCTCGCGCTCACCGTGAATACCTCAGCGCCATTCGGCTCCACCTTAATCGCGTTAATCGGCACGACCGGGTACGCCTGCCGCATGCCCGGATTCGCAGCGACGGCACCCGCCGCCCGGTCGAGCGAGAGCGCAATCACCTCGCCGTCGGTGAGCGCGCTCGCGTTCCCGGTAATGCCGACCTTCACCTCTATGCCGGAGCCGTTCGGACCGATGGCGCTCGCAATGAAGGTGATCTTCCCCGGTACGGAACCATTAATGAGCGCATCGTTGCCGACCGCGAGCGTTTTCGCGTCTTCCGGCGTCACTGTCGTATCGACATAGAGCGCTCCCGGATTCGACACGGTCGCCACCGGCGCGAATGCCGGCACATAGTCACCCTGGCTGACCGGCAGATTCACAATGGTCCCCGAAATGGGGCTGCGGACAATGGTTTTTTCGAGGTTCGCCTTTGCCGCATTGAGCGCGCCGAGCGCAGCCATGACATTGGCTTCGGCAGCCGCGAGGCTGCTCTTCGTGCCGCTCCCGGCCGTGTTCTGCGCAGTCGTCGCGCCCGCCGCGGCGCTATCGTAAGCGCTCTTCGCTGCCGTGATGCTCAAGATGGCGCCGAGGACTTCGGTCCGCGCAGTAGCAAGCGAGGTCTGGTAGCCGGCAATGGTTGTAGCGGACGCCGATTGGGACACGGGCGTCTCGTTTACGGCCTTAACGAGATTCGAGACAAACGTCGCAACCGTTTGCGCGTGCGTGATCATAGCGCTTGCCTCCGCGTCGAGATTTTCAGAACTTGCCGCGCTCGCAAGTGCCTGAGCATCCTGAAGCGGCGCATCGAGCTTAGCCCGTTCCTGCTGGAGCGCATTCACGAGCATGCTGTCGGGCACGGAAAGGGTGATGGTCGGATTGCTCGTGCTCGGATTATCGAACAACTGATCGGCACGGGTATACACGGCATCGTCAAGCGCCGCGTAACCGCTTGCCAATGCCGTTTTGAGCGTGGTCTGCGCGTTTTGCAGCCCCTGCTGCGCGGAACCGGAAGAGATCCCCGAGTTCACCGCCATGGTGTTGCTCGCGAGCTCAAGCGCGGCAAGCGCGGCGTCATAGGCACCTTGCGCCTGCTCTACCGCAGCGCGCTGGCTGTTGTTGTCGAACTGGCCAATGACATCGCCAGCGGTCACATGATCGCCCAGCTGACTCGAAAGCGTTACAAGCTCGCCGGAGGTCTGCGCGAGAATGGTCGCCTGCGAGAGCGAAGCCACCGTCCCGGTCACCTCAAGCGGACCACTCACGCCGGCAAGGTTTGCGACTGACTCGACCATGACGCGTGGAATCTCCGCATTCGCATTTTGCGCGGTTGGCGCGCTGCGCACCGCCGCATGAACGCCAATGGCAATGAGGCAAGCCAAAACGACTCCACCGCCCGCGAGCGCGGGTTTCGGAAGCGCCCGCAATGTATGCCATGGATGTCGCAACATATGTATAGAATAGATAGGTGGTACGCATGCAAAACCCGCCTGATGCATTTCTCTGCCGGCTAAAGAAACTACCGTGCCCGCATAGTCGCGCATGCGGCGCATTTGCGCAAGGCGCGTCTCGCCGCGGCCCGCCCATACAGTACTTACCCAGGTTCTCGAGGTATCCCCTCTCCGCCCGCATGCGGTACAAGCGCTCTCTTTTGCTACCCCTCTTTCATCGGGGGCGCCCACCCAGAGAACGCGAGGGGTGAGCGCTGCCCGAGCCAGATAATGAAGTGAACCATCACAATGAGCGCGACGATCCAAAAGAGCGCCTGGGCGATCGCTTTAAACATCGATTATCCGTACTGCTTTCCCCCATAAAACCCGATGAAAACGCCCTAAACAGAGGGAAACCATTCACGGGCGGTTCACCGCGGCGCGCGTAACCTCTCCCTGCGGGGCGCACGGCGCGAAGCCCGCCGGCGCACGTCGATGCGCACAATCGACTCATCGCATTACTTAGGTAACCGTACCTTATCTATGACATCAAAAACCCTACGCACCTTGCGCGGACGGTCGCTGAGCGCGGTTGCGGGAGCGGGAATCGCTCTCGGCGTACTAGGACTGCTCTTCGGTGCAGCGTCGCTCTCGCACGCCGCAGTCGACTCAGTAGCGCGCGGTACCGAGGCAAAACCGAACAAGCCCGCTCACAAGCGCTCTTATCCTGACGCCCTCGACAACCGCAACCTTGTCTTCGTAACCCGGGGTGGCACGAGGACAATCGACTTCACCGTAGCAGCGCGGACCGATAGATAACGCACGCACCACCAGCCCCCCGAGAACACGGTCCTTCGCCTGCTGATTGTCTTTCTTTGGATTTTCATACGCGGAATTCCGCCTTCATGAAGGCTTCACGACCCACAGGATTTACTGCTTTTGTTCCTTACATTTGTTGCTCTGTTTTATTGGTATCCTTATTGATATGCGCATACTTATCGTCGAAGACGAAGTAAAGCTTGCGGACGCCATTTCGCGCGGCCTCGCTGCCAAAGGGTACGCAACCGACGTGGTTTATGATGGCGAGAAGGCGCTCACCCGCATCTCCCTCCATCATGAAGATTATGACCTGGTCGTACTTGACCTTATGCTCCCCTCGCTCGACGGCTATGCCGTCTGCCGGCAAGTCCGCGAGCGCGGCGTCGTGACCCCGATTCTCGTGCTCACCGCCCGCGCCGAGACCGACGTGAAGGTCGAACTGCTCCTCGCGGGTGCCGACGACTACCTCGTCAAGCCGTTCTCTTTCGACGAGCTGGCTGCGCGCGTGCACGCGCTCTTGCGCCGGCCAAGCGGTGTCGTGCCGGAAATCCTCCGCGCGGACGACATCGAGCTCAACACAGTCGAGCACCGGGCGCTCCGCGGCGGCAAGCCGCTCTCGCTGACGCTCAAAGAGTTCGGCTTGCTCGAGTATTTCCTGCGGCATCCGGGAGAGATCGTGAACCGTGAAGACCTCCTTGCGCATCTGTGGGATTTCAATTATGAATCGTTCAGCAATGTCATCGACGTTCACATCAAAAATCTTAGGCGAAAACTCGGCGATGGAGACGGTCAAAGCGTTCTGGAGACGGTCCGCGGCATCGGTTATCGGCTTCGCGCGTAGGTATAAGAGCGACCTCTTCCTCAGGACCCAGATCAATGTCATTGCTCTCCAGGTTGGTTTTGCCACGCTCATCCTGCTGCTCGCAATCGGCGCGCTGTTTGTGCTGTATTACGACATCGTCAACGAATTCGCGACCGCGCTCCAAACTGCCTTCACTGCCACCTCGACCCCTATATCGGGAGCGACCGTAGCGAAAGACCTTCAGGCGGTCCGTACGCGCGAGATCGTGGGCCTTTCCGTGCTCATTGCCTGCTTCACGACCATATTCGGATTCCTGGTCGCGCGTATGACGCTCGTACCGTCGCGTAATGCACTCGCTGCGCAAAAACAGTTTATCGGCAATATCGCGCATGAACTGCGCACCCCCCTCGCAATCATCAAGACCAACACTGAAGTGCGCATGCTCGATCGAGATGTTCCGGCCCACGCCCGCGCCGTGCACCGCAGCAACCTCGAAGAGCTCGACCGCATTTCCGACATCATTAATAACCTCCTCTCGCTCAACGCGCTCATCCAGCCCGAGCGCATGCCCTTCACGAACGTGGAGGTGGGCGACATCGCCCGTCGCGTCGTCGAAAAGCTCGGCCACCTCACCCGCAAGAGAAACCTCGAAATTAACGTACAAACCTCGCTCCACAGCGTCGCCTGGGGCAACGCAAGCGCAATCGAGCAGATCATCATGAATCTCACGAGAAACGCGATCGCGCACACCGAGGAAGGCGAAGTGCGCATTATCATCGAGCCGGCGGAGCACGGGTTTCTCAGACTCTCTATCCGCGATACCGGGAGCGGCATCGATCCGAAAGACCTCCTCCATATCTTCGAGCCGTTCTACCGCGGCGACCGGGCGCGCACGCGCACCGGCGGTGTCGGCAGCGGGCTCGGTCTTGCGATCGTGAGCGAACTCGTGAAGCTCCACGACGGTCGTATTCGCATTCAAAGCACGCCGGGTAAAGGCACTACCGTCTACATATCTCTCCCCGAGGGGCAAATTCTGCCATCGCCTCCAAGACACAAGGAAGAGCACGATCGCGAGGCCGTTGCCGACTTCTCGCGTGAAAACGCAGCATGAAATGATTCATCTGTCGTTCATGGTGAACGCGGTACGCTGTCCCCGGAGTCCGCACGACCGGCCGACGCGTTTTAGGTTCGAGTATCAGGAGCGCCGGGGTCGTGCATACTGACCTTTGCTGGGAGCTCGTTCGCTCGTTATCGGTTCTAAGCTTAGAGACCATGAGAGCACGGGACACTGCAGCGCTCGAGAGCATCGACCTGATGCTGAGCGCGTAGCCGGGGAGGCCGCGGCGCAAAGAAGCGCCGC
>JAJYHK010000018.1 GCA_021784815.1 bacterium | reverse complement strand
TTCGTGTTCGTCCCTCCGGCAGGGGGGTGGGGCCCTCCCCGGGTTTCCCCCCCCCCCCGCTGCGGCGGTTTCCCCGGGAGGATTGTGGGGGGGGGGGGGGGAGAAGAGAAGAGAACAGCGCGGCTCCGCTAAAGCGGAGCCGCGCTGTTCTCTTCTCCGTTCTCTCTTTTGAATCAAACCTGCGGGAGGTCGACCGTTGCGGCGACTTCCGAGAGAGAAGTAATGCCGGCGAGCGCTTTTAAAACCCCGTCTTGCGCCATGGTGAGGTAGCCCTGGCGCGCTACGGATTTTGCGATTTCGTGCGCGGGCGGGTTGTCGCGCAAAAAAGTCGCAAGCTCGTCGTCCATAAAGATCGCTTCATAGAGGCCCACGCGGCCTTTGTATCCGGTTTCATAGGGATTTTTCGGTGCCGGCTCCCAGACCGTTTCTATCTTTTCCAGAAGGAGCGACTTGTCGGCAA
This sequence comes from bacterium, assembly GCA_021784815.1. Classification (GTDB taxonomy): domain Bacteria; phylum Patescibacteriota; class Minisyncoccia; order Phycocordibacterales; family Phycocordibacteraceae; genus C7867-001. The sequence continues at coordinate 10,584 of JAJYHK010000018.1, read as the reverse complement.
GCGGCTCAAAGACGGCTGCAATCATGCATTTCTCGTCGTCGGTAAGCGGCCGCTCGGCGCGAGCGCTTGGATCAAGTCGGCGCAACAGGCGCTGCGCCATGGAAACGGTAATGGCTGAACCGAACGATTTTGGGTCAGCGCCGAGATCGACGAGACGCGGGAAGGTTCCGGCCGCATCGTTGGTGTGGAGGGTTGAGAACACGAAGTGGCCAGTAAGAGCGGCTTCGATGGCAATATTTGCGGTATCGTTGTCGCGAATTTCGCCGACCATGATGATGTCTGGGTCCTGGCGCACAATTGAACGAAGACCGTCAGCGAAGGAGTATTTTCCGCCCTCGACCTGGGTCTGCACGATACCCGCAAGGTGGTACTCGATCGGGTCCTCAATGGTGATGATTTTTACTTCCGGTTGGTAGACCTCGCGGAGGAAAGCGTAGAGTGTAGTCGTCTTTCCGGAACCGGTCGGGCCGGTAGTGAGGAGCATCCCGTTTGCGCGCCGAATCTCCTGCTCGAGACGCGTGAGAAGCTTGGGGTGGATGCCAAGTTCGGTGTAGGGAACCTGGGTCGCGCGTGGGTCGAGGAGGCGCATCACGATTGATTCCCCATAGGCGCCCGGAATGAAGGACGAGCGCACTTCGACCTCCTCCTCGCCGCGCAGTACGGTGAAGCGGCCGTCCTGGGCGCGGTTTTGAACGTTGAGCTTCGTACCCGAGAGCACTTTGAAGCGAGAATTGAGGAGATGGTAGCTATGACTATCGAAGAAATAGATTTCGGAAAGTTGGCCGTCGATGCGCAGGCGCAGGCGCACCCGAGTCTCTTCTGGCTCGAAGTGGATGTCCGAGGCGCGCAGGGCAAAGGCGCCCGCAAAGACGGCGGAGAGAAGATGCGAGACCCGTTCGAGCGACTTCTCTGCGTTCGCCGTGTCGAGCGCAGCTTGCAGCGCGCCGCGCGGCGAAGCGTCGCTTTTGATCGTCTCTACAAGCGCCGCGTTGACCGGCAGCGTGCCTGGACGAACGGCGGTGGCAAAGGAGAGATCCGCATAATGGGAGATTGCTTTTTCGAGGCTTTTTTCCGATATGAGAAACAAGGTGAGGGAGAAGCCGCGCGCCTGCAGCTCCTGCTGGAGCTTGGCAAACGCCGGATTATTGGGATTGCGTAGCGCAAGCGAGAGGGTATGCGCGTTTTTAGCAAAGACGATCGCCTCTGCCGCGCGCGCTTCCTTTTCGGGAATGATGCGGAGCGCTTCGGCGTCGATTTGCACCATAGAGAGGTCGGCATACTGGGCACCGTACTTACTGGAAAGAATGCGGGCTAGGTCTTCTTCCTCGCGCTGCCGGATCTCGGCGAGCTTCGCATTTTCATTGGTCGTATCGAAAGGTAGATCCATTGCCCTGCATAATAGCACTTCCCGCAGGCGGCCGGCCGCGCGACTCTTGACAAAGTAATTCAATTATGATATAAGAGTTCAGAAAAACTTGGACCTTACTTAACTTAAAGGAGGGATAGCTCAATGATAAAGATGATTCGTGTACTGGCCGTTGTGGCCGCTGTGGGCGCGCTCGCCGGGTGTGGGATCAGCCCGACACCGGCTCACTTTGAGGGTGGGCCGGCAACAGCCACGGATGCGGGAGGGATAACCTTACCGCCCCCCGAGCGCCTGGAGAACGGGCACTGGCTCGCTTCCTGCTGGATTTCCGGTATCAGCGGGTACTGGGTCAGGCAGGAGATGCCTGACGAGCCGGTAACCCCGGGGCTGTGCCCGAACCAGTACGGTTACGGCGTAGCGCCCGTAGCCATATACGGCGCATACATGCCTGTGGCACCGTACTACGGCGTAGCGCCGTACGCGTACGGACCCATGGTCGGGTACGCGCCCGGGCTGTATCCCCGCTGGTAGTTAGCCTCAGCGCCTGTCTTGGATCTCAAGAACCAAGACAGGCGCTTTCGTTTTATAGTAGTACACTGCTCACATGAAGACGGTCGCCCACAGTTTGGCGGAGTTTGAGGAGGAGGCACGGACAAGGGCGCGCCTCTGGAAGCCGCGCGCCGAGGGGGCGTTCTTGGTGACGCTCTCGGGCGAGCTCGGGGCGGGGAAAACGGCGTTCACGAAGGCGGTTGCGCAGGAGCTGGGTGCCGAGGAGGTGGTAAACAGTCCGACGTTTGTCATTGAGAAGCTATACGAGCTGCCGCGCGAAGCCGCCACTGGCGGCTTCGCGCGACTCATGCACATTGACGCGTATCGGCTCGAGAGCGGCAATCAGCTTACGCCGCTCCACTTCTCAGACCAACTCGCCGACCCGCGGAACCTCATTCTGCTTGAGTGGCCCGAGCGGGTTGCGGATGCGCTGCCAAAACCCGCGCTTCGGGTCATTATTACCCAGGAGGCCGACGACACGCGGCGTATCGTCTATGCGGAGGCTTAAAACGAAGACACGCATCGTGCTGCTCGATACGCACGCGATCATCCATCGCGCGTACCACGCGCTTCCTGACTTTACCGGCCCCGAAGGGCAGCCGACCGGCGCGCTCTACGGACTCGTTTCCATGCTGCTGAAAATCGTGACCGAGCTTCAGCCCGACTACATCGCCGCCTGCTACGATCTACCCAAACCAACCATACGTCATGAAGCGTACGAAGGGTACAAGGGCACCCGCGGCGAAATCGACGAGGTGCTCGTGGCGCAGATAAAGGCGTCGAGAAAAGTGTTCGAGGCGTTCTCGATCCCGTGCTATGAACGCGAGGGTTTCGAGGCGGACGATCTCCTCGGCACGATCGCGCACGAGCTGCGCGAGCAGGATGTCGATATCGTCATCGCATCGGGCGACATGGATACGCTCCAGCTCGTCGACGACACCCGCGTGCGCGTGTACACCCTCAAGAAGGGCTTGAACGACACCATCCTCTATGACGAGGATGCCGTCCGCGAGCGTTTCGGTTTTCCGCCCGGGTACATTCCCGACTACAAAGGGTTGCGCGGCGATCCGTCGGACAATATAAAAGGCGTGCCTGGCATCGGCGAGAAAACCGCAACGGAACTCGTGTGCGGCTTCGGCACGATTGAGCAGCTCTATGCAGTGCTCGAAAAGGGCGACGAGGCGCTCGTCAAGAAAGGCATCAAGCCGCGCACCATCGCCCTCCTCAAAGAGCACGAAGAGGACGCGCGCTTTTCGAAAGCGCTCGCGACTATTCGCACCGATGCTCCTATCGCGTTTTCGCTGCCGCAGAAAGTCTGGCCCGAGGCAGTTGACTTTAAAAAGGTGCTTGCGCTCTTCGACGAGTTCGGCTTTCGGTCGCTGCGCGAACGGGCGCGCGCCGTGCTTGCCGTAGCGGTCGACCCTGACTTTGCGGAAGCTGGTGCCGAAGGGGAAATGGCACAAGTAGGGCAGGAGCCCTTCGACCCGCAGGTGTTTGCCGAAGCGCAGGTGCTGCTCTGGCTCATTTCGTCGGACTTTACGAACCCGACGCCGGAGGATCTTCTCGCGTACACGCAAAAAGCGACGTTTGCCGAAGCGCATGCGGAGCTTGCGCGGCAGGTGGCGGAGCTCGGCCGCGTGCAGGAGGTGTACGAACGTATCGAGAAGCCGCTCGTGCCTGTGCTTATGGAAATGGAACGGCACGGCGTCCTGGTCGACCAAGCAATTCTTAGTGGCCTTGCGGCGAGGTACCGCATCGAACTCAAGGAGATTGAGCAAGGCATTTACGATGCCGCGGGGCGCGAATTCAACGTGAATTCGCCCAAACAGCTTGGGGAGGTGCTGTTCGACCAGCTCAAGCTCATACCCGAACGGCAAAAACGTACGGCAGGAGGCCAGCGTTCGACGCGCGAAAGCGAGCTCGAGAAGATTCGAGACGCGCATCCGATCGTCGGAGCGATTCTCGAGTATCGCGAGCTAAAGAAACTGCTCTCGACCTACATCGAGTCGCTCCCAGCGCAGCTCGACGAGTACGGCCGTCTGCATGCGCAGTTTTTGCAGACAGGCACGACGACCGGCCGGCTCGCAAGCCAGAACCCCAACCTTCAAAACATTCCGATTCATAGCGCGCGGGGGCGCGCTATCCGCCACGCCTTCGTTGCGCCGGAAGGATGGGAGCTCGTATCGCTCGACTACTCACAGATCGAACTGCGGCTTGCGGCGATCCTCTCGGGCGATGAAAAGCTCTGCAACATCTTCCGCAACGGCCGCGACGTGCATCGCGAGGTGGCCGCTCAGGTGTTTCATGTCGCGCCAGAGGCGGTTGATGCGGAGATGCGCCGCCGCGCCAAGGTCGTTAATTTCGGCATTCTCTACGGCATGGGCGTGCATGCGCTCCGGCAGCAGCTCGGCACGACGACCGCCGAGGCACATGCGTTTTACGACGAATACTTCAGAGAATTCAAGACGCTTTCCGAATACCTCGAAATGACCAAGGGGTTTGCGCGCAAGCACGGCTACACCGAGACGCTTTTCGGCCGCCGCCGCCAGTTTCCGGAAATGAAGTCGTCGTTGTCCTACGTGCGCGCTCAAGCCGAGCGTATGGCGATCAACGCGCCCATCCAAGGTACGGAGGGCGATCTCATTAAGCTTGCGATGGTCGAGGTCGATCGGATGCTGGCGGACGAGGGCGCCCGGCACGAAGCGAGCCTGATTCTCTCAGTGCACGACGAGCTCGTGTATGAAATAATTGCGCCGCGCGTTCGCAAGCTGGGTGAAAAGATCCGCGCCGTTATGGAGACGGTAGTGCCGGAGAGCAAGGCGCGCGGGGTGCCCATCACCGCTGAGGTGAAATCGGGGCCGAACTGGGGAGAGCTTAGCCGCTGGCAGCCATGATGTATCTTTTCCGTGGTAGCGACACGCAGAAAGCACGCGCGCAGGCGTTTGCGTGGATTGCCGTCGCGCGGGCAAAGGAGCCGAACCTCGCCTATGCGCGGCTTGCTCGCGAAGAGCTCACCGACGCAGCACTCGAAGACGCCGCGGCGAGCGGAGGGCTTTTTGTGAAACGGCTCCTCGTGCTCCTTGACGATCCGTTTGCGCCAGTTCGGGCGAAAGATGCAGAGGAAGCTGGAGACGAGGAAGAAGCTGTGGAAGCAAGGGGAAACGTGCTCGATGCGCATTTGGGTGCGCTTGCCGCAAGCGATAATGCGATCGTGATCCTCGCGCCGGCGCTCACAGCCGCGCGCGCCAAAAAGCTCGCAACGTTCGTGAAGAAGGAATACGTGTTTGACGCGCCCGCCGCGCGCGCTACTGCGCGCGGCTTCAACGGTGCCCTCGTGAATGCGCTCTCGGCAAAGGATCCCAAACTGCTCTGGCTTGAGGTGGTGCGGGCGTTCTCCGCGGGCGACGCGCCTGAGCTGGTGCATGGCCTCTTGCACTGGAAGGCGCGCGACCTCGCAGAGAAAGGGAGCCGCGCGTGGAAGCCCGCTGAAGCGCGCCGGCTCTCGCTCGACCTCATTGTTCTGCTTCAGGAATCGCGGCGCAAAAACCTCGATCTCTCGCGCGAACTCGAGCGCTGGGCGCTCTCTATATAAATAGTCGCGTCGACCCTGAACAAGGCGCCGTTGAGGGTGGTTTCTTGTGCGCCCACCAGGGCTCGAACCTGGGACCGTCTCCTTAAAAGGGAGCTGCTCTACCGACTGAGCTATGGGCGCGCTTGTATACGCTACCTTTTTTAGCCCCTTTTTTCTAGTACGTAAACGCGTCCACGGTACGGCTCTGTTTGTCGAGGAGCTTCACCACTTCGTGCTGCGTGCGCCAGAGCGGCGTCGTCCGGCCGAGATAGACATACCAGGTGTTTCCGTAGAAATCAGCATCATGTTGATGCGCGTCTACGCAACCGTTGTAGTTGAGGTATTTGAGGGCGAGGCTCTGGCAGGCACCGGAGATGTTCGTGGGCGGCGTGAGCACAGCTTGGCAGCGGTTGAGCGAATTCACGTAGTCGATACAGCCCGCATCGCGGATGTAGTTTGGTCCGTAATAGCGCTGCAGCTCGTTTGAAGGATCGGGACAGGTCTGGGGAAGCGGCGGGACGAATGTTTGGAAGTCGGCGAAGTAGCCGATGCATTTATTCAATTGGAACGAGGTGCCGATAGGGGATTGGCCCGAGAGAATGACCGCTTGCTGGCCAGGTTCGAGCACGATATCGGAGGCTGAATTCACGATTCCTGAGAGGGGAAGCGCTGCGCCGGTCGGGATGACCGCGGCATTGCCGGTCGCGCCGCTCTCGAGCGTCCAGCCGGTGATGTCGACCGGAGTGTCCGCTCCTGAGGGGACTGAAATGGTAACGGACTCGTAGTTGGGGTTGGTTGATCCCGCTCCTGAAACGGAGCGGCTGAGCATAACGACTCCTCGATACGGAGAGGGCGTACCGAACGACACGCCGTCGAGCGAAGAAGAGGACGGTATCGAGGCGTTTGATCCGGACCCTATTCCGTAGCCCGAGCCGCTCTCGCCTATGCTCGGGAGGTTGACACTCGCATTGCCGATCGAAAAGGGCGCGCTCGGGAGGGAGAGATAGGTGCCGCCCCCGAGCTGGTCGGGGAGCGCGAGCGTGGGACCGCTAAAGGAAATCGGACGGGTGGGACCGCCAATCAAAATCCAGATAAAAAACATGAGTACGAAAAAGCCTGTGAAAAACCAAGCGTCTCGCTCCATACTGCCATCATACAAGGCTCTGCGATGGGCCGCGAGAGGCATGGAAGGAAAAGGCCCGCGACTCTGCCGCGGGCCTTTTCCTCGCGGCGGTTAGGCGCCGCGCGCCGAGCGGAGTCGCTTGAGCTCCTCGCGCACAACGCGGGCATCGCTCCAGGGCTCCTTCGTGCCGCGCGGACCCATGATGTACGGGTCGGTTCCTTTGCCTGAGATGAGCACAGCGTCGCCTTTCCGAGCTTTCGAGAGGGCGTGGCGGATTGCTTCGCGGCGATCCATGATGATGGTCGGTTTACGCTCGACGCCAGCCGCCATCTCATCGACGATCGCGCGCGGGTTTTCGTCGTAGGGATCCTCGTTAGTGAGGATGACCTCCGCGCACGCTTGGTCAGCGATGCGCGCCATTTCCGGCCGCTTCCACCGGTCGCGTCCGCCACCCGTATTGCCGAGTACGCAGATTTTCCGGTGGGTAGGGAAGGCGCCATAGAGCGCCTTGAGCGAGTCGGGGGTGTGCGCGTAGTCGACAATTGCGAGAAAGTCCTGTCCGGCCTCGATACGCTCGACGCGGCCCTTTACCGGCGGCAGGCTCGCGAGCGCGCGCTGGGCGGACGCAGTCGGGACGCCGAGCGCGCTCGCCATCTTTATGGCCGCAAGCGCATTGAGCGCGTTAAAGACGCCCGGAAGCGGAAGATAAAAGCGGGTATCGGCGTAGGTGAACGAGCAGGAATCGTCGGTTGCAACAAGCTCGTCGAGCTCGCTCTGGGAAAAACTAATAGGGGTGAGGCGTGGAATCGAGAGGAATGCCGCCGTTTCTGGTATATCTTTGTTGGCAACCAGCATCCGTTGCTTTTTGGGAGAACGTGCAAGCGTCTCGACGATCGTGCGCTTTGCCGCAACGTAGTTTTCAAATGAGCCGTGGCTCTCGATGTGCTCCCTTTGGATGTTGGTGACGATGAGGCCGTTCATCGCGAGGAAGCGGTGGCGGTAATTGAGGGTGCTCTCCGAGGTTACCTCGACGACCAGGTGCGTACAGCCGCTATTAAGAGCTTTGCGCATGAACTGCTGCGCGAAGCCGCGGCCGGGCAAGGTCATCTTGAAAAGGTTCGGTTCGGACGTATCATTAATCGCGAAGCGGATGGTGGAGAGAAGTGCGGTCGAATAGCCCGCCTCGCGCAGGATCGCAAAGAGCAGGTCAGCGGTCGTCGACTTGCCCTTGGTGCCGGTGATGCCGACGACGACGAGCTTCTTCGCGGAGAAGCCGTACGAGAGCGCCATGAGGAAGGCGAGGGAGCGATGGTACGCGGGCCGGAGCGCCCGCACGATGCGCGTCGGTACGATTCGTTTCAGCGCCCGGACAAGCCAGTCGACGAGTCCGTACATGATTTACGTGTGGGCGGTGAGCGCCGCTTTCAGCCGGGCGTCCTTGCCACGCACCTCTTCCGGGATATTTTGGACGGCCTTGCGGGCTTCGCGCTCGGTGTACCCAAGGGCGACGAGAGTGTCAAAGACCTCGCCATCGGCATTATCGTGTGCGACGGGCCCGACCTTTTCGGAAAGCTCGACCAGGAGTTTCTCCGCGCTCTTTTTGCCGAGGCCGACCACTTTCGTAAGATAGTCGAGGTCGCGCTTCGCGATTGCGCCGGCGAGCGCTTCTCGCGGTGCGCGGCGCAAAATAGAAAGCGCGGTTTTCGGCCCGATGCCGGAGACCGAGAGAATACGTTCGAAAAAATCTCGGTCGTCGGCGGTTGGGAAGCCGTAGAGCTCAAGGCCGTCCTGCTTCAGGGCGAGATGGGTCGCGATCGTCGCGAGTGTTCCTGGCGAGAGCGTGTCGGGGGCGCTCATGCGCACTTCAATCCCGAATCCAGCCACCTCGATCACTGCGCTCGTAAGCCCAACGGAGAGCACCTCGCCGCGGATCTGCCGGATCATACGGCTATCCTAGCACTCTTGCGTTAAAGCCGCGTGTATCGTATGTTTAACGCACCCATGGCAATTACCCGTTCGGCGAAGAAGGCAATGCGCGCCTCGGAGCGCAAGCGCGTTTTTAACGTGCGCCGCAAGAAGGCGCTTCACGATACGACCAAATCGATCTCCAAATCGATCTCCAAGGGCGACGCGGCAGCAGTGGGAAAGCTTCTCCCGGCCGCATACCAGGCGATCGACAAGGCCACGAAGCGCGGCGTGATTAAGCCGAACACGGCCGCACGCAAGAAGGCAAGCCTCGTGCGGGCGTTGCGTCGCAGTACGCAGAAGACTGTGTAAGGACCAAGCGAGGAAGTCCTCTCGGCAGGAATCGAACCTGCATTTCCTCCTTCGGAGGGAGGTGTCCTATCCATTGAACGACGAGAGGGTGTCACCACAATAGCGTGCGCGGCGCAGAGTGCAAGACAACCCCGCGTCCCGCGAGCGTAGGGCGCAGCGCTTTTACCTTTCGACAGCCGGTGGAAGACGGCGCGCGGTAAGGTAGAGGCCTGCGCCAACAATGAAAAGAAGCGCTAGGACGAATACCGTCTCGTGCGCCAGCATGAAGGGCGCAGCGCCCGTGAAGCCGAACGCGCCTAGGATTATGGCGTACCCGCACCCGCACGAAGCGGCCGCTACACCGCCGGCAATAGAAGAGAAGAGGCTGATACCGCACGTCGCCGAAGCGCGACCGCCCGTCCCTGGATTTTGGAAAAGGTAGATCTGGAGCGTCCAGAGCGCGCCGGTAATGAGCGCTAAGACGGCAAGAAGAACGTCATTATGTCTGGTAATGAGCCCAAGCTCAACCTTGAGCGTATTCCCCGGAACAAGCCATACGGGAATGAAGAGGTAGAGCGCGAGGAAGCCGAGGGCAAAGAGAACGGCGAGCGCGAGGTAGCGCGGCCGCCTCAATACGCGCGCAGCGTTACTAAATGGGCCCAAGAACGTCGCGATTTTGATAGTCACGAACCGTAGTATACCTTTGAACGAAGGGGATTCCGTCCGGTTCGATTTCCAGATCGGGCGGGTCTTTAGGAATTGAGCTGGCGCGGCAAAATACGGCTCTGTTGAGCCGAGCCCACTCGGTCACTTGCATTAGCACTAGTGTGTGCTCCCGGCAGGAATCGAACCTACATTACATCCTCCGCAAGGATGCGTCCTATCCGTTGAACGACGGGAGCGAAGTGAAGAGTGGCGCGGTCGTCCTTTTAGCGCTTTGAGCAAGAGGAGGAGCGAACCCACGCCGGCTCACTGTACCGCACCTTTGACTTTTCTCAAAATCCCAACCAGCTTGCGATCATGTCGACGAAGGTCGGGCGGTGAGCGCTTTCGTCCACGTGCGTGAGGAAGTGCGCGTACACGGCGTCCGCATCGACATCGACGAGTGGAATGCGCAGGTGCGGCGCGAGCCAGTATTCGGTATGAACGGAGAGAAGCGGCGGGGACTCGCTCTCGATGTCCTCAAGAACACAAAAAGAGACCATGCGGTCAAAGTGATAGAGCTCCTCGCCGATCGCGAGACCGTCCTCGAACACGCGGAAGCGATGCACAGGAGGCTCTTTCGCGGCATGGATCGCAATGGCAGCCGCAGCGGCGACGATAACCACCGCGAAGAGGTAGTTGCCAAGCAACACAGCCGCAGCGATGCAGGCGAGGGCGATGATGCCGAGCGCCCAATACCAATCGGGCGTTCGTTCCCGCTGCTCGTACTCCCTTCCTTCCCATTCGAATAGTGCTTTCTGTGGCATGCTTGAATAAATGATAGCAGGGTTCGTGCATGTTTCGCGCGCCGGAAGCCTCGCCTGTGCACAGATTGCGGGGAATAGTAGATACTGCGTGAGCCTTGTGGGTCGCACAAAACTCTCGGCATTACGGGTCAACGCCGATAATAAGTTGTCAATGCGGAGGAGGTGGGATTCGAACCCACGGTGCCTTGCGACACGGCGGTTTTCAAGACCGCTGCACTAGACCACTATGCGACTCCTCCGGTACGGCTTA